>NZ_JAYEER010000001.1:1372500-1640011 GCF_034653355.1 Nitrospirillum guanabarense
CCAAGATGTGTATTTATCCGTCAAGTCAAGAATAGTGAGACTCAGCTACGATTTTCCAGATCGGTTCCATGATTTCCCCATGGTCAATATCCGCCCATGGTCACTGACCTAACCCTATGGATAGGGGCGCGACGCCTGCTTGCGTCACCGCCATGCGCCATATAGTGGTAAGAATATAATAGTGGCTCCACGCCGTATACGTTTAAACCTTTGGTTAAGAACCTACTGACTATGCTTCTGGCCGATCGTCGCCATTGTAGCTTGGTGTCAACTTGCGGACGTTAAAGGCCCTCGTCGCCGCGATGGTGGTGGTTCCACCGATGGTCGCCAAGCGGGCTGACGCCCAGGATACCGGCCAGATTCTGCGGGATGTGGAGCGGAACATCCCCCGTGAGGCCCCTCGTGCCCCCACCTTGCCGGAGCTGGCGCCGCCGCCCCCCGAAGGGGAGTTCCTGAAGGCGGGTGAGACAGTGCACGTCACCGGCTTTCGCATCATCGCCACCCTGATTCCAGAGTCGGAACTGCGGGCGCAGCTTACGTCCTACGTGGGGCGCGACTGCACCCTGGGCGATTTGCGCGAGGCGGCCGCCCGCATCAGCCGTTATTACGCCCAGCATGACCTTTTGGCCCGTGCCATCCTGCCGCGCCAGGATTTGGAAGGCGGTGTGGTCACCATCCAGGTTATGGAAGCCCGCATGGGCCGCGTGCTCATCGACCCCTCCAGCAACGTCCGCCTGGACGCCGACCAAGCCCAGGACTTCATCTATGCCCAGAACGCCCCGGGTGATCCGCTGCGTCCCAGCGCCGTGGCCACCGGCGTCTCCAACCTGGGCCTGATCCCGGGCATGCAGGCGCTCGGCGTGCTCGACGCCGGCGCGGAAGAGGGGACGACCGACGTCCTCCTCAAAATGCGTGAACCGCCGCTGGTGACCGGCACGACCGTGATCGACAACAACGCGCCGCGCGAAATCGGCGGTGTGCGTGGTCTGATCCTCGCCACCATGACGGACGCGGTGGGGGTTGGTGATCAGGTCGCCTTCACCGGTCAGGTCAGCCAGTCGTCCAAATACGGCCAGGTGATGGTGGGGGGCCCCGTCTGGCATGAGGGACTGTGGCTGGAGGCCAGCGGCGCCGTCCTGCAATACGAGGTGCCCGCCGACATCAACGCCAGCGCGCCTTCGGGTGACGCGCAGACGGCGGCCCTGACCCTGCGCTGGCTGGCGCTCCGCAGTTCCGCGGCGCCTGTGAACCTGGCCTTTGGCCTGGAACACAAATGGACCAATGACAAGCTGGTGGACGTGGTGACGGCGTCCAATCGGTTGGGAGCCGTGATCCTGGCGGCACACCGCCTGATGCGGGACGACTGGCAGGGCGGCGGGGCCTTCACCCTGGATGCCCAGGTCAAGGCCGGCAACGTCGACCTGTCGCACAATGCGGCGAACCAGGCCATCGACCAGGCCACCGCCCGCACCGCCGGGCACTTCGTCAAGGCCACCGCCTCGATCAGCCGAGCGCAGGTGCTGTGGCGGGGCGGTGACGCGCTGGTCACCCTGGCGGCGCAGATCGCGTCAAAGAACCTGAACAGCTCGGAACAATTCTCGCTCGGTGGCCCCAGCGGCGTGCGGGCCTATCCCCTGAACCAAGGCGGCGGCGACCAGGGCGCCATGCTGAATATCGAGATCGGGCAGATGGTGTCCGACAGCGTCCGCTTTTCCGCCTTTTGGGACGGCGGCTGGGTCGAACAGCACAAGACCACTTGGGGCGGCTGGGAGGGCGTGGGTTCACCCCACAATCATTATGTCCTTCAAGGCGTGGGCGCCAGTGTGCAATGGACGCCGGCCAGCAACGTGCAAATGAAGGCCACCGTCGCCCGTCGTATCGGGTCCGACGCGGGCCGCAACGCCGATGGCCTGGATTTGGACGGCCGGCGGCGCGAATTGCGGGCCTGGATGCAGATGGTCTTGTCGGTTTAGGGGGCATCATGACCAGCCGCGCACCTCTCCCCCACCGTTCCTTCCTCCGGGCCCGACTGCTGGGCTGCACCGCCGTTCTGTCGGTGATGCAGGCGCTGACCTTGCCGGCCGTGGCCGCCACGCCCGCGCCGGGCGCGCTGCCCACGGGGGGCAGGTCCAGTCGGGCGCCGCCAGCATCGGCGCCAACGGTCCGGTCATGACGGTCACGCAGACGTCCGACAAGGCCATCATCAGTTGGCAGCAATTCAACGTTGGTGCCGGCGCCACCGTCAATTTCCAGCAGCCCAACAGTTCGGCCATGACGCTGAACCGCGTACGCGGTGGCGATCCCTCCCTGATCGAGGGCGCGATCAAGGCGCCCGGCACGGTCATCCTGGTCAATCCCGGCGGCGTGGTGTTCGGCGGCGGCGCCACGGTGGATGTGGGCGGCCTGGTCGCGTCGACCATGGACATCGCGGACGAGGATTTCCAGAAGGGTCGGCTTGTCTTCAACCGGGGCTCCGCCACCGGGACCGTGGTCAACGGGGGCACTATCACTGCCCATAACGGCTCGGTTGTCCTGTTGGCGGCGCAGATCCGCAATCAGGGCCTGATCCAGGCGCAGCTGGGGTCCGTGGTCCTGGCGGCGGGTGAGACCGTGACGCTGACGCCGGACGGCGGCGCCCCCCTCAAGGTGGATCCCGCCACGGTCGAGGCGCAGATCGAGGCGGGTGGCATCATCCGCGCGCCCGGCGGCACCGTCTACCTCACGGCCCAAGCCCTGAACATCGTGGCCGGCGGCGTCATCAAGGCCACCGGCGTCATCGAGGCCGACTCCCTCACCCGGGAGGGCGGCAAGCTGGTTTTGGACGCCAACGGCCCCATCACACTGCAGGGCGCCACGTTGAGCGCCAAGGGCGCCACCGGTGGCGGCACGGTCACGGTGGGAACGGCGGAGACGGCCTCCGTCACCATGGATGCCGCCAGCCGCATCGACGCCTCCGCCACGGAGACGGGCAAGGGCGGGTCGGTCACGGTCAACAGCCAGCACACCGCCGTGCACGGCTTGGTGCTGGCCCGAGGCGGGACCCTGTGGGGTGACGGCGGCGCCATTGAGACCTCCGGCCACACGTTGGCCTTCGACGGAGCGACGGTGGATGTGGGCGCCGCCCATGGCAAGGGCGGCACCTGGCTGCTGGACCCCGTCGACCTGACGGTGAACGCCGCCTATGCCGCCGCCATCCAGACGGCGCTGGCCAGCGGCAGCGTCACGTTGCAGACCACAAACACCAGCGTGGGGTACACCGGCGTCACCGCCGGCGGGGTCACCAAGGCCAGCGGCCTGGGCGATATCGCGGTCAATGCCGGCATCACCTGGACCTCGGCCAACAGCCTGACGTTGGACGCCTATCACGGCGTGTCCATCAACGCCGCACTGTCCGGCACCAGCCTGGTGGTCCTGACCAATGACGGCGGCAGCGGCGGGGTGTTCCGGGTCACCGCCCCGGTGTCGCTGACCACCGGCCTGACCGTCAACAGCACGGCCTATACCCTGGTCACGTCGGCGGCGGCCCTGGCCGCCATCAGTGGCAGCGGCAACTACGCGCTGACCAGCGACCTGGCGCTGACCGGCGCGTGGACGCCCATCGGCTACAGCGCCACGGGCAACAACGCGTCGCCCACCGCCTTCACCGGCACGCTGGAGGGGCTGGGACACACCATCACCGGCCTGACCGTCAATGCCGCCGGGGGCGGCGCGGGCAATCTGGGCCTGCTCAGCGTCATCGGCGGCGGCGGCCTGGTGCAGAACCTGACGCTGTCCGGCGGCAAGCTGTTTGGCGGCACGGGCGGCAACCTCGGCCTTCTGGCCGGCCAGAACCAGGGCACGGTGCGCAACGTCACCGCCTCCGGCACCGTCACCGCCGGTGATGGCGCCAGCGCCGTGGGCGGCCTGATCGGTAGCAACAGCGGCACGGTCACGGCTTCCTCCGCCGCCGTGGCCGTTTCCGTCGGCAGCGGCGTGTCCAACGTGGGCGGGCTGGTGGGCGCCCAGACGGCAGGCCTCATCGCCAACAGCTCTGTCACCGGGGCCGTCACGGCCGGTTCGGCCGCCACGGCGGTCGGCGGTTTGGCCGGCTGGGTTGGGGGTGGAACGGTATCCGCCAGCTACGCCGACAGCAGCCTGACCGTTGGCGACGGCGGCAACCGCGTCGGCGGCCTGGTCGGCTATGGCGATGCCGTCATTACCCAAAGCTATGCCAGTGAGACCATCTCCGCCGGCGGCGGGGTGCAGTACGTCGGCGGGCTGCTGGGATACGGCGACACCGCCAACACGGTCAGCGCCGTCTATGCCATCGGCCCCATTTCGGTTGGCACCGCGTCCGACAGCGTGGGAGGCCTGGCCGGCTATAACGCCGGCACCATCAGCGCTGCCTACGCCACGGGGTCCATCACCGCTGGCGCCGGCACCACCAATATCGGCGGCTTCGTCGGTTCCAATGCCGGCATGGTGACAGTCGGCTTCTGGGACACGGCGACCAGCGGCCTGTCCGTCGCCTATGGCAGCAATACCGGCACGGTGTCCGCTACGGCCATCGCCGCGAACACGCTGACCACTGCCACCTATGTCGGCTTTGATTTCACCAACGATTGGTATGAGGTCGACGGCCGCACCCGGCCGTTCCTGCGCAGCGAATACGCCACCACCATCACCAACAGCCATCAGCTGCAGCTGATGGGCATGGACCCGACGGCATCCTATGTCCTGGGTAAAAACCTGGACATGAGCGGCACCACGGTGCAGGGCGGCCTTTGGTCCACCAGCGGCTTCACCCCCATCGGGTTCACGACGGTGGGGGGCAACGCTTCCCCACCGTCTTCACCGGTTCGCTGGACGGCCAGGGCTACACCATCAGCAACCTGACCCTGAGGGCGACCACATCCCACGGCGTCGGCTTGTTCTCCAGCATCGGCCCCACCGGCTCGGTCGCCAACCTGGGGCTGGTGAACGGCACGATGATCAACGCCTCCGCGGGGACCCAGGTCACCGGCTGGGGCATGCTGGCCGGCAAGTTTTCCGGCACCGTCACCAACAGCTATGCCACCGGCTCGGTCTTGGTCTCCAAGACCACGGGCGTGGGGGGGCTGGTCGGCTATATGGCGGGCGGCACCATCCTGAACAGCTATACCGGTGTCAGCTTCCTAAATGGCCTCTCGGTGACGGCGGTCGGCGGCCTGGCGGGGCAGGTCTCGGCCCAGCCCTATATCAGCGGCAGCTATGCCACCGGTGGCTTCAGCCTCTCCTCCTTCAACCAGCGCATCGGCGGGTTGGTGGGCGACGCCAATACCATGACGCTGGTCAATTCCTATGCCACCGGCGGCGTCAGCACCGGCAGCAGCGGCGCGCAATATGTCGGCGGCCTGGTCGGCGTCAACACCTTTGGCTCAATCCTGGGCAGCTACGCCACCGGCAATCTGCTGCTGTCGAGTGCCGCGGCGCGCATCGGTGGCCTGGTCGGTTCCAATTCAGGGACCATCAGCGGTAGTTACGCCACCGGAACGATCACCGCCACCGGCACCGGCAACATGTATTTCGGCGGCCTGGTCGGGGTGAACTCCCAAACCACGGCCGGTTCGGCGTCCGCGCTCATCGCCGACAGCTACGCCACGGGCAACCTGTCGGTCGGGGCGGCCACGGGCGTCAGCACGACCACGGCGCAGTATATCGGCGGGCTGCTCGGGCACGAGCAGAATGGCATCATCAGCGGCAGCTATGCCACCGGCACGGTGTCGGTTGGCCGGACCGCCTTCTACGTCGGCGGCTTGGTCGGGGCGTCGGAGGCATTCAACCTCACATCCTCATCGGTGCTGGGCAGCTATGCCACCGGCACGGTCATCGCCGGCACGGCGGGCAACGATATCGGCGGTCTCGCCGGGCGCAACTTTGGCAGCCTGATCAGGGGCGCCTACGCGACGGGGGCCGTCAGGGCCGGCACCCTGTCCAACGGCGTTGGTGGCCTGGCGGGCGAGAACGCCGTCAGCGGCACCGTCATCCCCACGATCGCCCAGAGCTGGGCCAGCGGGTCGGTGTCAGCGGCAGCGGGCGTGAGCGTGGGCGGCCTAGTCGGCAAGATGACCTCCGGCACGGTGATGACCAGCTTCTGGGACACGGTCGCCACCAACCAGACGAACGCCTATGGGACCAGTTCGGCCGGCTCCTTTTCCGCCACCGGCGTCAGTGGCACCGCCGCCTATGCCTCCGCCACGTACAGCGGCTTCGACTTCACGTCCACCTGGTACATGGTGGACGGCTATACCCGGCCCTTCCTGAAGGCGGAAGCCCGGACCACCATCATCAACGCCCACCAGCTTGAACTGATGGGCGCCAACCCGGGCGGAAGCTACGTCCTGGGCGCCAACATCACGATGGCGGAGTTGGCGCTGACCTCGGGCTTGTGGAACACGGCCACCGGCTTCGCCCCCATCGGCATCACCTCCGCCGGCGGCAACGCCAGCCCCACCGCCTTCACCGGCACGTTGAACGGGCGGAGCTACAGCATCAGCGGCATGACCATCGTCAGTGCCGCCAGCGATAACATCGGCCTGTTCAGCGACATCGGCGCCGGCGGCACGGTCGCCAACTTGACGCTGACGAACGCCAGGATCAGCGTCGGCGCCGTCAGCGGCGTCGGCCTGGTCGCCGGGCAGAACAGCGGCACCATCAGCGGCGTTCAGACCAACGGCACGATTCTGGCGGCGTCGGGCGCCCAGCGCCTCGGCGGGGTCGCCGGCGTGAATGCCGGCCTCATCACGGCGGCGTACACGGGCGGCACCGTATCGGCCGTGGCGGCCCAGAGCGTGGGCGGCATCGTTGGCTACAACAGCGCCACCGTCGCCAACAGCCACGCCATCAGCGCTGTCATTGTCGGTGATGGCGCGCAGTCCGTCGGCGGCGCCGTGGGCTATGACGCCGGCACCATCAGCGCCAGCGACGGTATCGGCATCGTCCAGGTGGGCAGCGGGGCGCAGGCCGTCGGTGGCCTGGTCGGGTATGAGGCGGGGTTGGTCACGGCCAGTTATGGCGGCGGCACGGTCACGGTGGGCAGTGCCGCGCAATATGTAGGCGGTCTTGCCGGGACCGTCACTTCAGCGGGCGTCGTCAACGGCGGCTATGGCGCCGCCTCGATCATCGCCGGCGCCGGCGCGGTGGATGTCGGCGGCCTGGTCGGCGCCAACGCCGGCCAAGTGACCGGCGCCTACGCCATTGGCGGCATCCTGGCCGGCAGCGCCGGCACCGCCGTGGGCGGCCTGGCGGGCGCCAACACCGGGACCATCACCGCGGCCTATGCCACCGGAAGCGTCCTCGCGGGCCAGGGCGCCACCGTGATGGGCGGCCTGGTGGGGCAGAACGACGGCGCGGTGTCGGGCTATTGGGACACGGGGACCACCGGCCTGACCGTGGGCTATGGCGCCAATACCGGCAGCGCCTCGGTCACGGGCATCAGCGGCTCCTCGGTCTATCTCAGCGCCACCTACGCGGCCTTCGACTTCACCAGCGTCTGGTACATGGTCGATGGCTACACCCGGCCCTTCCTGCGGGCGGAGTACAACACCACCGTCGTGAATGCCCATCAGTTGGAACTGGTGAACCTGAACCTGACGGCGACCTACACGCTGGGGCGCGATATTGACGTCAGTGAAGCCACTAGCACGGCCGGCTTGTGGGCGACGGCCACCGGCTTCCTGCCCATCGGCTTCAGCACCGCCGGCAACAATGCCAGCCCAGGCAGCTTCACGGGCACGCTGAACGGCCAGGGCCATGCCGTCAACAACCTGGTCATGGCCAACGCTGCGGCCAGCAACATGGCGCTGTTCAGCGCCATCGGCACTGGCGGCGTCGTGCAAAGCGTGGGTGTCTACAACGGCACGGTGGTGGGCGGCGGCGGCAACGTCGCGCTACTGGCCGGCAGCAACGCCGGCACCATCCTCAGCGCCTATGCCACCGGCACCGTCACGGCCGGCAGCGGTGCCCAGTACGTGGGCGGGCTGGTCGGCGGGAACACCGGCACCATCAGCGTGGCCTATGCCACGGCCGACGTCACCGCCGGCGCCAACGCGGCCGACGTGGGCGGGCTGGTGGGCTACAATGCCGGCCGGGTCACCGTGGCCTATGCCAGCGGCGTGGTGACGGCGGGTGCCGGCGTGGGGTCCATCGGGGCCTTCGCCGGCGGCAATGACGGTGTAATCGCGGGCGCCTATTGGGATGGTGGCAGCAGCGGCCAGACGGTGGGGTATGGCGGCGGGACGGGGACGTTCAGCGCCACAAACGTCAGCGGCACGGCGGCCTATGCCTCCGCCACTTACACCAGCTTCGACCTCACCAACACCTGGTACATGATCAGCGGCTACACCCGCCCGCTGCTGCGCATGGAATATGGCACGGTCATCGGTAACGCCCACGAGTTGCAGCTGGTCAACCTGGCCATGACGGCCAACTATGTCCTGGGCGCCAACGTCACGATGAGCGAGCTGGCGCAGGCCGGTGGTCTGTGGAGTTCCGCCGGCTTCGTGCCCCTGGGCCTCAATACCGCCAACTCGAACAACAGCCCGGCCTTGTTCAACGGCACGTTCGATGGCTTTGGCCACAGCATCGTCGGCCTCACCATCAACAACACCGTTTCCAACAATGTCGGCCTGATCAGCTACAACAACGGCACCATCCGCAATTTGAGCGTACTAGGCGCCCGCATCAACGTCGACGCCCCCAACGACGTCGGCATCGTCGCGGGCGAAAGCGTCGCGACCGTCAGCAACGTTTACGCCAGTGGCACCCTCATCGCCTCCGGGGCGGTCTCCTACATGGGCGGCCTGTTCGGATTCATGAGCGGCACCGTGGTGAACAGCGGTGCCGCCGTCACCCTTCAGGTGGGATTCGCCGCGCAACAGGTGGGCGGCCTGGTCGGCATCGATTCCGGCTTTCTGTCCGGCAGCTTCGCCACCGGCACCATCTCCGCCGGCAGCGGTGTGCTGAACATCGGCGGCTTGGTGGGCCAGGTCGCGGGCACCGTCAGCAACAGCTACGCCATGGTCAACGTTTCCGTGGCCAGCGGCACCGCCGGCGGCACGGCCATTGGTGGGTTGGCGGGCGTCAACCAGGGGTTGATCGCCAACAGCTATTCCACCGGCAGTGTCACGGCGGGCCCGTCCGCGGTTTCCGTCGGGGCCTTCCTGGGCGACAATCAGAACGCCGTGACCACCAGCTATTGGGACACGACCACGTCGGGCATGACGGTGGGCATCGGTGGCGGCACGGGCACGGCCGCCGACGCCACCGGCTTGGCCACCACCGCCTGGCTGACCAGCGGGCCCATAGCGCAGTCCGTGTTCAGCACGACGGATTGGTTCAACGGCTCACCCTATCCGCTGCTGAAGTCGCTGCCCTATATCGTGATCACCGGTTCGGGCAGTGGCGTCTATGGCGCCACCACCGTCACGGCGACCACCACCAGCGCCTATGATCAGTTGGGCCGCAGCGTGGGCAGCGGCCTATCCACCTCCGGCATGGTCTGGACCACGAGCGAGGCTCGCTCCGCCGTTGGCTCCTACAGCCTGCTTGGCCTGGGTGGCGCCAGCTATTCCGGCGGTGTCTACCAGTTCTCATCCTCCGGCACGCTGACGGTGACCCCGGCGGCACTGACCATCACGGCCAGCGGTGCGACCAAGACCTACGGGACCAGCGCCAGCCTGACGGGCTACAGCAGCAGCGGGCTGGTGAACGGCGACAGCATCAGCGCCGTAACGCTGGCCAGCAGCGGCAGCGGCACGGCGGCGTCGGTGGGCAGCTACAGCGTTGTGGCCTCGGGCGCCACGGGCACGGGGCTCAGCAACTACTCGGTGAGCTATGCCGACGGCACGCTGACGGTGAACCCGGCGGCGCTGACGATCACGGCCAGCGGTGCGACCAAGACCTATGGCGCCAGCGCCAGCCTGACGGGCTACAGCAGCAGCGGGCTGGTGAACGGCGACAGCATCAGCGCCGTGACGCTTGCGTCCAGTGGTTCTGGCACGGCGGCGTCGGTGGGCAGCTACGGCATCACCGCCAGCGGCGCCACGGGCACGGGGCTGAGCAATTACTCGGTGAGCTATGCCGCCGGCACGCTGACGGTGAACCCTGCCGCGCTGACGATCACGGCCAGCGGCGCCACCAAGACCTACGGCACCAGCGCCAGCTTGACGGGGTACAGCAGCAGCGGCCTGGTGAACGGCGATAGCATCAGCGGCGTGACGCTTGCGTCCAGTGGTTCTGGCACGGCGGCGTCGGTGGGCAGCTACAGCGTCACCGCCAGCGGCGCCACGGGCACGGGGCTCAGCAATTATTCGGTGAGCTACGCCGACGGCACGCTGACGGTGAACCCCGCGGCGCTGACGATCACGGCCAGCGGTGTAACCAAGGCCTATGGCACCAGCGCCAGCCTGACGGGCTACAGCAGCAGCGGGCTGGTGAACGGCGACAGCATTGCGGCCGTGACGCTGGCCAGCAGCGGCAGCGGCACGGCCGCGTCGGTGGGCAGCTACAGCGTTGTGGCCAGCGGGGCGTCGGGCACGGGTCTGAGCAACTACTCGGTGAGCTATGCCGCTGGTACGCTGACGGTGACCCCGGCGGCGCTGACGATCACGGCCAGTGGGGCGAGCAAGACCTACGGCGCCAGCGCCAGCCTGACGGGCTACAGCAGCAGCGGGCTGGTGAACGGCGACAGCATCAGCGCCGTGACGCTTGCGTCCAGTGGTTCTGGCACGGCGGCGTCGGTGGGCAGCTACAGCGTTGTGGCCTCGGGCGCCACGGGGACGGGGCTGAGCAATTACTCGGTGAGCTACACCGACGGCACGCTGACGGTGAACCCGGCGGCACTGACCATCACGGCCAGTGGCGCGACCAAGACTTACGGCGCCAGCGCCAGCCTGACGGGGTACAGCAGCAGTGGCCTGGTGAACGGCGATACCATCAGCGCCGTGACCCTGGCCAGCAGCGGCAGCGGCACGGCGGCGTCGGTGGGCAGCTACGGCGTTGTGGCCAGCGGGGCCACGGGCACGGGTCTCAGCAACTACTCGGTGAGCTACGCCGACGGCACGCTGACGGTGAACCCTGCGGCGTTGACCATCACGGCCAGTGGCGCGACCAAGACTTACGGCGCCAGCGCCAGCCTGACGGGGTACAGCAGCAGCGGCCTGGTGAATGGCGATAGCATCAGCGCGGTGACGCTCGCGTCCAGTGGTTCTGGCACCGCGGCGTCGGTGGGCAGCTACAGCATCACCGCCAGCGGCGCGACGGGCACGGGTCTGAGCAACTACTCGGTGAGCTACGCCGACGGCACGCTGACGGTGACCCCAGCGGCGCTGACGATCACGGCCAGCGGGGCGACCAAGACCTACGGCGACCAGCGCCAGCCTGACGGGCTACAGCAGCAGCGGTCTGGTGAATGGCGACAGCATCAGCGGCGTGACCCTGGCATCCAGCGGCAGCTGGCACGGCGGCGTCGGTGGGCAGCTACAGCGTTGTGGCCAGCGGGGCCACGGGCACGGGGCTCAGCAACTACTCGGTGAGCTATGCCGACGGCACGCTGACGGTGAACCCGGCGGCACTGACGATCACGGCCAGCGGGGCAACCAAGACCTACGGGACCAGCGCCAGCCTGACGGGGTACAGCAGCAGCGGCCTGGTGAACGGCGACAGCATCAGCGCGGTGACGCTCGCGTCCAGTGGTTCTGGCACCGCGGCGTCGGTGGGCAGCTACGGCGTCACCGCCAGCGGCGCCACGGGCACGGGTCTCAGCAACTACTCGGTGAGCTACGCCGACGGCACGCTGACGGTGACCCCGGCGGCACTGACGATCACGGCCAGCGGGGCGACCAAGACCTATGGCGCCAGCGCCAGCCTGACGGGGTACAGCAGCAGCGGCCTGGTGAACGGCGACAGCATCAGCGGCCGTGACGCTGGCCAGCCACCGGCAGCGGCACGGCGGCGTCGGTGGGCAGCTACGGCGTCACCGCCAGCGGGCGCCACGGGCACGGGTCTGAGCAACTACTCGGTGAGCTACGCCGCCGGCACGCTGACGGTGACCCCGGCGGCGCTGACGATCACGGCCAGCGGTGCGACCAAGACCTATGGCACCAGCGCCAGCCTGACGGGGTACAGCAGCAGCGGCCTGGTGAACGGCGATAGCATCAGCGCGGTGACGCTTGCGTCCAGTGGTTCTGGCACGGCGGCGTCGGTGGGCAGCTACAGCGTTGTGGCCAGCGGGGCCACGGGCACGGGGCTGAGCAATTACTCGGTGAGCTACGCCGACGGCACGCTGACGGTGACCCCGGCGGCGCTGACGATCACGGCCAGCGGCGCCACCAAGACCTACGGCGCCAGCGCCAGCCTGACGGGGTACAACAGCAGCGGCCTGGTGAACGGCGACAGCATCAGCGCTGTCACCCTGGCCAGCACCGGCAGCGGCACGGCGGCGTCGGTGGGTAGCTACAGCATTGTGGCGAGCGGTGCCACGGGCACGGGTCTCAGCAACTACTCGGTGAGCTATGCCGCTGGTACGCTGACGGTGAACCCGGCGGCGCTGACGATCACGGCCAGCGGTGCGAGCAAGACCTATGGCACCAGCGCCAGCCTGACGGGTTACAGCAGCAGCGGCCTGGTGAACGGCGATAGCATCAGCGCGGTGACGCTGGCCAGCACGGGCAGCGGCACCGCGGCGTCGGTGGGCAGCTACAGTGTTGTGGTGAGCGGTGCCACGGGCACGGGTCTCAGCAACTACTCGGTGAGCTACGCCGACGGCACGCTGACGGTGAACCCCGCGGCGCTGACGATCACGGCCAGCGGGGCGACCAAGACCTACGGCACCAGCGCCAGCCTGACGGGGTACAGCAGCAGCGGGCTGGTGAACGGCGACAGCATCAGCGCCGTGACGCTGGCCAGCCAGCGGCAGCGGCACGGCCGCGTCGGTGGGCAGCTACAGCGTTGTGGCCAGCGGGGCGTCGGGCACGGGTCTGAGCAACTACTCGGTGAGCTATGCCGCTGGTACGCTGACGGTGACCCCGGCGGCGCTGACGATCACGGCCAGCGGGGCGAGCAAGACCTACGGGACCAGCGCCAGCCTGACGGGCTACAGCAGCAGCGGGCTGGTGAACGGCGACAGCATCAGCGCCGTGACGCTTGCGTCCAGTGGTTCTGGCACGGCGGCGTCGGTGGGCAGCTACAGCGTTGTGGCTTCCGGCGCCACGGGCACGGGGCTGAGCAATTACTCGGTGAGCTACACCGCCGGCACGCTGACGGTGAACCCGGCGGCGCTGACGATCACGGCCAGCGGTGCCACCAAGACCTATGGCGCCAGCGCCAGCCTGACAGGCTACAGCAGCAGCGGGCTGGTGAATGGTGACAGCATCAGCGCCGTGACCTTGGCGTCCAGTGGTTCTGGCACGGCGGCGTCGGTGGGCAGCTACAGCGTTGTGGCCTCGGGCGCCACAGGCACGGGTCTCAGCAACTACTCGGTGAGCTACGCCGACGGCACGCTGACGGTGAACCCTGCCGCGCTGACGATCACGGCCAGCGGGGCGACCAAGACCTATGGCACCAGCGCCAGCCTGACAGGCTACAGCAGCAGCGGGCTGGTGAATGGTGACAGCATCAGCGCCGTGACGCTGACCAGTACTGGCAGCGGCACGGCGGCGTCGGTGGGCAGCTACAGCGTTGTGGCCAGCGGGGCCACGGGCACGGGGCTCAGCAACTACTCGGTGAGCTACGCCGACGGCACGCTGACGGTGACCCCGGCAGCGCTGACGATCACGGCCAGCGGTGCCACCAAGACCTACGGGACCAGCGCCAGCCTGACGGGCTACAGCAGCAGCGGCCTGGTCAATGGCGACAGCATCAGTGCGGTGACGCTCGCCAGCACGGGCAGCGGCACGGCCGCCTCGGTGGGCAGCTATAGCATCAACGCGAGCGGCGCCACGGGCACGGGGCTGAGCAACTACTCGGTGAGCTACGCCGATGGCACGCTGACGGTGAACCCTGCGGCGCTGACCATCACGGCCAGCGGGGCGAGCAAGACCTACGGGACCAGCGCCAGTCTGACGGGCTACAGCAGCAGCGGCCTGGTCAATGGCGACAGCATCAGTGCGGTGACGCTGGCCAGCACGGGCAGCGGCACGGCCGCCTCGGTGGGCAGCTACAGCGTTGTGGCCTCGGGCGCCACGGGCACGGGTCTCAGCAACTACTCGGTGAGCTACGCCGATGGCACGCTGACGGTGAACCCGGCGGCGCTGACGATCACGGCCAGCGGTGCGAGCAAGACCTATGGCACCAGCGCCAGCCTGACGGGGTACAGCAGCAGCGGCCTGGTGAACGGCGATAGCATCAGCGCGGTGACGCTTGCGTCCAGTGGTTCCAGCACGGCGGCGTCGGTGGGCAGCTACAGCGTTGTGGCGAGTGGCGCCACGGGCACGGGTCTGAGCAACTACTCGGTGAGCTACGCCGCCGGCACGCTGACGGTGAACCCGGCGGCGCTGACCATCACGGCCAGGGGTGCGAGCAAGACCTACGGCGCCAGCGCCAGCCTGACGGGGTATAGCAGCAGCGGCTTGGTGAATGGCGATAGCATCAGCGCGGTGACCCTGGCCAGCAGCGGCAGCGGCACGGCCGCTTCGGTGGGCAGCTACAGCATCACCGCCAGCGGTGCCACGGGCACGGGTCTCAGCAACTACTCGGTGAGCTATGCCGCTGGTACGCTGACGGTGAACCCCGCGGCGCTGACGATCACGGCCAGCGGGGCAACCAAGACCTATGGCACCAGCGCCAGCCTGACGGGGTACAGCAGCAGCGGCCTGGTGAACGGCGATAGCATTGCGGCCGTGACCCTGGCCAGCAGCGGGTCCGGCACGGCCGCCTCGGTGGGCAGCTACAGCATCACCGCCAGCGGCGCCACGGGCACGGGGTTGAGCAACTACTCGGTGAGCTATGCCGACGGCACGCTGACGGTGAACCCGGCGGCGCTGACCATCACGGCTAATGACGCGACCAAGACGGCGGGCCTGGAGTTGATTTTGGCGGGCTATGGCATCAGCGGACTGCTGAACAGCGATAGCGTGACGCAGGTAACGTTGAGCAGCCCGGGTGCCACGGCATCGGCGGCCCCCGGTAATTACACCGTGACCCCCAGCGGTGCGGTCGGCACAGGGCTCAGCAACTATGACATCCGCTACCAGAGCGCGGTGCTGAGCGTCACGGCTTCCGCCGTGCTGACCACCAGCACGTTGCAGCGTCAGGTGGTGGCCGCTGTGGTGCCGACCGCCAGCCTTGCGGCGGTTACCCCGATTGTGGCCACCACCTCAAGCCTGGGCAGCACCACGTCGCTGACCAGCACCAACGTCGGGACCACCACGGCGGCGACCACGTCCACCGCCGGCGCGTCAACTAGCACCACCACCGCAACGCAGAGCACGTCGGGGCAGAGCACGTCAGGAACGTCGTCCAGCGGATCGGGGACGAGCGGAACGTCATCCAGTGACAGCGGCTCCTCCTCGTCGTCTGGCACCGCTGTTTCCTCCAGCACCTCGTCCCGCGGCGGAGAGGGGGGCGGGAGCAGCGGTGACGGCCAGGCGGTGGCGCAGACCTTCGCGGTTTCTTCCTCCGGCACCGAGGGCGGTGTCTATAATCAACTGCAAATGACATCGGCCCCCATTCAAGGCACGAAGCAGGATGAGCGTAAGCAATAACGGCGATTTTTCCATTCCCGTGGTGGAACGCAGCGGCGATGTGTTGATGGAGATCGGGCGCCGCGTTCCCGCGTTCGCACAGGGCCTGCATTTGCAATCGTCCGGGCGGACGGCGGAGGCCCGGCAGGTGTTCCTGCAACTGACGGAGCGCCCGGAACTCACCGCACCCAGCCTGCATCAGTTGGGCGTAATGGCGGCCTATGAGGGCGACAACCTGCGGGCCGCCGGACTGTTCGAGCATGCCCTGAAGATAGAGCCGGCGGAGACGCTGTATTACTGCTCCCTGGGCATGGTGTTCGAGCGCATGGGCGATCTGCCCCGCGCGGCGAGCATCATGGTGAATCTGGCCGTGATGTTGCAAACACGGGGCCAGCATGCCGATGCCATTCCGCTTTACCGCCGTATCCTGGCGCTTTCCCCGTTGAACTATTCCGCCTGGGTCAACATGGGTACGGGGCTGGCCTGGATGGGGCAGTCCCGCGAGGCTGTCGTCCCTTTGATCGTGGGTGTCATCCTGTTCGGCCGCGTCTTGCCGGAGGCCCGGGACCTTGGAAAGCTTTTGGTCGAAGAGATTGGTGACCGCCTGCCGGAGCTGACGGCCGCGCTGGCCACCCTGCCGGAGGGGATGCCGGATGGCCGGCTGGAGCGTCTGGAGGAAGTCTTGCAGACCCTGGACAAGGCCCTGCGCACCGCCGGCTTCATCGACGCCACGGTGATGGCGCTGGATGTGGCGCTGAAGCTGGCGCCCGGCAATGCGCTGGCCCGCTGGAACCACTCCTTGGCCTGCCTCGCCCGTGGCGACTTCGCCACCGGCTGGGCGGATTACGAGTGGCGCTGGGTGTGGGACCAGTTCCCCGAGCCCCGGCGCATCCTGGCCGCGTCGCAGTGGCGCGGGGAAGAGCTGGCGGGCAAACGCATCTATGTCTGGGGGGAGCAAGGGTTCGGCGACATCCTGCAATTCGCCCCCCTCGCGCGCATCCTGATGGATCGCCATGCCCCGGCGGAGGTGGTGCTGGAGGTGTCCTCCCCCTTGGTGGGCATCCTCGCCATCGCCCTGGCGCGGCTCGGCATCCGTGTCGTGTCACGGCCCGATAACCCACACCGGTTCGGGGTGGAAGAGGCGTTCGACTACCACATTCCGCTCCTGAGCCTGCCCCATATGCTGTCGCTGCGTGTGCCGGACCTGCCATTGATGCCCGGCTGGCTGGTCCTGCCGGAGGAGCAGGTGGCGCGCGGTCGCGACTTGCTGCCCCCGCCCAGTGGCAAGCGCCGTGTCGGCGTGGTCTGGGCCGGACGGCCGCAGCATTCGGAGGATGCGCGCCGGTCCTTGCCCCTGGCGCATCTGGGCGCCGTGCTCGACGCCATTCCCGACGCCGAGTGGTTTTCCCTGCAGGTGGGCCCGCGCGCCGGCGACGCCCTGGCGTTCAAGGGCCGCCTGCGCGACCTCAGCCCGCAGTTGAAGGACTTCATCGACACCGCCGCCATCATCGCCAATCTTGACCACGTGGTCGCGGTGGACACGGGCGTCGCCCACTTGGCGGGCTCAATGGGCAAGCCGGTGTCGCTGCTGCTGGCCCATTCCGTCGATTGGCGGTGGGGCATCGGCGACACCACGTCCCCCTGGTATCCCAACCACAGCATCCATCGCCAGCCCGCCTTGGGCGATTGGCCCGGGGTCATCGCCTCCCTGCGGGAGGAGCACGCGCAGCTCGCCGCTTCGCCGCATGCCGCCGATGTCCCCCTTCCGGCGGAAACCAAGCGCCGGGAGCGGTCCCGCCGCCGGGCGGCTGTGAAGGAAGCTGCGGAAAGCTGATCCCCCGGCATTGACGATTGAGCCCTGGGGAGGGGCAGGTCCAGCCACCAGTGATAGCCGGGCGCCAGCCCGGCGGAACGGCCCCAAGGCTTCAAGGAGCGGTATTCTCGGCGATGGCGATCAGGCCGATCATTCCATGCCCCAGCGAGACGGATTGGATGGACAGGGCGTGGCCGGGAAAGCCCCCGGCCAGCAGCATGGACGTCAGGTCGATGGGCGTGAACAGGCGGTGGGTGCCGGTCCCGGCGAACGGCCAGCGCCGCATGGTGGCCGCATCGGTCACATAGACCGCCAACCGTCCACCGGGGCGCAGCACGCGCCTCGCCTCGCGCAGGACGCCGGCCGAATTCCGCCAAAAATAGGCGACGTTGACCGCGAGTATCCCGTCCACCGAGGCGGTCGGCAACGGCAGCGTGTCAAAGCGGCCAAGATGCAGATGGAGCCGCCCCCGTTGCTGGGACCGGCGGTTAAGCCGGGCCGCCTGCCGCAGCATGACGGCCGACTGGTCGATCCCATGGACAACACCGGCCGATCCCACCGCTTTCATGGCCAGGGCAAGCCCATGACCGGGCCCGGAACCAAGTTCCAGGACCGTGTCGCCAGGACGTGGCGCCAAGGCGTCGACCGTTGCCCGGTTGGGCAGGGCGTTCACGCGGTTCATGACCAGGCCGAGCAAAAATCCCGCAACGCCGGTGGGATGGCGCAGTTGGTTTCCCACCCCATGCCAAACCGCCTGGAGCCGGGCCGGCGGAACCGCAAGTCGCTTGAAGGTTCCCATCAGCCGGCCGCCAATTTTTGCTGCGCGTGTCTCAGCAGGACGCGGATTTCAGCACGACGCCCCGCGTCCCAGACCGGCCTGTCCTGAATGGGAGGTGCCGCCAGACCATGCGCCAGCACCTCCGCCGCTTTGCGGTAATCCCCCCGCTGAAAAAGGAAGTCGCCATAGAAATAGTTGGCATCCAGCCCGTCGGGATTGATGGCCAGCCCTTCCTCCAGATAGCGGCGGGCTTTGTCGTCATCGCCAAAGCTCAGGGGAAAGCCAGGCACTTTGTAGTAGAGGGAGCCAAGGCTGGTGGGCACGGCGCCCCCCACCGCGTGGTAGTCCAGGCGTCCGGCCATTTCCAGCAGCGCGCGGGCCTCGCGAGCCAGGGACAGGGCGCCCATGCCCCCCTTCAGGCCCGCTTGGCTGCTGAGGGCCAGGGCTTGCCAGATCAGGGGCTCCGCATGGCCGGGATATCGCGATGCCAACTGGCCCGCCTGTTCAGCCAGCGCCGCCATGGCTTGGATGCGGGTGTCGCGATCCGTCAACTCGAAGGAAATATGGGACCATTCCCGCTCCACCGCGACCAGGGCCGCCAGCATCGCGGATGTCGCGGGGTCGGTCGCGACGTTCTGGCCGGTGGGCACGTCATCCATGGGCGACGCGTAGCCGGCGGTCGGGAGGGGAAGGAAGGCGATCATCGTGACGAAGGCCAACTGGCGCAGCGTGGGCACGCGGGCACGATCCATGGGTGGCTCCTCAGACCAGGGGCAGGTAATCGACACGGGGGCCGGCGGCATCGGGGCTGGGCTGTCGCACCGCTTCCGGCGGTAACGGCGCGCCGAGTGGACCTCGCCGCAACTGGTGCCTTACCGCCGCGTCGACCAACCGGGGGAAAAGGCGCTGGATCAGGACGAATAGACGTTCGGGGCCGGCGGGATAGGCGGTGTTGGCCCCGGCCTGGGCAGCGGTCCATATCCGCTTCGCTATGTCCGCGGTCGGGTCCGTCGGCATGTCCAGCAACGCCAGGAGTGGTTCAAGAGCGTCCGTTGCCGGTGTGCGCGCACCGCGCGGCGCGGCGTAGGTGACACCCACGCCACAGCCCCGCAACTCCCGCCGCAGGGCGTCGGACAGGCCGCGCAAACCATACTTGGAGGCACAGTAGGCCGCAAACAGCGGATAGGGGATGTCCCCCAGCAGGGAGCCGATGTTGACCACCCGACCCGCGGCGGCGGTCAGCAGGGGGAGGAAGTCCCGTGTCAGGGCCAGGGGCGCCATCAAGTTGGTGGCCATCACCGCCGCCAGCGTCTGATCGTCCATGGCTGACAGGGTCCCCGCCCACACCAGGCCGGCGTTGTTCACCAGGAAGTCCAGGCCGCCGGCATGATCTTGGACAGCGCGCGTCAAGGCTTGACGGTCCTGGGCCAGGGTCACGTCGGCTGGCAGGACAAGGCATGGAGCGCCGGGGCGCAACATCGCTTTGGTGGCCTCCAGCGGGGAGCGTCGCCGTCCGACCAAAACCAGGCCCATTCCCCGCTGCGATGCCTCGATGGCGAGCGCCTGGCCTATACCTGAACCGGCACCGGTGATCAGCGCGACCATGCCGTGGGCGCCCAAATCATGTTGCCCCACGTCATGCGGCATGGCACGCACTCCCCTGCGCGCTTTCCAAGCCCCGGCTCAGGTCGCGGAAGATGTCGCCATAAAGTCGGTAGACCATGATGGCGGTGTCGATGATGACCGGCAGCGCTTCCGGGGCGCGCAGGCTGTCGACCAGTTGCTGGAAGAAGGCGACGTGTTCCTCATCCAACGCCCCATGGGAGGTCAGGTAACGGAAGCCGTCCGCGCCATCAGGGCGATAGGCCCGCCGCAGGGCGTCGGCGACGCGGGAGGCCAGCAGCGTCGACATGCTTTCCAGGACATGGACCATGCCCATCAGGGCGTAGGGACTGACACGTTCTATGGTGTCGTAGACACAGGCCAGCATGGCCCGGCAGGCGTGGCCCGGCATGGACGCGGCCACTTGCGCGGCGTCACCGCCCACCGCATCGATATCGTCGAGGATCCATTGTTCATGCCCCTGTTCCTCATTGATGTAGTCGAACAGCGCGGCCCGGTAATCCTCATCTTCGGTTCGCGCGGCCGCAAGGGCCAGCAGCCGGCAGGTATGGCGAACGTGATGATAGGCCTGCGCCAGGAAGTCACGGTAGAGCGGCAGTGGCACGGCGCCATCCATTGCCATGCTCAGTATGGGAATGGACAGGAAGGCGCCACGGGCATGGGCGGTATCCGCCAGCAGGCGCTGATAGGGTGTCGGCATGGCGTCAGTCACGGGCGGTCTCCGTCAGGCGATTAGGGACTGCATCCGCCGGTGGCGCCAGCGGATGAAGCCGGGAGTGGTAGGCGGCTGCGGTCTCGCGCCGACGCAGCCGGCCGTTGACGGTGAAAAGGCCTCGCGCCGCCAGGTCACGCGGGAGGACCACATGGTGGCGGTGCGGCCTGGCATAGGGGGGTAGGCTGGCGGCGGCCTCCGCGACCAAGGCGCCGATGGTTCCGCTGTCGGCTGCCTGGAACCAGGCTTCCGCCCCGGGGGAAGGAACCAGCAGAATCGCCAGCCCGTCCATGCCGCCATCGCTGAGCAGGCAGTGCGACAGACGGCTATCATTCAGGAAATGCGCCTCCACCCATTCGGGGCTGATGTTGCGTCCCCAGGGCGTCACGATCAGCGCGTCCCGGCGTCCGTGGATGGTCAGGTGGCCGTCGCTATCGACGGATCCCAGGTCACCGGTGTACCAGTTTGCCGGCCGGGCGGGCGCATCAATGGATGGCCGGCCAACGTATCCCGACATGATCGAAGGACCGGCAACGACGATTTCCCCCTGGTCAAGGGTGACGCGCAAGCCGGGCAGGGGCCGCCCCACCGTGCCCGCTCGTCGCTCGCCTGGTCGGTTCAAGGTCACTACCGAGCAACACTCGGACAAGCCATAGCCTTCATGCACGGGAATGCCGAGGGCCCAGGCCCTTTCCGCCAAGGCGGTGGGAACGGCGGCCCCGCCCACGGCCACGAGGCGCAGGCTGGGCGGGACCACGCCGCCCCGCTGCTCAAGTTCCGTCACCCAGGCGGACAGGAGTTGGGGGACCAGCATCAGGCAGGTGGGGGCGGCGGCGGCGATGGCTCGGGCCAGCCCCGGCGGTGGTGGGCCGCCAATGCGCGACGCCAGCTCGGGCATCAGCGTCACCCGCGCCCCGGCGCGAAGCGGCATGGTCACCGCGCAAAGGGTTTCCAGCAGCAGGGCCATGGGTAGAAGGCTGAGATAGTGATCGTCAGGCCGCGCGCCGATGGCTTCGGTCAGCGCCATGGTGCTCCAGGAAAGCTGGCGCCCCTCCAGTATTACGCCTTTGGGCGTGCCCGTGCTGCCCGATGTGTAAATGATCTGCCGCGCCGTTCCCGCGTGGTCCAAGGCCGCCGTCGTCGCCGTCACGTCCGGTATCCGCAGGATGGGCACACCCAGGTCCGCTATCAGGTCGGGGTCGACGTCGGGCCCGTGAATGACATGGGTGATGCCGGCATCGACGGCGATGTGACGCCATTGATCGGGCGAGAAGAAGGGGGGTAACGGAACGGCGGTATAACCCGCGTGCCAGATGGCCAGTTGGGCCACCGTCCATTCCACGCGGTTGCCGCCGACAAGGCCGATGACCGGCCGTGCGCGCCCCCTTTCCACCGTCGTCAGCGCCCCGGCCGTGCCCGCGACGCGGGCTGCCAGGTCGGCATAGTCCAGGAATGAGGTGCCGTCGGTGACCGCAGGTCGGTGGGGCGTGAGGGCCGCATGCCGGCGGATGGAACGCAGAAGCTCACGCATCAGCCGAAACCTCCGTTCGCGTCAGGGCTGGACTGAGGAATGGCCAGTCATCGGCCGCGCAGACGGCCGGGGCGCTTTCATAGTAGCGCCCCCAGGCGGCGGCATCGGGCCGGCGGGCGGGATCCGCCTGGGCCAGGACCAGCAATGGCGGATAAAAACGCCGTAAAAGCTGCCGCAGCCGCGACGTGGCGGTGAAGAAGCACCAGTCATATCCGTCAAGTGCCCCGCGGCAGGCCAGGCCGTGGAAGAAGCCGGCGGACAAATTGGCACGGCGGCTGACCATGGTGGTGATCTCGAACACCCGCGCGCGGTGCACGTGGCGTCCGCTCCGCCGCCCGAGGAGACGCTCTATCGGTTGATCGAGATAGGCTTCCGAAAAGAAGCCGTCGGCGGTAGTCCGCACGCCGGCGGCACAGGCGGGATTTCCGTCTTGGTCCAGCGCCGCCATCATCAGGCGCGGAAAGTGGGTGATGGACGCCCCGTAGGCTTGCGCATAGGTGTCGCTGACCAACTGCTCCACGGCCGGCCGCAACGGGTGGCCGACGGGCAGGACCACGACATCGGAAGGTCTGTCCCGGGCGGACACGGACGTGCAGTCGTCTTGCGCGGACACAGGCCGGGGATGGGATGCCGCATTCATGGGGACGCGCCTTCGCTGATGGAACCGCGCCTCGGCCGCCGTCAAAGCGGTGAAGCGATGGGGCCATGCTAGGGCCGTGTGTCGTGGAGTAGTGTGGACTTGCCCACCAGCAATTTTCAGTTCTGTGGCGTCGTGGGTGCGACAGGGAGGGCGATTTTCACCATCAGCCCGTTGGGGTGGTTGTGCATCGCCGCCACGGTTCCACCGTGCAGTTCCACCACGCGCTTGCAGATGGTCAAACCGATGCCGGTGCCGCCGGTGTCGCGGGCCCGGGCGGGATCAGCCCGGTAAAAGGGATCGAACAGCTGCCCGATGGCTTCATCGGAAACCCCTGGCCCCCTGTCGGCCACCGTCAGGTCCAGGACGGTGGTGGTGTCCGCCGCGGGCCCCACCAGGGTCACCGTCACCGGCACTCCGGAGGTCGTATAGAAAAGCGCGTTGCGGATGACGTTTTCGATGGCGCGGCGTAACAGGTCGGCATTGCCGGCGATGACGCCGCGGCCCGGCAGGTCTGACGCCACGGTCAGCGTCAGGTCGGGCTGCCTGTCGGGGCGCTCATAGGCGGCGTCGACGATGATGGCGCGCAACAACCCCGGCAGGTCGACCGGCATACGCTGCAGTTCCACGGCCGCCCCTTCCAGTCGGGCCAGCGTCAGGAGTTCGGAGGCCAGGGCGGCGACGGCGGCGATCTCCCGCTCCATCCTGTCAAAATGCCGGGGGGCCTGGGGTTCCACTTGGCGCCGCGCCAGACCCAAGGCCATGCTGAGCCGGGCCAGCGGGGACTTGATCTCATGGGAGATATCGCTGATCAGCCGACGCTGGGCGGTGATCGCGGCTTCCAATTCGGCTGTCCGTTCGCCACCTTGCCTTCCAGCGTGAGGTTCAGGTGTTCCAGGTCCCTCATGCTGCGGTCGCGTTCCTCCCGGGCATTCCGCAGGCCGACCGTCATGTGATTGAACGATCGGGCCAGAAAGCCGAGTTCATCCCGGCTGGTGACGGGTACCTGGATGTCCAGGCGATCCGTGTCGGCGATGACGCGCACGGCCCGGGTCAGTTCCATGATGGGCGCCGTCAGCCGCCGCCCCATCCAGCGCACGAAGGCGAAGATGGGCGCCGCGAGAAGGATGCCGAGCAGGGTCAGTTCCAGCGCCACCTGGCGCAGGGGACGGGTCACGACCGACACTGGCTGGGAAACCACCACCTGCCAGGATCGCAGCAAGCCGTCCCGTCGCACGGAACGCCCGATGATGCGGCTTTCCGGTTCCGGGCTTGGATCGGCGGCGCTGGACAGGACCATCGAATCCGGGGGCAGGCGCACCAGCATGGTGCGGGCCTCCACGCCGTTCAGCAAGGTTTCGACGGTGCTCCATGGCAGGGCGATGACCAGGGTGCCCACATGGTAGTCGGGGGCGAAGCTGCCGAAGACCGGAATGGCGAGGGCAATGACATCCCCCGCGCCCAACGGGTTCCGATGCTTGTCGAAGAAGGTGGCGCTGCGGGCCGTCACGGTCCAGGCCGCTGGCAGATGGGTGCCGGGCGGAGGGGAACCGCCGTTGCCGTCGGCATCGGCGATCAGGGCGCCGGCGGCATCGAAGGCGTAGATTTCGCCCGTCAGTCCATACAGGCGCTGCAGCGCCTCCAGCGTTGTCCCGATCCGGCGGTCGACATCGCCTGACACAAGGTCGTTCATGACCTCCAACTGGGCCCAGGCGGTCAAATCCGTCGCCAGTTCGTCCATGCGGTTGCTTAGACGCTGGTACTTCAGGTCCGCGACCTGGGCCAAGCCGCCTTCGGCGAACTCAAGCAGCGACCGGCGCACGCCGGTATAGACCACCACCGCCGTCAATCCGTAGGTCAGCAGATATATGGCCAGCAGGGCGCTGACAATCTTGCGCCCGATGGAACTGCCGATGACCGCCTTCATTGGCCGCCCCCGCCTGAGCCGGCCGCGATCGACAGCTTGGCCAGGACCACGACGCCGTCCGGCACGCCGCCACCGCCGCCGCTGATGTAGCCGACCGAGCCGGGAACCTTACGAATGAAGGTGAGTAGCGCCTGCTCGGATTCCTGGACGACCGGCGGCGACTTGCCCTTGAAGTGCATCTCGTTCCAGTAAACGATCAGGCTGGCATTGTCCTGGTGCAGGACGCCGACCGTGAAGCGGGCGCGGACATCGCTGGAGATTTCGCGGTTGACGGGGATGATCGCGCTGCCGTCGGGCCACAAGGTGATCCGCAGCAGGTAGATGGCGGCGATGTCGCCGGCGTTCAACGGGCGGCCTAGGGACACCGACGGGTTGGCGACCACCAGGATATCCTCCCCCCGGGCGATGTCCGACAGGAACAGTCCTATCAGCGCCGCCAGCAGGGAACGTCGCCGTCCCATCAGAACAGCACGGACCAGGAGGCGAACAGACCGGTGGGGTTGACCGGCGGTCCGCCGACATTCAGCAGATATTCCAGCCGGAAGACCATGGCCGGCTGCGGGCGGAAAGCGAAGCCGGCCAGGATGTCCTGCGCTGTCCGGTCGCTTGCGGGACCTGCCGCCTGCGCGGGGGCGATGGACGCGGCGCCGCGCCCATCGTAAATCTCGTACCAGCCGTAGACGGACCATTGGTCGTCAAGCGCGTAGGACGGTGCCACGTATCCGCTCCACTCCAGGCTCCGCGTCGCGTGCACGCCAGCCGGTTGGGACAGGGTCGAGACCACCCCTTCGCCCTGCAGCGTCACCGGGCCCATGGTATACCGGAAGTCCACCCCCGCCAGATGCTGTTCCACCCCTAGTCGGTCGATGGTGCGCTGAACCGAAAAACCGACCTTGTCCAGCAATGCCAGGGGAAAGCTGACATGCAGGCCTTCAACCAGGCGGTAATGGTCGTCGACGATGCTGTCCGGCCGCGCGGAGAACTCGTCCATGGGTTGCCAATAGACCTGGACGTCCGGCCAACGGGTCTTAGGGTCGTTGTACAGCACTGACAAGCCGGTGGCGTACTGGCTGAAGCCGCGATAGGTCGCCGCTGGCCGAACGGTCGACAGGACCAGGGGCGCCGCGTGGATTTGGTTCCAGTCCCCCACCGGCGCCAGCATCTTGCCGAAACGGACCGTGAAGCCGTCAGGCAGCTGGATATCGTTGTAAAGGCGTTCCAGCACCACATAGCCGCCACCTTTTCCGTTGTCGCCGCCGCCATCCTTCCCCCAGGGCACGAGGTTGAGCCCTGTCAATTCCGCTTCCATGAAAGGGTTGATGAAGGCACCGACATGCGCGCTGGCGTAGAGGCTGAGGTCCTCCAGGCTCAAGGCCTTGCGGCCCTGGTCGGGCAGCGTCGCCACCAGGCTGGAATAACCCGCGAGATTGATGGAACCGACGTTGATCCCTTGGCCCAACACGTAGCTGTCCGCAGGGTCGTCCGCTGAAACGTTGGCTTGGCCGCAGGCGGCATTCGCCACCAGGAAGGCCATCACGGTCGCGGCGAATACCATGGCGGCAGGATGGCGGGGAAGCAGGCGTGGGAAGGTCATAGCCATCGGAACCGCGTCACGTCCGGTCACGAGGGGGGCAAGGCGTAAAGATAGCCGACATTACGGATGGTCTTGATCGGTTGTTCACCATCGCCAGCGGCGGCATCCAATTTGCGCCGGACCTTGCTCACAAGCGTGTCGACGTTGCGGTCGGCGCCGGCCACATGGTGTCGGCCGAATGCCGCGGCCGAAAGTTCGTCCCGCGAAATGATACGGCCAGCGCCGCGTAACATGTGTTCAAGCAGGCTGAATTCCGCCGAAGTCAGCTCCAACCGCCACTCCCCGCTCCAAGCGATGCGGGCGGTTGGGTTGAGCCGGACATGGCCTACCTGCAACTCCGCCGGCGCCTTGGCCGCGCCACTGTTGACACGACGCAGGACGGCGCGAATTCGGCTCACCAGTTCCCGGGGATTGACGGGCTTGGGCACGTAGTCATCCGCGCCGATTTCAAAACCCACGATACGATCGACGTCGTCATCACGGGCTGTCAGCATGATGACGGGCACATCGGACCGCTGGCGAAGGCGCTTCAGCACGTCGAAGCCGGAAAGCTTCGGCAGCATGACGTCAAGGACGATGAGGTCCTGCCCCTCAGGCGCGTGGTCGAAGCACGCGCCGCCGTCATGGGCCACGTCGACCAGGAACCCATCCTGTTCCAGAAACTCGCGCAGCATATCCGCCAGCGCGACGTCGTCATCAACGAGCAGTATTCGGTCCATGCCTGATTATTGGCGAAGAGCGGAAGCAAGTCGACAGTCGGCTCACGGCGGATGAGCACGGCGGCGTGGTGTGGTCGGCGGCAGGGCATCCCTGGCGGGCGCTCGCCGCCGGCCGTGGCGTGATCTCAATCAAGCCTTGATGTTGATGTTGTTGCCGCGGTCCTTGTCGACGGGGCCTGTATCCACATCACCGTCGCCGTCCCGATCGAGACTGGCGGGCTGCTGGGGAGCGGCTTGGGCTGAAGCGGTATCGGTCGTCGCCGAGTTGGAGGTCGGACGGTATTGTGCGGCGATGGAACTGGCGTACCCGCCGATGGAAGAAATACTCATGATCGTGGCTCCACGGAAGTATCAGGTCGGTTCGGTTGCGTTGTCGCTTCGACGCCAATATACCCCGCGGCCCGAAGGCCGATTGTGGAGTTTTGTCGAGTACCACGGAATTAGATACCGTCATCGCCCGCTGCGACGCTTTCCCCCGTCCCATACCGCGGCGGACTGCAAATCGGCACTAACGTTGGAGCCCGATCGTAGGCGCCCGCCGTTATTCCGAGAGGGGAGGTGTCGTCTATATCGAGTAATTGAATGAGTTGTAGGCCAGGTCGCTCAGCACCTGGTCCAACTGCTGGGCCGCCTGCCGTCCGGCCTCATCGACCTTCACCACCTTGGCCGGGATGCCGGCGACGGTCGAGTAGGGTTCTGTCGGCCGCAGCACGACGGAGCCGGCGGCGACGCGGGTGTACGCCCCGATCTCGATATTGCCCAGGATCTTGGCGCCGGCGCCGATGATGGTGCCCTTGCGCACCTTGGGGTGGCGGTCAGTCGTGTTCTTGCCGGTGCCGCCCAGGGTCACGTCCTGCAACAGCGACACGTCATCCTCGATCACCGCCGTCTCGCCCACCACCAAGCCCGTGGCGTGGTCGAGGAAGACGCCCTGGCCGATGGTGGCCGCCGGGTGGATGTCGGTCTGGAACACCTCCGACGAGCGACTTTGCAGGTACAGCGCGAAATCCCGCGCGCCATTGATCCACAGCCAATGGGCCAGCCGGTGGGTCTGGATGGCATGGAAGCCCTTGAAATAGAGGAAGGGCTCGATCAACCGCTCGCAGGCCGGGTCGCGATCCAGCACGGCGGTGATATCGGCGCGCAGGGCCGCGGCCAGGGTGATATCGTCAGCCGCCGCCTGGTTGAAGGTGTCGACGATCAGCGGCTGGGACACCACGTCGTTCTTCAGCCGCGCAGCGATGCGGTGGAACAGCGCCGTCTCGAACGAGGACTGGTTGATGATGGAATCCAGAAACAGGGGCGCCAACATGGGCGCGCCGGCCAGGGCCTCTTCCGCCTCGGTCCGGATGCGATCCCACAGACCGTCCCCGGTCAGCTGGGCTGCTGCTTTTTCACGGCGCACCAAAGCCAACCGTCCCCCGAGCACCGGCATCGCCATCCCTCCGCCCACGCGTCCACGCGACAGCGAAGGCTGCGCCCGGAAGCTATAAAGCCCCCATCGGGGCGTCAACAATTTGACAATGCTCAAGCGACCGCGGCGGTTCCTTGAGCCAGCCTCATGAAACAGGCCCCATGAGGGCAGAAACGGCCGCGACGATAGCCACGGCCGTTCCATGTGTGAAATGACGGGTGTCACATGGTGATACGCACGACATTCGCGCCGTAGCCCTCCACCGAGACATAAGCGCCGTAGCGATCCAGCACCGCGATGGGACCGGCCTTGGCCCCAGCGTCCAAGGTCGTCAGGGCCAGGCGGAAACGAAACCGGCCAGTGCCGCCCGCAGGAACGGCTTCCCCTTTCTTGAACTCAGCATTTCGGGCCGATTTCCTCCGGGGTCCGATACCCCGCTGGAGGGGGCCGGCCTTATCAGATATTAATAATACAAAATCCTCCTTCGCATGTCGCCACCCCAGATCCAAGACTGAATCCAGGGTCCAGAATCGGATGAAAACCGTCGCCACGGCATGTTGAAATGGATTTCATGCGGCGGTTTCGATGGAAGCGCCGTCCGATCGGGGGTGACGGCCGGCGGTCATGCGTGTGCCGCCTTGGCGATGCGGCCGGCCAGCACCGGGACCAGGGCCATCAGCAAGGCCAGTAGCCAGAAGGCTGTCGGCAGGCCGACGGCGTGGGCGACGAAGCCGATGCCCGCCGGCCCGGCCAGGATGCCGGCATAGCCGGTGGTGGTCAGGGCGGCGACGGCCAGGCCGACCGGCATGACGCTCTGGTTGCCCGCCAGGCGGAACAGCACCGGCACGATGTTGGACGCGCCCAAGCCGATCATCAGGAAACCGGCGGAGGCCGCCAGCACCGTGGGCGCCGTCAGCAGCAAGGCCAGCCCCAGGATGGCGCCGGCGCCGCCGCAGGTCAGCACCCAGCGGTCGCCAAAGCGCGCCACGATGCGGTCACCCGTCAAGCGGCCCACGGTCATGGCGATGGAAAACACCATATAGCCGAAACCGGCTCGCCCGGTGTCGGCCAAGCCCGCGCCGATGAGCAGCAGCGCGCTCCAGTCCAGGATGGCGCCCTCCACCAGGAAACAGACCGCCGCCAATCCCGCCAGCAGCAGCACGATGCCGTGCGGTGCCACCAGGGGCGTGGGCTCCCCCCGCGCCGGCAGCAGGCGGGGCAGAGCCGCCAGGACGGCGGCCAGCACCAGCCCGCCACCGAGCAGCGTGGCGACCAGGGGGGCGGTTCCGGCGGACAGCAGCAAGGTCATGCCGCCGGACCCCAGGAAGCCGCCGACGCTGAACATGGCGTGGAAGCCGGACATCAGCGGCCGGCCGGCCCCACGCTCCACCTCCACCGCGTGGACGTTCATGGCCACGTCGATGGTGCCCAGCGCGGCGCCGAAGCCCAGCAGGGTGGCGGCCAGGGTGGGCACCCGTCCCGTCACGGACAACAGTGGCAGCAGCAAGGCCAGGGCGGCGCCGCCCGCCAGGATCATGGGCTTGCTGCCCCAGCGGGCGCTGAGCCAGCCGGTCAGCGGCATGGCCAGGATGGAGCCTATGCCGAGGCACAACAGGATCAGGCCCAATTGCCCATCGTCGGCGCCGACACGGGCCTTGGCCAGCGGCACCAGGGGCGCCCAGCAAGCCATGGCGAAGCCGGCGGCCAGGAAGGCGAGCCGGGTGGCCAGGCGCGCGCCGGCGGAGGCGGAAAGAGGAACTCATGACTTTTTCCGATCAGAAGAGGAGAGTTTCACGCCCGTGACGTTGGTGGCGACCCGCCAACGCCTCCGTCCCGGCAGGGGTGAGCCGGCGGCGAAGCGGCTTTGTAAATGATGCTTTACATCTGAGGGCCAAACGACTTCACACAGTGTCCTTCCCGTTCGTCCGCCTCCCGCTATGTCGAGGAGGACGACCGGTGAACCATGGCGACCGATTTGGTCCTAAAGGATTTATCGTTAAACCAAAAGCCTGAATTGGGGTGCCCTCCGACGCCCTTGCCGGGAACGCGGCGCCATCGGCACCAATGGAAGGCCCGGTTTGGAACCATCCGGCTGGGCTTCGGGCTTACTGGGAACTTTGCCCATCCGCGGCCGGTTTTTCCCGGCGTTCAGATAGGAGGATCGCACACCATGTCCAACACCCAGGAAATGACCGGTGATGGCACCCCGGCGGCGGAACTGAACATAAGCCTGGAAAAGGTCTGCTTCATCATCGTCAAGGCGCGGGAATTCGATGTGAAGGTCGACCCGGTGGAACCGGATCCGGCGTCGAACCCCGCCGATGATGGCGAGCGCGGCGTGCTGGAGGACTACGACGACGATCCCACCCGGGCGGAACTGGTCGGCGCCATCACATCGCTGAACGAGGATGAGGTGGTGGACCTGATCGCCCTGACCTGGATCGGACGTGGCGACTACACCGCGGCGGAGTGGAACGAGGCCCGCGCCCTGGCGTTCGAGCGTCATCGGGAAAGGTCCGCCCGCTACCTGATCGGCATCCCCACCCTGGGCGATTTCCTGGAGGAGGGCTTGGCCGCCCTGGGCCATTCCTGTGAGGAGTTCGAGGTCGACCGCCTCTGACGGCGGCGGAAGGGGGGTGTTCGAAAAGTCCGGGAACCAGGGCGTGGCTGGGGAATTGATTGCTGGCCGGCAGCCGATACCGGCGCCGGCCCAATAAAGACATCCCGCGTCCAATCCCCAGGAGGAACACCATGGGTTTGTTCACCAAGGACATTGAGACCATGAACGACCTGTTCGTTCATCAGCTGAAGGACATCTATTACGCGGAGAAGCGCATCCTGAAGGCGCTGCCCGACATGATCGAAAAAGCCACCAACCCGGAGCTGAAGCAGGGCTTCCAGACCCATCTGCGGGAAACCGAAGGCCAGATCCAGCGGCTGGAGCAGGTGTTCCGCCAGCACGGCGTGGAGCCGGAGGCGGTGAAGTGCCCCGCCATCGACGGCATCATCGATGAGGCCGACGACATCGCCGGCGACGTTGACGACAAGCAGGTGCTGGACGCCGCCCTGGTCGCCGCCGGCCAGGCGGTGGAGCATTACGAGATCTCCCGCTACGGCACGCTGGTGACCTGGGCCAAGCTGCTGGGCCGCGAGGACTGCGCGGCGCTGCTGCACCAGAACCTGGAAGAGGAAAAGGCCACGGACGAGAAGCTGACGATGCTGGCCAAGGCCCACATCAACGTCCTGGCGGCGGAATAGGCGTCAGCCGGTCCGGGCCTGGACATCCGGTTCCCCGCCCTTCCGGTCCCCCAATTTTGAGGCCGCCCCTTTCGCCGCCGCGCGGGGGGCGGCCTTCCTCGTTCCCGTCCCCCCTTTTGAAGTCCGGGCGCCGCCCGCCTTGCGGCTGGCCAGGGCGTCGGCGAAGGCCTCACCCCAGGCCAGCGCGGACTTGTCCTTGATGGCGTTCCACAGGCCCTGCCAGCGCTCCCGGCGTTCCGCCAGCGGCATGAACAGGGCGCGGCGCAGGGCCTCCTCTATCTGGTCGGGATCATAGGGGTTGACCTGCAGGGCGGTGTCCAGCTGGGTGGCGGCGCCCGCGAAGCGCGACAGCACGAGCACGCCCGGGTCCTCCGGATTCTGCGCCGCCACGAACTCCTTGGCCACCAGGTTCATGCCGTCACGCAGCGGGGTGACCAGGCCCACCCGGGCGTGGCGCATATAGCTGGCCACGGTGGTGCGGGTGCTGCTCTGCGTCACCAGTTTGAGCGGCGTCCAGTCGGGCTCGGCGTAGGCGCCGTTGGTGGCGCCGGCGATCTTTTCCAGGTCCCGCAGCAGGCTGCGATAAGCTGGCACCCCCTCGCGCGACTTGGCGGCGATCTGCAGGAAGCTGACCCGGCGGTGCCAATCCGGCTCGGCGGCCAGGAACTGGCGAAAGGCGGTCAGCCGCTCGGGCAGGCCCTTGCTGGGGTCCAGCCGATCGATGCCCAGCACCAGGGCGCGGTCGCGCAGGTTGTGGGCGAGGTCACGGGCGGGGCGGCGTTCCATGGCCGCCTCGGTCACGCGCGCGAACTCCCGCGCGTCGATCTCCACTGGGAAGACGCCCAGCCGCACGGCGCGGTCGCCCAGTCTAAGCCCCAGCTTGCCCACCCGTCGGGCGCCGGCGTACTGCGCCGCCGTCTGCGCGAAGTGTTCCGCGTCCGTCGACGTCTGGAAGCCGATGAGGTCGGCGGCCAGCACGTCACGCACCAAGCCCAACAACCCTTCGGAGATGGCCGCCACCACCGGCGGCGGGAAAGGGATGTGCAGGAAGAAGCCGATGGGGTTGCGGACCTTCAGATCGCGCAGCGCCGCCGGCACGGCCAAGAGCTGGTAATCCTGCACCCAGATCAGGTCATCCTTCTTCAGCAGGCCCTTCAATGCCGTGGCGAAGCGGACGTTCACGGCGCGATAGGTCTCCAACTCGTTCCGGTGGAAGCTCACCACACCCGGCAGGATGTGCATGAGCGGCCACAGCACGCCGTTGGCGAAGCCGAGGTAGTATTTGCGGTGTTCATCCGGCGTCAGGTCGATCATGGCACAGCTGACGCCCTGGCGCTCCACGACGCGCGGTTCGGGATCTGGCCGCTCCGCCAGCGCGTCACTCCACCCGAACCACAGGCCCTTATGCCGGCGCAGCAGGTCGGTCAGCGCCACGACCAAGCCCCCGGCCTGCGGGGTGCCGGCGGCCGGAACACGGTTGGAAACGATGACCAGGCGCTTCATGGATGCCCCCTTGGATGTCTGCCCATCCAGGCAACCTCCACGGACGGCGCTGGTTCCCGGCCTCCAGTGAAAGATGTCTATGCTTCAATGACTTCCCGATTGGTCCCCCATCCCCACCACGCTCGCGCCCGGGGTGGGCAGGGCGTAGGCCATGATGTAGTCGCCGTTGCGCGTGCGCAGGCCGCCGTGTCCGCCGGCGGCGATGACGACGTACTGCCGCCCGTCCTTGCCCTGGTAGGTCATGGGGTTCGCCTGGCCGCCCGCCGGGAGGCGGGCCTTCCACAATTCCCGGCCCGTCTGTTCGTCGAAGGCCCGCAGATACTGGTCGGCGGTGGCGCCGATGAAGATGACGCCGCTGGCCGTCACCAGGTTGCCGCCGATGTTGAAGATGCCCGTGGGCAGGGGCGCGTTCGTCCGCGTGTTGAACAGGTTGGTGTCGCGCGTGGTGCCCAGGGGTCGCTGCCAGGCGATGGTGCGGCTCTGCAGGTCGATGGCCACCAGCTTGCCCCAGGGCGGGGCGTGGCACGGGGCGCCGAACGCGCCCAGCCAGGGCTGGACCACGGCGGCATAGGGCGTGCCGTATTGCGGCCCTATGCTGAAGTCCTTGGGCTTGGGATAGGGTTCGCTCCAGCCTTTCCACGGCTTGATCAAGCCCTTCTTCATCGCCTCCTCGCGCGGCAGGATGTCGACGGTGAAGGGGATGTAGCTGGCGTTGGCGATCAGCAGGTGGCGGCTGGGGTCGATGCTGGCGCCGTGCCAATCGACCACGCCGTCAAAGGCGGGATAGGCGATCGTGCCACGATCCAGCGTGGGCGGGGTGTAGAGCCCATCGTAGCGCCGGCGCTGGAAATCCAGTCGGCACAGCAGCTGGTCGATGGGGGTGGCGCCCCAGGCGTCGGTGGCCTTCAACGGCGGCGGGGTCAGCGAGGGCATGCCGATGGAAAAGGGCTGGGTCGGTGACAGGCGCTCGCCCGGCAGGCCCCGGCCCGGCACCGCCTTCTCCTCCACCCGCGCCAGCGGACGGCCGTCGCGCCGGTCCAGCAGGTAAAGCTCACCCATCTTGGTGGTCTGCACCAGGGCCGGGACGACGCCGTCCGGCGTCGACACCTCCACCAGCGACGGGCCCACGGGCAGGTCGAAGTCCCAGACGTCATGGTGCACGGTCTGGAAGTGCCAGCGTTCCTGCCCGGTGGCGATGTCCAGCGCCACCAGGGCGCTGGAATAGGCGTCGTCGAACGGCCGGCGGTCGGCGCCATAATAGTCCGGCGTGGCGTTGCCCAGGGGGATGTAGACCAGGCCCAGCGCCGGGTCGGCGGTGTAGGTGCCCCAGCCGTTGGGCGTGCCGCGGGTGTAGACCTCCCCCGGCTTCAAGGGCGCCGTGGGGTCGGGCCGGCCCATGTCCCAGGCCCAGGCCAGCGCGCCGCTGACGGGATCATAGGCGCGCACCACGCCCGAGGGTTCGCCCTTGGACTGGTTGTCGTAGATCCATCCGCCCAGGATGACGCGATTGTTCACCACCAGCGGCTGGGAGGTGATGAAATGGAAGCCCGGCGGCACTGGGCCCATGGCATCCGTCAGGCTGACGTAGCCGTTGCTGCCAAAATCGGGACAGGGCTGTCCGGTGTCGGCATCCAGGGCCATCAGCCGGGCGTCTGCCGTGGTGGCGATGATGCGCCGGGGGCAGGCGGCGGCCGTGGGGTTGCCCGGGGGGGCAAGAGGCGTGGGTGCCGCCTCGGCCGGTTTCTCGTAATAGGCCACGCCCCGGCAGGCCAGGTACTCGTTGGCCGATGTGTCGTTGTGGGGATCGTATTTCCACTTCACGGTGCCGGCGGTGGCGTCCAGGGCGATGACCTGGCGGTGCGGGGTGCAGAAATAGAGGGTGTCGTTCACCTTGATGGGTGTCGCCTCGAAATTGAATTCCCGCCCGTTCTTGTTCTCGAAATCGCTGGGCATGTCGCCGGTGCGGTAATACCAGGCCAGCTCCAGCTGATTGACATTGTCCGGCCGGATTTGGCTCAAGGGCGAGAAGCGGTCGCCATCGGCGGTGCGGCCGTAGTATCGCCAGCCGTCCTGGGGCACCGGCGGATTGGGCGCCGGTTCGGTAATGGGCTTGCCACCTGCCAGGGGGCCGCCCCCACCGTTCGGATGGCGGAGACGCGGTAGCCCAACGCCACGACCACCAACACGGCCAGCGCGTAGACACCCACGCCCAGCCAGGGACGGTAGGTCAGGGGCCCGGGTCGGACGCTGTGCGTGGCCAAGGGATCCTCTTCCGGCGGTCCCGGCGGGCGCGGCGCCCCGTGCAGGGGACGCACCACCCACGGCAGGCTGAGCCACATGCCCAGCAGCGCTGGCGTCAGCAGTCGGGGAACCAGCTGCCACCCGTCCAGCCCCACCTCCCAATAGGCCCACAGCGCCGTGGCCAGGAACAGCAGGGCGTACAGCCATAAGGCTTCCCACCGGCCCCGGCCCAGCAGCGCGCCCACCACCACCAGCGTCAGGCCGGCCAGCAGGTAGTACCAACTGCCGCCCGCCACGATCAGCCAGCCGCCGGGGATGATCAGCGCCAGGCCGAGAAGGATGACGACGACGCCTGTCAGGCCTGGCCAGGACAGCCAGGGGAAGCGGCGGGAATTCTGGGGCGTAGGCATGCGATCCCACCTCCGTTCGTCATCGCACAACACAGCAGCTTGAGCCTGGTTCCGCCTCAGAAGTCCGGCGGGTCGGGCAACTGCGCCGGATCCACCGGCCGCCAGCCCAGGCCCAGACTTTTCTGCAGGGCGATGTAGTCGTTGCTGGTCTGCGCCTGGGCCTGCGCCAGGCTTTGCTCCACCGTCAGGCGCTGGCGCTCGGCGTCCAGCGCCTCCAGCGCCGTGGCGGTGCCGCCCCGATAGCGGGCGTCGACCAGCCGCTGGGCCCGGGCGGCGACGTCCAGGGCGCCGGCCAGCTGGAAGGCGGCCTCGCGCTGGTGGCCGTAGCGGGACAGGCCGCTCTCCGCGTCCTGCAGGGCCTGCAGCACCGTGTTCTCATACTGCGCCAGGCTTTCCTGGTTGGCGGCGCCAGCCTGGCGGATCTGGGCGCGCACCCGGCCCCAGTCCAGCACGTTCCAGCTCAGCATGGGGGCGCCGATCATGCTGAGGCTGCTGCTGCGGAACAGCGTGTCCACCTTGTTGGAACCGAAGCCGATGCTGCCGAACAGGCTGACGCTGGGAAACAGCTGGGCCACGGCCTGGCCGATCTGCGCATTGCTGGCGGCCAGCTGGCGTTCGGCGGCGCGGATGTCCGGCCGGCGCCGCAGCAGGGCGGCGGGGTCGGCCACCGGCACCACCGCCGGCGGCAGGGGCAGGGGACGGATGGGCGCCAGCTCGGCATCCAGGGCGCCGGGCTCCTGTCCCACCAGCAGGGCCAGCTGGTCCATGGCCTGTTCCACCTGGCCTTCCAGCGGCGGGATCTGCGCGTCGGTCTGCCGGACCTGGGTTTCCATGCGGGCCACGTCGGCGTCCGTGGCCGTGCCCAGGCGACGCTTATCCACGGTCAGGTCCAGCATGCGGTGTTCAGCCGCCGCCGAGGCGCGGGTGAGGTCCAGCCGGTGCTGGGCGTCGCGCAGGCCGACATAGGCCTGTCCCACCTCCGCCGCCAGTTGCACCTGGGCGTCCTCAACCTTGGCGGCGGCCGCGTCGGTCTGGGCCGCCGCCGCCTCGATCTCCCGCCGCGTGCCGCCGAACAGGTCCAGTTCCCAGCGCGCGTCGAAGCCCAAATTGTACAGCTCCGTCGTCACATGGTTGGGAATGTCGACATGGGGTGGTGTGCCACCGGGGAACAGGCCGGGGTTGGTGATCGCCTCCCGCGCCAGGGCGGCGTTGATCTGGTTGTCGGCCGTGGACAGGGCCCCGGTGGGGATGCGCGCCTTGGCCGCCAGCGCGGTGGCGTTGCCCTGGGGGAACAGGGCGGCACGCTGCTGCGCCACCAGCGCGCGCGCCTCCAGCACGCGCGCTTCCGCCGCCTTCAGCGTGGGGCTGGCGGCCAGTGCCGTGTCCACCAGGCGTGCCAGCTCCGGATCACCCATGCCGTCCCACCAGCGCGCCGGCGGGGTGGCGATGTCCACCGGCGCGCTGCCGGCCCGGTGGAACTGGCCGGCGGCCTCGGACGTGGGCGCGACGTCAGGCGGGCCCTTGTAGTCGGGCCCCACCGTGCAGGCAGCCAATAACGAGAGCAGGGGCAGCAGGGCCGGGCGCCGCATCGTCAATGCCCCCCGCCGGGGGCGCCGCCCTTGGGCAGCGGCCGCATCATGAGTACCAGGGGGATGGAGCCGAACAGGATCATACCGAACAGCCAGAACAGGTCGCTGAAGGTCAGGACGTTGGCCTGGTGGGCCACCTGCTGGCTGAACACCGCCAGGCCGCGCAGCCGCCCACCCTGCGGGTCGCCATTGGCGAAGGCCTGGGTCAACTGGGCGATGTAGGCTTGGCCCTCGGGCGAGTTGTAGGTGACGCTTTCACCGATGCGGTTGATATGCAGGGTGTCGCGTTGGTCCAACAGGGTGGAGATGACGGCCAGGCCGAAGGAACCGCCCAGGTTGCGCGCGGCGTTGAACAGGCAGGACGCATCCTCGGCATGGTCCTTGCCGGCGGACGCGGTCGCCGCCTGGTTCAGGAACAACATGGAGAAAAACTGCCCCACGCCGCGCAGCAGTTGCGGCCCCACCAGCTCCGGCCCGGCGATGTCCGGTGTCAGGTGGCTGTTCAGCATGCAGCTCACGCCATAGAAGCCCAGGCCCATGGCGACCGCCAGGCGCACGTCGATGAGGCGGACCGCGAGGGGAAGAAGGGCATCAGCATCAGCGTGGGCACGCCGCTGATCATGGCGATGTAGCCCGACTGTTCCGGATTGTAGCCCTGGACGTTGGCCAGATACTGCGGGATCAGGTACAGCAGGCCGTACAGCGCACCGCCCACCACCAAGCTCATGGCGAAGACGGCGGCGAAGCTGTGGTTGCCGACCAGGATACTGAGGCGGATGACCGGCCGGCGGGCCACGAACTGCCCCGCGATCAGCAGCACGAAGCCGAGGATGGAGACGCCGGTCAGGGTGTTGATCATGTCGGATTCGAACCACCGCTCCCGCTGGCCTTCCTCCAGCAGGGTGGTCAGGCAACCCAGGCCCAGGGCCAGCCCCAGGATGCCCAGCCAGTCGGCGTTAGCCAGTTGGCCCGTATCGCCCTTTTCGGACGGCAAGCCCAGGATCAGCAGGCCCAGCAGCACCAGGCCGATGGGCAGGTTCAGGAAGAAGGCGTAGTGCCAACTGACGTTCTCCGCCAGATAGCCGCCGATGACGGGCCCCAGCACGGGGCCCAGCACGGCGGTGGCGCCGAACAGGGCGATGCCCACCGGTTGCTGGCTGGGTGGTAGGCGGGTGGAGACGATGGTCATGGCGGTGGGGATCATGGCGCCACCCGTCATGCCCTGGCCCACGCGGCCCATGATCATCTGCACCAGGTTGCCGGAGATGCCGCAGGCCATGGACGACAGGACGAAGCCGGTGGTGACGATCAGCAGGAAGGTGCGCAGGCCCAGCATGCGCACGAACCAGCCGGCCAGGGCGATCATGATGATCTCCGCCACCAGGTAGGCGGTGGAGATCCAGGTGCCCTCGCTGCCGCTGGCGCCCACCTCGCCCTGGATGAGGGGCAGGGCGGCGTTGACGATGGAGACGTCCAGGGTCGCCATCAGGGCGCCGATGGTGCCGGCCGCCACGGCCAGCCAGGCGCCACTGTCGGCCTTCGACGCATTTCCCTTCGGGGCCGCTGCCGCGGCGGCGGCGCTCATTTCCCGGCCCCGTTCTGCGGCTGGTTGGTCTCCTCCGCCTCCCGATTGCGCTGGACAGCGTCGTCATGCTCGCGCTGGCGCCGCTCCTCCGTGCGCTTGGCCTCCTCTTTGATACGGCGCTGCTCCTCCTTGGCGCCAATGGTGTCGACGGTGACGATGACCGACAGCCCCGGCACCAGCACCTTGCGCGCCTCCGGCCCCGCCTCGATGCGGATGCGCACCGGCACGCGCTGCACGATCTTGGTGAAGTTGCCGGTGGCGTTTTGCGGCGGCAGCAGGGCGAACTGGGCGCCGGTGCCGGGGGCGAAGCTGTCCACCGTGCCGTGGAACTCCCCGCCGCTGACGGCATCGACGGTGAAGGTGGCGGGCTGGCCGATGCGCATCAGGCCGATCTGCGTCTCCTTGTAGTTGGCGACCAGGTAGACGCCCTCCAGCGGCACGATGGACATCAGGCGCGTGCCCGTCTGCACGTACTGGCCGACGCGCACGGAGCGGTCGCCCACCCGGCCCCTGATGCTGCTGCGCACCAAAGTGCTGCGCAAATCCACGTCCGCCTGGTCCACCTGGGCCTGGGCTTGCTCCACCTGGGCCTGGGCGCTCTGGATCTGGGCGTTCAGCACGTCGATCTGGCGCCGCGCGCTTTCCACCTGCGCCTCATCGGCGACGGCCTCGGCCCTGGCCTGGTCGCGGGTCTGGCGCATCTGGTCCAGCTGTTCCGCCGTCTGGGCGCCGCTGGCGGCGAGCGGTGTGTAGCGGTCGACCTGGCGCTGGGCATACAGGGCGGTGCTGCGGGCGCCGGCCAGTTGGGCCTGGGCGCGCACAATCTCCGTCTCCTGCCGGCGGATCTGGGCCTGGTACTCCACGATGGCGGCCTTGCCCTGGGCCACCTGGGCCACGGCCTGGTCGTGGCGGGCCTTGGTCTCCCGCTCATCAATCTTCACCAGGGGCTGGCCGGGCTCCACCAACTGGTTGTCCTCGATCAGCACCTGCTCGACATAACCGCCCACCTTGGGCGCGACGGTCACCATGTCGGCTTGCAGATAGGCGTCGTTGGTCTCCTGCTCGTATTGGCCGGTGGTCCAGTAGTAGACGCCCCAGGCGATCAGGGCCGCGACGACCGCCACGGCCGCGATGATCAGGCCGATGCGCACCCGCGGGTTGGCGAGGGGGGAGGGTTTCTTCTCCTCCTTGCCGTCCTTGCCCCGGCCGTCCTCGTCCCGCTTCTTGTCGTCCTGTCGCTTGTCGTCGCCCTGATGACGATCGCCCTGGGGCTGCTGGTCCTCGCGTGGCGTCTCGTCATCACTCATGGGGCAGGCCTGCTCAGGTAGGGGGCGGCTGGGGCGAACGGCCGCAGTAAACGGACAGGCCTGTCCAGATGTTCCGTGACAATCGTCATGGCGGGAAATTTTTGAGCCCTTGCAACCGGATACGGCGCCACGGCGTTTCGGTTGAAGTATTTCCCCAGGGAAGGAGCGGCCCCCGTGCGTCGGGATGCGCAGGACCGTCGGGAACGGCTGATCACGGCGGCGGCGGCGCTGTTCCAGTGCCACGGCTATCATGTCGCGCTGGAGGCCATCGCGGCGGAGGCCGGGGTGGGCCGCGCCACCCTTTACCGCAACTTCGCCGACCGGCGCGCGCTGGCCCTGGCGGTGTTCGAGCGGCAACTGGCGGCCTCGGCCCAGGACTGGGCGGGCACCGGCGGCGACCCGGCGGCCTTCTATCCCTTCCTGTGCCGCATCGCCCGCCAGGCCGTGCTGCACAGCCCCCTGATCGCCAGCTTGGAGGCGGATGAGGACGGGCCTGCCCTCATCCAGGGGCTACACCGGCTGCTGGACGCCGTGCTGGCCCCGCCGCTGGCTTCGGCGCAGGCGGCCGGCCTGGTGCGCGCGGACCTGACGGTGGTGGAGCTGCACCGCGCGGCCAAGATGCTGGTAGGCGCCGCCGAGCGCTTGGCGGTAGAGGCTCAGGAGCAAGCCCTGGCCGAGGCCTTGGCCCTGCTGGTCGAGGGCTTGCGGCCGCGATAGGGTCAGCCCGCCAGGAAGGGGCGCGTGATCGCCATGAACTCGTCAAGGCGGTCGTGATGCGGCCAATGACCGGCGTCCGCGATCATGGCTGTTCGCCCTTGCGGGAACAAGGCGGCGGCACCATTGGCCACCGGATCCTCCACCCAGCTTTTCCCGCCGTTGATCAGCAAGGTGGGGCAGGTGACCGCCGACCAAAGGTCCCGCAGCTCATCCAGGCTGATACGGAAGGGATAGGCAGTGCGGATGTAGTTGTCGAACTTCCAGCTGTAGGTGCCGTCCTCATTCTGGTGCAGGCCGTGGACCGTCAGGTGATGCGCCTGGTCGGTCGACAGGAAACTGTTCTCCGCCTGCATGCGGGCCACGGCCTCCTCCAGTGTCTGGTATTTGCGGGGGCCCCGGGCCGACAGTTCGTGCACCTTGTCCACCCAGTCGCGGAAACGGTCGGCCAGGGGCTTCTGCGTCCGCAGTTCCTGCCAGGGCCAAGTGCCCTCCACCACCGCCAGCCGCTCCACCAGCTCGGGGTACAGGCTGGCCAGGAACAGGGCCGCCGCCCCGCCGTAGGAATGGCCCATGACCACGACCTTGCGGCCGGCGCGCTGGCGCAGCAGCTGCACCAGGTCGGCCACCACCTCCGCCAGGGTATAGGCGCCCCCTTGCGACCAGGCGGAGTCGCCGTGGCCGCGCAGGTCGGGCGCCAGGATGTGGAAGTCGCGCGCCAACTCCTGCGCCACCCAATCCCAGCTGCGGCAATGGTCGCGGCCGCCGTGGACCAGCAGCAGGGTGGGCTTGTCCTCCCGGCCCCACTCGACATAGTGCAGGCGCAGGCGGTCGGAGAAATAGAAGCGTGAGACGGGCCCGTTCATCGACGTTATCCCTTTAACGTTACGGGGACGGAATGACGGGCCGTCCCCTTCTTGTTGGTTCAGTCGCGGGGGGCGATGGACTCCCGCTCCACCTCCGGCGACACCCAGTCCAGCATCAGGCGGTTCTGCCGCCGCGCCAGCAGCACGGCCATCTCCGGGTCGCGGGCCAGGATGGCGTCCACGATGCGCAGGCGGCCCGTGCGCCAGTGGGCGCAGCGGTCGGGATGGCCCTGGAAGACGCGCAGGTTGGCGTCGCGCTGGCCGAATTCGAACAGCGTGCGGTGGAACAGTTCCAGCGCCGGGTTGCCCGCCATGCGCATGAGGATGGCGTACAGCGCCACCTCGTCCCGCACCACGTCGGCTGCCAGGTAGGTCGCGTCCTTGCGGTCCATCAGGTGCTGGCGGAATTCCGCCAGATCCAGCCGGGCATCCATGGCATCGGTCGCGGCAGCCAGGTGCGCGGCCTCCACATTCACCAGCTGGAAGGCGTCCAGCACATCGCGCACCGTGGTCTGGCGCAGGCGCAGGTAGAGCGCCGCGGCCTGGGTGACGGCGCCGATGTCGGGCCGCCGGCCGTAATAGCCGCCGCCGTTGCCCCGGCGAACGACCAGCAGCTGTTCCTGCTCCAGGATGCGGGCGGTCTGGCGCAAGGTCGGGCGGCTCAGGCCATAGCGGGCCAGGAGTTCCTCCTCCGAGCCCAGGGGCGCGCCATCGGGCAGGGCCAGGATCTCATCGCGCATCCGCCGCGCCGCCTGGGCCGGCGCCCCGCCCCGGGCGGGAACCACGGGCGTCTTTGCAGTCTGGGTCGTCACGGTGTTTGTGTCACGGCGGCAGGTTCATAGGTACCGGTTTGGGGCCGCGAGGCCCGCGCGTCGCGGCGGATCATTCCAGGATTGCCCGTAACAGGCAACCTTTCGGGCTTGGACGCTGGGGCGGCACTGGGGCGCGGCAGCCGCGCGCCGGCAGTTCCTTCACAAACTTCGCAAGCCCCCTTTCCAGCCTTCACCCCCTTTTCCTAGTCAGACCGGTCCGATCGCTGAATAATCCCGGGAACTTCGGTATTTGCCTGCCCTTTCCTTGATATCGGGCAGGTTGCGGGAACCGGTCGGGCTGCGGCGCGGCGCCAGTTCCCACCCGGCGTCGGCGAGACGACGCCCGCGGCAATCATCCTGGAGAGGACCTTCATGTCCGAGTTCACCTACGAGAACATCCTGGTCGAGGCGCGGGGCCCCGTGGGCCTGATCCGCCTGAACCGTCCCAAGGCGCTGAACGCCCTGTCCGACGGTCTGGTCACGGACCTGGAGGATGCGCTGAACCGCCTGGAAGCGGACGATTCCATCGGCGCCATCGTCGTGACGGGCAGCGAGAAGGCCTTCGCCGCCGGTGCCGACATCAAAGAGATGCAGTCCAAGACCTATATGGACGCCTACCTGGGGGACTTCATCACCAAGAAATGGGGGCGTCTCGCCACCTGCCGCAAGCCGACCATCGCGGCGGTGGCGGGCTATGCCCTGGGCGGCGGCTGTGAACTGGCCATGATGGCCGACATCCTGCTGGCGGCCGACACCGCCAAGTTCGGCCAGCCGGAAATCACCATCGGCACCATCCCCGGCGCGGGCGGCACCCAGCGCCTGACCCGCGCCATCGGCAAGGCCAAGGCCATGGAACTGGTGCTGACCGGCCGTATGATGGACGCGGTGGAGGCCGAGCGGGCGGGGCTGGTGGCGCGCATCATCCCGGCGGCGGAACTGGTGGATGAGGCGATCAAGGTGGCGGAGAAGATCTGCGGCTACTCCCGCCCCGCCGTGATGATGGCGAAGGAGGCGGTGGACCGCGCGTTCGAGCTGACGCTGGCCGAAGGCCTGCGGTTCGAGCGCCGGCTGTTCCACTCCACCTTCGCGCTGGAGGACCAGAAAGAAGGCATGAGCGCGTTCGCCGAGAAGCGTCCGCCCCAGTTCAAGGGACGGTAGGCGTTTCCATTCGACATCAGGCAACGGCGACGCGGGACGGGAGACGACCAACCCAGGGAGGACGGCATGGCGGCGGCGGATGGGCCTGGGCCCGGGCAATGGGGCGACCGGTGGGTCGGCACGCAGCGGATAGCGGCGGCCCTGCTGGCCCTGGTCGATGCCCTGCATCCCTGGCGCATCTACCTCCTGGTTCCGTCGCCGATGCGGGGCGAGGGCGGCGCCGGCCACTTCCTCATCGTCATCGATGACGAGGCGCCGCTGCCCTGCTGGGACGGCAATCTGGCGCTGACCGCCCTGGGCCGGCTGGATTTGCCCGCCGCCGTTTCCGTCCTGTGCATGGGCGATTTCCGCAGCGCCCTGCAGGTCGAGGGCTCCATCGCCCAGCGCATGGTGGAGGAGGGGGAACTGCTGTTCGCCGCCCGGGCGCCCCGGAAAGAGGGCGAAGTCCGCCTGATGACCCTGTAGCGTTTTGAGTTAAGCCTTTGTATGCCGTTCCAGACATTTAAGGTGAGAATATGCGTAGTGCCGTCAAAGCGGGCCCGGCGCGGTCCTGGGATGAGGAGAGCCTGGCCCGACTGGTCGCCATGAACGCGGCCGGCCACGGGGACCGGGAAATCGCGCAGGCCTTGGGCCGCACCGTGGCCTCCGTCCAGCACAAGCGGCACCTGTTGCGCCTGGCGACACCGGTGGACCACCGCCGCGGCCGGCGCATGCAACTGGACGGCGAAGCTGGAATTTCCGCCTAAACGGGCCGGCGGGTCACCAGGACGAAGGTGGCGATTCCGCTCAGCACCGCCACCGGGATGATGCCTGTCAGCACGTCGGCGCTGCTGTTGCCGCTGGCGATCAGCTGGCCGGCCAGCAGGGGCCCGGCGACGGAACCCAGGCGGCCGGCGGCCACCACCGCCCCCACGCCCAGGCCGCGCACTTCCGCCGGGTAATAGCTGGGCGCCAGGCCGTAGATCAGGGCCTGGGCGGCCAGTACCGCCGCGCCGGCGACGGCGGCCACGGCCATGAGGAAGTTGGCCTCCGCCCCGGCCAGGCCGGCCAGGGCCAGCGCCAAGGCCAGGAAGATGACGATCACGGCCAGGCGGCGGTCCACCCGATCCATAAGTTGGCCGGCGATGCCGGAGCCGCAGGCACCGCCCATGTTGAAGACGATCTGCACGCCCAGCACCAGGGTGCGGGGCAGGCCCCGGGACAGCAACAGCACGGGCAGCCAGTTCAGCAGCAGGTACAGGACCAGCAGGGCGAAAAAGGACCCCAGCCAGAGGGCGCCCGTGTCCACGCGTCGTCCTGGCGCGAACAGGGCCTGCACGATGCCCTGGCGCGGCGCGTCGCCGGCCGTCACGACGCGGAACGCGGGCAGGGCCACGGCCAGGACCGGCAGCAGCATCAGGGGGGCGACCCCGCCCACCCAGAATACCGTCTGCCAGTCGCCATGGCCGCCACGCAGCGCCATGACGGCGGCCAGCGCCCCGCCCAGCGGCATGCCGGCATAGATGAGGGCGACGGCCCCGGCCTTGCCCCGCTCCGTGCTTTCCGAGGCGATGGCGATCAGGTTGGGGAAGGCGCCGCCCAGGCCCAGGCCGGTCAGGAAACGCGCGGCCAGCAGGCTGGGATAATCCCAGGTCAGGGCAGTGAGGCAGGAGAACAGGCCGAAGACGCCCAGTGACAGCATCAGCGCCACCTTGCGCCCCTTAAGGTCGGAGACGCGGCCGCCCACCAGGGCGCCCACGATCAGGCCGGCGATGGCGGCGCTGAACACCAGGCTCATCTGCGTGGGGTTCAGCTGGAAGGCCGGACCCAGCCGGGGGGCGGCAACGCCGGCCGACTGCAGGTCGAACCCCTCGATGGCGGCGGCCAGGAAGCACAGGCCCATGGTCAGGCGCTGCACGCCGGCCGGCATCCCCACGGGGCCGGCCGGCCCGCTCATCGGCAATGTCTCGCCCATCCCGTCCTCCGCCGTTGTTCTTTAATGGCGTTTCGCATCAGATTTAGCTTCGATCTGATCCGTCCGCTAGGCAGCTTTGAAAATCCGCCGTACCACCTGCGACCAAAAATGCATGACCGTATGCGGCCGGCCGATCGGTTAGGCTACCGGCATGGGGACACGAAGGCTTGAGATCATGACGTTCACGATAGACCGCACTTCCAATCCGACCGATGCCGCCACCCTGGCCCGCATCCTGGAAAACCCCGGCTTCGGCAAGGTGTTCACCGACCACATGGTGACGATCCGCTGGACGGAAGGCCAGGGCTGGCATGACGCGAAGGTGACGGCGCGGGTACCGTTCGCGCTCGATCCGGCCGCCGCCGTGCTGCACTACGCCCAGGAAGTCTTCGAGGGCATGAAGGCCTATCGCGCGGCGGACGGCGGTGTGACGCTGTTCCGGCCCGACGCCAATGCCAAGCGCTTCCGGGACTCAGCCGAACGCATGGCCATGCCGCTGATCCCGGAGGAGCTGTTCCTGGAGGCGGTGGAGCAGCTGGTGCGCATCGACCAGGCCTGGATCCCCGGCGGGGACGGCAGCCTGTACATCCGCCCCTTCATGTTCGCCAACGAGGCCTTCTTAGGAGTCAGGCCGGCCTCGGAATACATCTTCTGCGTCATCGCCTGCCCGGTGGGCGCCTATTTCAAGGGCGGGGCCAAGGCCATCACCATCTGGGCGCCGGAGAACTACACCCGCGCCGCCCCCGGCGGCACCGGTGCGGCCAAGTGCGGCGGCAACTACGCCGCCAGCCTGATCGCCCAGCTGGAGGCCAGCAAGCACGGCTGCGACCAGGTGGTGTTCCTGGACGCGGCGGAGCATCGCTGGATCGAGGAGCTGGGCGGCATGAACGTCTTCTTCGTCCGCGACGACGGCAGTCTGCTGACCCCGCCGCTCAGCGGCACCATCCTGCCCGGCATCACCCGCGACAGCATCATCCAGCTGGCGCGCAGCCTGGGCCACACGGTGGTGGAGCAGCCGTATACCCTGGCGCAGTGGAAGGAGGATGCCGCCACCGGCCGGGTGCGTGAGGCCTTCGCCTGCGGCACCGCCGCCGTGCTGGCGCCCATCGGCACCGTGCGCACGGCCGAGGGCGATTTCGTCATCGGCAATGGCGAGGGCGGGGCGACCACCGCCGACCTGCGCGAGCGTCTGGTCGGCATGCAGCGCGGCAGCCTGGCCCCGCTGGTGGACGGCTGGGTGCGCCGCGTCATCTGACGCGTAAGGTGCGCCGCGTCATCCAAGTCTGAGGCTGATCAGGCAGGCATCCGGCTGCGGATGCCTGCCTTCGGCTTTTCCGGGACCACTTGGCCCGGCAGGCGCTGGGCCACGGCCCGCGCCACCTCCTCCGCATGGGTCAGCACCTGGGGCAATCCCATCAGTTCGCCGAAGGTGGCGCGGGCGAGGGGGCCCGCCACCCACAGCGTCTCATCCGGAACACCACGCACGTCGATGACGCGGCTCTGCTCGTCCACCGCGATGCCCAGGCCCAGCGCGTCGGGATGAAGCCGTCCGGCCGATACCAGCGGGGCCAGGGCCGGCACGGCGTCGATCAGACGGTCGTGCGCGGGGCCGGTGGCCACCACCACCGCGTCCACCGTGCGGGTCAGGGCGGGGCCACCCCGGCGGGGACGCAGGGTGACATGTACGCCATTGGCGTCGGCCCGGATGTCGGCCAGGCTGGCCGCCAGGATCTCCAGCTGTCCCCGCGCTTCCATCCCCTGGATCGTCGCCTCCGGCTGCGGGGCGATGCGGTAGCGGTGCGCGTCCCAGAAGGGGCGCAGGTGGCGCAGCACCTTGCGCTTCTCGTTCAGGGGCAGGGCCTGCCAGATGGTGCGGGCATCGCGGCGCACGGCGTCCAGCACCACCTGCCACGGCCGGCCCCCTCCATCCGCCGCCGTCACCGTGGCGCGGATGCGGCGCAGCAGGGCCAGGGCCGTCACCTCCGGCCGGGTGGTGAAGTCCCCCACCAGGTCGCCCGCGTCCAGGGCATGGCCCCGGGGCGTCAGCCCGCGTCGGGAGAAGACGGTGACAGGGCCTTTGTGGCCGCTGGCGTCCAGCGTGGCCAGGATGTCCGCCATGGTCAGGCCGGAGCCCACCACCAGCACCCGGGCGTTGGTGTCCAGCCCCTCCAGCGCGCCGGGCGCCCAAGGGTTGGCGATCAGGCGCGGGTCGTCGCCCAAGGCCCGCGCCAAATTGCGGGGTGGGGCTGGTGGCGGATGGCTGGTGGCGATGACCACCACGTCGGCCACCAGCCGCGCGCCGTTCTCCAGCGCCACGGCATACCCGAAGGACTGGCCCGGCGGCGCGTCGCGCGGGATGGGGGTGATGGCGGTGGCGCGCTGCTGCACATGGCGGATGTGGGCGGGCCCGTCCGATGCCGCCTGTTCCCGCACCAGCCCGTCAAGATAGCGCCCGAACTCCAGCCGGCCGGAGAAGATGTGCCCGCCCTTTACCAGGGCCTGCGGGTCGGTGGCCAGCACGCCGGAACGGCGCAGCCAGCGGTCGAAATGGCCCATGTCGGCGGAAAAGGCGCTCATGCGCGCGGCCGGCACGTTGATGCGATGCTGCGGATCGGGGGTGGAATAGGCGACGCCGCCGCCCAACAGCAGGCGCGGCTCCACGATGTCGATGTCCACCGGAACGGGCGTGGCCCGGGCCAGGTGCAGGGCGGCGATGGCCCCGCTGAACCCGCCGCCCAGGATGACGACGCGGGGAGCTGTTCTTTGTTGGAGCGCGTCACCCAGGGACATGTGGAACCCGATCAAGTGATACCGGTTACGGCGATACCCGGCTACAGGGCGGCGGCGGTCAGGCTGTCGGGTGCCAGAGTGTCAGGGGCCAGCGATTGGTTCAAGGCGGCACGTAGTTGCCTTTTATGAACTTCAAAATTGTGGGCGTCCCGGTCGCGGGGACGGGACATGGCCACGGCCTGGACGTTGTCGACGCGGCCGGGGCGGGGGCGCAGGGTCACCACCCGGTCGGCCAGCACCAGCGCCTCCTCGATGTCGTGGGTCACCAGCACCAGGGTGGGCCGCTCAAACGCCCATAGCTCCAGCAGATGGTCCTGCAGGGCCGTGCGGGTCAGGGCGTCCAGGGCGGAGAACGGTTCGTCCAGCAGCAGCACCTGAGGCCGGGTGACCAGGGCGCGGGCCAGCGCCGCGCGCTGCGCCTGGCCGCCCGACAGCTCGCGCGGCCAGGCTTGGGCATGGGCGGTCAGGCCCACCCGTTCCAGGGCCGTCGCCACGCGCACGGCCCGTTCGCCGGCGGGCAGGGCCGCCAGGCCGAAGCCCACATTGTCGGCGACGGTCAGCCAAGGCAGCAGGCGGGGTTCCTGGAACACCAGGCCCACAGCCGGGTGGGGGCCGCCGACCAGGTCGCCACCCACCCGCACCGATCCGGCGCTGGGCGTCTCCAGCCCCGCGATCAGGCGCAGCAGCGTGCTCTTGCCGCAGCCCGAGCCGCCGACGATGGCCAGGATCTCGCCCGCCGGCACGCCGAGGTCGACGCCGCCCAAGGCCCTCAGGCCGTTGGGGTAGGTCTTGGCGAGCCCTGAGATTTGCAGCGCCACGCTCATCAGTGTCTCCCGGGCATCACCGGCCCCCCTCATAGGCGTCCTGCCAGCGCAGGGCCGGGGCGGCCAGGGCCACAATGCCCGCGTCCGCCGCTTTGCCCAGCAGGGCGAAGACCAGGATGGCGGCGATGATCTGGTCGGGCTTGCCCAGCTGCTGGCCGTCCACCAGCAGATAGCCGATGCCCTCCGACGCGCCCATGTATTCGGCCGCCACCACGAACATCCAGCCCAGGCCCAGGCCGGTGCGCAGGGCCACCACCAGGGCCGGCAGGATGGCGGGCAGCAGGATGCGGCGGGCGAGCTGCAGGCCGGACAGGCGGTAGATACGCCCCACCTCCACGATCTTGCGGTCCACGCCCAGCACGGCGCCCATGACGCCCAGATAGACCGGGAAGAACACGCCCACGGCGATCAGCGCGATCTTGGACGTCTCGAAGATGCCCAGCCACAGCAGGAACAAGGGCACCCAGGCCAGGGACGGGATGGCCCGCAGGCCTTGCAGCGCCGGATCCACCAGACGGCGGAACAAGGGGGAATAGCTGGCGGCCAGGCCGGACAGGATGCCGGCGGCACCACCCAGGACGAAGCCCGCGCCCACGCGCGCCGCCGTGGCGCCGACATGGGGCCACAGCTCCCCCGACCGGGCCAGTTTCCACAGCGCGACGGCCACGCGGCTGGGCGGCGGCACCAGGCGGCCGGTGGCCAGGCCCGACCGCACCGTCGCCTCCCATGCCAGGGCCGCCAGCAACGGCAAGGCCAGGCCCAGCAGCAGGGGGCGCCAGTCCGGCAACGGCACGCGCCAGGGGCGGGGGCCAGCGGCGGCGATGGCCAACGTGCCGTTCTCCAACCCCGCCGTCGCCTCGACACTCATGGTGTCAGCCCACGGCGTAGCGGCTGTCGACCAGCTCGGCCGTTATCTTGCGCACGTCCACCCCGGCCTCGATCAGGCCCACCTGCTGCATGGCAAGGCCGGAGGCCACCACGCTGTCGGCCTGCGCCGGCTTCAGATGACCCTGGCTGAGGTCGGTGCGTTGTAGCTGCCTGGCCACCACCGCGTCCGGCAGCTTGGTCTGGGCGATCAGGCTGGCGGCCAGGGCGTCGGGATGGGCCTGGGCGAAGGTGCGCGCCTTCTCATAGGCCGCCAGCACCTTCTGCACCAGGGCCGGGTTCTGGGCCGCGAATTCCTCGCGCACGTTCAGGGCGCCCCAGCTGTTGAAGGCCGGGTTGCGGTACAGCAGGCGGGCGCCGTTCTCGATCTCCGCCGCCGCCATCAGCGGATCCAGGCCGGCCCAGGCGTCGACGTCGCCGCGCAACAGCGCCTGCTTGCCATCCGGATGTTGCAGCAGCACCAGCTTGACATCGTCCTGGGTGAGGCCGGCGCCCGCCAAGGCGCGCACCAGGAAGATGTGCGGGTCGGTTCCCCGCGTGACGGCGATGCGTTTGCCCTTCAGGTCGGCGATGGCCTTGGCCGGGCTGTCCGCCGGCACCACCAGGGCCGTCCATTCCGGCTTGGAATAGACGTAGACGGAGTGGATGGGGTTGCCGCCGATGCGGCCCAGCAGGGCCGCGGCGCTGGCGGTGGACCCGAAGTCCAGGCTGCCGGCGTTCAGGAACTCCAGCGCCTTGTTGCTGCCTAGCGACTGCACCCAGCGGACGCTGACGCCATCCGCCTTCAGATCCTCCTCCAGCCAGCCCTTGTCCTTCAGCAGCAAGCTGACGGGGCTGTAGGTGGCGTAGTCCAGGCGCAATTCGGTGGTCTTGGCGAACGCGCGGGTCGGGCATAGCAGCGGGGCGGCCGCCACGGCCAGGCCCCCGGCCAGCAGGGCGCGGCGGGAGGGCGTGAAGGTGTTCGTCGTCATGGGGGCGCTTTCCTTCTTTTGACTTTCGGCTTCTAGACGGCGTTCAGGATGCGGCGCTCCAGCTCCGCCAGGCGGGGGGTGCCGGCGGCACGGGCGCTGCGGGGGATGTCGATGGCCACGTCGTCGGCGACGACGCCGTCGCGCAGCACCAGCACGCGGTCGGCCAGGGCCACGGCTTCGGCCACGTCGTGAGTGATGAGGATGGCGGTGAAGCCGTGCTGGCGCCAAACCCGGGTCAGCAGGCGGTGCATGTCGGCCCGGGTCAGGGCGTCCAAGGCGCCGAAGGGTTCATCCAGCAGCAAGATGCCGGGCTCTGTCACCAGGGCGCGGGCCAGGGCCACACGCTGCTTCTGCCCGCCGGAGAGGACATAGGGCCAGTCGCCGGCGCGGTCGGCCAACCCGACCTCGGCCAGCAAGGCCTGGGCGCGCGCCTTCCAGCCGGGGCCACGGGCGATGCCGACATTGCTCAGCACCCGCTGCCAGGGCAGCAGGCGGGCGTCCTGGAACAGCAGGCGCACGTCCGGCTGCAGGCCCCGGCGGGCCGTGCCGTCGATGCGGATGGCGCCTGTGGTCGGGCTGTCCAGCCCGGCGATCAGGCGCATCAGCGTGGTCTTGCCGCCGCCTGAGCGGCCAACGACGGCCACGAACTGCCCGGCCGGGATGGTCAGGTCAAGGCCCCGCAGCACGCCCACGTCGCCGAAGGCCTTGGTGACGCCGTCGAAGGCCAGCTCCAGGCCCTTGCCGGCAACGGGGGTGTCGTCGTGGGCTTCGGGCGAGGGTACGGCGCGTAGGGGGACCATCATGCCGCCTCCAGCCCGGTATGGAAGGACGGGTTCCACTCCAGCGCCCTGCGCTCCAGCCAGCGCGACGCGATGTCGGCCAGCTTGCCCAGCAGGGCGTAGACGATGATGCCCAGCAGCACCATGTCGGTCTGCAGGAACTCCCGCGCGTTCATGGTCATGTAGCCGATGCCGGAGGAGGCGGAGATGGTCTCCGCCACGATCAGGGTCAGCCACATGATGCCCAGGGCGTAGCGCAGGCCCACCAGGATGGCGGGCAGGGCGCCCGGCAGGATGACGCGCAGGTACAGGGCCACGGGCCCCAGGCCATAGACGCGCCCCATCTCCACCAGGCCCCGGTCCACCGACCGGATGCCGTGGAAGGTGTTCAGGTACATGGGGAACAGCACGCCCACGGCCACCAGGAAGACCTTGGCCTCCTCCCCGATGCCGAACCACAGGATGACCATGGGGATGATGGCCAGGTGCGGCACGTTGCGCAGCATCTGCAGGCTGCTGTCCAGAATGTCCTCGGCCAGGGGCAGGGCGCCGTTGATCAGGCCCAGGGCGAAGCCCAGGCCGCCGCCGATGACCAGGCCCAGCACGGCGCGCTCCGCGCTGATACCGACATGGTGGGGCAGGCTGCCGTCCTTCAGCGTGGTCCAGAAGGCGACGGCGATGTCGCTGGGCGCCGGCAGCACGCGGGCCGACAGCCATCCGGCCTTGGCCGCCGCTTCCCATGCCGCCAGCAGGGCGATGGGCAGCAGCCAGGGGACCAGCCCCCGGCGCAAGGCCGTGGCCCTGGTCATGATGCCGACGCCTGACGCAGGGCCACGGTTTCCTTGGGCGCGGGGGGCAGCGTGTTGGCGATGCGCTCGCCGAAGGGGCCGTGGTTGGTGGCCTCGCCCTTGTCCCGGCCGTTGCCGGGGGCCAGCGGCAGCAGGGGGAAGACCAGCTCGGCGAAGCGGTAGGCTTCCTCCAGGTGCGGATAGCCGGACAGGATGAAGCTGTCGATGCCGACGGCCATGTATTCCTTCATGCGCTGGGCCACCGTTTCCGGATCGCCCACCAAGGCGGTGCCGGCACCGCCCCGCACCAGACCCACGCCGGCCCACAGGTTGGGGCTGACCTCCAGCTGGTCGCGCCGGCCACCGTGCAGCGCCTGCATGCGGGCCTGGCCCACGCTGTCCATGCGGGCGAAGGTCTTCTGCGCCTGGGCGATGGTGGCGTCGTCCACGTGCTGGATCAGCTCATCGGCGGCACGCCAGGCGGCCTCGTTGGTTTCGCGCACGATGACGTGCAGGCGGATGCCGAAGGTCACCTTGCGGCCTTTCGCGGCGGCGGCGGCACGGACGACGGCCACCTTCTCCGCCACTTGCGCCGGCGGTTCGCCCCAGGTCAGGTATTTGTCGACCGTCTCCGCCGCCACGTCGATGCCGGCGGTCGATGATCCGCCGAAATACAGGGGCGGGTAGGGCCGTTGCAGGGAAGGGAAGAACAGCCGCCCATCCTCGATGCGGATGTGCTTGCCTTCATAATGCACCGTCTCGCCGGCGATCAGGCGGGTCCAGACCGACAGGAATTCCCGCGTCACCTCATAGCGCTCGGTATGCGACAGGAAGATGCCGTCGCCGGCGTTCTCCACCGGGTCGCCGCCGGTGACGACATTGATCAGCAGCCGGCCGTTGGACACCCGGTCCAGGGTCGCCGCCATGCGGGCCGAGACGGTGGGCGACTGCAAGCCGGGCCGTACCGCCACCAGATAGCGCAAGCGCTCCGTCAGCGGCGCCAAGGCCGAGGCGATGACCCAGCTGTCCTCGCAACTGCGGCCGGTGGGCAGCAGCACGCCGTAATAGCCCAGGCTGTCGGCGGCCTGCGCGATCTGCTTCAGGTAATCGAAGCTGACGGCGCGGGCGCCGTGGGTGGTACCCAGGTAACGGCCATCGCCATGGGTGGGGATGAACCAGAAGACGTTCGCTTCGGTCACGGGTTCGGCGGGGGGAAGGGTGGTGTCGCTCATGACTTCGATCCAGGAATGGCGTCGGAGACGGTGATGGGCTTGGGGATCAGCCCCAGCTGGTGGAAGGTGTCGGCGATCTTCTGCTGGGCGGCCACGACATCGGGCGTGATGGGCTGCACGCCGTAGCCCATGCGGGCCAGGGCCGTTTCCAGCACCGGTGCCGGGATGCCCACCTGCGGGCTGAGGCGCTGGGCCACGCCCTTCTGATCGCCGCGCGAGGCGGCATCGACATCCCTCAGCGCTGCCAGGATGGCCTGCACCACCTGGGGCCGCGCCTCGTTGAAGCCGCGTTCGGCCAGGTAGAACTGGTGGTTGGACACCAGGTTGCTGCCGTCGGGGCGCACGCCGTCCACCAACACCCGCGCCTGCGTCGCGGCCGCCGCGGCGGCGTAATAGGGGTCCCAGATGACCCAGGCGTCCACGCTGCCCTGCTCGAACGCGGCGCGGGCGTCGGCCGGGGCCAGGTAGGTCGGCTGGATATCGCTGTATTTCAGGCCCGCGTCCTCCAGCGCCTTCACCAACAGGTAATGGACGTTGGAGCCCTTGTTGAGCGCCACCTTCTTGCCCTTCAGGTCGGCCACGCTTTTCAGCGGACTGTCCTTGGGTACCAGGATGGCCTCGCCCTTGGGCGCCGCCGGTTCCACGCCGACATAGACCAGGGGGGCGCCGGCGGCCTGTGCGAAGATGGGCGGTGCCTCACCCGTGGTGCCGAAGTCCAGCGCGCCGACGTTCAACGCCTCCAGCAACTGCGGGCCGCCGGGGAATTCACGCCATTCCACGGCGATGCCTTGGGCTTTCAGCTGCTCGTCCAGCTTGCCGCTTTCCTTCAGCAGCAGCAGCGTGCCGTATTTCTGATAGCCGATGCGCACCGGCTTTTCCGCCGCGTGGGCAGCGCTGATACCCAAGCTCAGGGCTGCGGCCAGGGCCAGGCGGCAAAGGACGGAAAAGGTTTTACCCATCATGGTCTCCGGCAAATCCACACTTCGTGATATGCTATTTAACGGTCAATGAGCATTATTTTACGATCTGTGTTGAGGCTAAATTAACGATATGTTGAGAGTCAATCCGCATAATTAGCTATAAAATTCTGTTAAATATGAGGCCACGCGTCATCGCGGCTTGACAGGATGGAGGCGGGATGATCACCATCCGCCCATGGTCACGACGCTGCCCCTCTGCTGCACGTATTACGCGCCCTCCTCATAGGAGCGGCGTTGTTCGACCTTGTTGAAACGATGCCGCCGCCAAGGCGGCAATCGTTTCCCAAAAGCGGTCTCCTTCTTGGTGGCGGTCCCACCTTAGGAACACCGCTTCATGGATACCTTGGATCTTCCCCGACATGACGTCCGTTCCGCCGCCCTGCAGGTGTTGCGGGCGCGCGGCTTCATCCACCAGTGCACCAACCTGGAGGGGCTGGACGCGGCCTTCGCCGCCGGCGTGGTGCCAGTTTACATCGGCTTCGACGCCACGGCCGACAGCCTGCACGTCGGCCACCTGTTGCCCATCATGACCCTGCGTCGCCTGCAACGGGCGGGGCACAAGCCCATCGTGCTGATCGGCGGCGGCACCACCCGGGTGGGCGATCCCAGCTTCCGCGCCACCGAGCGCCCGCTGCTGAGCGATGACCAGATCGCCGCCAACATCCAAGGCATCCGCCGGGTTTTCGAACGTTTCCTGACCTTCGGGTCGGGGCCCATCGATGCCGTCATGGTCAACAACGCCGACTGGCTGGACCGCCTGGGTTACATCGACCTGTTGCGCGACATCGGCCGCCATTTCTCCGTCAACCGCATGCTGTCCTTCGACAGCGTGAAGGCGCGGCTGGAGCGGCAGGACCCCATGAGCTTCCTGGAATTCAACTACATGATCCTCCAGGCCTTCGATTTCCTGGAACTGCACCGCCGCGCCGGCTGCCTGGCGCAGATGGGCGGGTCGGACCAATGGGGCAATATCGTCAACGGCATCGACCTGGTGCGCCGGCTTGAGGGGCGGGAGGTCTTCGGCCTGACCACCCCGCTGCTGACCACCGCGTCCGGTGCCAAGATGGGCAAGACCGCAGGTGGTGCCGTCTGGCTGAACGCCGACCGGCTGCCGCCCTACGACTACTGGCAGTTCTGGCGCAACACGGAGGATGCCGACGTCGGCCGCTTCCTGCGCCTGTTCACCGATCTGCCGCTGGAGCGCATCGCGGAGTTGGAGGCGCTGCCGGGGGCGGAGATCAACCAGGCCAAGGAGGTGCTGGCCAACGCCGCGACCGCCCTGGCCCACGGGCCAGAGACCGCCCAGGCCGCCAATGAGACCGCCCGCCGGGCTTTCACCGGCGCCAACGCCGAAGGCCTGCCGGCGGTGGCGCTGACGGGAGACGAGGTGCCGGACGGCGCCTTGTTGATCGACCTGCTGGTGCGCGGCGGCCTGGCGGCCTCGAAAGGGGAGGCGCGGCGCCTGATCGCCGGGGGCGGCGTGCGGGTCGATGGGGTGGTGGTGGCAGAGTTGGACGCCCGCATCGTGGCGCGGGCCCTGCCGGTGCGCTTGACGGCGGGGCGCAAGCGCCACGTCCTGGTGCGCGGTGGGTAGAGCGCAAAACGGTGGGTGCCCAGGCGATCCCTTGCGCCCACCGTTACCCTTGGGCACAGTTCACCCGGGTAAGCATGAGGCATTGGGGGCGTCATGGGCAAGCGGGCGATCATCATTTTTTTGGCGGCTGTGCTGGGAAGCGGCGGGGCGGTTGCTGCGGAGGCGCCCGTGCCCGGTCTCACGCCGGCGGACTGCCAGGCGCCCACCTCCGCCTCTGTCCAGGCCTTGTGCACCGACCCCGGGCTGCGCCAACTGGTGGACAGCGTGCAGGACGTGCCCTATGTCCGCCTGGGCCGTGCCTGGACGGTGGATGAGGCGATGTTCCGACGCTGTGACGCCACGCTGGACGCCCGCGCCTGCCTGGACCGGGAATACCGGATAAAGATCAAGGCGGTGCAGGCGGAATCAGCCAAGCGCGCCATGGCCTACGCCCCCGATGGCAGCAAGGCTGATGCCAAGGCCCTGCTGGCCCGCATCGCCGGGGTTTATCGGCACCCGGTCAAGACCGCCGACGGCGCGCACGGGGCGGAGGACGTGCTGCAGGTCACGCCGGTGGCGGATGGTGCCGCCTACCTGGACATGCGCCTGTCCTTCCATAACGGGCAGAGTTGCACCCTGACCGGCATCGCGGAATACAAAAAGATCGGCAGCTTCGTCTTCCAGGATCCGGCGCCCACACAGCGGTGCCTGCTGACCATGACCCTTAGCGGGGATGAGGTGGGCTTCAGCGATCCCACCGGCGCCTGCGCCAAGTTCTGTGGGGAGCATGCCAGCCTGACGGCGGAAACCTTTGTGCTGAAGCAGAAAAAGAAGTTACGCACCCTGCCGGCCGTGCAGCAATCTCCGGCGTACCAGGAAGCCCTGCAAGCCTATCAGGCACGCCACGCCACGGCCAAGGCCACCCCTTGACGGCCAGTCCCCGCATAAAATTTGCCGGCACCCGCCCGGTGGGCGGGATAACGCAAAAACATTCCGCTGCCAGCCGGTATTATTTCCCCTGAGACAGGGCGCCTGCGACAGGGGAACGACGATGACCGGGAAAACCACCGGACGTAAATTGGGGGGGCTGGTGGCCGCGATGATGCTGGCCACGGCCATGCCGGCCGCAGTGACCGCACGGGCTGCCGAAGCGCCGATCGTGACCCACCACACCGCCACGCTGAACGGCCACAAGCTGGCCTACACCGCGACGGTGGAAGGCACCGACGTCAACGACGCCGCCGGCAAGCCGGGCGCCCATCTCGTCAGCTTCGCCTACACCGCCGATACCCGGGACGCGGCCAAGCGGCCGGTGACCTTCGTCTTCAACGGCGGGCCGATCACCGCCTCCCTCTGGCTGCACCTGGGGGTCATGGGGCCAAAGCGCGTGGCCGTGCCGGATGACCTGACGGCCGATCCCGGCACCTTCACGCTGGTGGACAACCCCTATTCGCCGCTGGACGCCACAGACCTGGTGTTCATCGACCCGGCCTCCACCGGCTTCAGCCGCGTGGCCGAGGGTGTCGATCCCAAGAGCTATTTCTCGGTGAAGGCGGACGGGCAGGAGGTCACCGCCTTTATCCAGGCCTGGCTGACGCAGCATCACCGCGAGGGCTCCCCCGTCTACTTGCTGGGCGAAAGCTACGGCACCATGCGCGCGGCCGAGGTCGCGGGCCAGTTGGCCGAGTTGCCCAAGCCCATCCTGCTGGACGGCGTGCTGCTAATGGGCCAGGCCATCAACATCATCGAATATGTCCAGCGGCCGCAGAACATCATGAGCTATGTGGTGTCGCTGCCCACCCTGGCGGCCATCGCCTGGTATCACCAAAAGGTGGACCGCCGCGGCCTGTCGCTGGAAGCCTTCGTAGAGGAGGCGCGGCGCTACGCCCAGAGCGACTACATGCCCGCCTTGTACCAGGGCGGCGCGCTGCCGGCGGCGGATCGCGACCGCGTGGCCCAGCGACTGCGGGAACTGACGGGCATCCCGGCCGCCTACTATAGCGAGCACGCCCTGCGCATCAGCAAGGAACAGTACCGGGGCGAATTGCTGAAGGAACAGGGCCTGTTGCTGGGCCGCGCCGACGCGCGCTACACCGCCCCCATCACGGACAAGGGCATCGGCCCCGACCCCTTCGGCGCCGCCGTGATGCCGCCGTTCTCCCGCCTGTTCAAGGATTACATCCACAACGACCTGAAGATCGACCGGGCGGAGCCCTATGTGGAGATGGCGGAGGTGGGCGGCCTGGACGACTGGGGGTGGGGCTTCGCCTCGCCTTTCGCCACCTGGGCCTACAGCGACCGCCTGCTGAAGGCCATGAAGGCCAATCCCAGGTTCCGGCTGCTGATCGGCAACGGCTACTACGACACCCAGACCACCGTGGGGGCGGCGGAACTGCTGGCCCGCCAAGGCGGCTGGCCCGAGGACCGCGTGCATCTGACCTTCTACGAGGGCGGGCACATGGCCTACACGGACGAGGGCGCCGCCCGCAAGTTCGGCGCCGACATCCGTGCCTTCGTCAGTCGCGCGCCCTGACCGGCACCACCATCCTTCTTAAAAGCCGACGCCCGCGGGGTCATGCCTGCGGGCGTTCGTTTTTGCCAAAATCGGCATGGCTTATGCGGGGCCGGGGCCTATGCCGGCATTGCCAATGCCGGGGCGGGGCCGCCTGCGGTCGCCGGTTGAAGGCGACCGGATCGACAGGCAACCCATCGCCTTCTGGAGGAAATCTATTCCTTAATCCGTTCTTTGCCAGCATTGGCAATGCCGACTTTGCTGGCGATGGGGTACCCGGTTTCACTTTTCCCTCGCGAGGCGGCCCGTCTGCCGCATCGGGCGGGCCGTCCCGGCAGAAAATTTCGGCGGTCCGCCGACAGGGAATAAAATTTTCTCCCTGCCCGGTTCGGGGTCCGCAATTTGGAAAGAAAAGCCTGGGCTCGGAGGTATCATAAATTATCTTTTTCGACCTCGCCCAATAACAAAATTCCACAATGATTGGTAGCGGCGGGGCGCTCATAAGAGCAGGGGGTAGTAACATGAAGGGCACGCGTCAAATCCGGGCGTTACTCGCCACAACTATTCTTACGACTTTCTCGTTCTGGTCGCTGCCCAGCTTCGCCGACGGCGCGGCGGCTGATGACAGCCTGGATGCGCTGCAAGAGATCGTCGTCACGGCGCAGAAGAAGACCGAGCGCCTGATGGACGTGCCGGCCTCCATCGCCGTCGTTTCCAGCCAGTCGCTGCTGCAGGCCAACAACACCCAGCTGCGCGACTTCTACACCCAGGTGCCGGGCCTGAACGTCACGTCCAGCGGCAACGGCCGGACCACCATCGCCATCCGCGGCATCACCACCGGCGCCGGCAACAACCCCACCGTGGGCCTGACCATCGACGACGTTCCCATCGGCTCCGCCACCAGCGGCGGCCTGGGTGACGCGGTGGTGCCGGAAATCGATCCGTCCAGTCTGCAGCAGATCGAAGTGCTGCGCGGGCCCCAGGGCAGCCTGTACGGCGCCAGCTCCATGGGTGGCCTGATCCGCTACGTGACGGCGGCGCCCAGCCTGACCGAGACCTTCGGCCAGGTGGCCGTGTCCGGTTCCAGCGTCGCCCACGGCGGCGAGGGCGGCGGCGGCCGCGCCTACATCAACGTGCCCATCGTCGAGGACAAGCTGGGCCTGCGGGTCAGCGCCTTCGCCCGCATGGACCCGGGCTACATGACCAACGCCAACAGCGGCCAGACGGAAATCAACGTCAACCGCACGGAAGGCGGCCGTGCCAGCCTGCTGTGGCAGATCACGCCCAGCGTCAGCTATCAGGCGTCCGCCACCTACCAGCACATGACGGCCGGCGGCTCGGCCAACGAGTACGTCTCGGTGGATCGCGTGCCCACCTATGGCGACTACACCCAGGCGCCCATCGCCGGCCTGAACACCGGCTATCTCGACATGGGCATCTACAACGGCAACCTGAAGGCCGACCTGGGCTTCGCCAACCTGGTGGCCGTCACCTCCTACAGCCACACCGTGTTCAACGGCCCGCAGGACACCACCGGCACCTTCGGCCGTTACCTGGGGTTCTTCTTCCCCCTTCGGCCCTGCCGGGCCTGGGCACCGGCATCTACAACTATTACCAGACGAACAAGCTCAGCCAGGAAATCCGCCTGGAATCCCAGCCGGGCGGCATGATCGACTGGATGGTCGGCGGTTTCGCCACCAATGAGGACAACCTGAACCGCCAGAACGTCTACGTCGCCAACAAGGCCAACGGCGAGAACGTCGGCTTCCCCGACCTCTACACCGTCTTCGGACCGTCGCATTACCGGGAGTATGCCGGCTTCGGTTCCGCCACCTACCACTTCGACGACAAGCTGGACTTCACCTTCGGCGGCCGCTTCAGCCGGCAGTTCCAGGAAAGCTACCAGGATGTCGGCGGCGTGCTGCAGGGTGACAACGAGATCACCGACATCCATTCCGGCACCAGCGTCTTTACCTACTCGCTGGGGCCGCAGTACCACATCAACAAGGACATGATGGTCTATGGCCGCGTGTCCACGGGCTTCCGTCCCGGCGGCCCCAACGCCGCCCCGGGTGAGCCCGCCGCCTACAACTCCGACACCACCACCAACTACGAGGTGGGCTTCAAGGGTGTCGTGGTCGATCGCCTGCTGACGGTGGACGCTGCCCTGTTCGACATCGAATGGGACGACATCCAGCTGCAGGCGGCGTCGCCCACCGGCTTCTCCTACGTGCAGAACGGCGGCACGGCCCGGTCGCGCGGTGGCGAGCTGACACTGACCCTGACGCCTTCGGAAGGGCTGAGCGTGGTGGCCAATCTGGGCTACACCGACGCGACGCTGACTGAAAACATCAAGACCTCCGGCCTGTACGGCCTGAAGGGCCAGCGCTTGCCGTACTCCGCCAAGTTCAGCGGCAGCCTGTCGGCCGACCAGAAGTTCCGCATCGCGGATGGCTTCAATGGCTTCGTCGGCGCCACCGTGTCCTATATCGGCGACCGCTACAGCGTGTTCCCAACCAAGTCCACGGGCCAGCGTTTCTTCATGCCGTCCTACACCACGGTGGACCTGCGCGCCGGCGTCACCCATGACGACTGGAACCTGTCAGTTTACGCCAAGAACCTGGGCAACGAGATCGCCTTCGTCTCCGGCGAGCCGCTGGATACCATCACCCGCACGGGTGTCTACTCGGCGGCCATCATCCAGCCGCGCACTTTCGGCCTGACCATCAGCAAAGACTTCTGATGACCAAGCCTCGATGAACGCGTGAGTGACGGGGCCGGTCCGGCAGCGCCGGGTCGGCCCCCTGTTTTCCGGGATCGGTAGAAACGGGCGGGGACGCGGGCGATGCGGTATTTCAAGACGGGTGGCTTGACGGCCCTGCTGGCGCTGTCCGCAGCACCGGCGGCCTTGGCTTCAGCACCCCAGTTGGCCGTGACGCTGAAGCCGGCTGCGGCGGAGGGGGCAGGGCCCAATGGGACAGGGATCGTGCCTTTTGTTGACGTCACGGTTGAGATCCCGGACGTGGCGGTGGAGGCGGGCGCGCCGCTGCTGCGCCTGCCGCTGGTGGCCAACAACGTCAAGAGTGTCGCCGACGCGCTGACGGACCTGACGGCCAGCGACGTCGCCGGTCCCGTCGCGCTGACGGCCAAGGACGATGCCGACAGGCCGGCCATGGCCTACCGCCACTGGACGGCGGCGCGGACGGTCAAGGGCGCGCTGACGGTTCATTACCGCGCCCCGATCACGACCCTGGCCAACCCGCGCGGTGCCGCCCCGCCGCTGGAACTGCGCACCGACGGCGGCGGCTTTTCCGGCGCGGCCGAGACCTTTTTGATCTTGCCGGAGGTGGATGCCAAGTATGGCCTGGCGCTGCGTTGGGACCTGTCGGCGGCCGGTCCTGGCGCCGCCGGCGTTTCCAACTTCGGCACGGGTGACGTGACCTCCAGCGGTCCGTTGAGCGCGGAGGATCTGGGCGCCACCTATGTCATGGGCGGGGCCATCCACCGCTATCCCGAGGTTCCACCCAAGCAAGGCTTCTTCTCCGCCTGGCAGGGCAGCCCGCCCTTCGACGGCACGGAACTGATGCGGTGGACGGAATCGCTGTACCACCATTACCTGGGCTATTTCAAAGCGGTGGGTACGCCGCCCTACGGCGTTTTCCTGCGGCCTAACTTGGTGAACGCCGGCGGCGGCGTGGAACTGAACGGCGCCTTCATCGGCACCTTCGACCAGAAGACCGACGTGAAGGACTTCAAGTTCACCCTGGCGCACGAAATGGTTCACACCTTCGTGCGGTCGCTGGACGCTTCAAAGGGGGACGGGCCGCAGGGCCTGGCCTTATCCTGGTTCAGCGAGGGCATCGCGGTCTATTACCAGAACCGCCTGCCGCTGCGCGCCGGCATGATCACGGGTGATGAGTTCCTGAGGGATCTCAACACCACTGCCGCCCGCTACTACACCAACGCCCTGAACGGCACGCCCAACAGCGCCATCCCGGACCGCTTCTGGGCCGATACCCGCATCCGCGTGCTGCCCTACGACCGGGGCGCCCTGTACTTCGCCCTGGTGGATGGCGAGGTGCGCAAGGCCAGCCACGGCAAGCGCTCCCTGGACGACCTGGTCCTGGCCATGCTGGACCGCCGCCGCCACGGCCGGCCCATGGACCACGCCGCCTGGGTGGAGATCATCACCCAGGAACTGGGTCCGCGTGGCAAGGTGGAACTGGACGCCATGCTGAACGGCGCCCTGGTCCTGCCGGACGATGACGCCTTCGGCCCCTGCTTCACCCGCACCACCGTCCCTTTGCGCCGCTATCAGCTGGGCTTCGACCCGGAGGTTCTGATCCAGGCCAAACGCGTCGTGCATGGCCTGATCCCGGGCTCCACCGCGGCGGTCGCCGGCCTGCGCGATGGGGATGAGATCGTGAAGCCCGTCCCGCAGGACATGATCCAGGGGAACCAGCAGGCCACGCTGACTTTGCAGATACGCCGCGACGGCCAGGTCTTTCCCATCACCTATCTGCCGCGTGGCGAGACGGTGGAGGCCTATCAATGGGCCCGCCGCCCGGATGCGCCGGCCAGTTGCGGATAGGGCGAGAACCGGCGCGGTCAGCTTATGCGCGGCTCTGGCGGGATGCTGCATAAACTGACCGCCGCCCCGCCCCCGACCCAGGCATACGCAAAAAAGCACCCGTCAAGTCGAATAGAATTTAGGCATCGCCGGCTTCGGTGGCCCCCCACGCCCGAACGCCTCGCCCGAATAGGAAGTACGCCTTGAAATCTGCCGGTCAATCCGTCGGTCCCGCCTCCAACGTCCCGTCCGGCGGCGACTTCTTCGCGGCCACCCAATATTCCGACTGGGTGCGGGGGGCCGTACGCGCGCTCGCCGGCCGGCCCAACGCCATCGCCCTGTACGACAGCACCATCAGCGAACCTTCGGATCTGCTGGCGGGACTGGTGGCCAAGTCGCTGGTCACCGTGGATGACGACGGCGCGCCACGGTTCAGCAGCCGCTACGTCAGTGTCTTCGCCAACGGCAACCGCTTCCTGGTCGACGCGCTGTGCGCGCGCTATGACGAGACGCCGGAGCGGTTGCAGACCGTCACCGGCGTCACCGGCGCCCTGCAACTGATCCTGCGCGCCCTGGTGAAGCCGGCTGAGCGCGTGCTGATCGAGAACCCGGGCTTCAAGCTGCTGTCCAACCTGGCGCGGGAGGCCGGCGCCGTGGTGGATGAGGTGGATCGGCCAGCGCCGCATTTCGGCATCGACCCGGCCCAGGTGGCGGCCAAGCTGACGCCCGAGACCCGCCTGGTCATCCTGACCAATCCGCACAACCCCACCGGCGTGTTCCTGGACCACGCCATCCTGAAGGCCGTGGCGCAGGCGGCGGCCACCGTCGGCGCGCTGCTGGTGGTGGATGAAGTCTACGGCGATTTCGCCCGGCGCCCCTCGGCCGGGCTGGCGGCTAGGCTGGCGCCCAACATCGTCAGCCTGGCCAGCCTGACCAAGGTGTTCGGGCTGTTCGCGCTCAAGTGCGGCTGGATGGTGGCGGCACCCGAGGTGCTGGGCCGCATCCGTGCCGGCCAGCCGGAGGGGGATGTCGGCGTGTCCAAGCTGTCGCACGCCGTGGCCGCCCATGTGATGGAGAATGCCGACACCTTCGACCGGCATTGGCAGGCGGTCATGACCGCCACCACGCCGGTGCTGCACCGCCACGCCGCTGCTATGCGGGACGAGGGCCTGATCGAGGGCGCCGTGCCGGCGGCCGGTTGCCTTTATTTCCCCCGCATCGTCGGGGTGGCGGACACCATGGCGCTGACCCGGCACTTGTGGAACCAGGTCGACCTGCTGGTGGCGCCGGGTGAATATTTCGGCCTCGCTGGCCATGTCCGTCTGGGCTACGCCGGTGATGCCGAGACGCTGGACCAGGGATTGAGCCGGCTGCACGCCGGCCTGCGGGCCTGGCGGGACCGCTGAGGGAAATGCGGCAACAGGGGTGCGGGGGCATGCGGGCGGCGGTACGGAACGGCATCGGTGTGGTGGCCCTGGCCTTGGCGGGCTGCGCGGCTCATGACCTGGCGGTGGCGCCCCCGCCGGGGAGCGCCCAGCGGATCACCCTGGCGGGCAAGCCCCTGCGCTACGTGGCCGAGGCCGCGACCCTGGACCTGACCGATGCGCAGGGTGTGGTGCGGGGCCACGTCTTCTACGTCGCCTATCGTGTTCCCGGGCAAGGCGGGCGGCCGGTCACCTTCCTGTGGAACGGCGGGCCTGGTGCCAATTCCACGTTGCTGCATTTCGAGGCCTTCGGCCCGAAGCGGCTGGAGGGCGGCGCCCTGGTGGACAACGCCCAGACCCTGCTGGCCGATAGCGACCTAGTGTTCGTCGATCCCGTGGGCACGGGCTTCAGCCGCCCGGCGACGGCGCAGGATGGGTCGCGTTTTTACAGCACCCTGGGCGACCAGTCCTCCATCACCGACTTCGTGCAGGCCTGGACTCAGCGCCATGCCGATGTCCGCACACCGGTATACCTGATCGGTGAAAGCTTCGGCGTCTGGCGCGCCGCCGGCGTGGCGGAGGCACTGGAGAAGCGCGGCCGGCCGGTGGCGGGCGTCGTCCTCATCTCCGGCGGCATTCCCGTGGGGCCGGTGCTGCCCAAGGAACTGGTGACCGCGCTGAAGCTGCCGGGCCGTGCCGCCGCCGCCCAGGTGCACGGCCGGTTGCCGGCCAGCTTGGCGGGAACCAGCCCATCGGCCACGGCTGAGGCCACCCGCGTCTGGGCGGAACAGGTTTACGCCCCGGCCCTGGCCCATCTGGGCGATCTCAGCGCCCAGCAAAAGGCCGCCCTGGTCCAGGATGTGGCCCACCATATGGGCGTGGACCCGTCCCTGGTTGACAGGACCAGCCTGGTGGTCTCGTCCCGCCAGTTCCTGAACAATCTTCTGCCCGGCCGTCGGCTGGATACCTTCGACATGCGTATCAGCACGACGGCGGGACAGGCGGAGGCGGCGGAGCCGGGTGGCCCGGTCATGGTGCGTTACCTGCGCGAGACCCTGGGCTACCACACCGATCTGCCCTATCTGGGGCTGGAGAAGGACACCGACCCGGTGGCCAAGCCGGTGGGCGAGCAGTGGGACTACAATTCCGGGGATACCTCACCGGCCGCCTTCGCCGCCGCCATCGCCGCCGCCATCGCCGCCGCGCGCGCGGGTGAGGGGCCGCCCGGTGCGGAACCCTGGATCCGCAGGGCCATGGAGATGGACGGCAAGCTGCGCGTCTTTGCCGCCGCCGGGCTGTACGACAGCCTGAACAGCTGCGCCGCCAACGAGATTCTGAAGGCCAAGCTGGAGCCGGGCCTGTCCGCCCGGCTGTCGGTGAACTGCTACGGCGGCGGCCACATGATGTACCGCGACGCCGAGGCGCGGGTGCGCCTCAGTGCCGACCTCGGCCGTTTCATCGCCCGCCAACCCTGATCAGGCGCATCGGGTAAATTTATTCACTGGAACTGGCGTGGTTTCAGCGGCACGGCGGTGGTGTGCTTGGCCTCCGACAGGGTCACGATGGAGCGGATGTCCTGCACGCCGGGCAGCTTCATCAGGCTGCTGAAAATGAACTGCTGATACCATTTGACGTCCGGCGCCACGACCTTCATCAGGATGTCCATCTCCCCGAATACGGTATAGCATTCAAGGATCTCTGGAATGTTCTCCACGCCCCGGAAAAAGGTCTGGCGTTCTTCGTCCGACAGCCGGGCCATCTTCACCTGGGCGAAGATCTGCATGTGGAAGCCCAGTTTCTCCCGGTCGACGATGACCACTTGGCCCTTGATATAGCCCTCGCCCTGCAGGCGCTGGATGCGGCGCCAGCAGGGGGATTGGGAAATTCCCACCTTTTCAGCCAGTTCCGCCGTGGTCAGTGACGCGTCTTTCTGCATCAACGTCAGGATTTTCATGTCTATGGCGTCGAGTTCCGCAGCTGGCATATCCTATGTGATCCCCTGTTCATTCTGGTATCGCCCATGGGGTCTTCCGCCCCTGTCCAGCATAAATCTACCTGCTTTGAACGGCCTCCGGTAGCGCCGGTTTCGGGGAACCACCGGCCGGCGGCGGCCCAGCGGAGGCCCAGCGGCGGCAATGAAAAAAGGGCCGGGAAAGACCCGGCCCCCGATGTGTCGACCCAGCCAATCAAAGATGGCAGGCGCTGTCCTCCACCCCCTGCACGCGTTCCCAATGCCAGCTGGTCACGGCCTGGCCGCGTGGCAGGTAGGTGAAGCTCCGCTCCTGACCGTCGCGCTTGATGGTGATTTCCATCTGCTTGGCCGGGTCGTCCATCAGCGCTTGCTTGGGACTGGACTTCACGATCAGGTCGCCTTCCTTCACGCCGGCCTGGGCGGCCGGACTGTCGGCGCGCAGATCGGCCACCACACCCAGGCGCATCTCGTCATAGCCCAGGTCGAAGGGACGCTCCGCCGCCTTCACGGCGCGGTAGCAGGGGGCGAATCCGGTGGGGGCGGGCTCGATCAGTTTGCCGGCCACCATGTCCTCGTATTCCTGTCGGGCGCCGTCGCCCAACTCGCGCACCACCATGGCCACCCATTGCTCCAGGCCCACCTTCTCGCCTTTGCGCTGGCGCTCCAGCACCTCTAAGACCAGATCGTCCAGGCTGCGCTTGCCGTCCGACGTGGCGCGGATTTCGGCGTCGACGCGGGCCAGATACATGAAGCCCCGACCGTAGGGCACGCGCTGGGCGCGGGCGTCGCTCCAGAACTTGGCACCGGCCTGGGTGTTGGTCAGGGCCACGTAAGGATTGCTGTAGTAGCCGGAGGCATGGTCGTTGACCACGCGCAGGAACTTGGCTTGGTCGATCACGCCGGCGCGCCCGGCCAGCACGACGGAGTAATATTCGGCCATGCCCTCGGTGTACCAAGCGGTGGCGGCATGCTCCCCGCCGTCCAGCCTGGGCCAATTGTGGGTCATCTCATGGGCCAGCAGCATCTGGGTGTCGCCGCCGGCCGTGGTGCCATCCACGCCGTAGCCGAACATGAAGGACTTGGCCGAAGCCGTGCCGCCGCCGGCGGGGTAGGGATTGGCCCGGATGAAGACGCGGTAGGGCGCGCCGTCATCCTTGAAGAAATGGGACATGTAGCCGTAAAGGCGCTGGATGCCCGTGGCCAGGTCGTTCACGTCGAAGGGCGGCTGGGTCAGCCAGTACAGGCCGAAATCGCTCTTCCCCGCCGCCGGCACGCTCTTCACCGAACCGGTGGCGTAGAAGGAAAAGGCCAGCAACTCCGCCGGGGCGACCGTGGACTGGTCGCCTTCGCCCAGGCTCCAGATCCCTCGGGCGCCCTTGGGCATGCTTGACAGGTCCCACTTCAAGCTGATGCGGTAGGGCTGCTCCCCCGCCGGCAGGGCCATGAAATAGACGCCGGCACCCATCAGGCCGTCCGCCTGCTGGCGCAGGTCGAACAGCGGGCCGTTGCGGGTGGCGACGCTGACGGCGCGGGGCGGGGTACCGTACCGCACCACCACGTCGCCCACCGTGGCCCGGCCCACGTCGTAGTGGCGGTAGGTGCCGGTGGGCGTCGGCGGCTCATCCGCCATGGTCAACGGCAGGGAGCCCTTGTCGTCCCGCGCCACGATGGCGCTGGCGTCATAGCCCGCCGTGGGGGTGGAGACGATGGTGGTGGGCATGCGCAGCAAGGGCTGGCCGGCGGCCACGCCGGGATGCGCAATGCGCAGCTCCACGTCCATGCGATCGGCCACGCCGCCGCTGGCGTGCGGACGCAGCACGACGTCCAGGGGTGCTGGCCCTTCGGCGGCGGCGGCAGTGAACGTGAGCATGGAGGTGGCCAGCAGGCCCAAGGTCAGTTTTCTCATGGATGGTCCCCACCTTTTCTGTCCGGCCGTTTCCCCGGCCGCTCAAACGCCCCCGCGTTCCCGCATGATGGCGGACGGCGGCAGGTTTATGTTTTCCCATTGCCGGCCCCGCGCTGGGTTCCGGGCATAGGCCATGCGCCGGCGTGGCGTTTATTGGAACGTGCGCGGTTTCAGTGGGATGGCCGTGGTGCTCTTGGCTTCCGACAGGGTGACGATGGAACGAATGTCCTCAACCCCCGGCAGCTTCATCAGGGTGTTGAAGATGAACTCCTGGTACCACTTCACGTCCGGCGCCACGATCTTCAGCAGGGCGTCCATCTCGCCGAAGACGGTGTAGCACTCCAGCACCTCGGGGATGTTCTGGATGCCGCGGAAAAAGGTCTCGCGCTCCTCCTCCGACAGGCGGGCGATCTTCACCTGGGCGAAGATGTGCATGTCGAAACCCAGCTTCTGCCGGTCGACCAGCACCACCTGGGACTTGATGTAGCCCTCGTCATGCAGGCGCTGTACCCGGCGCCAGCAAGGGGACTGTGAGATGCCAACCTTCTCGGCCAGTTCCGCCGTGGTCAGCGAGGCGTCGCGCTGCATGTGGGTCAGGATTTTCATGTCGATGGCGTCGAGTTCCGCGTTCGCCATGGCCTCAATCCTTCTTCAGCAGCGGCCAGGCTGCGGCCAGGTCCTGGACCACATGGCCTAGGGACTTGTAGAGCGTGACCTGTTCCGCCGATTGCCGGCCCTCGACGCGGCCGGCCAGCACCTCCCCGATCTCGGCCACCACGTGGGTGTCACCGATCAGGCCGGCGGCCTTGGCGCGCAGGAACTCCGCCCCCTGGCGCAGCACGTGCTCGCGGCAATCGGCGATGAAGCGCGAGCGCATGACCAGGTCATGGTCCACCTCCGCCGGGCCGGCGATGCTGGAGCCGACAACGTTCACATGCGTGCCGGGGGCGACCCAGGCGCCGTTCAGGATGGGCTCCCGCGCCGCCGTCACGGTGCAGACGATGTCGGCGTCCACCACCGCCTCCTGTGCGCTGGCGGCGGCGCGAACCGGCAGGCCCAATTCCTCACCCAGCGTTGCCGCGAACGCGGCGGCACGGGCGGGGGAGCGGCCCCAGACGGTGACCCGGCTCAGGCGCCGCACCCGGGCGATGGCGCGGGCATGGGTCAGCGCCTGCTCGCCATAGCCCAGGAGGGCCAGGGTCCTGGCCTCGGGCCTGGCCAGGGCGTCGGTGGCGACGGCGCTGGCCGCCGCCGTGCGGATGGCCGTGACCTTCCCGCCATCGACCACGCCCACGGGGCGGCCGCTATCCCGGTCGAACAGCACGATGACGCCCTGGTGCGAGGGCAGGCCCTTGTCGAAGTTATCCGGGAACACGGCCACCAGCTTGGCGCCGAAGGGCCCGTCATCGAGGGCGCCGGGCATGACGCCGAACATATGTCCCATGTCCAGGGGCAGCACGCCGCGCGGCAGCTGCTGCGTCTCCCCGTTCGACAGGGCGGTCATGGCCTGGCGCACGATGGGGATGCAGGTGTCGTAGTCCAGGCGATCCACCACCGTGTGCCCATCCACGATAGGCAGGGACGGGTTACCAGGATGGGGGGCGTTCTCGTAAAGCCAGGCGGTGGCGGCCAGATCCTGCACGGCGTGGCCCAGGGACTTGTAGAGGGTAATCTGCTCCGCCGTCTGCCGGCCCGGCGTCTCGCCCGCCAGCACGGCGCCGATCTCCGCCGCGATGTGGTCGTCGCTGATGGCACCGGCGGCCTTGGCGCGCAGGAACTCCCCGCCGTGGACCAGCACATGCTCGCGATGGTCGACGATGAAACGGCTGGCGGCCACCAGGTCGGCGTCGACCTCCGCCTGGGCGGGGCCGCTGGAACCCACGACGTTCACATGGGTGCCGGGGGCGATCCAAGCGCCACGCAGCACCGGGTCGGTGGCGGCGGTGACGGTGCAGACGATGGCGGCCTGCGCCACCGCTTCCTGCGCGGTGTCATAAGCCTGGGTGTCGACGCCGGTGGCGGCCTGCACTTCCGCCGCGAAGGCCCGGGCCCTGGCGGGGTCGCGGCCCCAGACGCGGATGTGGCGCAAGGGGCGGACGGCCTTCAGCGCCAACGCGTGGGCCAGGGCCTGGCGGCCAATACCCACCACGGCTAGGGTGTCGGCGTCGGGCCGGGCCAGGGCACCGGTGGCGACCGCGCTGGCCGCCGCCGTGCGGATGGCCGTGACCTCCGCCGCGTCCGCCAGGCAGATGGGGCGGCCGCTGGCGCCATCGAACAGCACCACCAGGCCCTCATGCGCCTTGCGGCCCTGGCCGTCGTTATAGACGCTGACCAGCTTGGCGCCAAAATAGCCCGGCCGCTCGCCGCCGACGAAGGCCGCCGGCATGATGGCGAACGTGCGGCCCGCACCCAGACCGATGAAGCTGCGCAACTGTTGGCGCACGCGGCCGGTGCTGAGAGCCACCATGGCCTGGCGGACGGCGGGGATGGCCGCGTCATAGCCCAGGCCCGCGTGGACGGCGGCGGCATCGAAAACGGCAAGGCCGGACGGCGCGAAACCCATGGGTATCTTCCCTGTCATCCTGTTCCAAATCCACCTTAAGGCAGGGATTGGGGTTTTTCTTTCCGGAGTTCCCGGCAAAGCCGCCACTCCTCCGGTAAGATTTCCGCGACATCGACCGTCCTTCGCAGGATTTATGCTTGGATGATGCTAACGCGGGTCAGAAATACCGCCGCACCATCCCCAGGTGAGCGGAAGGGTAATCCTGTTCATGCCACCGTTGGGCATATCCATGCGCCAGCAATCTGGCTCACGGATAAAATTTCCCCGCTGCCGCTCAAACGCCCGCAACTTCGCCAAAAATGCCCCACGGTTTTCGCTAGCATGGGTTCCAGCCAGGGGACCTTCTGGCCAACGGGCGCCTTTCCAACCCCACGAGTGACACGGATGAGAATGACGCGCAGGGACGTGATGCTGGCCGCCGGCACCCTCACCATGGCCGAAATCGTGCCGGCCGCCGTGGATGCCCAGATCGCGCCAACCGCGCCCAAGTCCAGCCTGCCCACGCGCTTTCCGGACAAGGCGTCCTTTTTCCCCCACGACCTGGTTTATCTCGACAGCGGGTCCCAGCACCCCGTCAGCACGGGCGCCAAGGCCGCCGTCGACGCCTACCTGTCCAAGCGCATGCTGGACCCGGCGGCGGCGCATTATGACCTGCCCGACGACAGCGTGCGGGAGAAGTTCGCCCGCCTAGTGAATGCGGATGCCGACGACATCGCCTATGTGCAGAGCACCACGGCGGGGGAGCAGATGGTGCTGCGCGGCCTGGGCCTTCCCAAATCGGGCGGCCACATCGTCACCGACACGCTGCACTTCTTCGGCTCCCTGCCGCTGTATGAGGAGATGCAGCGCCATGGGGTGGAGGTCACCTGGGTCGAGCCCAAGGACGGTCGCATCCTGCTGGGGGACCTGAAGCAGGCCATCCGCAAGGACACCAGGCTGGTGTCCTTGTCCCTGGTCTCCACCATCAACGGCTTTCAGCATGACCTCAAGGCAGTGTGCGACCTGGCGCATGCCAACGGCGCCCTGGTCTACGCCGACGTCATCCACGCCGCCGGCTGCGTGCCCGTGGACCTGAAAGGCAGCGGCGTCGATTTCGCCGCCTGCGCCAGCTACAAGTGGTTGATGGGCGATTTCGGCCTGGGCTTCGTCTATGGGACCAAGGCCGCCCGCGCGCGGCTGGCCCGCACGGAATACGGCTATTACGGGATGAGCGCGTTCAAGCCGCACATTTATCCCTTCGACCCGCCGGGCGACATGATCGCCGACTATGCCTACGCCGACACGGCGGAGGGCACCTTCGCCCACGGCACCCACGCCCACACGGTCATCGCCCAGCTTGACCACTCCCTGGACTACATCCTGGGTGTGGGCGTGCCGGTCATCCAGGCGCATGCGCAGGACCTGATCGGCCGGCTGAAGCGGGAGTTGCCCAAGCTGGGCTACACCCTGATGACCCCGCCCGAAGCCACCACGCCCCTTGTCACCTGCGCCTATGAGAACGCGCGGGAGAAGCTGGCGCCCAAGCTGGCGGCGGGCAAGATCAAGATGACGGTCGGCGGCAACCGCTTCCGCGTCACCCCTTCGGTGTTCAACGACCACACCGATATCGACCGGCTGCTCGCCGCGCTCGGCCACGCTTAGGTCGGACGCTCAAGTCATTTGTGAAAAAGAGAGTTTTGGCAGTTGGGTTTGTTGAGAGAAATGCCAGGTCGGATGGGGCGGTGATGGGGCCGTCCATCTGCGGGCGCCGAGATCGAGTGCCGGGCGCGCGCGCCTAAATAAGCCAAATAATTCAAGACGGACGGGTGGGTAAATTATGATGGGCAAACGGGTGCGTCGGCTGGTCCTGGGCCTGATGATGACAGCCGCACCGGCCACCGTGATGGCGCAGGGCGTGCCGGTGCCGGAGATCGCGGGGCCCGTTCTAGGGCCGGTGACAACGCCGCACAGCGTCGTGCTGAACGGCAAGACCGTGCATTACACCGCCACCTTCGCGGAGAAGGTGCTGAAGGACGCGGGCGACAAGCCCCTGGCCTCGATCTCCGCCACCGCCTATGTGGCGAGTCCGGCGGTGAAGACCCGGCCGGTGCTGTTCGTCTTCAACGGCGGGCCCGGCGCCTCATCCTCGCCCCTGCATTTCGGCGCCTTCGGGCCGCGCAGCATCGTGAAGGGCGCGGACGGCAACCGCACCGTGGCCGACAACCCGCACAGCCTGCTGGCCGACGCCGACTTGGTGTTCATCGACCCAGTGGCCACCGGGTTCAGTCGCGTGCTGCCCGGCGGCGACGGCCACCCCTATTGGAATGCCGACGGCGACGCCCAGGCGGTGCTGGGTCTGATCCGCGACTGGCTGCGCGACCAGGGGCGCACAGGCTCCCCCGTCTACATCGCCGGCGAGAGCTATGGCGGTTTCCGCCTGGCCACCATGATGAAGTTCGTGGGCGACCTGCCCATCGCCGGCCTGATCCTCGTCTCCCCCGCGTTGGACTTCACGGCGGTGGCGGAAAACCCCGGCAACGACCTGCCACACATCTTCGAACTGCCGGCCATGGCGGTGACGGCCTGGAAGCATGGCCGCGCCAAGATCGACGCGCAGACACCGGACCAAGTGTTCCAGGTGGCCGCCGACTATGCCGAGGGGCCCTACGCCCTGGCCCTGCTGAAGGGCGGCCGGCTACCGGTGGCGGAGCGCGACGCCGTGGCCGCCCGCCTGGGCGACCTGATCGGCCTGCCGGCCAAGACCATCGCCGACGCCAACCTGCGCATCGGCACGCAGAAGTTCCTGGAGACGCTGCTGGCCGACCAGGGCCTGGTGGTAGGCCGCCTGGACGGCCGCGTCACCGGCCCCGCGCCCAAGGACGCGCCCGCCGACCGCCCGGCTGCCGCCAAGGATCCGGCGCTGGGGCTGGGGCGCACCAACGTCATCACCTCCAGCGTCGCCACCGATTATTTCAAGCGTGAGCTGAACGTGCCGGTGGACCGCGACTATGTGTCCCTGACCCTGGACGTGAACTTTGGCTGGAACTTCCAGCCGGCCAGGCGCGAGGACGGGTTCTACCTCAATGCCGCACCCGATATCGCGCCGGTGATGAAAGCGCAGCCCAGGACCCGCCTGCTGCTGGTCGGCGGCTATTACGACATGACCGTGCCACTGCTTTCCGCCCGCTACGCCATCGACCGGGCCGGCATTCCTCTTGACCGCGTGACCGTTGCCGCCTTCGATGCGGGCCACAGCCCCTTCGACGGGGAAGCGGGGCAGGTTCGGATGCAGGAGATGATGCATGGCTTCTTGGTGGGGCGCTGATCGCGGGTTTGTTGGGGCAACGGCGATCGGCCTGGTGCTGGCGGTGTCTGGGGTGGCCGGGGGCGCGCAGGCCGCCAGTTCGCACCAGTACACTGGCCTCAGCCTGTCGGGCGACGGCAAGCACCTGGCGGCGGTCGAGGCCGACAAGGCCGAGGGGGCCGGCAGCGCCGGCCATGGCACCGTGGTGGTGCGCGGCACAGATGGCGCCGTAGCGCTGAAATTGGATCCCTGCGCCGCCTGCCGTTACGCCGGCCCCGCCTGGTCGCCGGACGGCACGGTCCTGGCCTTCGTCGGCAGCTCCGGTGGACAGGCCGTCCTGTACCTGGTGGAGGGCGGGACGGTGCGCCCGTTGACGGTCATCCAGGGCCTGGCCAGCACGCCGCGCTGGTCGCCGGATGGCAAGGAAATCGCCCTGCTGGTGACGGAGAACGCCAAGAAGGAGGCGGGCGCCACCCACGCCGGTGCCCGCCAGGTGGGTGAGCAGGGGGAGGGCGACGACGTCCAGCGCATCGCCGTCGTCACCGTGGCCAGCGGTGCCGTGCAGTTGGTCAGCCCGGACAAGACCTACGTCTATGAGTATGATTGGACGCCGGACGGCAAGGGCTTCGTCGCCACGGCCGCCGAGGGCAACGGCGACAACAACTGGTGGGTCGCCAGCCTGCGCGCCTTCGGTCGCGATGGCGTCACCCGCGTCATCGCCGCCCCGCAGAATATCAGTACAGGGCCGCAGATCGCCTTTCCGCGCGTGTCGCCCGACGGCAAGACGGTGGCTTTCATCGGCGGGCTGATGAGCGACTTCGGCTCCTTCGGGGGCGATGTCTACACCGTGCCCGTCAAGGGTGGGGAGCCCAAGGACGTGACCGCCGGCTATGCCGGCACCGTGACCTCGCTGGCTTGGCGGGGCAACCGCCTGGTGGCCGGCGTCACCGTGGGCGGCGAGACCGGCAGCGCCGTGGTTGACCCGGCCAAGGGTACCATCACCGAGGTCAAGACCGCCGCCGCCACCCGCATGGCCGGCGATGGCCGGGTGGCGCTGGACCGCAACGGCACCCACGCCGCCTGGGTGGCGGAGGGCTTCGATTTCGGTCCCCGCATCGAATACGGTCGCCTGGGCGACCTGGCCGCCATCACCCACGACAATGACGGCCTGGCCCCGCTGGTCACCGTCAGCAGCCTCAGCTGGAAGAACGATGGCCTGAACGTCCAGGGCTGGCTGGTGACGCCCCGGACGCTGGTGGCGGATGGCGCCAAGCGGCCCATGGTGGTCAACATCCACGGCGGCCCCTCGGCCGCGCACACGCCGCGCTTCGTCTGGGGCGACGTCATGGCCGCCTTCGCCAAGGCCGGCTATGCCGTGTTCCTGCCCAACCCGCGCGGCAGCTTCGGCCAGGGGGAGGCGTTCACCCGGGCCAACATCCGCGACTTCGGCGGCGGCGACCTACGCGATATCATGGCCGGCATCGATGCGGCGGAGGCGCAAGCGCCCATCGACGACAACCGCCTGATGATCTTCGGCCGCAGCTATGGCGGCTTCATGAGCATGTGGGCCATCACCCAGACCCAACGCTTCAAGGCCGCGGCCATCGGCGCCGGGCTGTCGGACTGGTATTCCTACTACGGCCAGAACGGCATCGATCGCTGGATGATCCCCTTCTTCGGCAAGTCGGCGTACGAGGATCCGGAGATTTACGACCGGCTGTCGCCCATCCGCCACATCCGCAATGTGAAGACGCCGACCCTGCTGCATGTGGGGGAACGCGACATCGAAACCCCGGTGATGCAGACGCGGGAATATTGGCACGCCCTGCGCGCCATGGGCGTGGAGACCAGCTTCATCGTCTACGCCGATGAGGGGCACGTCATGCAGAAGGCGGAAAACATTGAGGATTTGAACCGCCGCATCATCGCCTGGTTCGAGCTGCACATCGGCGGCGCCGCGACGGCCGGCGGCGCCCAACACTGAGGGGGGCGGGGGTGCCGGCGGCGACGGCACCCTTATGCCGGGATCGATACCACGGCGCCATAGTTTATGCGGCGCCGGAGTGGTTTTCCACATATCGGCATAATCTATCCCCCCAGCCCGCGATAGGCTTTCCCCAATACAGGGATTCTGGTCCGGCGGCGCCATCGACGCGCCGGACAGGCTGGGCCGGCAACCGGCCTGATGGGAAGAAGCAGGAGCACCGGGCATGAACACGCGCGTTTTCCCCCGCCATCTGGCGACCGTCCTCTGGCTGAACGGCGCCGCCGCGCTGGCCCTGACCGCCGGGACGGCGCAGGCCGCCGCCGTCACCGAAAAGCTGGTCATCGTTCAGAATGGGGAGAACATCGGCACCGTCACCGGCACGACCGACGGCGCGTCGGTCAGCGTTGACTATTACGTCGACGACAACGGCCGGGGCCCGAAGCACAAGGAAAATCTCACCATCGGTGCCGGCGGCATTCCCACCAGCTGGACGGTGGGCGGCACGTCGCTGATGGGGGGCAGCGTCAACGAAAGCTTCAAGTGGGAAGGCGGCCAGGCTAGCTGGACCAGCCAGGCGGACAAGGGGGCGATGCCGGCGGCCAAGGCGCCGCTGTACGTCGTCAACGACGACAGTCCCTGGGCGCTTGGCGTCTATGCCCGCGCCCTGCTGAAGGCGCCGGGCAACAGCCTGCCGCTGCTGCCTGCCGGCACCATGCGCCTGGTGAAGGTCAAGGCCACCACGCTGGGTGCTGGCAAGGACGCCGTGCCCCTGACGCTCTATCGCATTGAGGGCGTGAACCTGCAGCCGGACTATGTGCTGCTGGACAAGGCGGGCCGCCTGTTCGCCACCTTCGGCGGCCACTATCTGACCATCCGTCAGGGGCATGAGAAAGAGGCGCACGCCATCCAGGCCCTGGGCGCGGAGGCGGAGCGCACGCTGGCACGCGACCGGCAGAAGGCGCTGGCCCATCGCTACACCCAACCGGTTCGCATCCGGAACGTTCATGTGTTCGATCCGCGCACCGGCACGCTGGGCGGCCTGTCCACCGTCATCGTGCTGCGCGACCGCATCACCGCCGTGATGCCATCGGACCAGGACCCATCTGGTGGCAATGGGCCCCAACCTGATGACCAGGTGATCGTGGATGGGCAGGGCGGCACGCTGATGCCGGGCCTGCACGACATGCATTCCCACACCACGCTCGATTCCGGGCTGTTCTATCTGGCGGCCGGCGTCACCGAGACGCGGGACATGGGCAACGACAACGCCTTCCTCCAAGACCTGATGCCCCGCATCGAGGCGGGGGAACTGGCGGGGCCGCGCATCACGCCCAACGGCTTCCTGGAAGGCCGCAGCCCCTATTCCGCCCGCTTCGGCATCATTCCGGAAACGGTGGCCGACGCGGTCAAGGCCGTGGACTGGTATGCCGACCGCGGCTATTTCCAGATCAAGATCTACAATTCCATGACGCCGGACTGGGTGCGTCCCATTGCGGACGAGGCGCACAAGCGCGGCATGACCGTCACCGGCCACGTGCCGGCCTTCGACACGCCCGACCGCTGCATCAGGGATGGCTACAGCGAGATCACCCACATCAACCAGCTGATGCTGGGCTGGCTGCTGAAGCCGGAGGAGGATACCCGCACGCCCCTGCGCCTGACCGCCATGGCGCGCGCTGCGGACCTGGACCTGAACTCGGCGCCCGTGCAGGCGACGGTGAAGCTGATGGTGGATGGGCACATCGCCCACGACCCCACCGCCGTCATCCTGGAACGCCTGATGCTGAGCCGCGCCGGGGTGACCCCGCCCGGCGATGTCGATTACCTCGACAACATGCCCATCGGCTATCAACGCTATCGCAAGCGCACCTTCGTGCCGCTGAAGTCGCCTGCCGACGACCAGGCCTACGTGAAAGCGTTTGGTAAAGTGCTGGAGACGCTGAAGCTGCTGCACGACAAGGGCATACGCCTGCTGCCGGGCACGGACGACGTCACCGGCTTCACCGTGCACCGGGAGATGGAGCTGTACACCATGGCCGGCATCAGCCCGGCCGAGGTGTTGCGCCTGTCCACCCTGTCGCCCGAAGAGTACATGGGCCACGGCGATCTGGGCACCGTGGAGCGCGGCAAGCTGGCCGACCTGGTGCTGATCGCCGGCGATCCCACCCAGGACATCCGCGCGGTCAAGAAGCCGCGCCTGGTGATGAAGGGCGGGGCCATCTACTACCCCAGCGAAATCTACCAGTCGCTGAGCATCAAGCCCTTCGCCGACGCCCCGCCGGTAACGGTGCCCAAGGTGATGGAGGGCCCCGGTGACAGCCTGGGCGCGCCCGGCCTGTTCGGCGGCGGCCATGACGATGACATGGGCGACTGAGCCAAGACGCTCCAGCGGCATGAGTTCCCACTCATGCCGCCAGGTTTCTGGGGAGCGAAGCGGACTGGAAAGCGAGGATAAGCCAAGCCGGCGGATGCCGGCGCCCGGCGCTTGAGGGAACATGACGATGGGCAACTACAAGACGGCGTTGATGGCGGGCGTTATGCTGGCCTGTCTGTCTGGCAACGCTTCGAACGCAGCGGAGGCGGGCGGGGGGCCCGCCGCCGCACCCCGCGTGTTCACCTCCGAACACAGCGGCACCTTCAACGGGCGGAAGTTGCGCTACACGGCGACGGTGGCGGAAACCATCCTGACCAACCCGGCCGGGCAGAAGACGGCCAGCGTCTTCACCACCAGCTACATCTGCACCGACGTGCCCAAGGGCACCGTACGGCCGGTGGTGTTCGTCTTCAACGGCGGGCCGGGTTCTGCCAGCCTGTGGCTGCACATGGGCTTCGTCGGCCCCAAGCGGGTGGATTTCGCCGACCCGGTGCACCCGCCGACCACGCCGCCCTTCCACACGGTGGACAACCCCGACAGTCCGCTGGACGTGGCCGACATTGTCCTGATTGATCCGCCCGGCACCGGCTACAGCCGCGTCTTGCCGGATGGCAAGCCGGAGCAGTTCTACGGCACCGCGCAGGATGCGCAGATGACGGTGGACGTCATTGAGCGCTGGACGCGGGAGCATGACCGCTGGAACGCGCCCAAGTACCTGATGTCGGAAAGCTACGGCACCATCCGGGCCGCCGTGGTGGCCCGCCTGCTGGCCGGGGGGCCCATGGCCACGGGCAGCATGGACGGCATGACCCTGAATGGCATCATCCTGCTGGGACAGTCCATGGACATGTCGGGCACGGCGGGGGATGACGTGCGTGTCCTGACGGCTCTGCCCACCCTGGCGGCGACCGCCTGCTACCACCATAAGGGGCCGAGCGGCTGCACTGCCGAGGGCCAGGTGGCCGCGGCACGAGCGTTCGCCGCCGACCGTTACTTGAAGGCGCTCTATGCCGGCAACACCCTGCCGGAGGCGGAGCGCGAGGCGGTGACGGCGGAACTATCCAGCCTGACTGGCCTGTCGGTCGCCGTCATCAAGGCCAACGACCTGCGCATCAGCACCGGGGTTTTCGCCCATGAGCTGCTGCAGGGCCAGGAGGTTGGCGCCTACGATGGCCGCTACACCCTGCCGCTGGCCGGCAGCGCCGAGGATCCGGTGGCCGACGACCCGGCCATGGGCCAGTACGTTCCGGGCTTCGTCGGCGCTTTCAATGACTACATCCGTCACGACCTGGGCGTGACGGTGGCGGAGCCCTATGAGGCCATTTCCTTCCGGACGGTCAACGCCCGCTGGGACTACGGCAAGGCTTCGGGCGCCGAGACCAACCATGCCAAGGATCTCGCCACCGCCATGCGCCGCAATCCGCGCCTGCGGGTCATGGTGGGGGCCGGCTACTACGATCTGGTGACGACCCTGGGCTCCGCCGCCTACACCATCGCCCACGCCGGCATTCCCCAGGACCGCACGGAAACCCATCTCTACCCTTCGGGCCATATGCCCTATATGGGCAATGAGGCGCGCACCGCCCTGGCGCGGGACGTGCGCGCTTTCCTGACCGCCGAGACCAAGTGATGCCAGCCGGAGAGTTCCGGGGAGCGCAGTGGACTGGAAATCGAGGAAGGCAGGCCGGTGGATGCCGGTGTCTGCCGTCTGAGTGACTAAGCAGGATCTAATGAGCGACAGCAAGGCCGGCCTGAAACAGCGCGTCACCTTGATTGACCTGGTGATGCTGGGGGCGGGGACCGCCATCGGGGCCGCCATCTTCTCCGTGCTCGGACCCGCCACCCAGGTGGGGGGCGCCGGTATTCTGGTGGCGGCGGGCCTGGCCGCGTTGCCCATGGTGCTGTTCGCCCTGGTCTACGCCTACATGGCCTCGGCCGTGCCGCGTACCGCCGCCTCGTACGAATGGCAGCGGCAGTTCAGCCACCCGGTCATCGCCTTTTCCATCGTCTGGCTGCGGGTGCTCAGCAACGCCGTGGTCATGATCGTGCTGGGCCGGGTGCTGATGAACTACCTGGGCATGGTGCTGCCCCTGCCGGCGGTGCCGGTCATTCTGGGCCTATTCACCCTGATCTTCGCCCTCAACTACCTGGGCGTGGCCGTGGCGGCGCGGGCGCAGACGGTGCTGATGATCATGCTGCTGGCCCTGTTCGCAGTGCTGGTGGTCAGCGGCGCCCCGCAGATGAAGCCGGAACTATTCGTGCAGGCGGTGACCGGCGGCTGGACGCCCATCCTGGCGGCCCTGCCGCTGATGATCCAGCTGTTCCTGGGCATCGAAACGGCGACCGAGGTGGGGGAGGAGGTCAGGAACGCCAAGGTGGTGGTGCCCTGGGGCATCGCGCTGGGCCTGCTGCTGACCGTGGTCGTCTACATCGCCGTCTCCTTCACCGCCCTCAGCGTCGTGGGGCCGGAGGAACTGGGCCAGACCAAGGCGCCCCTGCTGATGGTGGCGCAGGCCACGCTGGGCCGCTGGGCCACGCCCCTGATCGTCACGGCGGCGGTGGCGGCGCTGATCAAGTCGATGAACGCCATCTTCCTGGTCTACGCCCGCTTCCTCTACGCTATGGGCGCCAGCGGCGTGCTGCCGGCCCCGCTGGGCCGCATCCACCCCCGCTTCGGCACGCCGCACGTGGCCACGGTGGTGGCCTTCCTCGCCTCGTGCACCGGCCTGCTGCTGCCGGACAGCCTGCTGTTCCTGCTGCTGTCCATCAACGTGCCGACGATGATGAAGTACTTCGGCTCGTGCCTCGCCGCCTACAACGTGGCGGACAAGCATCCGGAGGTGCGGGCCCAGGCCCGGTTGCGTTTCAGCCCCGGCCTGGTGAAGGCGCTGTCGGCCCTGGGCATGCTGGCCGCCCTGGTCATCGCCGCCCTGGGCTTCGGCACCGACTGGCGGCCCTACGCCCTGCTGGCTGTCTGGTTGGCGCTGGGGCTGGCTTATTACGCCCGAACCCGGCGCCAGCGGTTGGCTGCCGCCTAGCCATTCAGCGCCGCGTTCTCCTCATCCGTGAACAGCCGCGACCGGGTGAGGAAGCGCAGGCCCTCCGGCCCTTCCAGGGAGAACATGCCGCCCCGGCCGGGAACGACGTCTATGGTCAGGCGGGTGTGCTTCCAATACTCGAACTGGGCCTTGCCCATGTAGAAGGGCTGGCCGCCGATTTCGCCCAGCAGGACGTCGCCGTCGCCGGTCATGAACTCCCCGCGCGGGTAGCACATGGGCGCGCTGCCGTCGCAGCAGCCGCCGGACTGGTGGAACAGCAGGGGGCCGTGGCGGGCCTCCAGCCTCTGGATCAGCGCCAGCGCCTCCGGCGTCGCGTCAACGCGCACCACGGGGGCCCGGGCCACCGTTTCCGATGGTCCGGGTTCCGCGACGGCCTGGCTGTCCGGGTTGGGAATGGCCAGGCCCGCCATCAGAAGAAGCCCAGGGCGTTGGGGCTGTAGCTGATCAGCTGGTTCTTGGTCTGCTGGTAATGGTCCAGCATCATGGCGTGGTTTTCCCGCCCGATGCCGGACTGCTTGTAGCCGCCGAAGGCCGCGTGCGCCGGGTACAGGTGATAGCAGTTGGTCCACACCCGGCCCGCCTGGATTTCCCGGCCGAAACGGTAGGCGCGGTTGATGTCGCGCGTCCACACGCCCGCACCCAGGCCATACAGCGTGTCGTTGGCGACATGCAGGGCCTCTTCCTCATCCTTGAAGGTGGTGACGGCCACGACCGGGCCGAAAATCTCCTCCTGGAAGATGCGCATGCGGTTGTTACCCTGGAACACCGTGGGCTGGACGTAGAAGCCGCCGGCGAGGTCACCCGACAGTTCCGCCCGGTTGCCGCCGGCCAGCACCTTGGCGCCTTCTTTTTTGCCGATGTCGAGGTAGGAGAGGATCTTCTCCAGCTGCTCGCTGCTGGCCTGGGCGCCGATCATGGTGTCGCCGTCCAGCGGGTTGCCCTGCTTGATGGCCTGGACGCGGGCCAGCGCCTTGTCCATGAAGCGGCCGTACAGGCTTTCCTGGATCAGGGCGCGGGAGGGGCAGGTGCAGACCTCGCCCTGGTTCAGGGCGAACATGACGAAGCCCTCGATGGCCTTGTCCAGGAAGGCGTCGTCCTGGGCCGCCACGTCGTCGAAGAAGATGTTGGGCGACTTGCCGCCCAGCTCCAGCGTCACGGGGATCAGGTTCTGCGAGGCGTACTGCATGATCAGCCGGCCGGTGGTGGTTTCCCCGGTGAAGGCGATCTTGGCGATGCGGGAACTGCTGGCCAGCGGCTTGCCGGCCTCGACACCGAAGCCGTTGACGACGTTGAGCACGCCCTTGGGCAACAGGTCCTGGATTAGTTCCACCAGCACCAGGATGCTGACCGGCGTCTGTTCCGCCGGCTTCAGCACCACGCAGTTGCCGGCGGCCAGGGCCGGGGCCAGCTTCCACGTCGCCATCAGGATGGGGAAGTTCCAGGGGATGATCTGGCCCACCACGCCCAGGGGCTCGTGGTAATGGTAGGCGATGGTGTTGTGGTCGATCTCCGAGATGCCGCCCTCTTGCGCGCGAATGGCGGCGGCGAAATAGCGGAAATGATCGGCGGCCAGGGGAATGTCGGCGGCGCGCGTCTCGCGGATGGGCTTGCCGTTGTCCCAGGTTTCCACCGTCGCCAAGGTTTCCAGGTTGTCGTCGATGCGCTGGGCGATGCGCTCCAGTACCCGGGCGCGATCGGCAGCCGAGGTGCGGCCCCAGTCGCGTTTGGCGGCGTGCGCCGCGTCCAGCGCGCGCTCGATATCCTCCGCGTTCGATCGCGGTATCTCGCAAATGACTTGGCCGGTGATGGGGGTGGTGTTCTGGAAATACTCGCCGGACGCCGGCGGCACCCACTCACCGCCGATGAAATTGCCATAGCGGCTCTTGAACGAGACCGGGCTGCCATACTGTCCGGGGGCGATCTTGGCCATGTAACGTGTCCTCCAGCTTGTTTTGCGCCTCAGGCGGGCGGTTTGCGCTGGCCTCTTAATGGCAAGCGCCGTGCCAACGGCGTTGGCTCTTTCAGGAATGCCGCCGGATCAAGCCCTTAACCCCTGGCACTTAGGACGGGTTGCGGGGGCCGCCGATCTGCCCCATGCTTCCCTCCAAAGACAGGCGCCGGACCTGTCGCGATGCGCGACACGTCCGCGACACCTGTCGCGAAAACGGGAGGATCAGCATGGCGAACGCCCCGCAAAGTCCGGCGACCGCCCTGGCCAAGGCACGTGAGCGGTTGGGGGAGGCTGGCGGCCTGGACGGCGCCCCCATTCCACCGATCATCGCCCGGTCCTGGCGCCGCTGCGCCGACAGGGGGCTGCGGGCGGATCGGCCCGCGCGCCAGGATCCGCTGTCCCGCGCCGACCTGACGGCGCTACGCGACCGCCACCACACCCTGATGCATCTCGCGACACCGGAGCTGGACACCCTGCATCAGGCCATGCGCGACCTGGGCGGCATGGTGCTGCTGACCAACGACCGGGGGCTGATCCTGGATGCGCGGGGCGATGCCGGCTTCGTCCGCCGCGCCCGCCGCGTCTCCCTGCAGGCTGGCGCCGGCTGGGGCGAGGATGACGAGGGTACCAACGCCGTGGGCACCGCCCTGGCTGAGCGCGCGCTGGTGCAGGTGAGGGGGGCGGAGCATTACCTCATCGACAACGCCTTCCTCATCTGCACCGCCATGCCGGTGATGGACCCCTACGGCACGTTGGCTGGCGTCATCGATCTGTCAGGCGACACACGCGCCGCCCAGTCGGACGCCCACGGTCCCAGCGCCAGAGGCTTGGCCAGCTTGGCCGTGGCCCACCTGGAACATCGCTGGGCGGCGCAAGCCGCGGAGAGGCATGAGCTGGTGGTGCGCCTGCACGCCCATCCCGGCTGGCTGGGCACGCCGCAGGAAGGCTTGCTGGCGGTGGATGACGGCGTGCTGCGCGCGGCCAGCCCGGCGGCCTTGGCCCTGCTGGGCCTGGACGCCGCGGCCATCGGCCGGGTGCGGCTGGACAGTGTGCTGGAGGGCGGCTTGGGCCGGGGCGATCGCATCCTGCGCACCGCCGACGGCGCCCGTCCGCTGCATGCCCGCATCACCACGCCGGGCAGGAGCCGCCCGGTGGCGCGCCGCCCCGCCGCCACCAAGGAGGCGCGGGCGCCCGCGACCGCCAAGGATGGCATGCTCTGGGACGCCACCACCCGGCCCCTGCTGGACCGCGCCGTCCTGGCGCTGGACGCCGGCATTCCCGTTCTGCTGCAGGGGGAGACGGGAACGGGAAAGGAGGTGTTCGTGCGCGCGGCCCACGCCGCCTGTGCGCGGGCGCAGGCACCCCTGGTGGCCGTCAACTGCGCCGCCATTCCGGAAGGCTTGCTGGAATCCGAGCTGTTCGGTTATGAGGACGGCGCCTTCACCGGCGCCCGGCGCGGCGGCCATCGCGGCCAGATCCGCCAGGCCGACGGCGGCATGCTGTTCCTGGACGAGATCGGCGACATGCCACCCGCCTTGCAGGCCCGTCTGTTGCGTGTGCTGCAGGATGGGGAGGTGACGCCGGTGGGGGGCCGGCCGGTCAAGGTGGACTTCCTGCTGGTCACCGCTACCCACCGCGATCTGGCCGCCGCCGTGGCCGACGGCCGCTTCCGCGCCGACCTGTATTACCGGCTGAAGCACTTGGTGGTGACCCTGCCACCCCTGCGCGAACGTCCGCTGGACGGCATCATCGACGCCCTGTTGGCCAGCTTCGGCGCGGCCGAGCGGGACGTCCGCCTGGCCCCCGCCGCCCGCGGCATCCTGTGCCGCCACGACTGGCCGGGCAATCTGCGCGAACTGGCCAACCTGTTGCGCACCCTGGTGGCGCTATCGCCGCCGGGGTGCTTGATCACCCCGGCCGACCTGCCACCGGATCTGGCGCCCGCCCATACGGCACCGGCGCCCAGCCTGAGGACGCGGGAGGAGGACGCCATCCGCCAGGCCCTGGAGCGCCACCGTGGCAACATCAGCGCCGCCGCGCGGGAGCTGGGCGTGCATCGCAGCACCCTGCACCGCCGGATGCGGCCGGGCTGACACATGGCTGGTCACGGGACGATGATGGCCAGCGCCGCCTGCGCCATGGCGCGGTACCCAGCGTCGGAAGGGTGCAGGTGGTCGCCGCAGTCATAGTCCGCGCGGATGCGGTCGGGCCCCGCACGCCGGCAAGGGCGACCGCTTCGGTCCGGTCATCGCCGGGCAGGAAATCGGTGTGATGGTTGTTGTCCGCCTGCGGCACGGTGATCGGCCGGCTCCGCCATCCGGTTGCTATCCAGGGCAGCATCCGCGATTTTGGCCAGCAATTGGCTTTCCGCCGGCGTCAATGAGGCAGCCAGGGCAGGGGCCAGGGCGAGGCTGGTCAGGAGGATGGTCCAGACAGCGTTTAGCCGGAAAATGCGCCTCATCCTCACGCCCGCAACTGGTCCCGGATCGGCAGGCTGCGGATGCGCTTGCCGGTGGCGGCGTGGATGGCGTTCAGCAGGGCCGGGGCGACGGGGGGACGCCGGGCTCGCCCACGCCGCCCAGCGGAGCGTCGTACTGGGTCGCCGGCATCAGGTGGACGCGGATGTCCTTGGGCGCCGCGTCGATGCGGGTGACCTGGTAGGTGTCGAAGTTGTTCTGCTGCACCTGGCCGGCCTTGAAGCTGATCTCGCCCAGCGTGGCCAGGCTGACGCCCTGGGTCACCGCCCCCTCCAGCTGCGCCCGCACGCGGTCGGGGTTGATGACGGGGCCGCAATCGAAGGCGATGTCGACGCGGGGGATGGTCAGCTTGCCCTGGGCGTCGACATCCACCTGCACGACGGCGGCGGCGTAGCTGGCGAAGCTGCGGTGGGCGGCGATGCCCCGGCCCTGGCCCTTGGGCAGGGGCTTGCCCCAGCCGGCCTCCTTGGCCGCGCGCTCCACCACACCGCGCAGGCGGCCGGTGTCATAGGCGTAGGCCACCGGGTCTTCGTTGTAATTCCAGCTGTCCGACAGGTCCGCCGGATTGATCTGGCGGGCCGGGCCGATCAGTTCCAGCAGGAAATCCTTGGGGTCGCGCCCCGCGGCCTCCGCCAGTTCGGCGACGAAGCTCTGCACCGCGAAGGCGTGCGGGATGTTAGAGACGCTGCGGAACCAGCCGATGCGGGTGTGGCTCTCCGCCTCCGGGTTCTCCACCCGCAGGTTGGGCACGATCCAGGGCGTGTTGACGGCGCCCATGCCCAGTTCCGAGGCACCCTCATGCTTCACGCCGGCGGTGAAGGTGGCGCCGATGGACGGGGCCACCGTGCGGTGCAGCCAGGCCACCGGCTTGCCCTTGGCGTCCAGCCCGCCCTCCAGCCGCTCCACCGACACGGTGTGCAGGAAGCCGTGGTGCAGGTCATCGGTGCGGGTGTAGGTTAGCTTAACCGGCCGGCCATCCATGGCGCGGGACAGCAGGGCTGCCTCCGCGATGTAATCCGGCTTGGACTTGCGGCCGAAGCCGCCGCCCACCAGCGTCTGGTGGACGGTCACGTTCTCCGGCGGGATGCTCAGCACCTTGGCCACCGTCTCGCGCGTCGTCTGCGGCGCCTGGGTGCTGCCCCAAATCTCGCATTTGTCGCCCGTCACCTGGGCGGCGGCGGCCGGCGGTTCCATGGGCGCCTGGGCCAGATGGGGGATGTAGTATTCCGCCGTGACATGCTTGGCCGCCGACTTCAGCGCGCCGTCCACGTCACCCACATTCCGCACCACCTGGCCGGGGGCGCGGGCCGCCGCCTCCAACTCCGCCCGGTAGGCGGCGCTGTCATAGCTGGCGTTGGGCCCATCCTCCCAGGTGACCTTCAGCTTCTCTCGTCCCTTCAGCGCGGCCCAGGTGTTCTCCGCCACCACGGCCAGGCCCCCCTTGGGCAGGAAGCCGGAGGGCGGGGGCGCGTTGTTCAGCACCACCACCTTCAGCACGCCCGGCACCTGCAGCGCCTCATCCACGTTGTAGTGGCCCAGCTTGCCGCCATGCACCGGCGGGCGGGCGACCACGGCGTACAGCATGTTGTCCCGCCGCACGTCGATGCCGTAGGTGGCATGGCCGGTGGTGATGTCGAAGCCGTCGACCAGGCCGACGTCGCCCCGGCCGATGTAGCGGAACTTGGCCGGGTCCTTGAACACCAGCGTCTCGCGCGCCGGCACGGGCAGCGCGGCAGCGGCCGCCGCCACCTCGCCGAAGCCCAGGCGCCGGCCGCTGGCGGCGTGCACCAGGCTGTGGTGGTCCACCATCACCTCCGCCACCGGCACACCCCACTGCGTGGCGGCCGCCTGGGCCAGCATCTGGCGCGCGGCGGCGCCGATGCGGCGCAGGGCCTGGAAGTGGTGGCGCATGCTGCGCGAGCCGTCGGTGTTCTGGTTGCCGTAGCGCGCCTCATCACCCAGCGCCTGGTCCACCTTCACCTTGGCCCAGTCGGCGTCCATCTCATCGGCGATGACCATGGCCCAGCTGGTGCGCACGCCCTGGCCCATCTCCGCCCGATGGCAGAGGATGGTGAGGGTGCCGTCGGCGGCCACGGCGACGAATAGGCGCGGGTCGTCCTTCACTCCGCCCGGCATGGCGTCGCCGCCATACTTCTTGGGCGCATCCTCCGCCAGGGCGACCGGGCCGAGCCCACCGGCCAGGATGAAGGTGCCGGCACCCAGGCCCATCAGGACGGCGCGGCGGCTAAGGTTGGTGATGCCGTTCATCACTTCGCACTCCCGCCGCTGGCCGTCTTGCGCTGCACTTCGCCGGCCGCGCGCTTGATGGCGGCGCGGATGCGGGGGTAGGTCGCGCAGCGGCAGATGTTGCCGCTCATGGCATCGTCGATGGCTTCGTCGCTGGGGTGGGGCGTGTCCTTCAGCAGGGCCGCCGCCGACATGATCTGCCCGGCCTGGCAATAGCCGCACTGGGCCACGTTCAGCTCCCGCCATGCCACCTGCACCGGGTGCATGCCGTCGGGCGACAGGCCCTCGATGGTGGTGACGGCCACGCCGGACAGGTCGCCCAGCGTCGTCTGGCAACTGCGGATGGGGGCGCCGTCCGCGTGCACGGTGCAGGCGCCGCACAGCGCCTCGCCACAGCCGAACTTGGTGCCGGTCAGGCCCTGGACATCGCGCAAATACCACAGCAGGGGCATCTCTGGATCGCCCTCGAAACGCTGCGCCTGTCCGTTCAGCGTGAACGTGATCATGTCAACCGCCATCCATTGTCGTGCTGGGCCTTCACCGTTGCGGCGGTGAACAGCCGATGCCCATTCTGCCACCGGTCCCGAAAGAGGGGAACCGTTCTCGGACGCCACGGTGACGCAGGCCAACGGGCACGCCATCGGCGAAACCGGAATATGCAACAAGATCAAGGTCGCTATCGGCGCGTCCCTCGGGTGGTATACAGCTTCGGCGTGCATGAGTTTGGGCGGCTCGTCCGGCTAGGGTGTGCCCATCCAGCGGGCCGCCCCTCCCGGTCCGCCCCGACAGGATTCAACCTCCCATGCCGCTTCTTTCCAATTGCGCCTTCGCCAATCCGCTGGGCGCCCAGATTCCGGCGGAGCCGGCGCCGACCGCCGCGCCACCCCTGGCCCCCATGCAGGGTGACCATGTTTTCGGCGATGTCGTCGGCGTGGTCCGCAACGCCTTGTCCGACATCTTCGGCGGCGGCGCTGTCTGGCCCACCCGCATGGCCAACTACAGCGGCATGCTGGCCGAGGTGTGGAACGGCCTGTCGTCGATCGACCTCGGCCATGCCAACACCGGGGCCCCCGTTGTCACCCGGACCGGCCTGCCGGAACAGGACCAGCACGCCCACATGTTCGGCGGCTACGCCAGCCGGCTGCGCTGGCATCTGGCGGAGGTGGTGTGCGCCGGCCACGCCCATGGCGGGGAGGAACGGCGTATCGGCGGCGTCACCACCCGTTGGCGCGGGGAGGTGCTGCACGCCCTGGATGACGTGCTACGGCACCTGGTGGACGAAACGGCGCTGCTGGCCTACATCCGTGCCCCCAACGCCACCCGCCAAGCCGCCCCCGGCATCATCGTCCACCGGGCCATCCCGCTGGACCAGGCCATCACCCTGGCGGGCCAGACCGCCGGCCCGGGCCAGGCGCAGGTGCAGGCCATCCTCAACCGCTATCAAAGCCTGCCCGGCCTGTTGGACGGTCTGCTGCGCCGTTTCGAGGGGCCGGTGAAACGCCTGGATCCCAACACCAACGGCTGGACGGTGCTGCCGACATCCTGATCGTGTTACAGGTCAAGAGGGCGCGACAGGTCAGGCGCCCTGCATCATCTGTTTGAACGTCAGCTCGATGAACTCCGCCGGGTGAACCAGCTGCAAGGTCACGGAAACGATCATGTAGCCGTCCAGGATGTCCTGCGCGGTCATGGTCGATCCCAGCCCGCATCGGACGCTGAAGGCGTCGCTGGCCTTGTCACCCAACAGGCCGCCCTGGCTCCACAGCTCTGTCAGGAAGTTGGAGATCATGGCCGTGGCGGTGGCCCAGGTTTGGCCATCATTTGATGCGAAAACAAACTGTTGCAGGGCAATCTTGATGGATTGCTCGATGTAGATCAGGGTACGGCGCACCTGGATGTAGCGATAGTCGTTGCTGTTGCCGTCCAGGGTGCGGGCGCCCCATACCAGGGTGCCGCGATTGACGAAGGCGCGCAGGATGTTGATGGCGTTGCCGTTCAGCGGGACGTTGTAATCCCCCTGCTGCGCGTCGTTCAGAAGCACCGTGGGCGCCGTCACGCCGACCGGCGCCATATTGGCGGGTGCGTTCCAAACGCCACGGTTGGTGTCGTTCGCCGTCCAGATGCCGGCCATGATGCCGCTTGGCTGCGTTACATTCAGCTTCTGCGCCACGATGCCTTCGATCGTGCCCAGCAGGGGCAGGGCCCTCAGCAGGGCCTGGTTGGTGGCGCTGATCTGGCTGGCACTGGGCGCCGTGGCCGGGGGCGTTTCGGGGAAGGCCGCCGCCAGCTGCGCCTGGACCTCGGCCAGTTTGGCGCCGGTGTAGAGGGTCGACGCCTCTTGGCCCAACAGACCCCGCACCAGGGTGGCGCTGCCCTGCAGGCAGGTGTAGTCGACGTCACCCGCCGTGATGAGGCTGGTCCGCAGCGCCGGGGCGTAGGCGGCGCCATAGCTGAAGGCATCCGAGGCGGGGGCGATGGCGGAGTAGAAGGCGTCGCGCTGGGCGGCCAGGCCGTCGGCGGTCCAGCTTGCCGGATCGACGGCGCCCGGCAGATCCAGCACGGCCATGCGGTCCTGCAGGGTGGCCGCCTGTGTCAGCATGGCCGTCACCACCGCCCCATAATCGGTACCGGATAGCAAGCAGGCGTCCGGCACCACGGTCATGGTCGGCCCCACCTGCGCGTCGGCGGCCTGCAAGCCGGCCAGCAGGGCGTCCTTGGAAACCCCGCCTTGGCCGTAATCCGCGACCGACACGACGTAGCAATTGCCGCCGCCATTGGCATAGAAGGCCTGGACGGCTAGGTACAGGTTGAAACGCGGGCCGCTGGGGCTGACGGCGTAGTAAGCGGTTCCCTGGCCATTCGGCGGTGTCGCCTGGAAATCCGCCGTGCCCGCAGTCGTCGGCGCCACCTGGAACGGCTGGGGATAGGCGCCACCGAAATAGGTGGTGTAGTCCGCGAGAGAGCTGAGCGGCACCGCCTGAAGATGGAGCGGCTTTTGGCTTACCGGGTCGCTGGCCCGCCCGGTGTAGCCGACGAAGATGGGAACGGCGGTCTGCGCCCCGACGATGCTGGGCGGAAAGGCCGAAAGCTCCGTGATGTAGACGCCGGGCGTGGCGCGATTGATCGGGTTGGGCACGGGCGATGGTCCCCTTGGTGGCGCGTTGCCGGCAGTATGCCCGCCGGCCAACACACGCCCAAGGCGAAATTACTTTAGGCCGGCGACACCAGTTCGCGCTTGGCCGTGGCCACCACCCGGCGGCTGAGGTCGGCAAGCTGGTCGGCGGCCAGGCGGCTCACCTGCCAGAACAGGGGCACGTCCAGGACGGTGCCGGGCGCCAGTTCCACCAGCCGGCCCGCGTCCAGATGGCCGCGCACCAGCTGGGCGGGGTTCATGCCCCAGCCCATCCCAGACAGGGCGCCGTCGACGAAACCCTGCGTCGACGGCAGCCAGTGGGTGGGCAAGTGGGTGGGATGCACGACATCGCTGCCCAGCGTCCGCCGAATCCAGTCATGCTGCAGCCGGTCCTTCTGGTTGAAGGTCAGCGCCGGCGCCTGGGCCAGCGCATCGGCCGTCACCCCGCCCGGGAAATGGCGCGCCATGAAGTCCGGGCTGGCCGTGGCGTGATAGCGCAACGCGCCCAGGGCCGTGACGCGGCAGCCTTGTATGGGCTTTTCCAGCGAGGTCACCGCCGCCAGCACCCGGCCGCGCCGCAGCCAGTCGGCGGTGTGGTCCTGGTCGTCGACAATGATGTTCAGCAGATGGTCGCAGCCTTGGGTGAAGGCGGTGGCCGCCGCCAGGAACCAGGTCCCCAGGCTGTCGGCGTTGGCGGCGATGGCCAGGGTCACGCGCGGCACTGGTGCCGCCGGGTCGACCAAGCCCGGCAGATGGGCCGTCAGCTCCCGCTCCAGCAGGCCGACGTGGTCCATGTGGCGGCATAGCCATTCGCCCTTTTCCGTGGCGGTGCAGGGTGTGCCCCGCTCGACCAGCACGGCGCCCAGCCGTTCCTCCAGCTGCTTCACGCGCTGCGAGACGGCGGAGGGGGTGACGTTCAGCGCGGCGGCGGCCTTCTCGAAGCTGCCGGTCTGCACCACCAGCGCCACGGCGCGCGCCGCCGCGTAATCGATCATGGCTAAGTTCCGCTAAACTTGGATTAACTGATTTAATTAGCCTAATCCCAGGGCGGCACTTATCACAAGGCCCAGCCACCTCTGGGATTTCGCCTTACCACCATGAACATCTCGGTTTACATCGCGGGCCTGAGCATGGGGCTCAGCCTCATCGTCGCCATCGGCGCGCAGAACGCCTTCCTGCTGCGCCAAGGTCTGCGCAATGAGCATGTCTTCGCCGTGTGCCTGGCCTGCGCCCTGTCGGATGCCATCCTGATCGGGGTGGGGGTGACGGGCTTCGGCACCGCCGCCGCCTGGCTGCCCTGGCTGGACCCCGTCATGCGCTACGCCGGGGCCGCCTTCCTAGCCTGGTACGGGACCAAAAGCCTATGGTCGGCCTGGCGCTCCACCGGCGCGCTGACCGTGGGGGGCCAGGCGCAGGGACATGGGCTGGGCAAGACCCTGTTGGCCTGCCTGGCCATCACCTGGCTGAACCCGCATGTCTACCTGGACACGGTGGTCCTGCTGGGCACCATCTCCACCCAATTCGACGGCTTCCAGGCGTCCTTCGTCGCCGGCGCCATCACCGGCTCCTTCCTGTTCTTCTTTTCGCTGGGCTTCGGCGCCACCAAGCTGCGCCCCATCTTCGCCCGCCCCGCCGCCTGGCGGCTGCTGGAGGCTGTCATCGCCTTGGTCATGTGGGCGATCGCGTACAAGCTGGTCGTTGGAGCGTAAGGGCATCTGTCCCGTCGCCCAGATAGATGGCACAATCACTGGCTAATGCGTGTGATCTTGTCATCGCATCCATGGTCGTATAAAGTCATAAAATCGCCGAAATGCGAAATTTTATCTCGTTTTAGGAACAAAAAATGAATCTCTTGAAGATATTCCTGGCGACATTGGTTGTCTTATTTTCAAATAATGCTTTCGCTTACACGGAATGCACTGTCAATGTCGTCCGCATTTGGGTTGGAAGTGGTGACTTATACGTCCATTACGCCCAGGGGGCAGCTGTTATTCCGTCCAGCAATACCGATAGAGATGCATTGCTGGCTCTGGCCACCACGGCGTTCACCACCGGCCGTTCCATCACCATACGTTTTCAGGCTGATCGCGTGGACTGCACCTCCGCAGGGGCGCGCTCGGACGTTTGGGGCATTTACCTTAACCCTACCTGATCCGGAACCCTACCTGATCCGGAAAACGGCATAAGAGGCCTTTCTCATGTCGCAGGGGGGGTTATCGCCCTGGTCATGTGGGCGATGGCATACAAGCTGGTCGAGGGTGGGGGACGCCAGGCGGGAACCCTGCCGCAGGGTTCCGGTTGTAGGTCCCACCAGCTGGAGGAGGCCGCCTTGCGTATCCTGACCCCGATCGACGTTTGGGAAGCCCCCTCCGTCCGCCGGACCATCACCACGGTGGACGAGGCGTCCAACTGGCTGATCTACCGCTGGCCGGAGGCGCATCTCAACGATCCGGCCCGCCAGGCGGCCACGGCCGCCTGCCTGGCCGCCCTGGACGGGTCAGGGGAGGTGGAGGACGCGCGGGCGGCCTTCATCACGGCCGCGGAAACGGCCCACATCCTGGCGGACTGACCAGGAATGGTCCCGGCGGCGCGGGCTGCGCCGTCATGGCCGGGACCATATGGCTTGCGGGTCGGTTTACTTGGCGCCGTGCAGCGCCTTGACCGCGTCCAGCATCAGCTGCACGTGCTGGTCGGGGTTGCTGTCCGTGTAGCTGGCGACGATCTTGCCGTTCTGGCCGATGACGTAGGACGTGCGGTTGGAGATGGCGGCATTGCCCTGGTTCTTGGCGTCGTACTCGGCGGCGATCTTGGCGTCGGGATCGGCGGCCACCATGAACTTGTCTCGGCACTCCACGGAGGAGAACTCGGCCACGCGGTCGATGTTGCCGGCGGTCACGCCCACCACGGTGGCGCCGTACTGCTTGAAGGTCTCCGTCGCCTCGGCGAATTCGTGGGCCTCCACGGTGCAGCCCTTGGTGAAGGCGGCGGGGAAGAAGTACAGCACCACCGGCCCCGTCTTCAGCGCGTCGGTCAGCGAGAAGGTCGAAGTCTTGCCGCCCAGGGCGCCCTGGGCGGTGAAGGCCGGGGCTGCGGCGCCGTTGGGCAGGGCCGCCCAGGCCGGAGCCGTGAACGCCAGCGAGAGGGCGGCGGCGAGAACGATGGTGCGCATATGATCTCCACAGAGTTTATCGGGGCGCGTCCGCCCCCGGGTTCGTGGCCAGACCCTACGCCACCCACGGCCGGAACGCGGGGTGGTCTTTTGCCTCAGGTGGGTTATCGGGGCATGTCCCTCACACGATCCCGGCCAGCCCCCGGGCGGCGGCGACGAAGGCGTCCACGTGCGCCGGGTCGGTGTTCCAGGCTGTCACCAGGCGGATGCAGGCGCCGTCCCAGCGGTAGAAATGGAAGCCGGCGGCCTCCAGCCCCGCGATCATCGGTTCGGGCAGGATGGCGAAGACCTCGTTGGCTTGCACCGGACTGCGCAGACCGACGCCGGGCAGGACGCCCAGGCCCTGGGCCAGGCGCGTCGCCATCGCGTTGGCATGGGTGGCCAGGCGCAGCCACAGGCCGTCCGTCAGGTAGGCGTCCAACTGCGCCGACAGGAAGCGCATCTTGGAGAACAGGTGGCCGGCACGCTTGCGGCGGTAGGCGAAGCTGTCGGCCAGGGCCTTGTCGAAAAAGATCACCGCCTCCGCCGCCAGGGCGCCGTTCTTGGTGGCGCCGAAGGACAGCACGTCCACGCCGGCGCGCCAGGTGATATCGGCGGGCGCACAGGCCAGGCTGGCCACCGCGTTGGCGAAGCGGGCGCCGTCCATGTGGACGCGCAGCCCGTGGGCCCGCGCCACGTTCGTCAGGGCCATCACCTCATCGGGGGTGTAGACGGTGCCGGACTCCGTCGCCTGGGTCAGGGTCAGCGCGGCCGGCTGCACATGGTGGACGACGCCGGCGCCACCCTTCTCCAGGGCCGCCGCCAGGGTGACCGCGTCCAGCTTGCCATGGGGGCCCGCCAATGGAACCAGCTTGGCGCCGCCGGACATCAGCTCCGGCGCGCCGCACTCATCCACCTGCACGTGGGCCTCGTCATGGCAATAGACGGCGCCGTAGGGCGGGGTCAGCACCGACAGGGCCAGCGCGTTGGCGGCGGTGCCGGTGGCGACGGGGAAAACGGTGACGTCGCACTCGAACAGCTCGGCCAGGTCCCGGGTCACCCGCGCCGTCAGCGGGTCGCCGCCGTAGGAGGGCTGGGGTCCCTCATTGGCCGCGGCCAGGGCCGCCAGGATCTCCGGGGCCGCGCCCACCACATTGTCGCTCATGAAGTTCATGGGGGACCGTCTCGCCTGTTGCTGATGTCGGGTGATGATCGGGGCTGGCGCGCACGAAGCGGAAGCAAAAAAGTGTGAAAAAGCCCAATGCCGCCATGCATCGCTGAAATATTGGGCAGTCGCCCCCGGCGTTCATTCCAGCGCCGGCTTCCTGACAGGGGCCATTAAATCTCTGTCATGTAGGGCGATTACGCTGGTGGGCGACCGGCCGGTGTGACCGTAATCACGGCGTCCGGGGAACCTGCGGGCGCATCGTCTGGTTGGGTTCAGGCGCCCCACCTGTGAAAGCCCCAACTGGGGAAGATGGGGTGCCCGATGAAGTGGTTCCAGTAACGACCGCGATCTGGACCTTTCCGGTACTGGGCTCCAGCAGGACGATCTGCTGGGCACCGCCGGGAAGGGCGACCTGGACGGCCAGGCGGCTGCCCACGCTGGTCATGGCTTCGATGCGGCTGCCTTCCGGCAGTTTCAGCAGCGGGGCCAGGGCTTCGGGCGGCAGGGCCGAAGTGGTAGTCGTGCCCAGGGTCGCCGTATCAGGACGGCGGCCGAAGGCGCGGGGGTGGTTCGGGTCGGTGGCACGCCGCCAGACCTCCACCCCGATGAAGGTGAAACCGGCGACGATCAGTACGCCCATGATGACGAGGAAGGTCTTTATTGTCCGCACTTGCTTCAACCATCTGTGCCGCCTCGGGCCAGCCTGCCGACCCTGCCGTCGCGCGTTTCAGCGCCATGGCGGGTGAGGGCGGGGCTGACCGCCTGGACCTTGGCGCACCGGTGGTGGATGGCGCGGAGGATGAGGAACTGGAGGGCGATGAGGCGGGTTCCGCACTGATCGCCGTCACCATCCCCGACACCGCGGCCCGCGACCGGTTGGACAAGGCCCTGGCCCAGCTGGTGCCGGAGGCCGCCGGCCTCACCCGCTCGCGCTTGCAGGCGCTGATCGGGGAGGGGCGCGTGGCCTTGGGTCAGCCGGGCGGCCAGACCATAGACGACGCCTCCTACCGGGTCAAACCCGGCCAGGTGTTCCAGATTTCCGTGCCGGCACCGGAACCGGCCACGCCGGTGGCGCAGGACATCCCGCTGACCATCGTTTTCGAAGACGATGACCTGCTGGTGATCGACAAGCCCGCCGGGATGGTGGTGCATCCCGCCGCCGGCAACCCGGACGGCACGCTGGTGAACGCCCTGCTGTTCCGCTGTGGGGAGCGGCTGTCCGGTATCGGCGGCGTGCGCCGACCGGGCATCGTCCACCGTCTGGACAAGGATACCAGCGGTTTGATGGTGGTAGCCAAGACCGACCGGGCCCATGCCGGCCTGTCGGCCCAGTTCGCCGACCGCACCCTGTCGCGCACCTACCACGCCGTGGTCTGGGGCTCACCGGCGACGGGTGAGGGCGAAATCGAGGGTAACATCGGCCGCCATCCGACGGATCGCAAGCGCATGGCCGTGGTAGGTAAGGGCGGCAAGCCGGCGCTGACCCGCTGGCGCACGCTGGCCCGCTACGGCCTGCTGGCCGCCCATGTGGAATGCAAGCTGGCCACGGGCCGTACGCACCAGATCCGGGTGCACATGGCCCAGATCGGTCATCCGCTGGTGGGTGACCCGCTGTACGGCAAGGCCCGCCCCACCGGCGCCCTGGGCGCCCGGCTTAAGGAGGCGACGCCGGACGCGCAGGCCCAACTTCTCGGTTTTCGTCGCCAAGCGTTGCATGCGAAGGACATCGCCTTCCGTCATCCGGTCAGCGGTGACATGCTGGCCTTCACCAGCGCCTTACCCGCTGATCTCGCAGGGCTGATCTTTAGTTTAGAACGATTTTAAAGTGTGGTCGGATACGAGTCAGAGGCGTATACTGATCAATGTGTCACCCCAACCCCGTCCGGGGGGCTCCATTTGAGCATCCGGTACGGGGGGACCGCCCGATCCCCGGGGGTCCTGAACCGTGAAAGGTTGTTGACCATGGCCACCTTGCCCGCCATTCCCGCCATCAGCTCGGAATCGAGCCTGTCGCGTTACCTCCAGGAAATCCGCCGCTTCCCCATGCTGGAGCCGGAGAAGGAGTTCATGCTGGCCAAGCGCTGGCAGGAACATGAGGACGGCATCGCCGCCCACCAGCTTGTGACCAGCCACCTGCGCTTGGTGGCCAAGATCGCCATGGGCTATCGCGGCTACGGCCTGCCGCTGTCGGAACTGATCTCCGAAGGCAACGTCGGCATGATGCAGGCGGTGAAGCGCTTCGACCCCGATCGTGGCTTCCGCCTGGCCACTTACGCCATGTGGTGGATCCGCGCCGCCATCCAGGAATACATCCTGCACAGCTGGAGCCTGGTGAAGATGGGCACGACCGCCGCGCAGAAGAAGCTGTTCTTCAACCTGCGCAAGCTGAAGGGCCAGATGCAGGCCATCGAGGACGGCGACCTGTCGCCGGAGACGGTGACCGCCATCGCCACCAAGCTGGATGTGCCGGAACAGGACGTCGTGTCCATGAACCGCCGCCTGGGCAGCCCCGACCACAGCCTGAACGCGCCCCTGCGCGTGGATGGCGAGGGTGAGTGGCAGGATTGGCTGGTGGATGAGACGGAAAGCCAGGAAATCCGCCTGGCCGACCGGGAAGAGCTGGGCAAGCGCAAGGCCCTGCTGGCCGGCGCCATGAAGGGCCTGAACGACCGCGAGCGCCGTATCCTGGCGGAGCGTCGCCTGCGCGACGACCCGACGACGCTGGAGGACCTGTCCCAAGAGTTCGGCATCAGCCGCGAACGTGTGCGCCAGATCGAGGTGCGGGCGTTCGAAAAGCTTCAGAAGGCCGTGAAGAACGCGGCCCTGGAGACCCATTTGGCCTAATTCTGGACGTGAGGCGCCTGACCGGACGACAACGCCGCGGCAGGCGCCTCACGGGCGAGAACACAGTTCAAGGGCAAGTGGCAGTTGGTTGGAACGGCGGGACCTTTGGGTTCCGCCGTTGCCTTTTGGGGGCATGGCGATGGTGGCTCCCGTTAAAAGAGATGAGCCGCTGCCGCAATCCATCAGAAAGCAAAAATCAAAAAGATCTTTTCGATTCCCTCCACCATTTTTTGCTGTGGGCCGGACCCAAGGCTTGGGCTAATGACCTTTTATTAACGAACGGCCGCTATCACAAAGGCTCGGCATTGATGAACCGTAGAGCCTGAGACCCAGATGAGCCCCAGGACCGATGTTGACAGCCTCGATATCGGATACCGGCGCCTGTCGGCCGCGGAAATCGAGCAAGCCCTGACCCTGCATATACGCTACCTCCAAGGCCAGCGGGGCGGCGCGCGGGCCAGCCTCAAGTTCTGCGACCTGTCCCGCGCCGCCTTGCGCGGCCGGGTGCTGGCCGGTGCCGACCTGACGGGTGCCAAGCTCAGTGACGCCGACCTGTCGGACGCCGATCTGCGCTCCGCCTGCCTGTTCGGCGCGGATCTGCGCCGTGCCGCCCTGGAACGCGCCAACCTGACCCGAGCCGACCTGCGCGGCGCCGCCTTCCGGGGGGCGCGCATGCAGCGCGTAGTGATGGTGGAGGCGGACTTGCGTGACGGACATCTCATGCGCAGCAAGAACGGGGAACTGACGCCCAACGTCCAGGGCAACCCCTCGGCCGAGTTGGCGGAGGCGTCCATGACCAAGGCCGACCTCAGCTACGCCAAGCTGTCGAACGCCTTCGTCGTGCAGACCGATTTGCGCGACACCGACCTGCGCGGCGCCGTCTTCGTGAAGGCGGATCTCAGCGGCTCCGACCTCACCGGCTGCAACCTGGAAGGGGCGGACCTGTCGGAGGCCAATCTCAGCGGCACCAAGCTGGATGGCGCCGTGCTGACCCGCGCCCTGCTGCGCAGCGCCAACTTGTCAAAGGCCAGCCTGCTGGGCGCTCTGCTGGACGACGTGGACCTGTCCATGGCCAATCTGATGGGCGCGGACCTGGTGCGCCGGCTGGATGATATCGAAGGCACCATCGGCGAGACGTTGCGCCAGCACCGCCTGTGGATATTGAGTAACGGCGGCAAGGGTAAGCGGGCGGACCTGTCGGCGACCGATCTCAGCGGCCAGGATCTGTCCAACCTGAACCTGTCGGCCGCCATTCTAAGGCAGGCGAAGCTGAAGGGCGCCAACCTCAGCGGCACCGTGCTGGCTATGGCGGACTTGTCCATGGCTGACCTGCGCAATGCGGAATTGGCGGGCGCGGACCTGCGCGGCGCTTGCCTGGAACGGGCCGCCTTGAACGAGGCCAGCCTGACCAATGCCGTGGCCTGCCCCATGGATTTGCGCAACGGCCACGAATGGCCGACGAACTTCAGCAAGGCGCGCATGGTGCGGGTGAACCTGGCCGGCGCCGACCTGACCATGGCCCGTCTGGAAGATGCCGATCTGACCCAGGCCAATCTGCGCAACGCCATCCTGGCGGGCGCCGTCCTGACGGACGCCACCCTGACCATGGCCGACCTACGCGAGGCTGACATCCGCGACGCCGATTTTCGCGGCGCCAAGAACTTTTCCGCTGAGGCCTTGGCCGTCTGATCCCGGTAGGATGGTGCCCATGACGGATGAGACAATCCCTTTCGCAGCCGACCGCCGCCAGGCCGCACGCCTGTCCGGTGATGCCTATCCCTTGCGGGTGGGCCGTCACCCGGCACGTCTGGTCGACTGGTCGACCAAGGGCATTGGGCTGCAACTGCAAAGCGGGGCGGAGGAGGTGGCTCCGGGCCAGGCCCTGACCGTCAGCATCCACAGCGAAGTGACCAACGGCGTCGCCCTGTTCCCCATCATCGTGCGGCGGATGGACGTGGAGCGGGCTATCATCGGTGCCGATTTCCTGGATGACGCGGAGGGCGCCGCCGACTTCCTGGCCCGCCTGCTGGCGGTGTCGGCCGCCCCCGATCAGACGGCCTGACCCCGCCGCGTGCCAGCGCGGGCGTTGTCGCCCAGCCGGTGGGCTGCCCGCCGGGCGGGTGATATCTCACAGGCCGGTGCCATTCAACGGATCTGCCTGTGAAATTTCAGAACGATCAGCGCCACTCTGGCGCAATTGAAATTCCGTCGCCCAATTCCTCCGGTCATCAGGTGGAGATGGCTGGCGATAAGGCCAAGCGTGGTTCAGCGGAGGCCGTCAGATCCACTGGCCGGCCGGATACGCCGTCAAGGGCGATATCCGAGTGATTTGGCCGATCAGCCGCCGTTTCGATGGCGCATGAGGTTACCGCATTCATCGCGAGGGCCGCCAAATCACAGCTGTCCCGAGGTGGGGATGACGATGGCGAATGGTTGGCGGCCGAGGCGGCCGGCATGGCCCTGTGCCGCCGAGATTACTGACAGGTCAGTTTGATGGAGAGGTCTTTACGGACCATCGATCCGCCGCTAGGATGGGCTCGCGCCGCCGCCATTACCGCTGGAAAAGGCAATTCCGGCAAGAAATGCCCTTCAGTGATGTGCGCTGGCCGGCAAAATAGGAAAGAGGCATGTCAAATGGGGAACCCCATCCCGCTGTACGCCACCGGCCATGAGACGGCCGTCGACAGCGTCCGGCACCACGGCCTGGACCTGCCCATGGCCGGCAAATGACGGCGCCAGTCTTCACCTTTCGGGAAGGGATGGCACCGCTGCTGATCTCCTTCCCTCATGTGGGCATCCAGGTGCCGGGCGACATCGCGTCGCGCCTGGCGCCGGAGGCCCACGGCCTGTCCGACACCGACTGGCATGTCGACGCGTTGTACGACTTCGCGGCCGAGATCGGCGCGTCCACCCTGGTGGCGGGTTACAACCGCTATGTCGTGGACCTGAACCGCCCGGCCGACGACGCCAACCTCTATCCCGGCCAGGCCGGCACCGGCCTGATCCCTGAGATGATGTTCGACGGCACGCCGCTGTATCTCCAGGGGCAGGGGCCGGACGATGCCGAAAAGGCCACCCGCGTCGCCACCTTCTGGCAGCCCTATCACGCCCGACTGGCGGCCGAGCTGGAACGGATCAAGGCGCTGCACGGCTATGCCTTGCTGTGGGACGCCCATTCCATCGCCGCCGAGGTGCCGCGCCTGTTCGATGGCCGGCTGCCCGACCTGAACCTGGGCAGCAACGCCGGCGCCTCCTGCGATGGCGCCCTGGCCGAAGCCGTCTTTCAGGCGGCGCAAGCCAGCCGCTACAGCGCCATGCTGAACGGCCGCTTCAAGGGCGGGTACATCACCCGCCATTACGGCCGGCCGGCGGAGCACGTCCATGCCCTGCAGTTGGAACTGTCGCAGGATACCCACCTGGCCCCCGGCCTGGTGCCGGCGCTGGATGGCGGGCGCTGTTCCCGCCTTCGCCCGGTGCTTCGTTCCATGATCGAAACCTTCCTATCCGGCGCCCAGCGGCATTACGCCAGAGTCTGAAGATAGCCTCGCGGCTTTTTGTTTTTCCTCGGGAGTTCCCGTTCCATGCACACCCTTACCCTGGTCCCCGGCCGCCTGACCCTGGCTGATCTGCGTGCCACCCTGGCGGGCCCTGTCCACCTGGTGGTGGACGACGCCACCCTGGCCAACGCGGAGAAGTCCGCCGCCACGGTTGACGCCGTCATGGCCGCCGGCCGCACGGCCTATGGCATCAACACCGGTTTCGGCCTGCTGGCCAAGACCCGCATCGGCAACGACCAGCTGTCGCAGCTGCAGCGCAACCTGGTGCTGAGCCACGCGGTGGGCACCGGCCCGCTGTTGGACGACGCCATCGTGCGCCTGATCCTGGTGCTCAAGATCTCCAGCCTGGCGCGCGGCTATTCCGGCGTGCGCGGCAGCGTCATCCGGGCGCTGGTGGCGCTGGCCAACCATGGCGTCCACCCCTGCATCCCGTCCAAGGGCTCCGTCGGCGCCTCGGGCGACTTGGCGCCGCTGGCCCACCTGGTGGCGCCGCTGCTGGGCGTGGGCGAGGTGCGGGTGGACGGCCAGATCCTGCCCGCCACCGAAGGCATCCGCAAGGCGGGGCTGGAGCCCATGGATCTGGGGCCCAAGGAAGGCCTGGCCCTGCTGAACGGCACCCAGGTGTCGACCGCCCTGGCCCTGAACGGCCTGTTCGCGGCGGAGCGGGTGTTCCAGGCGGCCCTGACCGCCGGCGCCCTGTCGGTGGATGCCGCCCGGGGCAGCGACACGCCGTTCGACGCCCGCATCCATGCGCTGCGCGGCCAGAAGGGCCAGATCGACACCGCCGCCGCCTACCGCCGCCTGCTGGACGGCAGCGCCGTGCGCGCCAGCCACCTGGATTGCGAGCGGGTACAGGACCCCTACTGCCTGCGTTGCCAGCCGCAGGTCATGGGCGCCTGCCTGGACCAGTTGCGCATGGCGGCCGGCACCCTGCTGATCGAGGCCAACGCCGTCACCGACAACCCCCTGGTCTTCCCCGATACCGGCGATATCCTGTCCGGCGGCAACTTCCATGCCGAGCCGGTGGCCTTTGCCGCCGACCAGATCGCCCTGGCCCTGGCGGAGATCGGCAACCTGTCGGAACGCCGCATCGCCATGCTGGTCGACCCGCATCACAATGGCGGCCTGCCGGCTTTCCTGGTGAAGGACGGCGGTATCAATTCCGGCTTCATGATCGCCCACGTCACGGCGGCGGCCCTGGCCAGCGAGAACAAGGGCCTGGCCCATCCGGCCTCCGTCGACAGCATCCCCACCTCCGCCAACCAGGAGGACCACGTCTCCATGGCCACCTGGGCGGCCCGCCGCCTGATCGACATGGCCGACAACGCCGCCGGCATCGTCGGCATCGAGGTGCTGGCCGCCATCCAGGGCCTGGAATTCCACCTGCCGCTGCGAACCTCGGAAGCGTTGGAGGCGGCCCGGGTCAAGCTGCGCGCCGTGGTGCCGGCCTATGACCAGGATCGCTACTTCGCCCCGGACATCGCCGCCGCCAAGGCCCTGGTGGTGAACGGCGATCTGGGCGCGGGGCTGGAGTTCCAGTAAGAGGGGCGGCATTAGGGCGGCATGAGCGGGAGGGAAGCGGGCCTTGACCACCACTGAGGAACGCCTGAGCGAACGGGCCTACCAGGCCCTGCGCGCCGACATCATGCTCTGTCGCCTGACGCCCGGGCAGCGGGTCAGCGAGGCCCTGCTAGCGGAGCGGCTGGGCTTCGGCAAGGCGCCGGTGCGCACCGCCCTGGCCCGCCTGTGCCAGGAAGGGCTGATGGCGGCGCGGGCGCGCAGCGGCTTCACCGTGGCGCCCATCACGCCGGAAGACATCATGCACTGCTTCCAGCTCCGCCTGACGCTGGAGCCCATGGCCGGGCGGCTGGCGGCGGGGCGGTTGACCACGGCGCATGTCCGCCGCTTGGTGCGGGCCACCACCATCACGGTGGAGCCGGACGACCCCGACCAGCACCGCAAGATCCTGGAAGCCGACCAGGATTTCCACGAGACCATCGCCGAGGCCTCGGGCAACCCGCGCCTGCACCAGATCCTGCGGAACCTGTACGAGCGCGGGCAACGCCCCCTGTTCATGGGCATACCCCAGTCCGAGGGGGCGGCGGCCTATCGGGCGGGTAGCCAGCCGGTGCTGGCCGCCCTGATCGCCGGCGATGGTGAGAAGGCGGCCCAGCTGCTGTATGAGCACGTTTACACAGGCCAGAACTTCGTCATCGAGGCGGTGCTGCGCCAGTACCCGTCACCGGAAGAGGATGGTATCGACTGAAAAATTTGACGCCCTTTCTGGGGCTGGACCGGGACGGGGCCGCCGGAACGTGCTAGGACGGGAATAACAATGGCTGGGGCGCCTCCGTGCGTGGCCCACCTCTGGTCGAATGGGGAAAGGGACGGGTATGGGGTTGTGGACGGTCAAGCCGGTCGATGCGCTCATCGCGGCCGGTGAGGGGAAGCACGGCGCCGCGAAGCTGACACGGGGCCTGGGGACGCTGGACCTGATCCTGGCGGGCGTGGGCTGCACGGTGGGGGCCGGCATCTTCGTCATGACCGGGTCACAGGCCGCCACCCATGCCGGTCCAGCCGTCGCCATCTCCTTCGCCTTCGCGGCCCTGGCCTGCCTGTTCGCCGGCCTGTGCTTCGCGGAGTTGGCCACCGTCATCCCCGTGGCGGGCAGCGCCTACAGCTACACCTACGCCACGCTGGGCGAGATGGTGGCTTGGCTGGTCGGCTGGAACCTGGTGCTGGAATACATGATCAGCGGGTCGGCCGTGGCCGTTGGGTTCTCCGGCTACCTCAACGCCTTCCTCGGGCAATGGGGGGTGCATCTGCCCACCAACCTGGCATCGGCCCCCTTGTCCTATTCCGATGAGAAGGGCTTCGAATGGACCGGGGCCTTAATCAATGGGCCGGCCGTGTTCATCATCGCCCTGTGCGGCGTGATCCTCAGCCTCGGCATCAAGGAAACGGCGCGCTTCAACAACATCTCCGTGGCCATCAAGGTGGGCGCCATGGTGCTGTTCGCGGTGGTGGGCATCTTCTACGTCGACACCGCCAATTGGCATCCCTTCATTCCCGAGAACACGGGGGAGGGCGCCTTCGGCTGGTCCGGGGTGTTCCGCGCCGCCGGCACGCTGTTCTTCGCCTATATCGGCTTCGACGCGGTCTCCACCGCGGCACAGGAGGCGCGATCGCCCCAGCGCACGGTGCCGCGCGGCATCCTGGGCGGTCTCGCCGTCTGCGTGACGCTGTATGTGGTGGTAGGCCTGGTCATGACCGGCCTGGCGCCCTACACCATGCTGGACGCGCCCGAGGCCATCTTCATCGCCATCAGGAACGCCGGCCCGGCCCTGGCTTGGCTGGGCATGATCATCAACCTGGCCGCCATCCTGGGCCTGGGCTCCGCCATCCTCATCTGCAACTACGGCCAGATCCGCATCTTCTACGCCATGGCGCGCGACGGCCTGATGCCGCCGTCCTTCGCCTCGGTCAATCCGGAACACCATGTCCCGTGGCAGGCGACGCTGTGGGTGACCCTGGTGGCCGCCATCATCGGCGGCATCGCGCCCCTGGACGTGCTGGGCGACCTGGTATCCCTGGGCACGCTCATGGCCTTCGCCCTGGTCTGCGTCGCCACCCTGGTGCTGCGCGTGCGCGACCCGCACCGCCCGCGCCCTTTCCGTGTGCCCTACCTGCCGGTGGTGGCCGTCGTCGGCGCCGTGATCTGCGTGGCGCTGATGATCTCGCTGGGCCTCAGCAACTGGATCCGCTTCGGCGCGTGGAGCCTGCTGGGCCTGGCCATCTACTTCGCCTACGGCATGCGTAACTCCGCCCGCCAGCGTGAGGCGCAGCTGGCGGAGTGATCACCCGGCGGACAGCATAAGGGCGGGTTCGGCAGCGTTCCCGCCCATGCGCCGCCAGCAGTTGACGGCGCCACGATCAAACGAAACAAACACCTCACCACCCTTGTCACGTCCGTCTGCCGCAATGACCCCATCAGCGAAGTCACACCCGGCACGTAAAAACGCGATGCCCGCCACGAGCGCGTGCCTATCGACGATGATTGTTTCGACAAGAAGCGGGCGTTCCAACTGATCCGCTATGTCGGACATCCTGTAAAACATCCTTAAGCTGAGGAGTTTCAATGAGATCGCGTTGCCTGAAGGTCCTGCCTTTCGCCTGCTCGCTCAGTTTGGCAGCGACGGTTGCGTTGGCGGAGCCAACCAGCACCGTGCCGGGCCAGGTGCTGCAGGTGCGCCCTTATATGAATCCAGACGATCCTTGCGCCTTTATCGTCGTCGACAACACGAGCTTGTGCGGCGTCAGCACTTTCAAGATCAGCTTGCGGGATAATGCCGGCCTGGCGGCTCTGAGCGTCGCCATCACCTCGATGACAACAGGTAAGCCGGTTACGCTGGAGGTGTCCAATGCCACCGGTTGCCAGGGCGCCAACAGCCTGCTCCAGTCCATCTATCTTCAGCGTTAGAGGTCATGGGCGGGTGCCCTGTTCGGCCATCGCCGTCACCCCTCCCAATCCCGTTCCAGCCGGCGGCTGGAGAGGATGAAGAACAGGGCGCTCAGCAGGTAGAAGCCGAGGCCGATCAGCATGGAATAGCGCAGGGCCTCCGGGCCGAAGCGGGGGGTCAGGAAGTCGGACAGGCGGCCGAAGAAAAAGATGCCGAAGCCGATGCCCACCAGATTATTGATGAACAGGAAGATGGCCGAGGCGGTGGCCCGCATGGCCGGCGGCACCACATGCTGCACGGCGGCGATGACGGGGCCCAGCCAGGCGAGGCCCAGGGCCAGCGGCAGGGTGCACAGCGCCGCCACCAGCCACAGCTCCTTGGCCAGGAAGCCCAGGGCGTAGAGCGGTACCGCCACCAGGAAGGCCACGGCCGGCACCAGCGGATAGGCGGCTTTGCACGCGCCGCCCAGCCGGTCGGCCAGGGCGCCGCCGGCCCAGATGCCCAGCGTGCCGGCCACCAGGCTGCCGACGCCCAGCAGCAGCGAGACGTCCTTCAGCGCCATGCCGTGCATGCGCGCCAGGAAGGCCGGCATCCAGAAGGCCAGGCCGTAGCCCAGGACGGAGCAGGAGGCGGCACCGGCCGACAGCAGCCAGAAGGACGGCTTGGTGCCCAGGGTGGCCAGCACGGCGCGCAATGGCACCAGGGCGCCCGCGTTCTTCACGGCGTCGAACGCGCCGCGCACCGGCTCGCGCACCGTCAGCAGGAAGATCGGCGTCATGACCAGGCCGGCGATGCCACAGACGGTGAAGGCCAGGCGCCAGTTCACGGCCGTGGCGATGTAGCCGCCCAGCAGGATGCCCAGGGCGCTGCCGAAGGGGATGCCGAAGGAATAGACGGCCAGGGCGCGGGCGCGCTGGTGCTTGGGGAAATAATCGCTGATCAGGGAATAGGCGGGGGCGACGCCGCCGGCCTCGCCGACGCCCACGCCCATGCGGCACAGGAACAGCTGCCAGAACAGGCCCACTTGGCCGGTCAGCGCGGTGAAACCGCTCCACAGCGCCAGCGACACCGCCATGATGCGTACCCGGCTCAGGCGATCGGCCAGGCGGGCGATGGGGATGGCGAGGAAGGTGTAGAACAGGGCGAAGGCCGGCCCGCCCAGCCAGCCCAACTGGGTATCGGTCAGGCCCAGCTCCGTCTTGATGGGCAGGGCCAGGATGCTGAGGATCTGCCGGTCCACGAAGTTCAGGGTGTAAACGACGAACAGCGCCGCCATCACCAGGGCGCGATATCCCGGCCGGGCCAAGGGCGGGGCCAGAGTCGGGGACGGCGGGGCGGCGGTCTCGGTCATCGTGCTCTCGCTCATGGGCTGGTCCTGACTGGGGCTCTCTAACACAGGGGCGCGAGCGGATCCGCTGATCTGGATCCGCCCACCGGGCCTTTATCAGAAATGCAGGCCGATCGTGCCGGTGATGGTGCGCGGCGGGCCATAATAGGCGGTGAAGGAATTGGCATAGGTGGCGCCGCCGAAGGGGTAGCCGCCCACGCGGTACCGCTCATCGGTCAAATTCTTCGCATGCAGGCCCACCTGCCAATGGTCGTCGGCGGAGGTCCAGATGAAGTTCAGGTCCAGCAAGGTGTAGCCCGGCTGGTCCAGGATGCTGGCGGTGTCGTACAGCTGGGTGAAGCTGCGATACGACACGCTGGCGGAGGAGTTCAGGGTGCTCTTGTCGTCGAACGGCAGCAGGTAGGACAGGGTGAAGCCCGTGGTCCATTTGGGCGTGTTCTGGAAGCCGCGGGTGTTGGCCACGTCAACATACTGTCGGCGGGTCAGGTCGTACGACAGGAACTTGTCGAACTGCGCCAGGGTATACCCGACATTGGCCTGGGCGGTCAGCTGGTGGGTCAGCTTGGCCATGGCCTCGAACTCCAGGCCATAGATGTGGCTGGCGCCAGCGTTGTCGACGAAGCTGGCGATGCCGGTGCTGGTGGGCACCTGGGTCGTCACCTGCTGGCCGGAATAGTCGGCGTAGAAGCCGGCCAGGTTCAGGGTCAGGCGCCGGTCCAGATAATCGCCCTTCAGGCCCACCTCATAGCTGTCGACCGTCTCGGGGTTGTAGCCCTTGACCGTGTCGGGCGTCAGCACGGCGTCGCCGCGCATGTCGAAGCCGCCGGACTTGAAGCCCTTGGAGTAGGAGACGTAGCCCGTCACGTCCGGCGTCAGCTTGTAGCTGACGCTGGCGCGCGGGGTGAATTCGCCGAAGCCGCGGTCGTTGGTGTAGTTGGTGCGGATGGAGAAGGGCGCCTGCTGCTTGCCGCCGAACATGGGACTGCGGAGGCCCAGATAATAGGCGCGATAGACGCTGCCGGTCTTGTCGTCGTTGGTGTAGCGGCCGCCCAGCGAGATCTTGAGGTCGTCGGTGATGTCGTAGCTGAGGTCGGTGAAGCCGGCGATGCTCTTGGTCTTGACCGATCCCGACGTCAGGATGCTGAGGCCCAGGTTCTGCACATCGGTGTCGAAGGCGCCGGCGGCGGTCGCGTCCATGTAATAGATGCCGGCCACACCCTGCAGCCGCTCGCCGGTGTAGACCGCCTGCACTTCCTGGCTGAACTGGTGGTCCTTGTACTGGGCCGGCACGTCCAGATAGGGCTGGAGCAGGTTGTCGAAGTCGATATTGGTCTGGGTGTAGCCGTCGCGATAAGCGCTGATGGCCTTCAGCAGCCACTGGTCGGACAATTGCCATTCCGCCGTCAGCGACAGTCCCCGGTTGGTCACGAAGTTATGGTCGCCCACGCCGGCCAGGGTGTCGTAATCGTCGGGCAAGGGCGCGGCCCCGCTGGGCGTCGCCGTCTCGCGATGGCCATTCTTGGCATTGGAATTGTCATTGGTCTGGTCCGCCGCGAGCTTGATGGTGAACTTTTCGGTCGGCTTGAATTCCGCGCTGATGCGGCCGGCCACCACGTCCTTATTGTACTGGTCGGCGCCGGTGTACAGGTTGTGGCCGTAGCCATCGTGGCGGTAGATGGCCACGGCGCCGCCGATGGCGAACTTCTCGCTGAGCGGCGTGCTGCCGGACAGGATGACGTTGTGCTCGTTATAGCTGCCGATCTCCACCCGGGCGTTGGCCGTGGGCTGGTCGGTCATGTCACGGGTCACGTACTTGATGGCGCCGCCGATGGTGTTGCGGCCGTACAGCGTGCCCTGCGGCCCGCGCAGCACCTCGATACGGCTGACATCATAAATGTCCAGCACGGCACCCTGTGGCCGGGCGATGTAGACATCGTCGACATACAGGCCCACGCCGGGCTCGAAGCCCCACAGCGGGTCCTGCTGGCCCACGCCGCGGATGAAGGCGATGAGGGTGGAGTTGGAGCCGCGCGCCACCTGCACCGTGGTGTTGGGCGACTTGTATTCCACGTCGGTCAGGTTGACGGAGCCCTGGGCCTGCAACTGGTCGGCGGAGATGGCGGTGACCGCCACCGGCACGTCCTTCAGGTTTTCCGCCCGGCGGCGGGCCGTCACCACCACCTCTTGCAGCACGTCGCTGTCGGTGGCGGGGTCGGCGGCCTGTTGCGCCCACGCCACATCCCCCAGCACCAGACCCGCGACCGAAACGCCTAACAACCAGCGTGCAGCCTTGCTCATTCCCTTTGCCCTCCCGTCCATGGCCCTGTTCATGGGCCCGTTCTTTCGTCCGTTGATCGCCGTTCCCCCCAACCCCTCAGGGCGGCAGGCCGGCGGCGAAGCCGGTGATGATCTCGTTGAAGCGCTGCGGCTCCTCCAGATGCGGCGCATGGCCGGAGGCGGCGAAGGTGACCTGTCGTGCCTGGGGCAGGGCTGTCGCCAGCCAATCGGCCGTGCCAGCGGGGTAGAGCTGACTCAGGGCGCCGCGCAGGATCAGCGTGGGCAGGCCCAGCCGTCCCAGCTCCGCCCGGAAATCCTGGGCGAGCAGATCCAGCCACAGGGCGGCCATGGCTTCGGCATCGCATCGCGCGATCTCTCCCTCCACCCAGCGGCGCAGGTCGGTGTGCAGGCTGCCGGCGGCGAAGATGCGCCGGGCGATGCGGGGGGCGAAGGCCGCCCAGTCGGTGGCCAGCATCCTCGCCGCCTGGGGGCCGCGCGCCTGGACGGCGCCGCGCAGGCCCCAGGGCCAGCCGGCGTCGTTGCACAGGCGCGGGCTCATATCCACCACCACCAGGCCGGCCACCCGCTCCTGGGCGCCGTCCAGCAGAGCGCGCCATGCCACCATGGCCCCCATGGACCAGCCGACCAGCAGGGCGCCCCGCAGGTCCAGGGCGTTCAGCAGGGCACGCAGCGCATCCGCCTGGTCCCGCACAGTGGGGTGGGGCGCTGGGGTGGCGCCATGGCCGGGCAGGTCGGGCGCCAGCACCTGGAACGAGGCGGCCAGGTCTGTGACCTGGGGTGCGAAGAAGCCGCCATGGGTGGCCCAGCCGTGCAGCAGCACCAAAGGGCGGCCCTTGCCAGCCAGACGATAGGCCATCAGGCCGCCGTCAGCCGGTATCAGCGGGCGTGAGTCTTCCCCGCGTGGCCGGGTCCCGGCATGTCGCCCCAGTTCGTGCATCGGTGTTTTCCGCGCTTCGTGGTATCCACCGACGGTGGCGTCGGCGGATCATCCTCCCGCCGTCATGCTTGCCGTAAGATGAAAGTTGAGTCAACGTTCAAGTTCTGAAAAGCGAGAGAGGGAGATTGGGGCATGGCGCGTTCACCCGAGGCGGCGAAGCGGGCTGCCGGCGATGGCGAAACCGATGCCATGACGCAGGGCGGCGTGGGCGAGGGGCCTGAGACCGAGGCGGCGCCTGGTGAATCGGCCGCCGACAAGACACCGCGTACCGAGCGGGGCAAGCGTACCCTGCGCAAGCTGCTGGATGCCGCCGCCCTGGAATTTGGTGAGCGCGGCTTCCACGAGGCATCGGTCAGCGGCATCACCCAGCGCGCCGCCGTGGCTCTGGGCACCTTCTACACCTACTTCGACAGCAAGGAATTGTTGTTCCGGGCGCTGGTGGAGGATATGGGCGCGCTGACCCGCCGCTGGATCGCGGAGCGGGTGGCCCACGCGCCCGACCGCTTGACGGCGGAACGCCTGGGCCTGGAGGCGTTCATCGAGTTCGTGCGCGCCCACCGCAACCTCTACCGCATCGTGATGGAGGCGCAGTTCGTTGCCGAGGATGCCTACCGGCGCTACTATCAGGTGTTCGCCGACGGCTATATCAATAATTTGGAGTCGGCCAAGAAACGGGGGGAAATCCGCCAGGGCGACGTGGAGGTGCGGGCTTGGGCCTTGATCGGCGTCAGCGTCTTCATCGGCCAGCGCTACGCCGTCTGGGGCGATGACCGTCCGGCGGCGGAGGTCGCGGCGGAGGCGGCCGACTTCATCGCCCGAGGTTTGAAGCCCTGACTTTGAAGGCCGTTGCGTAACCGGAACAGGATGGAAGGGGGCTATCGGCGCCTGATCATGTGGGATCTGTTCGACCTGACGGCGCAACGCGCCCGGCTGTCGCCGGACCGCAAGGCCCTGGTGGACCTGACCACCGGCGGGGTTCTGACCTACGCCGATCTGGACGACCGCGCCGCCCGTGTGGCCAGCTTGTTGGCCGCCCTGGGCGCTGGGCCCAGCGACCGGGTGGCGGTGCTGTGCCGCAACCGGCCGGACTTCTTCGTGCTGCTGTTCGCCTGCGCCAAGCTGGGCAGCCTGCTGGTGCCGCTGAACTGGCGCATGCCGGCGGCGGAACTGGCCCATGTCCTGGCGGATTGCCAGCCCCGGCTGCTGTTCCATGGGGGTGAGGACAGGGGGACGGCCCGGGCCTTGACCAGCGGGCTTGTCCTGGTCGACCTGGACGATGGTTTCCAGGGCCAAGTGGCGGCCCAGTCGCCACTGGCGTCGCGCGAGGTCTGGCCGGCCGACGATACCTGGTATCTGCTCTACACCTCCGGCACCACCGGCGAACCCAAGGCCGTGCTTTACACCTACGGCATGGCCATGGCGAATTACGTCAACCTGCGTCAGGGCGTGGATCTGTCGGAAAATGACCGCACCCTGAACTACTTGCCCCTGTTCCATACCGCCGGCATCAATCTGCACACCCTGCCGCTGCTGATGGCCGGGGGCGAGGTGCTGGTGCAGGCGGGCTTCGACGCCGGCACCGTGCTGGACCTGATCGCCCAAGGCCGCATCACCACCTTCTTCGGTGTACCCACCGTTTATCGCCAGTTGGCCTTGCATCCCCGTTTCAAGGACACCGACCTTGGCACCGTGCGGCGCTGGGCCTGCGGCGGAGCGCCGTTGGAGGACGCGCTGGCCCGCCGCTTCATTGAGCGCGGCGCCCGTGTGTGCAATGGCATGGGCATGACGGAGACGGGGCCCACCTTGTTCCTGAACGACCCTACCGGCGCCGCCACCAAGGTGGGATCCATCGGTAAGCCGCAAATCCTCTGCCGCGTGCGCGTGGTGGACGGGGCGGGGCGGGACGTGCCTGACGGGCAGGTGGGGGAGGTTTGGGTCAAGGGCGCCGCCGTCACCCCCGGCTATTGGCGCCAACCGGCGGCGACGGCCGCCGCCTTCTCTCCTGACGGCTGGCTGCGCACCGGCGACCTCGTGCGCCAGGACGCCGACGGCTATTACTATCCCGCCGGCCGGCTGAAGGAGATGTTCATCTCGGGCGGGGAGAACGTCTATCCGGTGGAGGTGGAGAACGCCTTGCTGCGCCATCCCGGCGTGCTGGAGGTGGCGGTGGTCGCCGTGCCCGACCCGGTGTGGGGAGAGGTGGGCCACGCCCATGTCCGCGCCCAGCCCGGCACCGACATCGACGGTTTGGCCCGGCATTGCCGTGGCCTTCTGGCCGGCTACAAGGTGCCGCGCCGGTTCGTGCTGGTGGATGATTTTCCCCGCACCGCCGCCGGCAAGATCCAGAAACATCGTCTGGTGGCGCCGCCGCCCGGCCTGGACCTGGCCTCGTGATCCTCACCCGCACCCTGACCCAGGACGATTTCCGCGCCTTCGCCCGGCTGTCCGGCGACGACAACCCCATCCATGTGGACCCGGACCACGCGGCCCGTACCCGCTTCGGCCGTCCCGTGGCCCATGGCGCCTTGCTGTGCGCCCTGCTGCGTGGCCTGGCCGCCGACGCGCAGCCCGGCCAGCCGCTGGCCCGCCTGGCTGTGACCTTCCCGGAGCCCGCGTACGCGGACGAGGCGTTGACCTTCCGCGCCGATCCGCAAGACGGCGCCCAGGTGCGCCTGCTGGCCCAGCGGCGGGAGGACGGCCAGGTCGTGTGCGACGGGATGGCGACCCTGGCGCCGCTGGGACCGGATGGGGACTGGCGCAAGCCGCCGCCGGGCGCCGCCGCCCACGTCACCCGTCTGTACGCCGACCAAGATCTGGCGCTTTATGAGCGCCTGACCGGCCATCGCCTGCGCGAGCCGCTGGTGCTGAGCCTCTTCTCCTTCCTGTTGGGCGTCCGCCTGCCGGGACCGGGCACCAACTACCTGAAGCAAGACACGGTGTTCTGGCGCCGCGTGCCCTTGGATGCGGCGCTGTTCGCCACCGCGACCATCACCCGCCTGCGGCCCGAAAAGCGGCTGGTGGACCTGGCAACGGTCTGCCGCATTCATGACAGCGGGCGGGACGGCGATATCGTCGCCACCGGCCGCGCCCTGGTGCTGGCGCCGCACTGGACGCCGGAGGACTGGACCAGGCATGCCCAATTGGCCGCTTGCCAGACCTGACGGTTGGGCGTATCCACAAGCCCGCCGGTGCTCGTGCCGGCACTGTTGCATCAGGAGCGGGGCCGGCGTCCCGCACCAACCTGCCAGCCCAGGCAAGGTGGTTTCCGCGTTTGCGCGGAGATGTGGCGGCCCCCGGTTTGCGGGCGGCGGCAACCAAGTGGGTCGCAGCGTATGGTCGCGTCATGCCGGGTCCGCTCCGTTTGGAGTGGACATTCCGTGCATATTCCCGCCGCTTTTCCGCTAAGCACGCCCGGTACCGTTACGCAGGCGGAAGAAGATCCGCCGACACCGGCCCCGGTTCTGGGCACCGCGCCGGGCGTCACCAGCCATCCGGGGGACACCGTGCATCTACTGCGGGAAGAGCGCATGCCCCTCGCCAGCGTACCGGACTGTGTCGCCCGCACCTACGCCGTCGTCCACCGCCGTCACGGCGTGTACACCCATATCTACACGGTGCTGGAAAGCCGGCAGCATGTGCGCCGGGTGACCCATTTGCGGCGGGTCCTGGTCGGCGAACAACTGGCCGCCGCCCGCGCCTGGGTTCTGGCCGGCCGCCATCTGGGACGCCTGGCCTTTTAAGTCAGGTCTTGGGCATCGCCGGCTGCAGGTAGCGCATCAGGACGATCATCTCGGCGGCGTAGCCGTCGACATCGGGGCCGTCGACACCGGGCGGGTCGTCCATGGCGTGCAGGATCTGCGCGCGGCCCTGCATCCAGGTGGAGACGATCTGTGCCTGGAAGGGGGAAAGGGAGGATTGTGGCCCCACCACATAATTCAGCGCCGCGCGGATGCGGGAGCCCCGGCCCTGGCGGAAGGCCAGGTACAACGGCACCAGGCTGGGGTCGCGGCAGGCTTCCAGCGCGAAGTCGCCCATGGCGTGGGTAGTGTTGCGGCCGGCGATGCGACCGCCCTCCACCGGGGTCAGCATGTGGTCGGCCACGGCCCGCAGGAAAGCGCCCAATGGTGGCGGCTCGCGGTGCATCGTGGGGATTTCCCGCCGCAGTTCCTCATGGATGAACTGGAAGGCGCGACGGATGATGTCGCCGCGGGAGCGGAAATAATACGTGGTGGAGGAGAGCGAGACGCCCGCCCGCTGCGCCACCGCGCGGTGGGTCACGGCGGCCACGCCCTGGTCGATGATGGTGGCGACGGCGGCGGCGACGATGCGCTGCTCCGTCTCGCCCACCGGCTCCGCGCCCTCATCGCCGCCGCCGGGTGGCCGCCGCAGGCGCTGGTGCCACAGGGCGCCAAGGCTTTCCTCCGGGTCGCACAGATGGCGGATGTTCTCCACCACCGACAGGGCGAAGCCCGAGGCGCCGCCGGCCACCAGCAGGGTGGAGCGGTCGCCCACCAGATAGTGGGTCATGATGTCGGCGATATGGGCGGGCAGCCCGGCCAGTGCGAACAGGTCGCGATGGCGGCCCCGTCGCTCCTCATACCAGCGGGCCAGTATGCGGCGGAGGGCGGGGGTGTGGCGGGCCTGGTGGATCAGCTCATACCACACCAGTTCGATGGTGCCCTGGCGGGACGACAAATCCAGCGCCTGCACCACCAGCGCGTCGGCCAGGGCGGAGACAGGCAGGCCGTCATCGCCCAGCGACGCGCGGAACTGTTGCCACGCCTGGCGGTCACGCTCCGCCGCCGCCAGGAATACGGCCTGGGTCAAGCTGTCCTTGTCGCCCAGGTGGTAAGGGACGGCGCTGGTGGACAGGCCGGCGGCCGCGGCCAGGTTGCGGACACTGAGCGCCTTCAGCCCGCCCTGGGCCAGCAGGGTGTGCGCTTGGTCGATCAGCCGTTCCCGCGTACCATCCGGGGGCCGGGCCGCCGTGCGGGATGGGGTCGCCCCTCCCGGCGCCAGCGGTGTGGCATCGGGCGGGGACGGGACGACGGGGGTGATCAGGCCGGACTTCATGACCGCGCTTTTATCTGCCGAAGCGCACTGATAGTCCATCCCCGACACGACGGCAATGATCCCGTGTCACAATACGTCACAACTGAACTAAAGAAGGGGCGCCCCCTGCCGGATGCGGCCGGCAGCAGGCTCCGCCTAATGTTTTTCGGCCAAATAGGCGGCGCTGAGGGTTTTTTTGTCGGCCGCGACCGGGAAGAGGGTCGGATAGAATTGCACGAAAGTGGTGTCCACCGCGCCGTGGTCCCGATGGCAGCTATAGCAACTCTGCTCCACCGGCAACTGTTCGGCGGGCGGCGGTGTCGCCTTGTCCGTGTCGAAGGAGTAGAAGCCCCAGCCGTCGTTGTGGAACCGCGCCGTGTCCTTCACATGGACCTCCAGCCCCATGACGTCCGGCGTCTGGAAATGGCCCGATTTGTTGATGGAGCCTTTGTCCGCCGCCCCGCGCACTTCCAGCACGAAGGTGGTTTTCTCCGGCCAGGTGCCCGTCTGTTTGAAGGCCAGATAGGCCTCGCGGTTCACGAAGACGTTGTCGAACATGGAATGGCCCATGCGCATGGCCGGGCCGTAGGCCATGTCCAGGCCGGTTGTGACGTAGACCCATTCGCGGTAGTCGGCGGGGAAGGTCAGCCGGTCGTCCTTGTCGAACTGTGGGACGAAGGGTGCCGGCCCGTCGGCGGCGATGGAGAGGCGGGCGGGGGCCAGCAACAGGGCCGCCGACAGGCAAAGCAGGGGCATCGCCGCCACATAGCGGCGGGCAGGAAGAAACCAGGCCATGGGGCCCTCCGGTGGTTAAGGGGGATGGGTCAGCCGGTGCCGGCTGGGGAAAAATGCGCCTGATATTGGCTGGGGGAGACGCCGTAGCGCTGGCGAAAGGCCCTGCGGAAGGCGTCGGCGCTGCGGAAGCCGATGGCGGAGGCCAGCGTGTCCACGCTCACGCCCGGCTGCACCAGGCGGCGGCAGGCCTCGCCCAGGCGCAGGTCGGTGACATAGTCGGCGGGCGGACGGCCCAGGGCGGCGGTGAAGCGGCGGCGGAACTGCCGGGGGCTGAGGTTCACGCGCGTCGCCAGCTCCTCCACCGACAAGTCGCGGTCCAGATTGCCCAGCATCCAGGCCGACAGGTCGGCGAAGCGGTCGGCCGCGCGGCTTTGAAACCGCAGGGGTTCGGAGAACTGCGCCTGGCCGCCCGGGCGCTTCACGAACACCACCAGTTCCCGGGCCGTCGCCAGGGCCAGGGCCGGCCCGTGGTCCTCTTCCACCAGCGATAGGGCGAGGTCGATGCCGGCGGTGACGCCGGCCGCGGTGTAAAAGGGACCGTCCTTCAGGAACAGGGCGTCGTCGCAGACGCGCAGCGCCGGGAATTTGCGGGCCAAGTCGCCGGCGTGGCGCCAGTGGGTGGTGACGCGGCGGCCATCCATCAGGCCGCTGGCCGCCAGGCCGTAGATGCCGGTGCACACGCTGGCCACGCGGCGGAAGCGATGGGCGTTGCCCGCCAGCCACCGGGCCACGGCGGCATTGGTCGCGGGCTCGCGCAGGCCCTTGCCGCCGGCGATGATCAGGGTGTCCAGGTCCGGCACGTCGCCGGCCGCCAGGCTGTGCGCCGGGGTGAAGGTCAGGCCGGACTCGCTGGTGAAGGGCCCTGCCTTCACGCCCAGCGGCACGACGCGATAGGGCCGTTTCCCCGGCGCCATCTCGGCCTCGCCCCATTCCGCCAGGTCGGCGGCATTGGCGAAGACCTCGGCCGAACCGGTCACGTCCAGGGCGTTGACGTCGTCATAGCCCAGAATTCCGATGCCTGCCGGTGCCCGCGTCATTCCCCGTCCCCCTCATCGCGCCACCCTTCCGGCCGGCCGCGTCATGGGGGCAGTATCGGCCGGGCGCGTGCCGGGCGGAAGGACATCCACCCGACACTATCGGCCACGACCGGTGGCACCATGCTGAATGGCACCATGCCTTTTCAGGGGACTTCATGGCCCTGGCTGGCCTCCAGGATCTGGAACCAGTGCTGGCGTGGCATCTTCAGCTGGGCGGCCTGCGTATAGGCGTGCACCCGGTCCAGGCGCGTGGTGCCCAGCACCGGCACCGGGCGCGACGGGTGGCGCATCAGCCAGGCCAGCGCGACCGTACCGGGATCGCCGACGCCCATCTCCGCTCCCACGGCCTCCAGCGCCGCCAGCGTGCGGCGCGCCTGTTCCGTGGCGCCGGTGAATAGGCCGCCGCCGCCCAGGGGCGACCAGGCCATGGGCCGCATGCGCAGTTCCAGCGCCTGGTCCAGGGTGCCGTCGAACAGCGGCGACAGGTTGGTGACGGAGAATTCGATCTGGTTGGTCACCAGCGGCCGGCCCAGGCGGGACTGCAGCAGCCGCACCTGCGATGGGTTGTGATTGGACACGCCGACATGCCGCACCACGCCCGAGCGCAGCAGCCGGTCCAGCGCGTCGGCGGTGTTGTCCGGGTTCATCAGCGGGTCAGGCCGGTGCAGCAGCAGCAAGTCGACGTAGTCCGTGCCCAGATCGCGCAGCGACTGTTCCACCGAGGCGATGATGTGGTCGCCGCAGGTGTTGTAGTGCTTCACCACATGGCCCGGCCGCTGGGGCGATAGCAGGGCGATGTCGCACTTGGTGACCAGCTGCAGGGCGGAGCGCTTGCCGCCCCATTCCTTCAGCGCCTGGCCGAACAGCGCCTCCGCCCCGTAATCGCCGTAAATGTCGGCATGATCGAAGCTGCTGATGCCCAGTTCCAGGCATCCGTCCAGGAAGCGGGCAAGCTTTGCCGGTGTGCCGGTTTCTTCCCCCTCGCGTGAGCGCCAGGCGCCCCAGACCAGCGGCGACAGTCGCGGGCCTTCGGCGTGCAGGCAGCTCTGGGCGTCGGGAACGGGCGGGGTGTGGGTGGGGGTGCCAGGCATGGATCAGGATCCGGTTCTGAGATGGGGAATGGAAACCGTATGGAAACCGTCTGGAGTAGGGGACGTCCTTGCCGTCCCGTCCGTCCTGCGCCGATCTTCGACCTCTCCAGGGACCGCCGTCGAGTGGAAAACGTCAAGCCCGCGCCTTATGCCGCGCCCACCATCCCTCCCGGCGACCGCAGGTGGGGCGCCACCCGGACGCCCTCTATCAGGAAGGGTGGGGCCGGCCCCTTGCGCCCGCGCCGAGGCTCCTGGCACAATCCATGCATTCTTGTCAGGCCATGCGTCGTCCACACCGGCGGTGCCGGTATCGAGGAGGGATCGCGATGGGCCTGACCATACTGTTCGATGACAGCCGCCGGGTTCCCGACGACATCCTGGGCATGACCGGCGTGGGCAGCTTCGGCGGCCTTATCCACGGCCGTCGCACCCTGCTTCGCCATGTGCAAGAGGCCGCGCAGGAGGCGGGCTTACCCCCACCCGTGGTGGCGACCACCCGCACCGCCCTGGATGAGGCGGCGGAGCGGGCGGGCGCGGCCCCGGCATCCACCCAGTTCCTGCTGTTCCCCGCCAACCTGGCCGCCATCGGCCCGCGCGGCCAACTGACCCAGTTGCTGAAGACCCTGGCCCAACTGTCGGGCAACCAAGCCTGGCCGGTACGCACCGCCGTCGACTGGACGGGACTGGTGCTGGTGGAACAGCGCCTGGCCGAGGGGGCTTTGAGCGCCTTGGCCCAGGGCCGCCTGCGCGAATTCGTGGCCCGCCGGCGCAAGGACTTCACCCTGCCGGAGCAGGCGGACCTGGGCCTGATCGATTTGCGCGATCCGGCCCAATTTGTGGCCTTCCTGGCCAATAATTTCGACGCCCGCCACTTCAACTCCATCAGCGACGGGCCGGACTACACCCTGGTGAAGCGCTCACGCGACCGGGCCAAGCTGCGGCGGGAGTTCGAGTATTACGGCCTGCTGCCGGCGCAGCAGCGCATCTTCTTCGTCCAGCCCTTCGACTTCCAGGACGACGGCGACACCGCCAGCTACCGCATGGAACGCCTGCTGATCGCCGACATGGGCATCCAATGGGTACACGGCACCATGACCCCGGCGGAGTTCGGCCTGTTCCTGGACCGGGTGTTCAGCTACGTCACCCAGCGCCCGGCGCGCCGCGTCGGCCGGCCGGAGGGCAGGGCCGTCATGGACCGCCTCTACCGCGACAAGGTGATGGAGCGGGTGGCCCTGCTGAAAAGCCTGCCGGCCTATGGCGATCTGGCGCCCCTGCTGGCCCGCGCCGTGGGCGGCATCGACGCCCTGACGGAACGGTATCTGGCCGCCTATGAGCGCTTGCGGGACCGCTTCCCGGCCGACCGGCTGGTGGTGGGCCACGGCGACCTATGCTTCTCCAACATCCTCTATTCCAAGGCCACGCAACTGCTGCGCTTCATCGATCCGCGCGGCGTGGAGTTGGCCGATGAGTTGTACACCGATCCCTATTACGACCTGGCCAAGCTGTCCCATTCCATCTTGGGTGGCTACGACTTCGTCAACAGCGGGCAATACGAGGTGGCGCTGGGCGCCGACCTGGGCCTGACCCTGGCCAGCAACGCCGGGGAGCGCGCCTGGGCGCAAGCGCTGTTCCGTGACCGGCTGGCCCAGGCGGGCTTCGACCCGCTGCTGGTGCGGCTGTGCGAAGCCTCGCTGTTCATCAGCATGGCGCCCTTGCACATCGATGTGCCGAAGAAGATTTTAGGCTTCGCCCTGACCGCCCGCTCCATCCTGGAAGAGATCGAGCAGGCGACCGCCGCTTGAAGCCAATCCGCTTGATGGAAGGTCCGCGTGCCCATGTCCACTGCTGCCCCGCCCACGGTCATCATCACCATGGCGGGCATGGGCCAGCGCTTCCGCGACGCCGGCTACACCGTGCCCAAGTACCGGATCGAGGCGCACGGCCGCACGCTGTTCGCCTGGTCCATGCTCAGCCTGCGCTCCTTCATCCAGGCAGGATCGCCCTTCATCTTCGTGGCCCTGCGGCAGGATGGGGCGGAGGATTTCATTCGTGAGCAAGCCGCCGCCCTGGGCATCCGCGACGTGTCCTTGGTCGAACTGGACGCGCTGACCGATGGCCAGGCCACCAGCGCCCTGGCGGCCCGGGACGCGGTGGCCCACCCCGACCGACCCATGCTGGTCTACAACATCGACACCCATGTCGATCCCGCCCACCTGCCGGCCGATGCCGTGCGCGGCGACGGCTGGGTTCCCTGCTTTCCCGGACCCGGGGCGGCCTGGAGCTTCGCCCGCGCCGATGAGAGCGGCCGCGTCGCAGAGCTGAGGGAGAAGGAGCGCATCTCCGACGACGCCACCGTCGGGCTCTACTGGTTCTCCTCCTTCACCCTTTACGCCCGGTCCTATGCCGAGTTCTTCGCCAACCCGGCCAACATGGCGAAGGGGGAGAAGTACATCGCCCCCCTTTACAACCACCTGATCCGGGCGGGCTTGCCCGTCTACCTGCACCGCATGCCGTTCACGGCGGTGGTGCCCCTGGGCACGCCGGCGGAGGTGGCGCGCTTCCTGGAGGCGACGCCGCCGGCGTGTTGAAGGGGGAGGGCTCAGGCGCTGGGCACGGGCCCGGGCGGAACGTGGATTGGCGACAGATTGCAGGTGGTGGCGATCGGGATGGAGGTGTGGACGGGCGGCTTCGGATAGTACTGGGTGATGAGTTGGACATCCTGGGCCGTCTTCGTACCCTCCAGGATTTCGATCAGCCTCAGGGCCTCGTCCAGGCCGGAGGATACGCCACCGCCCGTCAAGCGGTTGCCGTCCTCATGGTAACGCGGATGCCCGGGGACGACCTTCACCTTGGGAAAGGCCTTGAAACAGGGAATGGTTTGCCAGTGGGTGGTGGCCTCATACCCGTCCAGCAAACCCGCCGCGGCCAGAAGCAGGGAGCCCTCGCAGACCGAGGCGACGATACGAGCGTTCTCGGCCTTGGCGATCAGGAAATCCAGATAGGTGCGCCGGGGATCGTTCATTTCCCGTAGCACGGCTTTATCGGTGCCGCCGGGTACCCAAAGCACGTCATAGGGCCGTTTGGCGTCGGCAAAGCTGGTCTTCACATTGATGGACAGGTCGTTGTGGAAGACAATCGGGCCGGCTTCCGCCGAGGTCAACTCCACGTCGATTCCCGCCCAACGGAACATGTCGTACGGGCCGGTGACGTCCAAAATCTCGGCGTCTTTAAAAACCGGAATGCCGATCAGCATGCTTCATCCCTCCCTGCCCGAAAGTGTGCACGCTGGCATTTCATTTAAAGAAACACAACCTTTGATACCGCTTTCCGCTGGCTGTGCCGGGCGGGCGAGGCGGGGCATACTGTCCTCTCCCTTCCGGCTGAGGTGCCCAGCGATGACCGCCACCGTCACCCCCTTCCTCATGTTCAATCCGGTCGATGGGCAAGCCCAGGCCGACAGGGCCTTGGCCCTTTACGCCGCGGCCTTTCCGGACATGGAGGTGCTGGAGATGGCCCGCTACGGAGCCGAAGGCCCTGCCGTGCCGGGCAACGTGCAGAAGGCCCGCTTTCGCATCGGCACGCAGCAGGTGCTGTGCATCGACAGCCCCATCACCCACGCCTTCACCTTCACGCCGTCGCTGTCCCTGTTCGTGACCTTCACCGACACGGCCGCGCTGGATCACGCCTTCAACACGCTGTCGGAGGGCGGCGGCATCCTCATGCCGCTGGCGGCATATCCCTTCAGCCCGCGCTATGCTTGGCTTACAGATCGGTTTGGGGTGTCGTGGCAGGTGAGTTTGGCATAAGCCGCTATGACGACCATAAAAAACCAATCACTGAATTTATCTTACAGGTCTCTGTCAATGCCTGCAATCAAATGCATAGCAAGCGGAGTGGCGTGGGGGCAGCGATACCGCCCGCCAAGGTGGTATGATGCCGTATTTTGAAATATTATTACGGAAACACTAAATAATATTATCAACCAATAAGGGTTGAAAGGCATAGAGAATCTCGTTATTTTAAAAATCCTTAAAGAGCTGCTAAGTATTTTACTGGGCCTGATCCATTCCTTCCCTGCTAATGGAGCACAATGATGGTACAGCCTTTCAAAATTTCCTCTCAGGGCTTTCACCAAGAATTGATCGACCGTGCAATTAAGGTTGCAGAGCGTAAAGGTATAATTTTTACTAAAGAAAGTGCCGAGGAAATTCGATCATTTGCACTAGCTGAAGCTGATCGGGTGGTCGGTGCTCAGGGAAGTTCCGGGGATTTGGTGGAGCAAAGTGCCGGTGGGCGAGATGATCACGTAGGATTTCACGACCTCCTTAATCTTCCAGGAAGCTGGAAATCATTAGATTTATTTGGTTTATCTTTGAGAATAATGAACGAGATTGTTGAGATGTCAAAGAAAATCCAAATACGAATGGGAACTGATAGCTTTACGTATATCGAAGTCAATAATAGTAATCACATCGCTATATCGACTGACGCAATACGGGAAGCCATTCGCAATTTATGCCGACGTCTTGGGAATCCGTGGCCTCTATGTCCAGCCCCCTGAGCCAAATATTCAGACGGCGGCCATGACTGATTTACGTCATAAATCCATCGATATTGCCATTGAGCTATGCAAGCAGATTATCACGCTTTCGAGCGCGGTGATCGGCTTGTCTGCTGGCATATTGAAAGATGCGAAAACACCTACGATCACTCTGATCGCCGCATCGTTCTGCGCGATTATATCCATCGTTCTTGGTTTGGTATTTCTTATGTCGATGGTTACAGAAATAGAAAAAAATTATGATTCCATAGATATTTACAAGAAAAATATAACCATACCGGCAAGCATTCAGGTGGTGTTCTTTATACTCTGTCTGATTTTTCTAATCATTTATATTCTCTAAATCATACCAGCACTCCGCCCAGGATCATGTCCTGGTGCAGTTGCAGCAGTTCCTCCTCGCCCATGCGGCCGGCGGGGTTGTACCAGGTGCAGACGCCGGTCAGCATGGCCAGGATGGCGTAGGCGGTCACCGGCGGGTCGGTGCGCTTGAACTGGCCGGCGGCCATGCCGTCCTCGAGGATGGCGACCAGCAGGCGCTCGTAATCGCGGCGCATGGCCAGGATGGCCGTGCGGTTCTCCCCCTCCAGGCTGCGCAATTCGGACCCGCCGATGAACACCTCATCCGTGCGGCGGATGTGGTAGGAGACGTGGAAACGGATGAAGCGCCGCAGCCGGTCCAGGGGATCGGCCGCCCCCTCCAGCGCCGTGGCCACCTCGGCCGACAGGGCCACCATGTGGTCGCGGATAAGGATGAACAGCAGTTCCTGTTTCGACTGGATGTAGTTGTACATCGAGCCGGGTTGGATGCCGACCTCCTGCCCAAGCTGGCGCAGGGTGATGGCCTCATAGCCATGCTGCCGGATCAGGCGCAGGCCCGCCGCGCGTATCGCCTCCATCGTCTTGGGCCCGCGTGAGCCCACCGTCCGCACCATGCCGAAAAATCCAATTCCTGATGTTTCCGGGGCTTAGGGCCGCCGGCGCCCGCGACTTTTCAGCCTGCCGCTGGCAGCCGTCAAGATCACGCCCCATTTGGTCCCTAAATCACCCTTGCGGCCCGCTCGAAAGAAACGTATGACCGTTTGTAAATAAGCAATCTCACATTCCCTGAGGGAGGACAAGCCCGCCATGTCGATCTCCGCCGCGTTCCCCACCATGGATTTTGGCCTCGGCGAAACCGCCGATATGCTGCGCGACGCCGTGGCGTCCTTCTCGGCGGCCGAGATCGCCCCGCGCGCGGCGGAGATCGACCGCACGGACCAGTTTCCCATGGACCTGTGGCGCAAGCTGGGCGATCTGGGCGTGCTGGGCGTGACGGTGGAGGAGGAGTACGGCGGGGCGGCCATGGGCTATGTCGAGCACATGGTGGCGATGGAGGAGATCAGCCGGGCCTCGGCCTCGGTCGGCCTCAGCTACGGCGCCCATTCCAACCTGTGCGTCAACCAGATCCGCCTGAACGGCCGGCCCGAGCAGAAGACCCGCTACCTGCCCAAGCTGATCTCGGGCGAGCATGTCGGCGCCCTGGCCATGAGCGAGCCCGGCGCCGGCTCCGACGTCGTGTCCATGAAGCTGAAGGCGGAGCGCCGGGGCGACCGCTACGTCCTGAACGGCACCAAGATGTGGATCACCAACGGCCCCGACGCCGACACCCTGGTGGTCTACGCCAAGACCGATCCGTCGGCAGGCCCCAAGGGCATCACCGCCTTCCTGATCGAGAAGGGCTTCAAGGGCTTCTCCTGCGCGCAGAAGCTGGACAAGCTGGGCATGCGCGGCAGCCACACCGGCGAACTGGTGTTCGAGGACTGCGAGGTGCCGGAGGAGAACATCCTGGGTCAGCTGGGCGGCGGCGTCCGCGTGCTGATGAGCGGCCTGGACTATGAGCGCGCCGTGCTGGCCGCCGGCCCCCTGGGCATCATGCAGGCCTGCCTGGACGTGGTGGTGCCCTACATCCATGACCGGGAGCAGTTCGGCCAGCCCATCGGTGAGTTCCAGTTCATCCAGGGCAAGGTCGCGGACATGTACGTGGCCCTGAACTCCGCCCGCGCCTACGTCTATGCCGTGGGCCGCGCGGCCGACGCCAAGAAGATCACCCGCAAGGACGCGGCCGGGGCCATCCTGCTGGCGGCGGAAAGCGCCACCAAATGCGCGCTGGACGCCATCCAGATCCTGGGCGGCAACGGCTACATCAACGAATACGCCACCGGCCGCCTGCTGCGCGACGCCAAGCTGTATGAGATCGGCGCCGGCACCTCGGAGATCCGCCGCATGCTGATCGGCCGGGAACTGTTCCGCGAAAGCGCCACCTGACCGGCGCATCGGACCGCCGACCTCATCTGCCTGAGACAACAAGGGGGAACACCCGCGTCATGCCCCAGCTGATTTCCCAGATCGACACCCGCGCCGCCGCCTTCGCCGACAATGTCGCGGCCATGCGCGCCCTGGTCGACGACCTGCACACCACCGTCACCGGCATCAAGCAGGGCGGGGGTGAGAAGGCACGGGCCAAGCACCTGTCGCGCGGCAAGCTGCTGCCCCGTGACCGGGTGCGCCACCTGCTGGACCCGGGCAGCCCCTGGCTGGAGTTCTCGCAGCTGGCCGCCCACGGCGTCTATGACGACGTGGTGCCGGCCGCCGGTATCCTGACCGGTATCGGCCGCGTCTCCGGCACCGAGTGCGTGGTGGTGGCCAACGACGCCACGGTCAAGGGCGGCACCTACTACCCCCTGACGGTGAAGAAGCACCTGCGGGCACAGGAGATCGCGCGGGAGAACAACCTGCCGTGCGTCTATCTGGTGGACAGCGGCGGCGCCAACCTGCCCAACCAGGATGAGGTGTTTCCCGACCGCGACCATTTCGGCCGCATCTTCTACAACCAGGCCACCATGTCGGCGGCCGGCATCCCCCAGATCGCCGTGGTCATGGGCAGCTGCACGGCCGGCGGCGCCTATGTCCCGGCCATGGCGGACAAGTCCATCATCGTCCGCAACCAGGGCACCATCTTCCTCGGCGGCCCGCCCCTGGTGAAGGCCGCCACCGGCGAGGTGGTGAGTGCCGAGGATCTGGGCGGTGCCGACGTGCACAGCCGCACCAGCGGCGTCACCGATCATCTGGCCCAGAACGACGCGCACGCCTTGGCCATCGCCCGCCGCATCGTCGGCAACCTGAACCGCGTGAAGGCGCCGGCCCTGGCCCTGCGCGAGCCGGTTGCGCCCAAGTACGCCGCCGAGGAAATCTACGGCATCATCCCCACCGACAGCCGCAAGCCCTTCGACGTGCGCGAGATCATCGCCCGCCTGGTCGATGGCTCCGAATTCGATGAGTTCAAGCAGCTGTACGGCGCCACCCTGGTCTGCGGCTTCGCCCACCTGTGGGGCTATCCCGTCGGCATCATCGCCAACAACGGCATCCTGTTCTCGGAAAGCGCGCTAAAGGGCGCGCACTTCATCGAGCTGTGCAATCAGCGCGGCATCCCGCTGATTTTCCTGCAGAACATCACCGGCTTCATGGTCGGGCAGAAGTATGAGAACGCCGGCATCGCCAAGGACGGCGCCAAGCTGGTGACGGCCGTGGCCTGCGCCAAGGTGCCGAAGTTCACCGTCATCATCGGCGGCAGCTTCGGCGCCGGCAATTACGGCATGTGCGGCCGGGGCTATTCCCCGCGTTTCCTCTACATGTGGCCCAACGCCCGCATCAGCGTCATGGGCGGAGAGCAGGCCGCCGGCGTGCTGGCCACGGTGAAGCGCGATGGCCTGGAAGCCCAGGGCAAGACCTGGAGTGCCGAGGAGGAGGAGGCGTTCAAGGCCCCCATCCGCGCCCAGTACGAACACCAGGGCCACCCCTATTATGCCAGCGCCCGCCTGTGGGATGACGGCATCATCGACCCGGCCGAGACGCGGATGGTGCTGGCGCTGTCCCTCTCCGCCGCCCTCAACGCAGCCCCTGACGTCAATAGGGGGGAGCCCACCACCTACGGCGTCTTCCGGATGTGAGATCAAGATCATGACCGATGTTCTTGCCACAGTGGATCAAGCCGGGACCGCCACCGTCACCCTGGACCGGCCGGCCCTGCACAATGCCTTCAACGAGGGCGTGATCGCCGAGCTGACCCAGCTGTTCGACCAGCTGGGCCGCGATCCGGACGTGCGCGTCATCCTGTTGAAGGGCAACGGCCCCAGCTTCTCCGCCGGGGCCGACCTGGACTGGATGCGGCGCATGGCGGGCTACAGCCGCGACCAGAACCACGCCGACGCGCTGGGCCTGGCCACCATGCTGCGCACCCTGAACCGCTGCCCCAAGCCCACCATCGCCGTGGTGCACGGGGCGGCCTTCGGCGGCGGCGTGGGCTTGGTGGCCTGCTGCGACATCGCCGTCGCGGCCGAAAGCGCCACCTTCTGCCTGTCGGAGGTCAAGCTGGGCCTGATCCCGGCCACCATCGGCCCCTATGTCGTGGCCGCGATGGGCGAGCGTGCCTGCCGCCGCTATTTCCTGACGGCGGAGCGCTTCAGCGCGGCGGAGGCCCAGGCGGCGGGCCTGGTGCACCAGGTGGTGCCGGCCGACCAGCTGGACGAGGCCGTCGCCACGCTGGTGAAGCGCCTGGGCGAGGGCGGACCCGTCGCCCAGGCGGCCGCCAAGCAACTGGTCTTCGACTGCGCCAACCAGCCGGTGACCGATGCGCTGATCAGCGACACGGCGGAACGCATCGCCCGCATCCGGGCCAGTGACGAGGGGCGGGAGGGCGTTTCCGCCTTCCTGGAAAAGCGCAAGGCCGCCTGGGTCCAGCCTGCAGGGGACAAGTGATGATCGATACGCTGCTGATCGCCAACCGCGGTGAAATCGCCTGCCGCATCATCCGCACGGCCCGCCGCCTGGGCATCCGCACCGTCGCCGTCTATTCCGACGCCGACGCGGGTGCGCTGCATGTGGCCATGGCGGATGAGGCGGTGCGCATCGGCGCCGCCCCCGCCCGCGACAGCTACCTGCGCATGGACGCCATCCTGGACGCGGCCGCCCGCACCGGCGCCCAGGCCATCCACCCCGGCTATGGCTTCCTGTCGGAAAACGCCGGCTTCGCCGAGGCCTGCGCCGCCGCGGACCTGATCTTCGTGGGCCCGCCGGCCAGCGCGATCCGCGCCATGGGCGGCAAGTCCGAGGCCAAGGCCCTGATGGAAACCGCCGGCGTCCCCTTGGTGCCCGGCTATCATGGGGAGGAGCAGAACAGCGGCGTGCTGGCGGCGGAGGCGGCCCGCATCGGCTTCCCCGTGCTGATCAAGGCCTCGGCCGGCGGCGGCGGCAAGGGCATGAAGGTCGCCACCTCGGCCGAGGACTTCCATGAACAGCTGGCCTCCGCCAAGCGCGAGGCACAGGCCGCCTTCGGCAATGACCGGGTGCTGATCGAGAAGTACCTGGGCCGGCCGCGCCACGTGGAAATCCAGGTCTTCGCCGACGGCCACGGCAACTGCGTCTACCTGTTCGAGCGCGACTGCTCCATCCAGCGCCGCCACCAGAAGGTGGTGGAGGAGGCGCCGGCGCCCAACCTGCCGCTGGAGCTGCGGCAGGAGATGGGGGCGGCGGCCGTGGCGGCGGCCAAGGCCATCGGCTATGTCGGCGCCGGCACGGTAGAATTTTTGCTGGACCCTGTGGAAACGGGCGGCGACGGCCGTTTCTACTTCATGGAGATGAACACCCGCCTGCAGGTGGAACATCCGGTGACGGAGTACATCACCGGCCAGGACCTGGTGGAGTGGCAGCTACGCGTGGCGGCCGGCGGCACCCTGCCGCTGAGCCAGGACCAGCTGGCGGTCAATGGCCACGCCATCGAGGTGCGCCTGTACGCCGAGGACCCGGACAAGGGTTTCCTGCCCCAGACCGGCGCCCTGTCGCACCTGCGCTTCCCCGAGGCCGGTCCCCACATCCGCGTGGACACCGGCGTGCGCCAGGGTGACGCCATCTCCATCCATTACGACCCCATGATCGCCAAGCTGATCGTGTGGGACGTGGACCGGCCCGCCGCCGTGCGGCGTTTGCGCCAGGCGCTGGCGGCGACGGAGGTGGGCGGCCTGGCGGCCAACATCCCCTTCCTGGCATCCATCGCCGGCCATGCGGCCTTCCTGGAGGCCGACCTGGACACCCGCTTCATCGAGCGGCACCAGGCCGACCTTCTGCCCCCGCCGGCCGCCCCCTCGGGTGACGTCCTGGCCCTGGCGGCCCTGGGCGTGCTGCTGGAGCGCAAGGCGGAGACGATGGCCGCTGCCGCCCGAACCAATGACCCGTGGAGCCCTTGGGCCACGGGCGACAGTTGGCGCCTGAACGACGCCGTGCCGGAGATCCTGACCTTCACCGACGGGCGTGATGGTGGTGAGCCGCAGGAGGTGCGGGCCTGCCGCCGGCGTGACGGCGGCTTCGACATCACCCTGCCCAATGGCGACGAACTGCCGGGCCACGCCCGTTTTGAGCCCGATAACGCTCACGGGGGCGGCCGCCTGGTGGCCGAGGTCGGCGGGCGCCGCCTGACGGCCGGCTGGTCGCGCCGGCGGCGGGAACTGGACCTGTTCCGTCCCGGCCGGCACCACCGCCTGACCCTGATCGACCCGCTGGACGTGGGCGCGGTCGATGCCGGCGGTGGCGGGCGCCTAGTGGCGCCCATGCCCGGCAAGGTCATCGCCGTGCTGGTGGCGGCGGGCGATCGCGTGGAAAAGGGCCAGGGCCTGGTGGTGCTGGAAGCCATGAAGATGGAACACACCATCAAGGCGCAGGGCCCCGGTACGGTGGAGGCCGTGCGCTACGCCGTGGGCGACCAGGTGCCGGACGGCGCCGAACTGATCATCGTGAAGGGGGATGAGGCATGAGCGGCGCCGCTGTGAGGATCGTGGAGGTCGGCCCCCGCGACGGCCTGCAGAACGAGGCCGCGCTGGTGCCCACCGACACCAAGGTGGCGCTGATCGACCGCCTGTCGGCCACGGGCCTGCCGGTGGTGGAGGCCGGGGCCTTCGTCTCGCCCAAATGGGTGCCGCAGATGGCCGATACCGCCGAGGTGCTGGCTCGTATCCAGCGGATGGCGGGTGTCGGCTATCCTGTGCTGGTGCCCAATGAGCGCGGCCTCACCCAGGCGCTGGCGGCCGGCGTGACGGAGGTCGCCGTCTTCGCCGCCGCGTCGGAGGCATTCTCCCAGCGCAACATCAACTGTTCCATCGCCGAAAGCCTGGATCGCTTCGCCCCCGTGACGCGCCTGGCGCGGGATAACGGCGTCGCCGTGCGCGGCTATGTCTCTTGCGTGCTGGGCTGCCCGTATGAGGGCGCGATCGACCCGGCCAAGGTGGCGGAAGTCTCCGCCCGCCTGGTGGAACTGGGCTGCGCCGAAATCTCCCTCGGCGACACCATCGGCGTGGGCACGCCGGCCAAGGCCGCGGCGTTGATCCGCCGCGTGGCGGAAGAGGTGCCGGTGACCCAGCTGGCCGCGCATTTCCACGACACCTACGGCCAGGCGCTGGCCAACCTGCTGGCCTGCCTGGACGAGGGCATCCGGGTCATCGACAGCTCCGTCGCCGGTCTCGGCGGCTGCCCTTACGCCAAGGGCGCCACCGGCAACGTGGCGACGGAGGACGTGGTCTACATGCTGGAAGGGCAGGGCCTGTCCACCGGCGTGGACCTGGATGCGCTATCGGCCATCGGCGGCTGGATCTCCGACGCCATCGGCCGCCCCAACGCCAGCCGCGCCGGTCGCGCCCTGCTGGCCAAGGCGGGCTGAGGTACCGTTATTCGCCGATCTTTCGCAAGATCAGGTCGTGAAGGGCGGACGCCGGCTGGCTTAGCCGCGTCCCGGCGCGGGTGACCAGGCCCAAGGTGCGGCTGAGTTCAGGGTCCCGCATCGGTATGCCCACCAGCCCCGGATAGGCGTTGTTGGCCAGGGCCAGCGCGGGCAGCACCGCCACCCCCAGCCCGGCAGACACAAGGCCCAGCGCCCCGGCGACATGGTTGGCCTCATAATGGATGGTGGGCCGCCGCGGCAGGCCGGCCAGCACGTTTTCGATCAGGATACGGTTGCCGCTGTTCAGCGAGACGGCGATCAGCCGCTCCGTTTCCAGGCTGGTCCAAGGGGCCGCCGGCGCCGTTGCCAGCGGATGGTCCTGACGCACCGCCAGCACATAGGGTTCGCTGCGGATGGGGATGAAATCCACCTCCGCGTTCTGGGCGCCCAGGAAATTGATGCCGATATCGGCCTCGCCCTCCATCACGGCGTCCAGCACCTTGCCGGCGCTTTCATCGATGATGCGGATCCGCACCCCCGGATGGGTTTGGGCGTAAAGGCGCAGGATGTCGGGCAACACATGGTTGGCCACGGAGGGCACGCAGGCCACCGTCACCAGTTGCTTGGCCCGGCTGGCGCGCGCCACCATGCTCGCGCGCGCTAGTTCCAGCTCTTCCAGGATGACGACGGCGTGGTTCAGGAATTGGCGACCGGCCTCCGTCAGTTCCACCTTGCGCGTCGTGCGCCGCAGCAGACGCATCTCCAGCGCCGCCTCCAGCTTCTCCACCCGCCGGCTCAGCGCGGGTTGCGACAGGTGCAGCCTGTCCGCCGCCGCACGGAAGTTCAGCGTCTGCGCCACCGTGACGAAGGCCAGCACCTCCCCAAACTCGAAATCCAGCCGCATGCCACGCGCTCCAATTGATGCGTCATCATTATTAATTGAGAAGATAAATGCAATTCCTGTCCGGTCGCCGGCATTCCACAATGGCGGCGATATTAAAACCGGAGGAGACGGTGATGGCCGGAAGTGTCCCGCGTTCCGCGGGCGGCGTCATGTCGCGTGCGTTCGCCCTGCTGCTGGCGTTGTCGCCGTTGCCGGCCAGCGCTGCGGAACTGCATGTCGCCAGCTCCGGTGGCTTCGCCGCCGCGTACAAGGCCCTGGCGCCGGAATTCGAAAAACGCACCGGGCATACGCTGGTGTCCGTATGGGGCCCGTCCATGGGGGACACGCCGGAGGCCATCCCCAATCGGCTGCGCCAGCATCAGGATATCGATGTCGTCATCATGGTGGGTGACAGCCTTGAAACGCTGGTGCGGGCCGGGCAGGTGATGGATCTGGACCACAAGGTCCTGGCCCTGTCCAAGATCGGCCTGGCCGTGAAGGCCGGCGCGTCCCATCCGGACATCTCGACCGTCGCGGCTTTGAAACAGGTACTGCTGGACGCCAAGTCGGTCGCCTATTCGGACAGCGCCAGCGGTGTCTTCCTTTCCACCGTTCTGTTCGACCGCCTGGGCATCGCCGACGCCATGAAAGGCAAGGCGCGGATGATCCCGGCGGAGCCGGTCGGCAACGTCGTCGCCCGCGGCGAAGCGGAGATCGGCTTCCAGCAAATCAGTGAATTATTGCCGCTGTCCGGCATTGATATCGTCGGGCCCCTGCCCGACGAGGCTCAGAAGGTGACGCCGTTTTCCATCGGCATCGTCGCCGGAACGCGGGAGACGCAGGCGGCCGAGGACTTGATCGCGTTCCTGTCCTCGCCGGACGCGGCGTCGCTGATCACCAAATCCGGGCTGGTGCCCGCCACTGCCGCCCCCCGCTAAGGATCGCCCACATGCCAAGTTCCAACGTCAAGCAGCCGTCCAGGCTGGCCACGGTGCTGCGCGTCACCAGTGGCAACTTCCTGGAAATGTTCGACTTCTTCCTTTACGGATTCTACGCCCCCTACATTGCGAGCACCTTCTTCCCCAGCGGTGACGACTACGCCTCGCTGATGCTGACCTTCGCCACCTTTGGGGCTGGATTCCTGATGCGGCCGGTGGGTGCCGTCATTCTGGGCAGCTACATCGACAGGATCGGGCGCCGCAAGGGTCTGGTGCTGACGCTGGCCATCATGGCCCTGGGCACGGTGCTGATCGCCTTCGTGCCGGGTTACGCCAGCATCGGACTGCTGGCCCCCGCCCTGGTGCTGATCGGCCGCCTGCTGCAGGGCTTTTCCGCCGGGGTGGAGATGGGCGGCGTCTCGGTCTACCTGTCGGAAATGGCCACGCCGGGCCGCAAGGGCTTTTACGTCAGCTGGCAATCCGCCAGCCAGCAGGCGGCGATCATGGCCGCCGCCCTCATCGGCTATGGGCTGAACCAGATCCTGACGTCGCAGCAGGTCCATGACTGGGCCTGGCGCATACCCTTCTTCATCGGCTGCCTGATCGTGCCGGTGATCTTCGTCATCCGCCGCTCGCTGGAGGAGACGGCGGAATTCCAGCACCGGCGGCATCGTCCCACCTTCCGTGACATCGTCCGGTCCATCGCCGCGAACTGGCGGCTGGTGCTGGCCGGCATGATGATGGTGGTGATGACGACGGTGTCCTTCTACCTCATCACCGTCTATGCGCCGACCTATGGCAAAAGCGTACTGAAGCTCGATGCCGGACAAAGCCTGCTGCTCACCTTCTGCGTCGGCCTGTCCAATTTCATCTGGCTGCCGGTGATGGGGGCGCTGTCCGACAAGGTGGGCCGCCGGCCTCTGCTGATGGCCTTTACCATCCTGGCCATGCTGACGGCGTATCCGGTGCTGAACTGGCTGGTCCATAACGTCAGCTTCGGCACCATGCTGGTGGCCGAGCTGTGGTTGTCCTTCCTCTACGCCAGTTACAATGCGGCGGCCCTTGTGGCCCTGACGGAGGTGATGCCCCCGGAGGTGCGGACGGTGGGGTTCTCGCTGGCCTACAGCCTGGCCACGGCGCTGTTCGGCGGTTTCACGCCGCTGGTGTCGACCTGGCTGATCGACATGACGGACGACAAGGCCGCGCCCGGCCTGTGGATGGCCGCCGCCGCCCTCTGTGGCCTGCTGTCGGTCTTCATGGTCTACCGGCGCGATACGCCGGCCGCGCGGATGCTGGCGGATACGCCATGACGTCAATACCTTGGACAAAGGCCTCGGGCGTTCCGAACCCATCTGGGCGCCATTGACACAGCCAAGCCACTGGACATCCGGTGGCGGGGCGGTAGAAGATGGATGAGGCACGCGCCCGGCGACAGGGGCGGCCCTTTTTCAAAGGGTGGAGTTGGCGGTAAAGACCGGCCCACCCGTACTCAACTTCGGGGAGTAGCGCACAATGACCTTCACCCACGGAATCCGTCGACGATCCCGTCCGCGGGGCTATTGCCCTGCCGCATCCGGCCTGTCCGGTGCCAGGGAGGCGCGCGCCTGTAGTTGACCTATCAACGGTCGACCGTCGCGTTCTTCACGCCCCATACCCATTGCGACCGTCTGCGCCTGACAGAAGCGGCGCGGCATCGTTTGTCATCGGCTGCGCCCTTGCCGGCCTTTATGAAACGATTCCGCGTACTTGGCGCTTTCTCTCGATGGCCGGCGCATCCCCTCGGGCCCGACGGGCCGGGACGGCGCCGGGTCACCCGCCAGCGGTTTCGCGGATCGAAAGGTAGAATATTTCCATGAGCAGCACTGTCACGACGTCCCTCACCGGCGCCCCCACCACCAACCAGGCCTTGCTGAGCTGGGTTGAGGAGGTCGCCGCCCATTGCCGGCCGGCCGCCATCCATTGGTGCGACGGCAGCCAGGAGGAATACGACCGGCTGTGCGAGGAGATGGTGGCCCAGGGCACCTTCATCCGCCTGAACCCGGCCAAGCGGCCCAATTCCTTCCTCTGCCGGTCCGACGCCGGCGACGTGGCGCGGGTCGAGGACCGCACCTTCATCTGCAGCCCCACCGCCGAGGAAGCCGGCCCCACCAACAATTGGGCTGATCCGGATGAAATGCGCCAGACGCTGCATGGCCTGTTCAAGGGCAGCATGCGCGGCCGCACCCTGTACGTCGTGCCCTTCAGCATGGGTCCCCTGGGTTCCCCCATCTCCCACATCGGCGTCCAGCTGTCCGACAGCCCCTATGTCGCCGTGAACATGCGCATCATGACCCGCATGGGCGAGGCGGTGCTGCGCCAGCTGGGCGACGGGGACTTCGTGAAGTGCCTGCACTCCGTCGGCGCGCCGCTGACCCCGGGCAAGAAGGACGTGGCCTGGCCCTGCAACGCCCAGCACAAGTACATCGTCCATTTTCCCGAGACGCATGAGATCATCAGCTACGGTTCCGGCTACGGCGGCAACGCGTTGCTGGGCAAGAAGTGCTTCGCCCTGCGCATCGCCTCCGTCCTGGGCCGGGAAGAGGGTTGGCTGGCCGAGCATATGCTGATCCTGGGCGTGGAAAGCCCGGAGGGTGAGAAAACCTACGTCGCCGCCGCTTTCCCCTCGGCCTGCGGCAAGACCAACTTCGCCATGATGGTGCCGCCGGCCGTCTTCGACGGCTGGAAGGTGCGCACCATCGGCGACGACATCGCCTGGATCAAGCCGACGGCGGACGGCACCCTGCGCGCCATCAATCCCGAGGCCGGCTTCTTTGGCGTGGCGCCGGGCACCAGCCTGAAGTCCAATCCCAACGCGCTGCTGACCCTGCACGCCAACGTGATCTTCACCAATTGCGCCCTGACCGATGACGGCGACGTGTGGTGGGAAGGCCTGACCGACACGCCGCCGGCCCACCTGATCGACTGGGAAGGCAAGGACTGGACGCCCGCCAGCGGCCGCAAGGCGGCGCACCCCAACGCCCGTTTCACCGCCCCGGCCAGCCAGTGCCCCAGCATCGATCCGGCTTGGGAGGACCCGGCCGGCGTGCCCATCAGCGCCTTCATCTTCGGCGGTCGCCTGTCGCGCACCTTCCCCCTGGTGTTCGAGACCCGTGGCTGGAACGAGGGCGTGTACTGGGCGGCGACCTTGGGCTCGGAGGCGACCGCCGCCGCCGTGGGCCAGGCCGCCATCCGCCGCGATCCCTTCGCCATGCTGCCCTTCTGCGGCTACAACATGGCCGAGTACTGGCGCCACTGGCTGGACATGGCCGGCAAGCTGGAGAACCTGCCGCGCATCTACCGTGTCAATTGGTTCCGCAAGAACCAGGACGGCAGGTTCGCCTGGCCGGGCTTTGGTGACAACATGCGGGTCCTGAAATGGATCGTGGACCGCGTGCGCGGCCGGGCCGTGGAGACGGAAGAGAACCTGTTCGGTCTCACGCCGCGTTATGAAGACCTGATTTGGCATGGTCTGGACTTCGGCCGCGACCAGTTCGACGCCGTCATGGCGGTGGACCCGGTGGAGGCCGAGACGGAACTGCGCGACCAGTCCGAGCTGTTCGGCCGCTTTGGCGGCGACACCCCGCAAGAGCTGATCGACCAGCAGGACGCGCTGCTGGACCGCTTGGCCCAGAACCGCGAAGCGGCCTGACGCCTTTGACAGCGACATGAGGCACAGCCTCATGTCGCTCTAGGACGCGACTGCGTCCGCCGGATGCCGAGCACCGCTCAGTTAGTGTATAGGGGGCGCAGCGAGGACAGGCCAAGCCGCCGGACGGCGACGCCCGGCGTTTGAGGGAGCACTAAAAACCCCGGATGGCTCGCCATCCGGGGTTTTGTATATCAAGGGCTCAATAGCCCTTGGCCCAATAGACGAAGGCGACCGTGTTCCAGCTGGCGGGGCCGTTGGGGCGGCCGCCGGCATCCTGGCCGCCGATGACGAAGCCGGTCAGGCTGGGATCGTCGAAGGGAATCTTCACGACGGTGGAGGGGGCGAAGCCGCCGCCCGGATCATAGGACATGGTGATGCTGACCTGCCGGCCGTTGCCGGGCGGGATCACCACCTGGCCCACCAGCTTGTTGTTCTGGGCGCCCGTGCCGTTCCAGGTGATGGGCGCCTGGCCCGTGACCTCGATCACGATGCGCTGGGCCCAATAGGCGGAATTGGTGAAGCCGTTGATCTTGATGGTGGTGCCGTCCGGCACGGGGAAGGTGGCGGTGTTGTACATGCTCTTCTCCAGGGCTGGCGCGACAACCTACGCGCGCATAAATTTAGCACCCCCTCATACATCTTTTTGCGGGAGCTTCCCACAAAAATAGATTTCTCAGGTTGTGGCGCTTCCGCCTATCCCCGAAAGGGTGAGCCCGGGCGTGGAGGATGGACCCGCCGGCGGAGTCATGGCCGCGAGGCTGGCGGCATAACGGCGGGTCGCCACCAACGCCAGCACGATGCAGGCGCCCAGCATGACCGGCAGGGTTAGCAGCAGGGACAGGTCCAGCCGGCTTTCGTCGCGCAGCACCTTGTCCGTCACCAGGGCCACGACCGACGGCCCCGCGCCCAGGCCCAGCAGGGTGGCGATCAGCGCCGCCACGGCATGCTGGAAACCGCGCAGGCGGTTGGGCGTGATCTCCTGCAGGGCTGGTGGGCTGGAGCCGATGGCCAGGGTCATGCAGCCGATCAGCGGCCCCAGCCACGCCAGGGCGCTGTCGCCCTCCGGCGCGCGTAGGGCCGGGTACAACAGCAGGCAAGCGGCGGTGGCGCCCGTGATCATCACCGCCAGGCGCCCTAGGGGCCAGTCCCGGCGACGCAGGAAATCCCCCAGGATACCGGCCAGCAGGGCGCCCCCGGCGCCGAACACCATCAGACGCCAGCCCATGCCCTGGCCGATATCCAGCGGCTTCATGTGGTGGATGCGGGCCAGCAGATGCGGCAGCCAGGCGCCCAGGCTGTATAGCGCCATGGCGGCGAAGGTGCCGGCCAGATTGACCAGCAGGGCGTTGCCCCCATGGGCACGGTAATAGGCCCGCACCTCGGCCCAATTGGGCGCGGTGTGCGCCCCGGCGCCCGTCCTCTGCGGTTCCCGCACAGTGGCGACCCACAGCGCCATCAGCAGGCCCATGGGACCCAGCAGCAGGAACACCACCTGCCAGCCGCGCAGGCCGCCCAGCAGGGGGAGGACGATGTCCGGCGGCAGGTGGTGCAGCACCAGCCCGCCCAGGATAAGGGCCAGGCCGGCACCCACATAGGGGCCCATGTTGTACAGGCCGATGGCCAGGCCCAGCCGCCGGCCCCGGAACAGGTCGCCGATCAGGGAATAGGCCGACGGGACCATGGCCGCCTCGCCGAAACCCACGCCCACCCGTGCCAGGAACAGCAGCGGGAAGGAGCGCGCCAGGCCACAGGCGGCGGTGAACACGCTCCAGGCCGCGATGCCGGCGGCCAGCACCGCCGTGCGGCGGCGGCGGTCGACCAGGCGCCCGATGGGCAGGCCGCCGACGGCCAGGAACAGGGCGAAGGACAGGCCTTGCAGCAGGCTGATCTGCAGATCGCTGAGGCCCAGGTCGGCCTTCATCGGCACGGCCAGGAGGGTAAGGATCTGGCGGTCGATGAAGGCCAACACGTAGGCCAGAATCAGCACCACCAAGACATAGACGGAGTAAGCCACGAAACGCCCCCACATTTCCTGGTCCGACGCCATCCCCAGACCCAAAATCCGGCGCCAGGACTTCATGCCGGAGTATACACATCCTTGTAGTCACTTAAGAGTGTGGTCGCGGTTCCATTCTCGCCGCTGCCACGCCACATCGAAAAGCGCTAGGATGGCGGCGGGAGAACCTTGGCAGGGAAGGGAAAAGCGGCATGACCCATCGCACCGCCGACCTGGTCGACGCCTATGAGGACAGCCTGCAGAGCTGTGAGATCCAGTTCCGCTCCTTCGGGGCGCGGGCCTCCTTCCACGGCCCCATCCGCACCGTGCGCTGCCATGAGGACAACGCCCTGCTGAAGCACACGCTGTCTGAAGCGGGCGAGGGCGCGGTGCTGGTGGTGGATGGCCATGGGTCATTGCGCACCGCCCTGGTGGGCGACGTCATCGCCGGCCTGGCGTTCAAGCACGGCTGGGCCGGCCTGGTGCTATGGGGGGCGGTGCGCGACAGCGTGGCCCTGGCCCATATCGACTTGGGCATCAAGGCGCTGGGCACCAATCCGAAGAAAAGCACCAAGACCGGCGCCGGCCAGGTGGACGTGCCCCTGTCCTTCGGTGGCGCCCAGTTCTCGCCCGGCGCCTGGCTCTATGCCGATGAGGACGGCATCGTCGTCAGTGCCGTGAGGCTGTGACGCTCACCCCGGCAGCGGAATGAATTCCTTGTCGTCCAGGTCCGGCAGCTTCATGCGGCCGGCCCGCCAGTCGGCCTTGGCCTGTTCGATCCGCTCCTTGCGGGAGGAGACGAAGTTCCAGTCGATGTGGCGGTCGCCCAGCGGCTCCCCGCCCAGCAGCATGACCACGGCGGGGGTGATGGCGGTGAACAGCACCGGCTGGCCGGGGGTGAACACCAGCATGTGGCCGGCCTCCACCGTCCGTCCTTCCACCTCGACCGAGCCGACGGCGACGTAGGCCGCGCGTTCCGGATACTCCGCCGGCAGCTGCGCCTTGGTGCCGGGCTGCAGCACCCAGTGCACGTAGAACAGGGGGGAGTGGGTCTTGACCTTGGCCTTGGCGCCGAAGGCCTCGCCCGCCACCAGCCGGGCCCACAGGCCGCCATGCTCATAGGTGGGCAGGTCATCCGCACCGTAGTGGTGGAACGACGGATCGGTCTCCTCATCCGCCTCCGGCAGGGCCACCCAGGCCTGGATGCCGTGCAGGGCGCCGCCCTCGGCCCGCGCCTTCTCAAACCGTTCGGAATGGGTGATGCCGCTGCCGGCGGTCATCCAGTTGACCTCGCCCGGGCGGATGGCCTGTTCGGAGCCCACACTGTCGCGGTGCATGATCTCACCATCGAACAGGTAGGTGACGGTGGACAGGCCGATGTGCGGGTGCGGGCGCACGTCCCGCTCCAGCGGGATGCCCTTGGGGAAGTCCACCGGGCCCATGTGGTCGAAGAAGACGAAGGGGCCGACATGGCGGCGCTGGGCCACGGGCAGGATGCGCCCGACCTCGAACCCGCCCAAGTCGCGCCGCCGCTGGTCGATGACGAGTTCGATCATGATGCTTTTCCCCCCATAGGCCTTGGCCGGGAAGGATGCCAACGACGCGGTTGGGGTTCAACCGTTTAGCGACGGCCGCCCCACTTCATAGCACATGGCGCAACAGGGCGGTGACGGCCACGCCGACGATGACGGTGGGCAGCATGGGGAAGCGGCAGGCCATGGCCAAGGTCACCGCCAGGCCCAGCAGGTCCGCCGGATTGGTGGTGGTGAAGGCCGGCGCGATGACGGAGATCAGCACGGCGCCCGGCACCGCCTCCAGCACCGCGGTGGCGCGGGAACTGAGAGCACGGTTGCGCAGCACCAGGTATCCCGTGACGCGGGTGGCGTAGGTCACCGCCATCATGGCCAGGATGGCGAGCAGCGACGGGACGTCCAAGGCGAAATAGCGGGCGAGGTCGCTCACGGCGCGGCCTCCCGGGTTTCGGTGCCGGCAACGAAATAGGCGACGGCCAGGCCGGCCAGCGTGCCGGCCGGCACGTACCAGGCGCCAGGCACCGCCAGATGGGTGACAGCGGCCACGCCCAGGCTGACCGGCCAGGGCAGGGCGCGGCGCCAGCCCCTCCACATGCCGCGGATCAGCACCAGGAAGACGGCGGTGAAGGCCATGTCGAAGCCATAGGCGTGCGGGTTGCCCAGCACCGGTCCCACCACGGCGCCCAGCACCGTGACCGCCACCCAGGCAATGTAGAGGGAAACGGCGAGGCCGGCATAGTAAGGCAGGCTGATGCCCGGCCGGCCGGTGACGGCCATGCGGCGGCGGGCATCGTCCATGCCCAGCGCCCAGGTCTCATCGGCCATGACGAACAGCACCAGCGCCGCCTGCCAGGGGCGCAGGCGCCGCAGATGCGGGGCGAATGACGCCCCCATCAGCAGGTGGCGGCAGTTGACCAGCAGGGTCATGCCGGCGATCAGCGCGATCTGCGGCGGGCTGCGCCACAGCTCGATGGCCACGAACTCCGACCCGCCGGCGAAGTTCAGGCCGCACATCAGCGCCACCTCCAGCGGGCTCAGGCCCTTCATCGCGGCCTGGGAGCCCAGCACCAGGGCGAAGGGCGCCACACCCAGCAGAATGGGCGCCATGGCGGCCAGGCCGCGGCGGAATTCCGCCCACACCGACCGACCGGGCTCCCGCTCGTCCGGGGCGACATCGTCGGGCAAGGCGGTGGCGGTCATGGATGGTCCGTTGGTCAGGGCTGGCCAAAGGGCGGGGCCACAAGGGATGAGGATGCGCATGGTAGGCGAACGGTGCGCGTGGGGAATTGCATAGTCCGTGCCCTTGCCCCGCCAATTTGGCATCCTGCCACCGCGCGCCGTGCCCCCGTGTCGCGGGGGCCGCTTTGGGGCCGCCAATGGCAAGGAGGAAACAAGGAATGCTGACCGTCGACCTGGCCGAACTGCCCACCCTGGTGGGGAGGGATCTGGGCTACTCCGACTGGATGGTGGTGGATCAGGACCGCATCAATGGTTTCGCCGACGCCACCGGCGACCATCAGTGGATCCATGTCGACGTACCGCGCGCCACGGCGGCGCTGGGCGGCACCATCGCCCACGGCTTCCTCACCCTGTCGTTGCTGGCCGCCTTCAGCTACCAGACGCTGGAGGTGCGTAACGCCGGTAAGGGCTTGAACTATGGCTTCAACAAGATCCGCTTCCTGGCGCCGGTACCGGCCGGGTCACGGGTGCGCAGCCACCAGACGTTGGACGCGGTTGAGGAAAAAGGCGGCGGCTGGTTGTTGACCCGCACCGTCACCATTGAAATAGAGGGCCAAGAGAAGCCTGCGCTCATGGCCGAATGGCTGACCGCTGTCTATCCCTGATGGCTAAGTGATCAATTCTTCCTTCACGCAAAGAGGAGAATATATCCACCCATAGGCCAGCCTATCCACTTTAAAATACCCAGAGACCGCGAAGGGGTTAAGCAGCTTGAACCCGTATTACTGCCCAATTCCAGCCATATTGCGACGTTGAACTCTGATCGGTAGCAGGCAGGCGCAACGTTTCATGTGATGCCCGCCGTACACGAATGCGGAGGAACAATCATGAATACCCGTCTTCTTCTGAGCAGCGTGGCTTTCGTCAGCCTTCTGGCCGGCGCGGCCTGCGCCCAGTCCGAAACCACCACCTCGCGCACCACGACCACGACAGCGGTTCCGGCGGCCCAGTCGCGCACCACCACCACGGAAACCACCACGCAGCAGCCCCCGGCCCCCGACGCGGCCATGCCCGGCACCACCCAGTCGACGGAAACCTATAGTTCCCAGTCCGGCTCGGACGATGACCGCACCGCCCAGTCGAGGACCACGACCACGACATATCCGGACGGCAGCAAGTCCACCCGCAGCAAGACCAAGGTGGAAACCCCGGATGGCAGCACGGTGGAACACCAGTCGACCCAGACGGATGGCAACGGTAATTCCACCAGCACCACGACCACCACCAGCACGCCGCGATAAACGCGTCTGCGGTGAAAGGGGCGGGACGTCTCCGGGACGCCCGCCCTTTCTTATGACCAAACGCCGAGCCCGGAAGGCGGATCTACAAGGGGAATTGTCGCGAAATCGTAAGTTATCGATTGTTATCAAGGCCTTTTAAAACCGGTTTCTATTTTTAAAATCTGCGATGATGTCCGCCATTAAGCTTAGCCAATTGAATCCCTTACTTCGCCAAATTGCCGCCGTCATTGGATAATGAACTGGAATTCGTAGCAAGGGCAGGCGCCCGCACCTGGAACGCCTGCCATCCTGCGATACGGAGGAACACCATGAATACCCGTCTTCTCCTGAGCGGCGTGGCTGTCGCCGCCCTGCTGGCCGGTGCCGCCAACGCGCAGTTGATCGGGGGCCATGCCACCGGCGCCGTGACCGGCGGCGTGAGCGGCACGCTGAACACCGCCACCGGCGCCAACCTGGGCGCCCGGCAGGGGGCCGCCGCCGGCTTGAACGCCCAAGCGGCCACCCATGCCACCACAGGAGCCGCCACCACCGCCGGCCGGGTGACGGATAGCGCGGCCGTGACGGCGCAGAACGGAGCCAACGCCGCGACCGATGCCGCCAAGGCGAACGCCAACGCCGCCGGGAACACCGCCGCCAGTGCCGCGGCCACCACCCAGGATGTCGAGAACGGCACCACCGCCGGTGCCATGGGCGTGACCAACGGCACCGCCGCCGGTGTGACCCAGACCACCGGCAGCACCAGCACCACGGCTACGGGCGCCGCCAAGGCCCCGACCGCCCTGAATGGTGGTGCCGGCGTGTCGACCGGCGCCTCCAGTGGGGCCGGTGTATCGGCCGGTAAGTCCGGCGCGTCCGCCAACGATCATGCCAGGGTCCAAACTCAGGACAGCGTGTCCGCCGGCGGCGCCTCGGCCAAGGTGGATGGCTCGGCCAGCGCCACGGGCAGCTCCAGCGTGACGCCGCGCTGACTTGTAGGGCGCCTGAAGTCGAAGGGCGGGACGGCTGGATGGCTGTTCCGCCCTTTTTCGTTCAGCTGAAAACGATGGTCTTCTGCCCGGTCACCAGGATGCGGCGCTCGATGTGCCAGCGCACGGCGCGGGCCAGCACGGCGCATTCGATGTCGCGCCCGATGTCCACCAGATCCTCCGGTGTCCGGGTATGGTCCACCCGCTCGATGCCCTGTTCGATGATGGGGCCTTCGTCCAGGTCGGTCGTCACGTAATGGGCAGTGGCGCCGATCAGCTTCACCCCGCGCGCGTGGGCCTGGTGATAGGGCTTGGCGCCCTTGAAGCTGGGCAGGAAGGAGTGGTGGATGTTGATGCAGCGTCCGGACAACTGGCCACACAGGTCGGCCGACAGGATTTGCATATAGCGGGCCAGCACCACCAAGTCGGCGCCGGCCTGGTTCACCACGTCCATGAAGGCCACCTCCTGCGCCGTCTTATCCCCCTTCACCGACAGGTGGTGGTAAGGGATGCCGCTCCATTCCACGAAGGACCGCATGTCGTCATGGTTGGAGATGACGGCCGGGATGTCGATGGGCAGGGAGCCTGAACGGGCGCGGTGCAGCAGGTCGTAGAGGCAGTGGCCGAACTTGGACACGGCGATCACCACCTTGGGCTTCACCGTCATGTCCACCAGTTGCCAGTCCATGCGGAAGCGGCGGGCGATCAACTGAAAGCCCTGGCGCAGGCTATCCAGGTCGGGGAAGCCGGGGCCGTCCGGCCGGAAGGCCGTGCGCATGGAAAAGCTGTTGGTCAGCTGGTCGTTGAAATGGTTGGATTCGGTGATCGAGGCGTCGTTGTCGGCCAGATAGCTGGAGACGGCGGCCACCACGCCCTTCACGTCGGGGCAGGTCAGGACCAGGACGTAGGGGCTGTGGGGGGCGGGGGTCTGCTGCGACGTCACGACGAACGATTCCTTAAGGCATGCGGCTGTTATTTGGAAGGAAGTTGCTCGGGTCTAGCATAAACCAGGGCCGCGTCACAGCCCTGGGCGCATGCATGCCGGCCATCCCGGCGCACGGGATTAAACCCGTTCCGGCAGATCCTGCGCGATCTGCCTGGCGGTGGCCTGCACCAGGCCTATGGTCTCCGCCAAAGGACGGACCAACGGCGTGTGCTGCATGAAGGGCACGGTCAGGGCCGCCACCGCCGCCCCCGCGCCGCCGATGACGGGGGCGGACAGGTCCATGACGCCCAGGGCGTAATCGCTGGCGGCCTGGGCATAACCTTGGGCGCGCACCGCCTCGGCGCGGGCGGCGAAGGGGGCCACCCGGTCCGGCCCCACCGCGCGCTCCAGCATGGCGCGCCACAGGGCCTGGGTATGGGCGGGCTGGAAGGCGTACAGCACCATGCCGGACGTGGCCTCCACCAGGCTGCGGTGATAGCCCGGACGGACAGAGAAGCCCAGGTGACCCGGATTCTCGATGCGCGCCACCACCACCATCTGATCGTCCGAGGCCACCGCCAGGTGGCAGGATTGACCGATGGCCAGGGTCAACTCGCGCATCAGGGGCAGCGCCGCCTCCAGCAGGGTGCGCACCGGCGCCCGGGCCATGCCCAGGGTGAACAGCTTGTTGGTCAGTTCATAGCCGTCGGCCGTGGTCGCCGGCGCTATATAGCCCCGGAACTCCAGCACCTGGATCATACGGAACAGCTCACTGACCGAGCGTCCCAACCGGGCGGAGATCTGCGACGGCGTCATGGGCGCGCCATGGCTGGCCATCAGTTCCAGGATGTCCAGGCCCTTTTCCAGGGCGGGCGCCCGGTACTTGCGCACGGCTTCGGCCGCGCCGTCGCCGGTCAGTTCGTCAGTGGCGTCGAGGTCGTGCAAGGTGTCGTCGGGGGTGGCGGTCATGGGGTATCCGGCCTGGGCCTTGGGGGCTGGGTTGGGCTCTCCCGGCTATGCCACCAGCCCGCCCGCCGGGCAAGGGACGGCGTGCGGCACTTGACTTCGGGAGTGCGTATGGCGATTTTATATGCGGAAGGCGATTTCGTATATGAATGAAAGGTCGCCCCGCCCGGGAAGGCCCCCCAAATGGATGCATCCTCCTCCTTCACCCCGACGTGTCCGCCCCTGCCTCCGCTGGGTTTCGGGGCGGCGGCCATCGGCAACCTGTACCAGCCGGTGGCGGAGGGGGCGGCGCGCGCCGCCGTGGCCGCGGCGGTGGGCGCCGGCATCCGCTATCTGGACACGGCACCCCACTATGGCTTCGGTCTCAGTGAAAGCCGCTTGGGGACGGTGCTGGCGGAACTGGACCCGGATGAAAAGCTGTTGGTCTCCACCAAGGTGGGTCGGGTGCTGATGCCCGTGGCGGCTGGCATGGAAGCCGGGGCGGGGCAGGTGAGGCATGGCTTCGCCGACGCCGCCCCATATGAACCGGTGTTTGACTACGGCTATGACGGCGTCATGCGCTCCTACAGCGAAAGCCGGCAACGGTTGGGGCGGGAGCGCATCGACCTGCTGCTGGCCCACGACCTGGGCGCCGTCACCCATGGCGATGGGCACACCGTCCATTTCCGCCGGTTCCTGGACGGCGGCTACCGCGCCATGCGGGAGCTGCGCGACCAGGGGGCGGTGGGCGCCATCGGCCTGGGCGTGAACGAGTGGCAGGTGTGTTTGGAGGCCATGGATCACGCCGACTTCGACGTCGTGCTGCTGGCCGGCCGCTACACCCTGCTGGAGCAGACGGCGCTGGACGCCTTCTTCCCCGCCTGCGTCGCGCGCGGTGTGAGGGTCGTCATCGGCGGACCCTACAATTCCGGCATCCTGGCGAACGGCACCCAGGGCACCGCGCCGCTGTACTATAATTATGAGCCGGCACCGGCCGCCATGATCGACCGCGTGCGCCGGCTGGAGGCCGTCTGCGACCGCTTTGGCGTGCCCCTGGCGGCGGCCGCGCTGCAGTTCCCGCTGGCCCACCCGGTGGTGGCCAGCGTCATCCCAGGCATGGCGGATGCAGCACAGGTGGCCCAGACGCGGGCTCTGATGGATACCGTCATCCCGTCCGAGCTGTGGCAGGCCCTGAGCGCCGACGGCCTGCTGCACGAACAAGCCCCTGTCCCCACCCCGAACCCCGTGAAAGCCGCATGAGCACGCCCATCTCCCCCCTTATCCTGCTGCATCCGGATGACAACGTGCTGGTGGTCCGCGCCGCCATTCGCGCGGGCGACGCCCTGGACATCGATGGCATCCCAGTCACCGCCGCCCAGGACGTGACCGTGGGCCACAAGCTGGCCCGCCGCGCCCTGGCGGCGGGGGACAAGGTGCTGAAATACGGCGCGCCCATCGGGTCCATGACCAGGGCCGTCGCCCCGGGCGACCATGTCCACATGCACAACATGAAGAGCGATTACATCGCTAGCCATACCCGCCAAGTCGTTGGGGGACAGATGGTCGGCGGCAGCGAAGGGGGCCACTGATATGGCTGAGATGCGCGGTTTTCTGAGGAGCGACGGGCGCAAGGGCATCCGCAACGTGGTGGTCGTGGCCTATCTGGTGGAATGCGCGCACCATGTGGCCCGCCGCATCGTCACGCTCAGCGACGACATGGACGTGCACCTGATCGGCTTCCCCGGCTGCTATCCCAACAGCTATGCCTTCCAGATCATGACCAAGCTGTGCACCCATCCCAACGTGGGTGGCGTGCTGCTGCTGTCGCTGGGGTGCGAGAGCTTCAACCGCGAGGCCTTGCGCCAAGTGGTGGCGGCCAGCGGCCGGCCGGTGGAAACCCTTGTCATCCAGCAGGCCGGCGGCACCAAGGCCACCATCGAGGCCGGGCGCGCCGCCGTGGCCCGCCTGAAGGTCCTCGCCGACCAGACGCCGGTGGTGCCCATGGCGCGGCATGAGCTGGTGGTGGGCACCATCTGCGGCGGGTCCGATGGTACCAGCGGCATCACCGCCAACCCGGCGGTGGGCCGCTGCTTCGACTGGCTGGTCGAGGCCGGCGCCACCTGCATTTTCGAGGAGACGGGCGAGCTGGTGGGCTGTGAGCGCATCATGTCCGACCGCGCCGTCACGCCCGAGCTGGGGGCCGAGATCGAAGCCTGCGTGCAGAAGGCGGAGCGCTACTACACCATCATGGGCTTCGGCAGCTTCGCCCCCGGCAATGCCGAGGGCGGCCTGACCACCCAGGAAGAGAAGTCCATGGGCGCCTATTCCAAGTCCGGCTCCTCCCCCATTAGCGGCCTGATCAAGCCGGGTGACATCCCCCCCTCGGGCGGCCTCTACCTCATGGACGTGGTGCCGGATGGGGAGCCGCGCTTCGGCTTCCCCAACATTTCCGACAACGCGGAGATCGTGGAGCTGATCGCGTCGGGCAGCCACCTCATCCTGTTCACCACCGGCCGCGGCTCCGTCGTCGGTTCCGCCATCTCCCCCGTCATCAAGGTCTGCGCCAACCCGGAGACCTACACCCGCCTGTCGGAGGACATGGACGTGAACGCCGGCCGCATCCTGGAAGGCAAGGCCACCCTGGATGAGGTGGGGGCCGAGATCCTGGGCCTGGTCGAGGCGGCTGCGGCGGGCGACCGCACCGTGTCCGAGGCCCTGGGCCACCAGGAATTCATCCTGACCTATAAATCGTTCGAGCCGGTGGGCCCCGCCTGCCTGCCCACGCGGGCCGCGTAAGGAGATCACTAATGGGACGTCTAGAGGGTAAGATCGCGCTGGTGACGGCGGCGGCGCAAGGCATCGGCCGGGCGGCGGCGGAGCTGTTCGCGCGCGAGGGGGCGACCGTGCACGCCACCGACATCAACACCGACAAGCTGGCCGAGGTGGCGGGCTGCCGTCCCCACCGGCTGGACGTGCGCAGCGACGCGGAGGTGGCCGCCATCGCGGCGGAGATCGGGCCCATCGACGTGCTGTTCAACTGCGCCGGCTTCGTCCATGCCGGCACCATCCTGGAATGCGATGCCGCCGCTTGGGACTTTTCCTGGGATCTGAACGTCAGCGCCATGTATCGCACCATCCGCGCCTTCCTGCCCGGGATGCTGGACGCGGGCAAGGGCAGCATCGTCAACATGTCGTCGGTCGCCAGTTCCATCAAGGGCGTGCCCAACCGCTTCGCCTACGGCACCACCAAGGCCGCCGTCATCGGCCTGACCAAGGCGGTGGCAGCCGACTTCGTGGGCCGGGGTGTGCGCTGCAACGCCATCTGCCCGGGCACGGTGCGGACGCCGTCGCTGGATGAGCGCCTGGCCGCCACCGGCGACTATGCCGCGGCGCAAGCCGCCTTCGTCGCCCGCCAGCCCATGGGCCGCCTGGGCCGGCCGGAGGAGATCGCCGAGCTGGCGCTGTACCTGGCCAGCGACGCCTCGTCCTTCACCACCGGCGCCATCCATGTCATCGACGGTGGCTGGACGGCCTAAGCCCCTGTCACCACCCGCATAAGCCGGAAATCGGTCCCGTTCCGCCGCTGGTCGCAATGGCCGGCCAGCGGTAGCGGTGGCACGATCCGGCCCATGTGGCCCCGCCTGAGCTTCGCCAGAACCGCCTTCGCCGCCCTTGCCCTGGTTGGCAGCCTCGCCGGCTGCGCCACGCTGCCCTCGGCCGATCCCGACATCGCCCGGGCGCTGGCCACGGCGGATGCGACCAGCCGGCTGGATCTGCTGCGCCGGCAGGGGGAGATCATCGGCGGCGCGCCCTTCGTCGGCGGCAACAGCGTCACCCTGTTGCGCAGCGGCACCGAGACCTATGCCGCCATGGATGCCGCCATCGACGGCGCCCGCACCCGCATCGACATGGAAAGCTATGAGTTCGATGGGGTGGAAGGCTCCCGCTTCGCGGAGAAGCTGGTGGCCAAGCGGGCGCAAGGGGTGGAGGTTAACCTGATCTATGACGCCTGGGGCTCGCAGGACACGCCCAAGGAGGTGTTCGACCGCCTGCGCCAGGGCGGCGTGAACCTGCTGGTCTTCAACCCGGTCGACCCCGCCACGTTGCTGACCCTGGACGTCAACCGCCGCGACCATCGCAAGCTGCTGATCGTGGACGACGCCGTCGCCATCGTAGGCGGCGTGAACATCAGCGAGGTGTACGACCGCCGCCATCACGCCGGCGCGGGTGCTGAGAACCAGGATCCGGAACAGCGCCCCTGGCGCGATACCGACGTGCGCATCGCCGGCCCGGTGGTGGCGGAGTTCCAGCGCCTGTACGCGGATACTTGGGACCAGCAGCGCCAGGCCCAGGGGCCGGACGCCACCCCGCCCTTGAACGCGCCGCCGCCAGGCCCACGCACCCGGCCGGGCGACATCGTCCTGCAGGCCTTGAGCGGCGCGCCGACGGAGGGCCGGCCGCTGATCTACCGCAGCCTATTGGTGGCCATCACCCTGGCCCGCAAGTCCATCCACCTGACCACGGGCTATTTTGTGCCGACGCCGGATCTGGCCCGGGCATTGAGACAGGCGGCGGGGCGGGGCGTGGATGTCACCGTGCTGGTGCCGGGGCCCAGCGACAGCCCCCTGTCGGTCATGGCGGGGCGCGGCTATTACAGCGACCTACTGGCCGCCGGCGTGCATATTTACGAGTATGCGGACGCCATCCTGCATGCCAAGACCGCCGTCATCGACGGCGACTGGTCCACCGTCGGCTCCTCCAACCTCGATTGGCGCAGCGTCGCCTTCAACAACGAGATCAACGCCGTGGTCTTGGGCGCCGGATTCGGGCAGGAGATGGAGGCCATGTTCCAGCATGACCTGACCCACGCCCGGGCCATAGAGCCCGAGGCCTGGCGCCATCGCGGCCTGGACGAGCGCCTGGGCGAATGGGGCGCCCGGCTGGTGGAGGAGGTGCTTTAAAGACGATAGAAGCGCCGCGCCGTGCCGTCGAACACCGCCGGATGGGCCCCGGCCGGCACCAGATCGCGCGCCATGGCCAGCCAGCCGGCGTAATCGCCCGCCAGGTTCAGCACCGGCCAGTCGCTGCCCCACATCAGGCGGTCGGGGCCGAAGGCGTCCAGCACGATGTCCACGTAGGGTTTCAGGGCGTCGGCCGTCGTCCGGTCGCCAGCCTCGGTCAGCAGGCCGGACAGCTTGGCGTGAACCTGGGGCAGGGCGGCCAAGTCATACATGCCGGCAGCCCAGTCGTCGATCTCGCCCCTTGCGATAGGGGGCTTGGCGCCGTGGTCGATCACCATGGGCAAATCCGGATGACGCCGGGCGAAGCCCAACAGCGCCGGCAGGTGGGGCGGCAGGACCAGGGCGTCGAAGGTCAGGCCATGCGCCGCCATGGCCCTCGCGGCGGTGTCGACGGCCGGATCGGCGATCCAGTCCACGGGCAGGGACTGCAGCATGGGACGCAAGCCACGCATCTTGGGGCGGGCGGCCAGGGTGGCGATGCGCCCCACCGCGTCCGGGGCCTTCAGGTCGGCCCAGCCGACCACGCCCAGGATGAAGGGCTGGCGCGCCGCCTCCTCCAGCAGGAAGTCGGTGTCCTCATCGCGGGGCTGGGACTGCACCAGCACGCTGCCGGTGACGCCCACGGGGGCGGCCAGGGCCGCCAGCTCCGCCACCTCATGGTCGCGGTGGATCACGGCCAGGTCGGGGGTGGGCCAGCTATGGCCGTGCCGGCCCAGGCGCCAGATATGCTGGTGCGCGTCGATCATGACCGGAACCTCAGTGCGTGGCCATGACCTTCAGACGTTCCTCACGGTCGCCCGCCGGCGCGGCACGGCCCGCCAGGCTGAAGGCGCCGACGACGGCGAAGCACAGGCCCGGCACCACCATGGCCACGGCGATGCTGGCCATGTCCGACACCCGGCCCATGACCACGGGGATGGCGGCGCCGCCGATGATGGCCATGACCTGCCAGGACGATCCCAGCTTGGTCAGGGGCCCCAGGCCGCGCAGCGACAGGGCGAAGATGGTGGGGAACATGATGGACATGAAGAAGCTGGTGGCGATCATGGCGCCCAGGCCCAGCCAGCCGCCGCCAAACGCCCCGACCAGGCACAGCGCCACGTTGATGGCGGCGAACAGCCCCATCAGCCGTTCGGCCGGGACGCGGCCCATCAGGGCGGTACCGGCGAAGCGGCCGGCCATGAAGGCCACCAGGGAAAGGGTGAGGTAGGCGGCGGCCGTCTTCTCCCCGGTGCCGGGCAGGGCGTGCTGGGAATAGCGGATCAGGAAGCTCCACACCCCCACCTGGGCGCCGACGTAGAAGAACTGCGCCACCACGCCGAACAGGAAATGGCGGTGGCGAGCCAGGCGCCGGAAGCCGCCCTCGGCGGGCGCGGCATCGCCGGTCCCTTCCTCCGGCCCGTCGGTCAGGGCCGGGAAGCGCACCGCGAACACCGCCACGGCCCACAGCAGAACCAGCAGGCCAAGGGTCAGGTAGGAGGACTGGGCCGCCATGGCCTCGGTATCGCGGAACCGGGCCAGCGCCTCGGGCGACAGGGCCGCCAACTGCTCCGGCGTGTATTCCACGCCCGACAGGATGAATTGCCGACCGACCAGCACGCCGGTGATGGAACCCAGGGGATTGAAGGCCTGGGCCAGGTTCAGCCGCCGCTCGGCCCCCGCCGGGTCGCCCAGCACGGTCATGAGCGGGTTGGCGGAGGTCTCCAGGAAGGCGAGGCCGCTGGCTATGACGAACAGCGCGCCCAGGAAGGCGCTGTAGGCGCGCAGCTCCGCGGCGGGATAGAACAGCAGCGCGCCGATGCCATAGAGTGCCAGGCCGAAAACGATGGCGGCCTTGTAGCCGTAGCGCCGGGCGAACAGGGCCGCGGGCATGGCGCAGAAGAAATAGCCCAGGTAAAAGGCGGACTGCACCAGGCCTGACTGCCAGTCCTTCAGGTCGAAGGCCTTGCGGAACTGGGCGATCAGCACGTCATTCAGATTATTGGCCACGCCCCACAGGAAAAACAGGCTGACGATCAGGGTGATAGGGATCGCCCATTTCGAACGTGGTCCCGATTGCGAGACTTGGTGCTGATGCGGATGCGCGCGGCCGTCCGACATGTCCCCTCCCAGGGTATTTTTTATAGCCGGCATGCGGGCCGGCTGGCGATCAGCACATCAAATATGAATTCACACGTCAAATATAAAAATTCCCCCCGGTCCTCTTGTCACAGCGACGCGCGGAGCTACGGCATCGCATGGCAGGGTCCGTGAGGCTTTTAAGCCCAAGGGATTGGCGGCGCAGTGCGCTGCGGCTAATGTCCCGCGCAATTCTCAGGTTTCGCTGGCGGAGGAACAGGTCATGGCGCACATCATCGACGGTAAGGCATTCGCTGCGGCCTTGCGCGAACGCATCGGCGCCAAGGTCGCCGACCTCATCACCCGTCACGGGCTGAAGCCCGGCCTGGCCGTAGTGCTGGTGGGCGAGGATCCGGCCAGCCAGGTCTATGTCCGCAACAAGGGCGAACAGACCCACGCCGCTGGCATGCACTCCGTCACCCACCGGCTGGAGGCCAGCACCACGCAGGAAGATCTGCTGGCCCTGGTGCACAGCCTGAACACCGATCCCGCCATCCACGGCATCCTGGTGCAGTTGCCCCTGCCGGCCCATATCGACAGCAACGCCGTGCTGGCCGCCATCGACCCCAACAAGGATGTGGACGGCTTCCATGTGGTCAACGCCGGGCGCCTGGCCGTGGGCCTGCCCGGCATGGTGCCCTGCACGCCGCTGGGCTGCCTGATGCTGCTGAAGGACCATCTGGGCAGCCTGAAGGGCAAGCACGCCGTGGTGGTGGGCCGATCCAACATCGTGGGCAAGCCCATGGCCCAGCTGCTGCTGCAGGCCGACTGCACCGTCACCATCGCCCACAGCCGCACCGCCGATCTGCCCGCCCTGTGCCGCACCGCCGATATCCTGGTGGCCGCCGTCGGCCGGCCGGAAATGGTGAAGGGTGATTGGGTGAAGCCCGGCGCCGTGGTCATCGACGTCGGCATCAACCGCGTGCCCGCCCGCGATCCCGAGGCGGCGGCCGCCGGCAAGACCCGCCTGGTGGGCGACGTCGCCTATGACGAGGCGGCCGCCGTTGCCGGCGCCATCACTCCCGTGCCGGGCGGCGTGGGGCCCATGACCATCGCCGTGCTGCTGCTGAACACCCTCACGGCCGCCTGCCGCAGCCGTGGGCTGGAGGCGGAGCTGGTGGAGTTCGCATAAAAACGCCTTGCCATTCCAAGCCCCTGGCCGGACCTTGCAACGCGGGGTTTAGCCAGGGGCTTTTTCATGCGCAAAGGGTGGTTCGGGCCGCAGTCAAGCGCGTACTTCACCGACAGCCGCTTCTCCACCGGGCCCACGGGATGGAAAGGCGGGTTGCTGACCCTGGCTTTCCTCGCCAGCGAAGGCGGCATTTACCTGCTGCTGCGCGCCACCCAGGCCGAATGGCCCTTGGCCATTGGCGGCCTGCTCCTTATCGCCTTCGTCACCGCCGTCATCGTCCTGCAGGACGATCGTCCGGACGCCGCCTAGGTACTCACCCGTTCCTCCAACGCCTCCCGTACCCGCACCACCACGCCGTTCCAGTCCCCCGGCGCCGCCTGGTTGAACAGGCGCAGCGTGGGGTACCACGGGCTGTCGTTCCGGCCCCGGAACCATCGCCAGCAGCTGTCGTGGCGGTTCATCACCCACACCGGCTTGCCCAGCGCACCGGCGAGATGGACGACCGAGGTGTCGACGCTGATCACCAGGTCCAGGTTGGCGATCAGGGCGGCGGTGTCGGCGAAGTCCGTCACCTCGGCCATATGATCAATCATGGGGAAGGCAGCCGGTGGTGCGCTGTGCTTCTGCAGGCTGTAGAGGCGCACGCCGGGTACGGTGCTCAGCGGCATCAGCAACTCCGGCGCCACGGAGCGGCGGCGGTCCACGGCCGCCAGTTCCGGCCGGTCGCGCCGGGGGTTGCCGGCCCAGACCAGGCCGACGCGCAAGCCCGCGCCGTCGCCCGCCAGGCGATCGCGCCAGACGGCCACGTCCCCCGCGTCGGCGGCCAGGTAGGGCACCTCCGCCGGGATGGTTTCCACCGTGGTGCCGAAGGCCAGCGGCAGGCTCATCATTGGACACTGCAGGTCGAAGGGCGGCAGGGGCTCCCCCTCCACCAGGATGTGGGTCACGCCGGGCAGGGGGCGCAGCAGGCGGGCGACTTGCGGCTGGACGGCCAGGGTGATGCGCAGGCCCCGTGCCGCCACCAGGGGCAGGTAGCGGCTGAACTGCAGGGTGTCGCCCAGGCCCTGTTCGGCATGGATCAGGATGGTCTTGTCGGCGGCGTCCTCACCCCGCCACTGCGGCTGGGGGAATTGGCGGGCGTAAGGTGTCATCTGGCGGGTGCGCCAGCGCCACTCATATTCCCGCCAGCCCTCCGCGTACTGGCCCGCAGCCAACAGCGACATGCCCAGGTTGTTGTGACAGGCGCCGTAGTCGGGTTTCAGCGCGATGGCGCGGCGGAAGCAGGCGACGGCCTTGTCCAGCTCACCTTTCGCCTGAAAGACGGCGCCCAAGTTATTGTGGGCCTCCGGATAATCCGGATTCAGGGCCAAAGCCGCCTGGATGCTGGCCTGCGCCAAGTCCATCCGCCCTTCGGCATGCAGGGCCATGCCCAGATTGTTGTGCGGTTCGGCATAGTCCGGCTGCGCGTCGATGGCGAGATCAAAGGCCCGGGCCGCCTCTTCCCCCTTGCCTTGCGCCAGAAGGGCGAGGCCCAAGTTGTTGTAAGTCTTCGGATTGTCCGGCAATAGCGCGATGGCGCGCGAGAAGCAGGACTCCGCCTCGGCGTAGCGGCCGTGGACATAAAGGATGAGGCCCATGTTGTTGTGGGCGTCGGCGAAATCCGGCTTCAGCGACAGCGCCCGCTGGTAGCACAGCAGCGCTTCCGGCGCCTGTCCCAGGGCCTGCAGGGTGGTGCCCAGGCTGCTGTGCGGCACGGGATCGTCGGGGCGCAGTGTCGCCGCCCGGCGCAGGTGCGGCAGGGCGTCGTCGTGCCTGTCCAGATCTTGCAAGGCGAGGCCCAGGTTGAAGCAGGCCTCGGCATGGTCAGGCGCGCGGTCCACCGCCTGCTCCAGCCAGGGCAGGGCCTCCTCCTGGCGGCCGGTCAGGCGCAGCACCAGGCCCAAATTATAGAGGGCGTTGACGTAAGCGGGCTTGGCCGCCAGCGCCCGGCGGAACCCGGCCTCCGCCTCCGCCCAGCGCATCCGCAGGCGATGGACGACGCCCCGGTTGTTGTGCGCCTCGGCATAGCCCGGCCGCAGGTCCACCGCCCGGTCCAGGACGGCCAGGGCCTCCTCCAACTTGCCTTGGGCTTTCAAGGCGTTGCCCAGGTTGTTGTATCCTTCGGCGAAATCCGGGTTCAGCGCGACGGCGCGTTGGAAGCAGTCGGCGGCGGCATCGATGTCGCCCGCCGCCTCCCGCACCGTGCCCAGGTTGTTCAGCGCCTCTGGGAAGGCTGGCTTCAGGGCCAGGGCCTGGGTGATCAGGGCCACGGCCTCATCCAGGCGCTTCTGCTGAAAGGCGATGACGCCCAGAAGGTGCAGGCTTTCCGGGTGCCGGGGCATCAGCGACAAGGCCTTGCGATACAGCACCGCCGCCGCCTCCAGCCGGCCGGCCTTGTGCTGCGCCAGGGCCGCGGCGAAGGCCTTCCGACCCGGCGGGATGGGCGTTTTGGCGGTGGGGACGAGGTAGGCGGTCATCAGCGATTTCCAGAAGGGAAGGTTGCGGCCAGGGCCGCGCGTACGGATTGAACGACGCCGTGCCAGTCCCCCAGGCGCGTTTGCCGGAACTGGCGCAGGTTGCCGGGATACCAAGGGCTGTCTTCCCGGTCGCGCAGCCAGCGCCAGCAGCTGTCGAAACGGTTCAGCAGCCAGACGCTGACGCCCATGGCCGCCGCCAAATGGGCCACGGCGGTGTCGACGCTGATCACCAGATCGAGGTTGCTGATCAGGGCGGCGGTATCGGCGAAATCAACCACGCTGTCGATCAGGCCGCCCAGGCTGGCCGGCACGTCCATCTCCGCCGCGTCCTTCTGCAGGCTGATGAAGCGGACGCTGTCCTCATCCAGCAGGGGCAGCAGGGCCGGTAGCCCCATGGAACGACGGCGGTCGGCCACGGCCACGTCGGGCGTGCCGGCACGCGCGGCACCCGCCCAGGCCACGCCCACCCGGGGCCGGTTGTCACCCGGCGCCTCGGCCACCAGGCGACGGTGCCAGGCCTCGGCCTCCGCCGGGTCGGCCGCCAGATAGGGAATGGGCGCCGGGATGGTGGAAAGGCTGGTACCGAAGGCCAGCGGCAGGCTCATCATGGGGCAATGCAGGTCGAAGGGCGGCAGGGCCTGGCCATGGGCCACCACCTGCTCCACCCCCGGCAGCCGGCGCATCAGCCGCACCAGGGGCAGCGGCACCTCCACCACCACGCGCAGCCCGCGCTCGACCACCAGGGGGATGTAGCGGCAGAACTGCAGGCTGTCGCCGTAGCCCTGTTCGCCGTGGATAAGCACGATGCGCCCGGACATGTCCTCGCCGCGCCATTGCGGGCAGGTGAAGGGGCGGCGGGCGCCAGCCAACTGCGCGTCCTGCCAGCGCCACTCGAACTCCCGCCAGCCTTCCTCATACTGGCCGGCCGCCAGCAGGGTCATGCCCAGGTTCTTGTGCGCGGCGGCATAGTCGGGGCGCAGGGCCACGGCCCGGCGGTAGAGGGCGACGGCCTGGTCCAGCCGGCCTTGCATCTGCAGGACCACGCCGCTGTTGTTCAGCGCCTCCGGATAATCCGGCCGCAGGGCCAGCGCCCAGTCGAAGAAGGCCAGCGCGTCGTCCAGACGGTTCTCCACCTGCAGCAGGTGGCCCATGTTGTTGTGGGCCTGGGGATCGTCCGGGTCGCTGGCCAGCGCGTCCTCGAAACAGCTCATGGCCTGGGCCATGTCGCCGGCATCGTGGTGGGCGATGCCCAGGGCGTTGTGCAGCCGCGCGTCGAAGGGGTTGAGCACCAGGGCCTGGCGGTATTGCGCCACCGCCTCGTCCCGCCGGCCGTCCGCCTGCAGCAGGACGCCCAGGTTGAAGCGCGCGTCGATGGACGTGGGGCTGTCCGCCACCACGCCTTCCAGCCGCCAGATGGCCCGCCGGATGGCCTCGGCGCTGGGCATGCCCTCCGCAGGCACGACGCTCGTGCCGGATGCCCGTTCCATGATGCCGATACCCCCGCAGCCCCGGCGCCGGTCCAGGGGCGCCTGGGTGATTAAACGGGGAGGGGCTCGGCGACTGTCGGGACCCTATGAGCCTGCGACCTCATGTCCCTGGACGAGAAGGGGGCACTTCGCGGCATCGGCCCTTCCACGAATGCCTTCGATCACCGGGCCTTGGGCTTGTTGGCCGGGGCGGCCGGCTGGGCGCCTTGTTGCGGGTCGATGGGATGGGGCAGCTTGGTCAGAGGCGTCTTCAGCACCGCGTCGGAGCCCACCACCGCCACGGTGGCGGTGCGGCCGGGGATCAGGCGCAGGTCGGCCGGCGGATTGTCCAGTACCACCCGCACCGGGATGCGCTGGGCCAGGCGCACCCAGCTGAAGGTGGGGTTCACGTTGGCCAGCAGGTTGTTGCCGTCCGCGCGTTCCCGGTCCTCGATGGCGGCGGCCACGCTCTCCACATGGCCACTGAAGCTGCGCGGGTCGCCCATCAGGCGCACGGTCACCGGATCACCCACATGGATGCGGCCCAGCTTGGTTTCCTCGAAATAACCCTGGACGTGCAGGCTGTCGCTGTCCACCAGGGCGGTCACGGCCTTGCCAGCGGTGACATAGTCGCCAGGGCGCAGGTCGAAATTGGTGATGTAGCCGTTGACGGTGGCCATCACCTCCGTCCGGTCCAGGTTCAGCTTGGCGACGTTGCGATCGGCGACCGCCTGAAGGTAGATGGCCTCGGCCTGCTTGGCGGCGGCCACCGTCTGCTCCTGCTTCTCCCGCGACACGGCGGAACTGCTGAGCGACTGATAGCGGTTCCGCTCCAGCACCAGTTCATCGAAGTTGGCCTTTTTGGCGGCCACGGCGGCGTCGGCCTGTTGCAGCGCCAGGGTGAAGCGGGCGCGGTCGATGCGGAACAGCACCTGGCCCTTGGTCACGGTCTGGTTGTCATGCACCAGCACCTCATCCACCAGGCCGGAGACGTCGGGCGTGACGCCGACGATGTCGGCGCGCACCCGGCCGTCGCGGGTCCATGGCTCTTCCATGTAGTAGATCCAGAAGCGCCAGCCCACCAGGGCGGCGATGGCGACCACGACCAGGGTGACGGCCAGGCGGGTCAGGGTGGTGATGAAGCTGCGCATGGCGGCGAAGTCCAGACGATCAGGGAAGAGAGGTATAGCGGGTGAACAGGGCGGCCACGCCGCCCAGCACGATGACGTAGACGGCCAGGTCGAACAGCGGCCGGTGCCAGACCAGGCGGTAGGCCCCCACCAGGCGCAGGCCCCAGCGCACGACCATGGAGATGAGGAAGGCGACCACGCCCCAGACCAGCAAGGGGGAGACGAAGACGCCGTGGATGTCCATTTCGCCGATCATGCGGCCAGGCTTTCTTCCGGGGTGGGAGGGGCGGGAACGACGGGGGTGGGCGGCGACAGGTCGGGCACGCCGTCCGACAGGGCCCGGCGGATGCCGGCCAAGGCCAGCAACGCTTGGCGCGGCTTGCGGTCGGGCAGGGGCATCAGCGCCGCCAGGGCGGCGTCGATGCCGGCCAGCAACTGCGGCGAGGGCGGACGCGGGGCACCGGCGCGGCAGACCGCCCGGTAATGGTCGGCCAGCTGGGACAGCGCCCTATCCACCGCCGCCCGTGCCGGGGTGGGCAGCGCCCGTTCCACCCCGCGCAGCTCCAGCACGTTCATGCCCGTGCGGATGTCGGCCAGGGCATCGGCGGCCGCGATTTCCGACCCTGGGGGCAGGGCGGCCAAGCGCGGTACCAGCAGGCCCATGCGGTCCAGCAGCTTGCCGGCGAACACGGGGCGCAGGCCGCCGTCGGGGGCGGGGGCGCGCATATCGGCCACGGCCCGGATGTCGTACCAGCAGGCGCGAAGGATGCGCCGGGCGCCCCATTCCGCGCCCACCGCGCGCACCAGCGCCGTCACCAGCCCCGCGAACCCCATCCCCAGCACCAGCGCCAAGGCGCTGTTGAGGTAGGAGGCGAAGTCGGCGCTGTAGGTGTTGCTCAGGCCCGCCAGCGTGGGCAGGGTGGCGCCCACCGCCAGGGCCCGGCCGGCCAGGCGCGGATTGGCGATGACGCGGCCCAGCAGCAGGAACAGGGGCCCCAGGGCGAAGGCCAGCATCACGAAGCCGTCGATGTGCGGCATGATGGCGAAGATGTAGATGCCGGCCAGCACCGCGGCCACGGCGTTGTACAGCGCGAAGTCCAGGATGGCCGGCACCGGGTTGTCCTGCGCGGCGAAGAAGCAGCAGGCGACGGCCGCCATTTCCAGGGCGATGGCGCCATCCGCCCATTCCGTGCCGATCCAGAAGGCGCTGCCCAGCAGGATGGTGATGGCGGCGCCCGCCCCGGACCACAGGGCCATGCCCAGGTCCCGGTGCATCACCACCTCCGCCCCCGCCCGGCCGCCCCGGCGGCGGCGGACCTTAGGGCCATGGCCGCCGCTGATTATGTACCGGCGAAGGTCGCGGCAATCCTGCAGGGCGTCCATCAGGTCCTTCAGCCGCGTCAGCAGGTTCAGGGTCAGCACGTCATGCCAGTCGGCCGGCGCCATGCGCAGCGCCGCGATGCGGACGCGCAAATCCGCCGTGCGGTCCACCGGCGCCTCCAGGTCCGCCACCCAGTCGCCAACGTCGGCCAGCAAGGTCTCCAGCGCCACCGGCAGCGGCCGGCCGTCGGCTTTCAAGGCGCGGACGCGGTCCCCCAGGCCAGACAGGATGGGCAGCAGCATGACCAGGCGCTGGCGCAGCTGGCGCACCTCCTGGCTCATGCCGTGCAGGTGGCTGGTGTCGTAATCCAGGTGCGTGGCCATCATTTGCAGTTCGACCGCGTCGGCGGCCAGGCGGCGCCGGTCGGAGCGGGTGGCCGCCGTTTCCTCCGCCCCGGCCAGGGCGTCGCGCGCCCAGCGCGTGACATCGGCGGCGAAGGCGTCAATGCGATCGCTGACCACGGGGCCGATGCCGCGCGGGAAAATGACGCTGCCGATCACGGTGGCGCACAGGATGCCGACGGTGATTTCCTCCACCCGCGCCAGGGCGGCGTCGAACACGGTGCCGGGGTCGGTGACGGTGGGGAAGCCGATCAGGGCGGTGCTGTAGGCCGCCAGCATGAAGATGTAGCTGCGCGGCGTGCGGTCCAGCAGGGCCAGGGTCAGGCAGGCCATGGTCCACAGCGCCATGGCCACGCACAGCAGGGGTGGGGCGTCCACCAGGTTGGGGATGATGGCCACCGTGGCCACGGCGCCGATGAGGGTGCCGAGCACGCGGAACACGCCTTTCGACCGCATGGCGCCGGCCAGCGGCTGCGACACGATGAAGACCGTGCCCGCCGCCCAGTAGGGGCGCGGCAGGTCCAGGCTGAAGCCGATGTACAGGGCGGCCAGGGCCGCGGCGGCCGTCTTGGCGGCGAACATCCAGTCGCCGGCGCCCTTGGAGAAGCCCCTGAAAAGAGATGAGAACCAGGCGGCGGCAGTCACGGTGCATCCCCCTCGCCACCGTCCTTCGCGCTCGGTGACCGGCCCAGGGCGCGTTCGACGGCCGCGAAGACGGTTAGCGTGGTATCCAGCTGCTCCGGCGTCACCTCGGCCAGCAGACGCTGGCGCATGCCGTCCAGCGCGTCGTCCAACCGGACGGCCAACGCGCGGCCCTCGGCCGTCAGGTGCAGGGTCTTCACCCGCCGGTCCCGCGGGTCGTTGCGGCGTTCCAACAGACCGTCCCTTTCCAGCATGTCCACCAGCCGCACCAGCGAGGGGCCTTCCACGCCCACATGGTCGGCCAGCTGGCCTTGGCGGATGCCATCGCCCAGGCGGGCCAGCACCACCAGCGGCAGGGCCGTCGCCTCGGACTGGCCATAGGCCTTCAACGCCGCGTCCGCCTCCCGCCGCCAGCGCCGGGTGAGATAGAGGAGGGTCAGGCCAAAGGCCCGGTGCCGGGGGGTAATGGGAAGGGGGACGGTTTGTTCCATGTCCAGAATATTAGAATCCTAACGATTAGCATTCAAATGTTCATGAACGAGGCCAGATCTGCGTCTGCATGATGGCGCCGCCGGCAACAGGGGGGGCAGAGGTAGGAGTGGGAAGAATGGGATGGGGCGCAGCGGTGTCACCGCCGCAGGCACGTCATAATAGGCCAAACAGTGGACAGCGCCACGGCCTCTCATTGCCAGGTGAACCCGCCACTGATGAGGGTATGCGCCACCATACCACTTATGATTGCTCGTGAACCAGACGCCTGCTTATCTGCTCGGCGTCCCTATCCCTTCGGACAGCCGGCTTTACGCTCGAATGGCGGAGCTGACTTGCAAGGGACCCGCCAGCTCGGCGCGGCAGTCAGTGCCACCGCCGCCTGCTCCAGCCGGGTCCGCATTCAGGAAACGATGCGCCCGCGCGGCCACGCCAACATGGGCGGCGGCGGCCCGGCGCAAGCGATGGCTGGGGGCAGTGCGTGCCACCACGGCCAGCCCGTCCAGGCCACGCACCACCAGGTCCAGGAAAGTGTCGTGCCGCGCCAACTGGGCCAATTGCCAGTAAAACTGTGTCGTGCGCTCAAGACGGGTCATCAGCCTCTCCAAGGGGAAAGGGCTCCTCAGGCGGTCAGCGCTTGGGGAAGGGAAACATCGACAGAACAGCCGATATCCTGACGGTGCCTGAACGGCAACCGCTCGTCAATTCATAAGTTGCTCTGTTGGCAACTTTCGCATCGAAGACGGGTGGTGCTCAGAGGCGCCGGCCCACCCAGACGACACGGCCGATGATGTCGATGTCGGCCGCGGCCCGCTCGTAGACACGGTGATGCGGATTGTCGGAGCGGATTTCGACCATGGGCGGGTGGCTGCCCATGATCAGTTCCAACCGCTTGATCACCACGCCCTGTCCATCCCACAGGGCGAAGATCCCGGGGGGCGAGGGGGACTGGTCCGCCAGGTTGACCATGACCCGGTCGCCAGGCAGCAGGGTGGGCTCCATGCCGTCACCCCGCACCTCCACGATGCGCACGGCGGCGGGCCGTACCTGCAATTCGGCGGAAAGGTAGCTGGCGGGGAAGCGCCAGGGGGCGATGGTCTCATCCTCACGGAAGCCCTGCGGCTTGCCTCCATGGCTGGCCCCCTGGTGACTGGACAGGAAGCCGCCCCGCCGGTCACCGTAGATATCGACCTCTGCCACCTCGACGGATGCGTCGTCTTGCCCCCAATCGGACGGGGCCGACGTTACCGTCGCCGGCTCCAGCAGTTCCGCCACACCGCAGCCCAGGCTGGCGGCGATCGCCATCATGCGCTGCTGCGATAGGCGCGTGCGGCCGGATTCCAGCTTGGAGATCACCGTCTTATCGGTGCCGATCAGGGCGCCCAGCTGCTCCTGGGTCATCCTTTTGGCTTCACGAAGTTCACGGATACGGTTGGGCGGGCGGTCCATCATGACAGCGAAGTTGCCACAGCGGCTACCAATCGTCAGTCGCCATGCGGGCAACGCGTTGACAGAAAGTTGCCTATTCGGCACCATCCACCCATGACGCTCGCCGACTATCTCCAGGCGCACGGCCTCACCGCCGCCGAATTCGCCCGCCGCATCGGACGCAGCCGTTCCACCGTTGCCCGGTGGTGCACCGGCCAGCGCCACCCCGACGCCGCCGCCATGCGGGCGATCATGGAAGAGACGGAGAGGGCGGTCATGCCGAATGATTTTTTCAGGACCGCGATTTAGGGTGCGGGTCAACCGAACCGCGCCCGCACCCCGTCCGCCGTGGCCAGCGGGCGGCCCATGAGGCGGCTGCCTTGGGCGGCGGCGGCCACCAAGGCGGCGTTGTCGGGGGCGAGGGTACCGTCCGGCAAGTGCAGGTTGTTCTCGAAGCCGACGCGGATGTGGCCGCCCAGGCCGGCGGCCGTCAACACGCAGGCGTTCTCCCGCCGGCCGAAGGCACAGACGGCCCAGGGCACGTCGCCGGTATTGTCGTCGGCCGCGTCGGCGACGGGCGCCATGAAGGGCAACAGGTCGCGCGGATCGCTGACTTGCCCGGCGGTGTAGCGGCCCAGGACGTACAGCAGGAAATGCGGAACCTCCGGCACGACGCCGCGACGGCGCAGATCGTGCCAGCGCAGCAGGTCGTCGCGGGAATAGAGGATGGTCTGCACCATGATCCGCTCCCGCGCCAGCCAGGCGAAGAAGTCGGCGGCTTCTTTCTCGTGCACGGCGTCCGGGGCCAGTTCGCGGATGGCCAGGGACACCGCCTCCGGCTTCAGGGCGCGGATGACGGCCATCTGGTGGGGCGGGTGGTAGATGCCGGCGGCCTCCGTCGTCACCTGGATGACCAGGCGATCGCCCACGGCCTGGCGCACGGCCGCCGTGGCGGCGGCATAGGCATCGGCGTCCAGCAGGTGGCGCCCCTGGGCGTCCCGCACGTGCATGTGGATCATGGCGGCGCCCGCCTCCAGGCAGGCGGCGGCATCCTGGGCGATCTCCGCCGGCTCCAGGGGGATGGCCGGGTGGTCGGTCTTCAGCCGGCGGGCGCCGTTGGGCGCTACGGTCAGGATCACGGGATCGGCGTTCATTCGGTGCCCCAATTCATTCCGCGCCGCCAATATTCAGGCGTTTCATCTTGTCGTATAGCGTTTTGCGCGGCACGCCCAGCGTCTCCGCGGCGCGCGTCACCTGGCCGCCACTGGCACGAAGGGCCTCGGTGATCAGGTGCCGCTCCACCCCATCCAGGATGTCGGCCAGGGAGCCGCCGTCGGTTCCAGGACCCTCGTCTTCCGCCAGTCCCAGCACATGGCGGTCGGCGGCGTTGCGCAGCTCGCGCACATTGCCCGGCCAATCCTTCAGCATCAGGGCGCGCAGCAGGGCCGGCACCGGTTCGGCATAAGGCCTGCGGAAGCGGGCCGCCGCCTGCAAAGCGAAGTGCTGGAACAGCAGGGGAATGTCCTCCCGCCGCTCACGCAAGGGCGGCAGGGTGAGGGTGACGACGCTCAGCCGGTAATAGAGGTCGGCGCGGAAGCGCCCAGCGTTGGCGAGATCCAGCAGGTTCTCCTTGGTGGCCGCCACCACGCGCAGATCCACCGCCACCCGGTCGTTGCCGCCCAGCCGTTCCAGCGCCCGGTCCTGCAGCACGCGCAGCAGCTTGACCTGCAGGGCCGGTGGCATGCTCTCGATCTCATCCAGGAACAGGGTACCGCGATGGGCATATTCTATCTTGCCCACCCGGCGCTTGGCCGCCCCGGTGAAGGCACCGGCCTCATGCCCGAACATCTCGCTTTCGAACATGCTGTCCGGGATGGCGCCGCAGTTCACGGCGACGAAGGGAAACGCGGCCCGGGGACCGCCCTCGTGCAGGGCGCGCGCCACCTGTTCCTTGCCCGTGCCCGTCTCCCCCAGCACCAGCACGTCCACGTCCGTGCCGGCCAAGTCCGCCACCAGGCGGCGGATGCGCACCAGGGCCGGGCTTTGGCCCAGCAGATGGTTCTCCACCGCCGCGTTCTGGTCCAGGGCCTGGCGCAAGCGCCGATTCTCCCGCACCAGGGCGCGCTTTTCCAGGGCGCGGCGGATCACCTCCACGAAATGGTCGGTGACGAAGGGTTTCTCAATGAAGTCGTAGGCGCCGTCCTGCATGGCGCGCACCGCCATGGAGACATCGCCCTGGCCGGTCACCAGCACCACCGGCAGTTCCGCATCCAGCGCCCGCACCCGCGACAGCAGGTCCAGCCCGCTCATGCCCGGCAGGCGCACGTCGGTCACCAGGACGCCCGGAGTATCGGCTGAGATATCGGCCAGCGCCGCCTCCGCCGTCGGGTAGGTTGCCACGGCCAAGCCCGCCAGCTCCAGCGTCTGGCGCACGGTCAGGCGGATGATCTCCTCATCATCCACGAACAGGACAACGGGTGCGATATCAAGTGTTTGCGTCATCGCGCTCAACTGAGGTCAAAGGCAGGGTCAGCAGGAAGACGGCCCCGGTATTTTCGCCATCGCGGGCCTCCAGCTGCCCGCCATATTCCTGGGTGATGGCCAGGGAGATGGCAAGGCCCAGGCCCAGGCCCTGGCCGCCCGGCTTGGTGGTGACGAAGGGGTCGAACAGCCGGTCGCGCACCGTCGGGTCCAGGCCCGGGCCGTTGTCGGCCACCGTCACCCGCACGGCGGCGCGCTGGTCCAGCTGGGTCGGGGTGGCGGTGATGGCGATGCGCGGTTCGGCCACCCCGGCCGTCGCATCCTCCGCGTTGCGGATCAGGTTGACCAGTACCTGTTGCAACCGGACGGGATCGAAGGCCACCGTCACCTCCGGCACGTCCACCGTCACCTGGACCCGCGCCTCCTTCAGGCGGCGGTCCAGCAAGGCCAGAGCCTCCTGCACCGCGCCGGGCAGGGCGACAGGCTGGGCCGGCCCCTCGCTGCGCCGGGAAAAATTGCGCAACTGGCTGGAAATCTTGGCCATGCGGTCCACCAGCCCGGCGATGTGGACTAGGTTCTGGCTGACCTCCGCCTGTCGGCCCTGGTCCAGCAGCAGGCGGGCGTTGTCGGCCAGGGCGCGCAAGGCCGTCAGCGGCTGGTTCAGTTCATGGGTCACGCCTGCCGCCACCTGGCCGATCATGGCCAGCTTGGCGGCCTGCACCAGTTCGGCCTGGGCGTCGCGCAGGTCCGCGGTGCGCGCCTCCACCTGGCGTTCCAAATCCTGGTAGGCGCGGTCGAGCGCGGCCTGTGCCTGTTGCTGCTCGCGCAGGCGCTTCACCCGTTGACGCGCATACAGGCCAATGGCCAGCGCCAGCAGCAACAGCAGCGCCAGGCCGATGCGGGCCGTGGCGGCGGCCTGGGCCACGGGGTGGGCGTCTGCGGCCAGCGCGATGGTCCAGCCATAACGGCTGAGCCCCCGTTCCACCAGCAGATCCGGATGGGTCCGGAGGGAGCGGGGCAGCACCAGGGGTGGATGGTCCAGCCCGACATATTCACGGGTCTCATTCAGGTATTTCACGGTGTCCGGGTCCAGCGGCCGGCGGGCGCGGAATTTCCACTCCGGATTGGACGACAAAAAGACGATACCGAAACGGTCGGCCACCAGCACCGCGTCGTGGGAGGTGCGCCAGCCATCCTCCAGCGCGTCCAGCACGATCTTGACCGCCAGCACGCCCACGCGACGTCCGTCGCGCTCCACCGGTGCCGCGATGAAATAGCCGGGTAGGCGGGTGACCGTGCCCACGCCATAGAAACGGCCCACGCCCTGGTCACGCGCGTCCTTGAAATAGGGGCGGTAGGAAAAGTCCACGCCCAGGTAGCTGTCCGGCCGGTTCCAGTTGCTGGACGCCACGGTCCGCCCCTCGGCGTCCATGAGGTACAGGACGGCGGATCCGGCGCTTGCGTTCACCGCTTCCAGATACCGGTTCACCCGGTCGACCTCGGCCGGGTCGGTGTGGCCGAAGCCGGCCGCCGCCAGCGCCGCCACCGCCGGATCCCGGGCGGCGACGGAGGGCAGGTAGTCGAAGCGCTCGACCGCGCTGTCCAGATTGTTGGCGTAGATCTCCAGCCGGTGATGGGCGTCGGCGGCCACCGCCTCCACCGCCCGCCGCTCGGCATGGCCCACCACCAGCACCCACATCCCCACGGCGCCGGCCGCCGCCAGCAGCAGCGCCAATACGCCGCCGGCGCCAACGGTTCGCAGCCGCGCCATGAGGGGATGAGGGCCGGCCAAGGCGTCGGTCAGTCGGTGGTGAGGCCAGCGCGTTCCGCCGCCTCATGACGCTGCTGCTCCTCCGACACCAGGCGGGACAGTTCGCGCTTCAGGGTGTTGAACTCGGGCGAGGCGGCGTCGCGCGGTCGCGGCATCTCCACCCTTATGTCGCGCTTCACGGTGCCGGGGCGGTAGGTCAGGACGACGATGCGGTCGGCCAGGTAGATGGCCTCCTCAATGGAATGGGTGACGAAGACGATGGTCTTGCCCAGGCGCGCCCAGATCTTCAGCAACTCATCCTGCAGGGACCGGCGGGTTAGGGCGTCCAGCGCGCCGAATGGCTCATCCATCAGCAGGACGGGGCTGTCCAGCGCCAGGACGCGGGCGATGGCCACGCGCTGGCGCATGCCGCCGGACAGGTCCTTGGGGAAGCGCTCACCGAATTCCGACAGGCCCAGCATGTCCAGCAACCCGCGCACCCTGGCATCGGCCACGTCATTGGCCACGCCCTTGACCTCCAGCCCGAAGCGGACGTTCTTGAATACTGTCATCCAGGGGAACAGGGCGTATTCCTGGAACACCATGCCCCGGTCGGGCCCGGGTTCCACCACCGGGCGGCCGCCCACGGTGATGTCGCCCTCCGTGGGGTGGGAGAAGCCGGCGATGGCGTTCAGCAGCGTGGACTTGCCGCAGCCGGACGGGCCCAGCAGGCAGACGAACTCCCCCGACGCGATGTCCAGGTTGATGTCCTTCAGCGCCACCACCTCGTTCCCGGGAACGGCGAAGCGCTTGTAGACGTGGTTGATCAGGATGTCGGACATGGTTCAGTGCTCCAGCCCGCGGTGCCAGCGCAGCAGATGGTTGTTGATGCGGGTGACGCCGCTGTCGATGGCCAGACCCAGCAGGCCGATGGTCAGCATGCCGGCGATGATCTTGTCGGACCAGAAATACTCCCGCGCCTCCAGGATGCGGAAGCCTAGGCCGTTGTTGACGGCGATCATCTCCGACACGATCACAACGATGAAGGCGGTGCCGATGCCGATGCGCACGCCCGACAGGATATAGGGCGTGGCGGCGGGCAGCATGACGCGGCGGAAGATGGTCAGCGGCCCGGCGCCCAAATTGCGGGCGGCGCGCAGATAGATGCCGTCCACTTGGCGCACGCCGGCGATGGTGTTGACCAGCACAGGGAAGAAGGCGCCCAGCGAGATCAGGAAGATGGCCGGCGGATTGCCCAGGCCGAACCAGAGGATGGACAGCGGGATGTAGGCGATGGGCGGAATGGGCCGTAGCACCTCCACCAGGGGGTTCAGCCAGCGGAAGGCGGCCCGGCTGGCGCCCATGGCCAGGCCCAGCGGCAGGGCCAGGACCGCGCCCACCAGGAAGCCCATGACCACGCGGTACAGGCTGCCGATGGCGTCCGTGATCAGCTCACCGGAAAACAGCCAGGCGATGTAGCCGCCGTTGGCGGGATCAAACGGTTCGGCGGGGACGAGATAGGCCCACCAGCGCACGGCCACCGCCACGGGCGAAGGCAGGATCTTGGCATTGACCAGACCGGAACTGGACGCCGCCTGCCAGATGACAAGCAGCACGAGCGGCACGACGGTCCCCTGCAGGGCCGCCAACCAGGTGTTACGCCGCATTCGGGTACTCCCCATGAAAGCGCGACAGAAGCGAAGCGGAAAAGGGCCCGCCGCTTCCAGGAACGGCGGGCCCTTGAGCCTTACTGGATGCCCAATTCCTTCTTGGCGTCGGCCAGCAGGTCCAGCTTCACGTAGTCCGTGGCGGTCGGCACCTTGGCCATCTTGGACACGCCGTACTTGGCCATGGTCTCGGCCGTGATCTGGATTTGGGCGGGATCGATGTCATAGCTGTACTGGGCGTTGCCCATGGCGCTGTTGAAGTCGGCCTCGGTCAGCTGCTTCTTGAACAGCGTCTCGCGCACATATTTGGACGCCACCTCCGGCTTGTCGATGAAGGTCTTGGTGGCCTTCACGAAGCAACGCATGAACTTCTCGGCCACGGCCTTATGCTTGTCGTGGAATTCCTCCGACATCACCAGGGTGCGCACTGGGCTGCCGATGGCCGTATCGTAGGGCTTCATCACCTCGACGCCGAAGCCACCGTTCACGGCCTGGGAGCCCTGCGGTTCCGTTTGCATGATGGCGTCCAACTGTTTCAGCATCAGGGCTTGGTTCAGGTCCGGATAGTTCAGGTAGACGATCTGCACGTCCTTGCCCGGCTGGTCGGACCAGGTGAGGTTGTTCTGCGCCAGCTCGGCGGCCAGCAGCACCTCCTGGATACCGCCGCGGGTCACACCCACCTTCTTGCCCTTCAGGTCGGTGACCTTGGCCACCTTGGCCTCGGGGGCCGCCACCAGGCGGGCACCGCCCTTGGCGAAGCCGGCGACGATGTAGATGGGGGCGCCGGCGGCGCGGCCGGAGATGGCGGCCTCGGACGCGGTGGCGCCCACGTCCAGCTCACCGGCCACCATGGCCTGCATGATGTCGGGGCCCTTGGCGAAGATCCGCTCCTCCACCTTGATGCCGCAGTCGGTCAGCATCTGGGTGTAGGACACGGCGCCGAAGTGGGCCAGCTTCAGGTTGCCCAACCGCACCACATCCTCGGCCGCGGCCGGCAAGGCCGACAGCGACAGGGCGGACGCGGTGAGAAGGGCGGCCAGCAAGGTCTTTTGGGACAGGGTCTTCTTGGACTTCATCTAAGATGCCTCCCGGGCTTTGGTATCCAATGGCCGCCGATCAGCGCCGGCGGTTCCTGGTCGTCTTGGAACTGGCGCCGATACTAGCAGAAGCTGTGCCAACCGCCGGATCAAACCATCACCGGGAAGGGGAACGGCTTGAAACACCAGCATCCCCGCCACCGTGCGCAGGTCAGGTCTTAAGTTGGGGAAGGGACGGGTGACGCACCGCCGGCGGTTTTTCCGCCACGGCGGGGAGGGGGCTGTCACCTTTTCCGCCGCGACCGGGCGGCGGCCGGTCTTGTTCCGTCAAGCGGCGTAGGCGACAGCGGCGAATTGCGCTATGACGGCGTCCAAGCGGCCGCAAGGCCGATGGGGTTCCTGCCTTTCGGAGAGCTTGGATGAACCGTTCCCTGTACGCCCTGGGCGCGCCGTTGGCGTTGGCCCTGGCCGTCACCGTTTCGCCTGTGGCCATGGCGGCGGAGGCCACGCACGGCCTGACGCCGATGGAACTGGCGACGATGGACCGCGCCAGCGACGCGCGGGTGTCGCCCGATGGCCGCCATCTGGTATTCGACGTGCGCACCGTCGACTACGACAACAACAAGTCCAGCCATTCCCTGTGGCTCAAGGAACTGGACTCCCAGGGTGACGGCCACCGCCTGGCCATTTCCGAGGGCGGCGCCACCAACCCGCGCTGGTCGGCCGACGGCAAGAGCCTCTATTTCCTCTCCGGCCGCTCCGGCAGCCAGCAGGTGTGGAAGACGGACGCCAGCGGCGCGCAAGCCACGCAGGTGACGACCTTGCCGCTGGACGTGGGCAGCTTCAACCTGGCGCCCGACGGCCAGCACGTCGTCGTCTCCATGGCCGTGTTCCCCGGCACCGAGACGGGTGACAAGCCGGCCAAGCCGGCGCAGATCGCGAAGTCCAGCGGCGTGGTGTTCGACAAGGTCTTCGTCCGCCACTGGGACGAATGGGCCGACGGCACCCGCAACCACCTGTTCGCCCTGGCGCTGAACGGTGAGGGGGTGGCCACCGGCGCCCCCGTGCCGCTGATGAAGGGCTTCGACGGCGACGCGCCGGGCAAGCCCTTCGGCGACGACAGCGAAATCACCATCAGCCCGGATGGCAAGACGGTGGTCTTCACCGCCCGCCTGGCCGGCCGGACGGAACCGTGGAGCACCAACCTGGACCTGTGGCAGGTGCCCATGGACGGCAGCGCCGCCCCCGTCAACCTGACGGCCGGCAACGCCGCCATGGACACGGGGCCGGTGTTCAGCCCCGATGGGTCCAAGCTGGCCTGGCGCGCCATGAAGCGGCCGACCTTCGAGGCCGACCGCTTCGGCATCCTGGTCCGCGACCTGAAGAGCGGCGAGACGCGCGAGATCGATCCCAGCTGGGACCGTTCCGCCGACACGCTGGCCTGGACCGCCGATGGCCGCACCCTGCTGACCACGGCCTACGACGTAGGCCAGTCCAAGCTGTTCTCCGTCGACGTGAAGTCGGGTGCCGTGAAGGCGCTGACGGGCGAGGGCCACGTGACGGCCATCGACCTGGTGAAGGGCGGCGACAAGGGCGTGGTCTACATGGCCGACAGCTTGTCCGGCCCATCGCAGGCCTACAAGGTGTCGCTGAAGGGCGGCAAGGCGGAGCAGCTGACCCATGTGGGCGCCGACAAGCTCGCCGGCGTCACCCTGGGCGCCTATGAACAGTTCAGCTTCCCCGGCTGGAACAACGAGACGGTGCACGGCTATGTCGTGAAGCCGGCCAACTACCAGGAAGGCCACAAGTACCCGGTGGCCTTCATCATTCATGGCGGCCCCCAGGGTTCCTTCGGCAACGCCTGGAGCTTCCGCTGGAACCCGCAGGCCTACACCGGTGCCGGCTATGCCGTGGTCATGATCGACTTCCACGGCTCCACCGGCTATGGCCAGGCCTTCACCGACGCCATCAGCCAGCATTGGGGCGACCGCCCGCTGGAAGACCTGCAGAAGGGCTGGGCCGCGGCGCTGGCCAAGTACCCCTTCCTGAATGGCGACCGGGCCTGCGCGCTGGGCGCCAGCTACGGCGGCTTTATGATCAACTGGATCGCCGGCAACTGGAATGGCCCGTGGAAGTGCCTGGTCAACCATGACGGCGTCTTCGACAACCGCATGATGGGCTATTCCACCGAGGAACTGTGGTTCAGTGAGTGGGAAAACGGCGGCAAGGTCTGGGAAAACCCCGCCGGGTATGAGCGCTTCAACCCCGTCAACCACGTCGACCAGTGGACCAAGCCACAGCTGATCATCCACGGCGGCCGCGACTTCCGCATCCCCTTCGAACAGGGCCTGGGCGCCTTTACCGCCCTGCAGCGCAAGGGCGTGCCTAGCAAGCTGGTGTACTTTGCCGACGAGAACCACTGGGTGCTGAAGCCCCAGAACTCCGTCCAGTGGCACCAGGAGGTGCTGGGCTGGCTGAACACCTGGACGGCCGAGGCCAAGTAAGGCCCGGTGTCAGCTAAAAGCAAATGGAGAGGGGGCCGTCCGTGGGGGTGGCCCTTTTTCTATGGGTCCCGCTGTTAGTTTTCAGAGCATTCGTCAGCGCGGGCATTACCCATGAACCGATCCTGTATGGCCGCAATGATGCTCGTTCTCTCCGTATAGACTTCAATGTAACTCGTATCGAAGGCCCAGATCTCCACCAGCGCATTGAGCACGAGCGGGGCCATCGGCCCATCAGCGGTGAAGTTCTTAGCTTCCACACGCGGTGTTTCTTGACCCGGAACCCAGGCGAAGACTCCATCCAGAAGTTGGGGGATACCCCGAATGCGCTGCAGCAGATCGGATAAGGCGGGCACCAGACGCGGCGCTGGTTCCTCGTAGTCTTCCAACCGTTTGCCAAGACCCTCCACCGCGCCCGCATACCAGGTGCCTATGCCCAACTCCGGCAGCGTGGCAATAAAATCCAAGATGGATGCCACTTGCATGCCTGTGCAGGTCACCTGGTCCCCATCGATGTCCGCGCCACGGATGTCAAGGGTCAGCATGAAATCCTGCGCTTATGAAATAAGGCATACATCCCCATCATCATGACATCGAAACAAGGCATCGTTCAATCTGGTCGCGGCAGCACGACATGCCAGACCCAGGGAGGGGTGTCGAGGAGGACCTGGCGGGCACCTGAATAGGGCGATTTTTCACGGCCGCTGCCCTTGAAGATGGCGCATCCAATACAACCATTGTTGCCGCCTGGATCAACCGCCCGTCGTGAAAACGCCATGGATCAGATGCTGCCGCCGTCCACCGGAGCCAAGCTAGCCGCTTCAGCCGAGAATTTCCTCATCACCTACGGTGAGGCGCGCTATGCCAGCCCTCCCGTATCAGATCGGGCCTTCGACTGTTCCTACTTCGTCTGGCTTGTCATCAGAACTGTGAATCCACACTTTGACCGCGAAGCGTCCGGCGCCATTGCTGCGGACCGCCTTCGCTTCCAGCCGGTGCTGGGCGCACCGGAAGCCGGTGATATTGTTTATTTCCCGCCGGGCCCGGTGCCTTATGAGGTCAAGAAAGGTCGTAAGGGGAATTACCCCGGACACGTTGCCATAATGGTGTCCGCTTCCGAGTTTATCGGTATGCAAAGCAGCGGCGTCGGCAGGGTTCATGTGCCCGACACTTGGTGGTGGCCCCGTACCAAAGAATTTTACCGCTACATAGGACCCACGCAATGAAGCTCGCGCCCACGATCGCCTTTCTGGTCGGCATTTCAGCATCGGTCGGCAATGCGGCCGTAAATGTAGACGCCATTCCGATGGGGAATCCTCAAGGTACGCCCGAGATGTTCGGGACATGGACGGTCACCAAGGTCCTCTGCAGGGACTGCGCAGGTCGGCGCCCGGAAGAGGTGGGGACGAAATTCACCTTCGCTCCGACGTCGTTCACGGATCCATTCTCAATCACCTGCGCCAATGCCTCTTATCCCAACCGGGCCATACCCGGCGACCAAGTCATGAAACTCTTTGGTAGCAACTTGCCCAAGAGCGCCAAGAATCTTATTCCTCAGAAGGGGTCAGTCATTGATGCGCGGCTTGCTTGTGACAAAGGTCCCGTCGGCCGAGTATTGTTCCTGGGCGACGATAAGGCCATTTATCTCTATGAGGGCGAGGACTATTTCATAGAGCGCGCCAAGACACCGTAATCCCTTACCCCGCCTGGCCCGCCCGCTTCATCGCCCCTTCGATATCCGGCAGGAATACCGTCAGGATGCCCAGGGCCGGCAGGTAGGCGCAGATTTTGTAAACGGTGGTGATGCTGGTCAGGTCGGCCAACCAGCCCAGGGCCGCGGCGGCCACACCGGCCACCCCGAAGGCCAGGCCGAAGAACAGGCCGGCCACGGTGCCGACCTTGCCCGGCATCAGCTCCTGGGCATAGACGACGATGGCCGGGAAGGCGGAGGCCAGGCAGACGCCGATGACACCGCTGAGCACGCTGGTCCAGAACAGGTTGGCGTAGGGCAGGATCAGGGTGAAGGGCAGCACGCCCAGGATGGACCACCAGATGACATGCTTGCGCCCGAAGCGGTCGCCGATGGGCCCGCCGGCGATGGTGCCCACGGCGGCGGCGCCCAGGAAGATGAACAGGTGCAACTGCGCCGCCTTCACCGAAACGCCGAAGGTCTGGATGAGATAGAAGGTGAAGTAGCTGGTGATGCTGGCCAGGTAGACATACTTGGAGAAGATCAGCGCCAGCAGGATGGCGAAGGCCAGCCCCACTTGGCGCGGCGTCAGGCCGGTCAGATCCTCCTTCACCGCCTTGGCGGCCTTGGGCTTGGCGTTGCGCTTGTACCACAGGCCGATCCTGGCTAGGACGATCATGCCCAGGAAAGCGGCCAGGGAGAACCAGGCGATGCTGTCCCGGCCGTGCGGCACGATGATGAAGGCGGCCAGCAGGGGCCCCAAGGCGGAACCGGCGTTGCCGCCCACCTGAAACAGCGACTGCGCCAGGCCGTGCCGCCCGCCCGAGGCCATGCGGGCCACGCGCGAGGATTTAGGATGGAAGACGGAGGAACCGGTGCCCACCAGGGCCGCCGCCGCCAGCACCAGGGCAAAGCTGGGCGCCGTCGCCAGCAGCACCAGGCCCACCAGGGTGAAGCCCATGCCGATCGACAGGGAATAGGGCTTGGGCTTGGCGTCGGTGTAAAGGCCGATCAACGGCTGCAGCAGCGAGGCGGTGATCTGGTAGACCAGGGTCACCAGGCCCACCTGGCTGAAGCTGAGGTCGAAGCTGCCCTTCAGCATGGGGTAGATGGCCGGCAGCATGGACTGCATCATGTCGTTCAGCAGATGGCAGAAGCTGATGGCCCCCAGCACCGAGAACACGGTGCCTCCGACCTTGGTCGTGGCCTGGACAACGGGGGATGGTGCCGCCGCACCCACGCTTTCAGCCTGACTCACCGGTGACACTCCCACCACAGGGGGCCGCGTGGCGCCGCGATCTCCCGATTTCCCAACCAGCCCCCTTGCATTTCGGCGGCTGATGGACAAGCTAGCGCGCATGCCGGCGGCCTGCTTTCGTCTTTAGGCCAAATTATTGCGGAAGCGGGCCAACAAAGAGAGACGCATCTATGGTCCGCGACGTCCGCTCCCAGGTCTATGAGACAGCACCCCAGCCGATCTTCGCCCTGGGCAACGACTATCCACCGGGGCATGTGCTGCCGCCGCACCAGCACCGCCGCTGCCAGCTGCTGTATGGCATCCGGGGCGTCATGACGGTGGCGACGGCGCAAGGCTCGTGGATGGTGCCGGCGGAGCGGGCGGTGTGGATCCCGGCCGGCGTGGTGCATGAGGTGGCGGTGGTGGTGGGCCCCGCCGCCATGCGCAGCCTGTACATCGACCCGGCCGTGCTGCCGGCGGCGCGCGGACCCGACACGCTGGACCCTGGCGGGGGTCGCTGCCAGGTGGTGGGTGTCACGCCGCTGGTGCATGCCCTGCTGATGGAGGCGGCGGAGCTACCGGTCGATGACGCGCCGACGGACAGCAGGGGCGGCATGATCATGGCCCTGCTGCTGCATGAACTGGCGGCGCTACCGGTGCTGCCGCTGTCCATGCCCCTGCCCAACGATGCGCGGCTGGCGGCGCGCTGCCGCGCCTTCGTGACCGACCCCGACCCGCATGCCACCATCGATGGCTGGGCCAACGACCTGGGCATGAGCCGCCGCGCCTTCACCCGCCAATTCCGCCGCGAGACCGGCCTCAGCTTCGCCGCCTGGCGCCAGCAGGCCTGCCTGTTCGCGGCCTTGCCCCGGCTGGCGGCGGGGAACGCGGTGACCACCGTGGCGCTGGATCTGGGTTATGACAGCCCGGCCGCCTTCACCAGCATGTTCAAGCGCCTGCTGGGCGTGCCGCCGAGCCGTTACCTGCGGGCCTGAACGAACAGGGCGGCGCTCGCCGGCACCGCCCTGTCCTTAAGCCCAAAGACCATGCGGACGGTCAGACCGCCTGGAACGTGGCGATGGCCGGCGCGCCAGCCATCTGACCCGTGTAGGTGACGATGAAGGGAACAGGCAACTGCGGCCCCAGCAGAACGGTGGCGGTGATGATGTACTCCTCCCCCTTCGACAAGCCCTGGCCCGTGACGGCGAAGACGGTGACGTTGGGGGACGGCCCGCCCCAGACATAGCTGCCGATGCCACCAGCGATGTTGGCGCCGTGGCCCGAGATGCGGGTGTTGGTGAATTCAGTCACGCCGGCCATTCCGATCTCCATTTTCCAAAGGGTTGAGGCCCAAGACGATGCGAGCCGCGGCGTGCGGCATTAAATTGTTCGCATTTGCGATAGGGCACGCATAAGGTGTGCCGCAATGCACCAATCGTCAATTCAAAAAAGGGCAGAGTCGGAAAAAATTCTTATTTAGGTTGTGGCGCGCCAAGCCGTCCGCCTTCAGGCGTCGATGATGGCCACCGCGCGGGTCCAGCCGGCCGACGCCCCCTTGATCTTGGCCGGGAAGCAGCTGACGGTGAAGCCGGTGGGGGGCAGCGCTTCCAGATTGTACAGCTTCTCCAGATGGCAATAGCCGATGTCGCGGCCGGCCTTGTGGCCTTCCCAGATCAGGCCCACGTCCTTGGTCACGGCGAACTTCTTGGCGGTGTGGGGGAAGGGGGCGTCCCAACTCCACGCGTCGGTGCCGGTGACGCGCACGCCCCGCTCCGTCAGGTACAGCGTCGCCTCCCGCCCCATGCCACAGCCGGCGCCCAGGAAGTCGGCATGGCCGTAACGCGAGCCGGCGCGGGTGTTGACCAGGACAATGTCCAGCGGCCGCAAGGTGTGGCCGATGCGCGCCAGTTCCGCCGCCACTTCGGCGGCACTGACCACATGGCCATCAGGCAGGTGACGGAAGTCCAGCTTGACCCCGGGATTGAAGCACCACTCCAGCGGCACCTCATCGATGGTGATCGCCCGCTCCCCCTTGTTCATGGTGGAAGCGTAGTGCCAGGGCGCGTCCAGATGGGTACCGTTGTGGGTGGACAGACGCACGGTCTCGGCCGCCGCGAATTCCGCGTCCGGCATGTCGTTGGGGTCCAACTCGGGGAAGAACATCGTCAGCTCATGCAGCGTGTCCTTGTGTGTCTGGTACTCGATGTGCGGGCGCATGAAGGGCGGATCGGCCACCACGTCGTTGTCGAGGGTGACGGAGATGTCGATGAAGGTGCGGGCCATTTGGTATCCTTATCCTCCCGTTTTGGGTCCGCATTAGACCGGCGCGCGGGGGTAAAAGGAAAATCGATAAAACCCATGCGATATCATCGACGGGGCGGATAGATCAGGCCCCTTTAGGTGTGGCCAAGTTGCGGGCCCGTCAGGCGGCGGGAATTGAGGCTTTCATCCTGTCAGGTTACCCGCATGTGGGCAAATGCGACCTGCTCGCCCACCGCGTCCTGCCGCATTTGAGCCATGGCCCCATTTTAAAACGTTTCTTGAAGGGGAACATCTGTACCCTTAACCCCAGCCGCAACCGCCGGTATACAGGCGGCTTGCGGCTGAATTACGGGATGCGTCGGCCATGGCTGTGGAAGAGTACCGGAAACGTGTGAAATCCGAAAAGCGCGCGGCGGCCCTGGCCGCCGCCGGCCGGGCCTTCCTGTCCCAGGGCTACGACCGCACCACCCTGGCCCATGTCGCCAGGGAGGCCGGGATCTCCACCGGCACGCTGTTCAAGCACTTCCCCACCAAGGCCGCCCTGTTCGAGGGCATCATGGAAGAGCTGTGGGAGGTGGATCCGGAGCTGCAGCGCCCGCTGCCATCCGCCGGCAATCCCGCCGCCGGCCTGACCACCATCGGCCATGATTATGCCGGCAAGCTGCGCCAGCCCCACACCGGCCCCCTGTTTCGCGTGATCATCGCGGAGGCGCCGCGCTTCCCCGAACTGGGCCGCGCCCTGTTCCTGCGGGGCAAGGCGCCTTACCTCGACCGCCTGCACGCCTACCTGCGCGCCGAAATCGCGGCCGGCACCATGGCCATCCATGACGTGCCACTGGCCGCGCGCCAGTTCCTGGGCATGATCAACGACCTGATCTTCTGGCCCACCTTCCTGGCCGCCGACCAGGTGGTGGATGATGCCGAGGTGGCGCGGGTGGTCGATGAGGCGGTGCTGACCCTGCTGGCCCGCTACGGCCGGCCGGTCAAGGGCGGGGCGGTATCGCCGGGTTGAGCCGCTGGGCGAACAGCCATTCCCGCCAGCCGGGCGCCAGGATCATGTCCGGCGGCACGCGGTGTTCCATGCCCTGATAACGCACGAAGACAGGCGCGCCGCCGGCGGCGGCCACCGCCTCCGCCCAGGCATGGTCGGGCGCGTAGGGGTTCTCCCTGTCCTGGTCGCCATGGACCTGCAGGGTGGGCACGCCCGCCACCCCCGCCGCCCGTGCGCGATCCGGCGGCACGGCGGAAAAAGCCACCGCGGCGGCGAAGCGGCCCGGCTTGGCCACCAGCGCGTCCAGCGCCGCCGAGGCTCCCATGGAGAAACCCACGACATAGATCCGCGCCGTGTCCACCGGCAGGCGTCCCGCCAAGTCATCCACCAGGGCCAGCACGGCGGGCAGGGAGACACCGGGATGGGATGCCAACAGGCCGTCCTCGCCCGGGGCATAGTCGGCGCTGCGCGCGTCCACCTGCGGCACCACCACATAGGCGGGGAAGCGCCGCCGCAGGTCGGGCAGGGCCCAGGCCTTGGCGAAGCCGGTCATCTGCCCGGCATTGTCGTGGCCGATGCTGCCGGAGCCGTGCAGGACCACCACCAAGGGCAGCTTGACCAGCGCCGGCTGGGCCGCCACCACCGTGGCCGGGACCAGCAAGCGGTAGGGCACGGCTCGCCCATCGGGGGCCGTGTAGGTCTTGGCCGCGAAGTCGTCGCTGAGCGGCGTCCTGATGACCTCCTCCACCGCCTGGAGGTCGGCCGGCAGCGGGGCGTAGGGCAGGGTGCGTTCCTCGATGCGTCCCGCTTCCGCCTGTGCCGCTGATGCCAGCGCCATCATCGACAACGCCACCCAACCTGTCCGCGGCACGGCCACCTCTCCCTTAGTCCGCCAGCAACATGGGGGCGCAGCCGTTGACCAGCAAGCGGTCGCTTTCGTCCTTCAGGGCGACACCCGTCACCTGGCGGCGCCAGGCCTCACGCAGCAGCCAGGCCAGCTTGAAGGCCGCCAGTTCGTGGCCCAGGCCGCCGTCGCGGATGTTGGACAGGCAGTTGCGTTCGGCATCCAGGCGGCCGGGCGCGGGGTTCAAGGTCAGGTAGACGCCCAGGCTGTCAGGGGCGGACAGGCCCGGCCTCTCCCCGATCAGCACGGCCACGGCGCGGGCGCCCAGCGCCTGGCCCACCGCGTCGCCCAGGGCCACCCGCGCCTGGGACGCCACCACCACCGGGGCCAGGCGCCAGCCCTCTTGCCGGACCCAGGGCAGGAAGGCGGCCAGCAGGGGCAGGGCCTGGCGGTGTACCGCCGTCGCCGACAGGCCGTCGGCGATCACGACCGACAGATCAGGGCTGGCGGTGGGCAGGGCGGCCAGCGCCAGCCGGCTGGGCGTGTCAAGCAGACGTCCCAGGTCCGGACGGCTGAGGTAGGTGGCGCGGTCGGGTGCGGCGCTGTGCACCGCCACCGGCGCCACCCCCAGGGCCGTCAGTTGCTCCACCAGGCCGGCGGCGTCGAACGGGGTGTGCACGGCATCGCGCGCCTGGGCGTGCGCCAGGGCGAAGCGCAGCACCTCCGCCGTCGGCAGGCTGTCGCCGGCGCGGCCCAGGGCGATGCGCGCCGGCGTGGCGGCGGCCAGGTGGGTCCAGGCGTCGGACGTGACCGTCGGCTTGTCCATCAGTGCCACCCCCGCAGCAAAGGCTGGCTCGGCGGCTGGGGCAGGGGCCGGCCGTCGGCGCCGGTGATGCCCGTGGCGGCCAGCCACGCCTCGAACTCCGGCGCGCGCTTCAGGCCCAGCAAGCGCCGGACATAAAGGGCGTCGTGGAAGGAGGTCGACTGATAGTTCAGCATGACATCGTCCGCCCCTGGTACACCCATGACGTAGGACACGCCGGCCGTGGCCAGCAGGGTCAACAGCGTGTCCATGTCGTCCTGGTCGGCCTCGGCATGGTTGGTGTAGCAGACGTCGCAGCCCAGCGGCAGGCCCAGCAGCTTGCCGCAGAAATGGTCCTCCAGCCCGGCGCGGATGATCTGCTTGCCGTCATAGAGGTATTCCGGCCCGATGAAGCCGACGACTGTGTTGACCAGCAGGGGCCGGAACTCCCGCGCCACGGCGTAGGCTCGCGCTTCCAGCGTCTGCTGGTCCACGCCATGGTGCGCGCCGGCGGACAGGGCGCTGCCCTGACCGGTCTCGAAATACATGACGTTGTCGCCCACCGTGCCGCGCTTCAGCGCCCGGGCCGCTTCCATCCCTTCGCGCAGCAAGGCCAGGCTGACGCCGAAGCCCTCGTTGGCCGCCTGGGTGCCCGCCACCGACTGGAACACCAGGTCCAGCGGCACGCCCCGGTTCATCAGTTCGATGCTGGTGGTGACATGGGTCAGGATGCAGGCCTGGGTGGGGATGGCGAAGCGCTGGATGACCCCATCGATCAGGCGTGCCAGGTCGGCCAGGGTCGACAGGCTGTCCGACACCGGGTTGAGGCCGATGACGGCGTCACCGCAGCCATAGAGCAGGCCGTCCAGGATGCTGGCTGCCACGCCACCGGGATCGTCCGCCGGATGGTTGGGCTGCAGCCGCACGGCCAGGGTGCCGGGCAGGCCGATGGTGTTGCGGAAACGGGTGACGACGCCGCACTTGCGCGCCGCCAGGATCAGGTCCTGGTTGCGCATGATCTTGGACACGGCCGCCACCATCTCCGGCGTCAGGCCGGGGGCCAGGGCCGTCAGCGTCTCCGTCGTGGCCAGGTCCGACAGCAGATGGTCACGGAAACCGCCCACCGTCAGGTGCGAGACGGGCGCGAAGGCCGCCGTGTCGTGCCGGTCCAGGATCAGGCGGGTGACCTCATCCTCCTCATAGGGCACCAGCGCCTCGGTCAGGAAGGTCTTCAGCGGCAGGTCGGCCAGGCACATCTTGGCCGCCACGTTCTCCTCTGCCGACTGGGCCGCGATGCCGGCCAGCCGGTCTCCAGACCTCGGCGGCGTCGCCTTGGCCATGAGATCCTTCAGATCGGCGAAGGTCCAGGTGCGGGGGCCCACGCTGATGCGGTACGGCGCGCGTCCAACCAAACCCACGTCTCCCTCGATCCCTTGAGCGGCCTCATGGCGCAAGCGATCATGACATCGAATACCGGCGTGGAGAAGGCGGCCGCGCCCCCCTCGTCTCAAGTGGCCCCACCTGGGCAGGGGCAAAGCGGCCTCCGCCACGGGGCGGCACCCTGGTATGTTGGTTGTGGATGCAGGGGAGGGGCGGGTATGAACCGGTCGGTGTGTTCCGCTGTCTTGGGGGCGTGGCTGTTCTTGGCGGGTACGGCCGCGGGCGCGGTTCCCGTGTCGCTGGCGCTCGACACATCGGAGGCGGATGAGGCCCTGCGCATCCTGGACAAGCGGGCGACCCATGAAACGGTCACGGCGGAGGATTGGAACCGCCTGTTCGCCACCAGGCCCTATCAGTGGCTGAAGGCCCGGGAGGCGGCCATGGGACGCCCCCTTTCCGACGAGGACTTCCAGCGTTTCCTGACGTCGTCGGAAGCGGCGGCCCAGCGGGCCGACTGGGCATCGACCTTGGCGGCCATGAAGCAGGCGGACATGGCCCGGCTGGGCGCCGGGGTGCTGGCATGGCTGCCGCCAGGGGCCAGCATCCGCGCCCAGGTGTTCCCGGAGATCAAACCGCAGCGCAACAGCTTCGTGTGGAAAAAGCCCGCCACGTCGGAGGCGGACGATGGCGGCGGCCCGGCCATCTTCCTAGCCGTCAACCATCAATCGCAAGACCAGTTCGAGAACACGGTGACCCACGAATGCCACCACATCGGCCTGGAAAGCCTGGCGGCGCGACAGGAAGAACTGCAGGCCGGGTTGCCCCCCAATGTGAAGCGCGCCGTGAACTGGCTCAGCGCCTTCGGGGAGGGCGAGGCCATGCTGGCGGCCGCCGGCGCCGATCGGCATCCCCATTGGGAAGACGATGCCCTGGTCCGTGCCCGCTGGGACGGCGACATGCAGCGCTTTGCCGCCGACCTTGCCGCCATCCAGCAGTTGCTGATGGACATCCTGGACGACAAGCTGATCCAGGACGGGGATATCATGAAGCGCGCGGCCCCCTTCTGGGGCGACGCCCAGGGGGCTTGGTACACGGTGGGCTACGAGATGGCCGTCCTGGTGGAAAATCGTTTCGGCCGCGCGGCCTTCAACGATTGCCTGCTCGACCCGCGCAAGCTTCTGGAACTCTATAACCAGGTGGCGCAGGAGGCCGACGCGCACGGCGCCCGGCTGGCCACCTGGTCCCCGGAATTGCTGAAACGGCTGCAAGGCGGTTGACCCCCACGACCACGCGTGGAACGGGGCGGATGGAACGGGCGCGACAGTCGCGAAGTTATTGTGTACCAATACCTTGGTAGACACCGTTGGGTAGACACCGTTTAGGGAACGCGCCCATGATGCCCCATGAGGATGAGCCGCCCGCGCCGTCGTCGGTTTCCCGCGCCCTCATCCTCTTCGTCGTCCTGGTCCTGGGGATCGGGCTGGCCATCGGCTATCTGACGGCGCCGGGCCTATGGTACCTGCGTCTGGCCAAGCCCAGCTTCACGCCACCCAACTGGGTGTTCGCACCCGCCTGGACCACCCTCTACGTTCTGGTCGCCATCGCCGGCTGGGTGGTCTGGCGGCGGGACAGGGACAGCCGGCCCATGCGGCTGTGGTGGATCCAGATGCTCCTGAACTTCTTCTGGTCGCCCATCTTCTTCGCCGCCCATCTGCCGGGCCTGGCACTGGCCGTCATCCTGTTGCTGCTGGCCACCATCCTGGCCTTCATCGCCACGGCTTGGCGCAGCGACCGGATCGCCGCCCTGCTGTTCCTGCCCTATGCCGTCTGGGTCGCCTTCGCCACCGCGCTGAACGCCGGGATCTGCGTGCTGAATTAGGGAGCGGGCCAGGAGGAAAGGGCGGACGCCGGGATTCCGGGACCCGCCCTTTCACAACGGATCAATCCGTCACGCCGGCGTGGCGTTGGGATCGACCTTCACCACGGCCCAGATCTGGTTGGTCAGCGCCGCCCACGTCCCCAACCCGACAGTTCCAGCCTGCGTGAAGCTGATGACCCAACCGGCCGCGCCCGACCACCCGATATATCCAGGTACGCCCACGCTGGACCCCAGCACCCATTTGGCGTTGCCCGAAGACGAATCCGTCGTCTGAACGAGCTGATTGTTTATCGCGCTGAAATTCGTCGGCATTGCCAGGTATTGCTTGCTGGCACCGTTGAGGAAGAACGAATAAAGGCCATCCTGCCTCAGGATCCATCGCTGGGTGACATCGTTGGGATCCAACGGCTTCAGAATTAGGGCGCCCGTGCCATCGGCTTTCTGCGGTGCGATGACATTGCCCAGGTTCTGGATATAAAAGTAGATGGAACCATTCCCCAAGTAATCGCCGCTGGCGTTTCGCAAGGTGAGCGCCGGCAGTGACGGCAGGGGCGTGACGGTGACGGGGAAGTTTTGCGGAGCGTCGGACGTGGAGATATTGTCCTTGTAGGTCTTCAGGCCTTGGACGGCCGCCGCCCGGTAGGTCTTGAGCGTGGCGATGGCGGGATCGGCGATGGCGGCCAAGGCGGTGGCCGTGCCGTTATAACGCTCCGGGTGCTCCTTGGCGTCCCGGTACTGCCCCAGCAGGGTATCCGTGGCGTCGATCTCCTGCTGCAGCGCCGCGCAATTGTGGAGCAGGGTTGTGCCCAACGCCCACGGGGTCGGCTGCGGCAGTGTTTTGTCTTTCAAGGCCGCACGGGCGACGGCGTCGTAGTCGGTGATCGTGGCGCTCAACGCGACCGAATTGGCTGCGGAAACCGACAGCAGGAAAGTGTTCACGGCATCGAACGCGGCCACCGCGTCCAACTGCCCCGGTATGACCTTGCCACCCTTGGAGACATAGTAGACTTGAGCCCGGGTGTTCGAGAGCGTCCGCTTGAAATTCTGCTGCACGTCAACCGAGGCGCTGGCGCTGAACGCCCCCTGTGCCGCCACTGAAATCGAGGTGTGCAGGTTCCGCTGCTCGGTTTCACTGGTCGTCAGCCATTGAAACACCATGGTGACGGATGCGCCCTTCTCGATTTCACGGACATAACCGTGGCCGTAACTTGCCGAGAAGGGTCCGGCGCCGGCCGGATTCTGCAGAAGCGCCACCGCGGGGTCGGTCAATGTAGGCTGATTGTAAGAGGAGGTGCCGGTGACGACCTTGCCCACGACGGTCAGCCAGACGCCGTAGCTGCTGTAGTCGAGGGAATTGAAAATATCCAGCGAACCGGACGCGGAAAAAATGCCGTAACTGGCACTGGCGCTGGCCTGGACATGCAGGCTGGTGGCCAGCTCCTCTTTGGAGGTCGCGAAGGTGATGGTCAGCGCCTCCTCGGCGCTGTTGCTTGGGCTCGTGGTGCTTCCAGGCAATTCAGCAGGCACGTTTGCCATGCCGATCAACTTGGAGGCGCCGGTCGCGATATCCACACCCATTCCCAGCGCCAGCCCCGGTGCGCAATCAACTTGCAGATCCATGATTTTCTCCATTTCTACATTAACATGCTGTTTGCGTAGTTTTTTCTACTAGCAAGTGCATGCAGCGGAGGCTATCAAGCCGTTGCCGACAGAATGTCGATAGGGTGTGAATGGCGGTTGACCGGTGCATCATCGGGGCGTCACCCCGCGCTCGCTGTCCGTTCACCAGGCGGTGCCGGTTCAGTGCCCGGGTGAGCTTTGCTCGTGCTCTGGCGGCCTTTCTCGCCGTTTGGCTGGCAACCGTTTGCGCCGTGGCCCAGGGAGCCCCTTCCACCGTGGAGCAACTGGCCACGCCGCTGTTCAGCCATATCGGCGTCGCCGAGGGGCTGCCGGTGCCATCCGTCCAGAAGGTCGCGCAAGATCGGGCGGGCTTCATGTGGTTTTCCACGCCCAGCGGCCTGGCCCGCTGGGACGGATACCGGATGCGCGTCTTCCGGCATGTGGACGGGCGGGACGGCAGCCTGCCGGAGAATTTCGTCGACGAGCTTCTGCCCGACCCGGACGGATCGATGTGGGTTTCCACCCTGTCCGGCCTGATCAGCCGCTGGGATCCCGTGACCGAACGGTTTTCGACCTATCAACCGCCGGACGAGGGGACGGGCAGGGTGGGGCCGATGGCTGGTGATGGCCATGGCGGGGTGTGGGCCGGTGGCCGCAACGGGTTGATCCATCTCGAACGGGCCAGTCCCGTCACCCGACGGATCACGCGCCAAGGGGTGGGCATGGTCTTCCGCGACCGTGACGGCATCCTATGGGTCGGTGGCAGCATCAAGGCGCCACCGCTATCCCGCATGAACCAGCGGGAGGAACTGGTGCCGGTTCCCTTGCCGCATGGGGCCGACGCGCCGCTCGTGTCCATGATCCAGGCGCCGGACGGCACCCTCTGGTACGGCACCTATGACGGCGCGCTGGGCCGGATACGCCTCATCGACGGACGCCCCCAGGCCGAGGCCGTCCTGCCGCCGCAGGGTTGGTACGCGCTGTCCCTGGTGCAACCCGATCCGGACACCCTCTGGATCTCCCTGTTCGGCGGCGGGCTGTTGTCGTACGACATTCCCACGGGACGTACCCGTCACATTCGCCGTGACGCGGTCGAGCCGGGTCGCCTTCCCGACGATTTCGTGACCCAGATTTACCTGGACCACTCCGGGCTGGCCTGGGTGGCGCATCAATCGGGGGTCGAGCGCTTCGATCCCGGCGGCCAGGCGATCCGTCCCATCTTCGCCCCCAGCGCCACCCTGCAAGGCGACCAGGTGCGCAGCATGGCGCTGGACGCGGACGGTGGCCTTTGGCTGGGCTATCGCCGTGGTGGCGTGCAACGCGTGGACATGGCTAGCGGCGCCGCGCCACGCTTCTTGCCCCGGATATTGACCGAGAACCGGCCCTATGAACTGATCCAGGGCTTTGCCCAGTTGCCCGATGGCGACATGCTGACCGCCACGCGCTTCGCCGTCTTCCGCACCAGCCCGCGCACCGGCCGGGTGGCGCCGATCCAGCCCCTGGCGGGATTGAACACGACGGTGCTGCTGGCCGACGGCAACGATCTGTGGGCTGGAGGATTTTGGGGGCTGGGCCGGTTCGACGCCCATGACATCGATGGTGGGCCGCGCGAAACCTGGCGGAACGACGCGGCCGCCCCGGGAAGCCTGAATTTCGGCGCCATCAATGCGCTGTGGCGCGACACCGCCGGGCGCCTTTGGGTCGGTACGGTGGGCGGCCTAGACCTACTCGGTGCCGAACCGGCGGCGTTTCCGGCATTTCCGGCACGACCCCAACGACGGGGCCAGCCTGCCCAACGACGTTGTCAACGCTTTCGCCGAGGATGGACAAGGACGACTGTGGGTCGGCACCGAAGGAGGGATCGGCATTTTGCTCCCGGCCGGGGATCACTTCGACCGGCTGACCCGGGCCCGAGGCCTGCCCAGCGACGGCGTCCGCATGCTGTTGCGCGATCGCCAGGGCCGCATGTGGGTCAGCACCGATGCCGGTTTGGCCATGGTCGACCCCGGCACCATGGCCGTCCGCCGTTTCGACGCCGCCGATGGCGACGGCATGCATTCCTATTTCGCCCGATCCGGCGTCCTGTTGCCGGATGGCGGCCTGCTGTTCGGCGGTGTGGCCGGTATGACGCTGGTGAGGCCTGACCGGCTGCGCGACTGGTCCTATGTGCCGACCATCGCGGTAAGTCAAGCGAAGGTCGGCGGCCGGGTCTTGCCGGCGGCGGAACCGCTGGTGGTGCCGTCGGACAGCCGTAGCGTCGAGGTGGAGTTCGCCGCCCTCGACTACGCCGCGCCGGAGCACAACCAATATGCCTACCAGTTGGAAGGGTTCGACACGGGCTGGATCTCGACCGACGCCGGTCGGCGCATCGCGGCCTATACCAACCTCCCTCCCGGGTCGTACCGTTTGCTGCTGCGCGGATCGAACAGGATCGGCACTTGGGCCCATCCGGTCGCGTTGCCGGTGACGGTGCTGCCGGCCTGGTATCAGACCAGCTGGGCAAAAACGGCGGGCGTGATCGCCGGATTGGCGGCCATCGCCGGTCTGATACAGGCCCGCACTGGCCAGTTGCGCGCCCGGCAGCACACGCTGGAGCGGCTGGTGGCCGACCGGACGCTGGAACTGCGCCACGCCGTGGATCGGGCTGAAAGCTCGGACCAGGCGAAGTCCCGTCTTCTGGCCGTCGTCAGCCATGAAATCCGAACGCCGCTCAACGGCATCCTGGGCATGCTCCAACTCCTCGACCCGGATCGGCTGCCGCCGGACCAACGCCACCTGCTGGACATCGCCGAGACGTCGGGAGGCACGCTGCTGAGCCTGCTCGACGGCATCTTGGACTATGGCCGGTTGACGGCGGAGGGAGAGACGCTGGCGCTGGGCGACGTCGACTTGCGCCGCCTGGCCGAGGCCGCGCTGGTTCTGCTTGGCCCACAGGCGGACGCCAAAGGATTGGACCTGCGCTTGGAAATCGCCCCGTCCGTTCCGGTTTCCATTCGCGCGGACGAGGCCCGCCTCAATCGTGTACTGCTGAACCTCCTGGGTAATGCCGTGAAATTCACCCCGGCGGGTGGCATCCGTATGTCGGCTTGGGTGACCGATGGATTGCTGCTCATCGCGGTATCGGACCAAGGCATCGGCATCGCGCCGGAATTGCGCGACGCCATTTTTGAGGATTTCGTGCAAGCTGACGACAGCATCACCCGGCGCTTCGGCGGCACCGGACTGGGGCTTGCCATCAGCCGGCGCATCGCCAGGCTGATGGGAGGCGACCTTACGGTCGACAGCACCCTGGGCCACGGCAGCACCTTCATCTTGGCCGTACCGCTGGTGCATCCCGTCGCCTGCGGTGAAGCCGGGCCTTCGTCCTCGCAACCTCGTCATCGGCCATCGTTCCGGGGGGCTGGTCCAGGGCTGGAAGACGGCGGCCTGCCCGCTTGGTCGGTGCTGGCGGTGGATGACGATGCGGTCAACCGGCAAGTGGTCGCCGGATTACTACGCCGCCTGGGGCAGAAACCGACCCTTGCGGCCTCGGTGGCCGAAGCCTTGGACCGGATGAGGACACAGTCCTTCGACGTGGTCATGACCGACCTCCACATGCCAGGCCAAGACGGTTTTGTCTTGGCGGAGAGTTTGCGGGCGCTGCCTGGCCGGTCCCCACGCGTCATCGCTATGACGGCGGATCTCACGGACGTGAGCCGGCGGCGCTGTCTGGCGGCGGGCATCGAGCTGACCATTTCCAAGCCCCTGTTGCTCAGTGCCGTGCGGGCGGCCTTGGTATGCGGGGAGGGGGCGGCGGCTTGGGAAACGGTCAACCAAGCGGGATCGGAACCGGGAAACCCACTGGATCTGGCTTTCCTGCGGCAGCAATGGCAGGCGCTGGGAGCGGGGGGCCTGACACGGCTGACGCGGTTGTTCGTCCGCACATCCCGGACCACGCTGGCTGCCTTGGAACGCGCCGCCGTCGAAAACGACCGCCGGCAACTGCGCGAAATGGTGCACCGGTTGCGCAGCGCCGCGGGGGCGGTGGGCTTGGCTGAACTGTACGCGGCGGCCGGACGGCTGGAAACGGCGGCGGAACGGGGTGACGCGGCCGATTTCATCGCCTGGGTGGCGGATTTGCGCCGGCAACGCCGGGCCGGCTTGATGGCCCTGTCGGCAACGCGGCGGCGCATCAAGTTCCACGCGGGGGATGACCTGGTGCCCTTTTAGGCTGCGGTTGGCAAGTTCCCAGCCGGTACCCCATGCCGGAAACGGTGATGATGGCTGGCAGGCTCGGCGAGCTTTGCGGGGTGACGAGCTTGTGGCGCAGCCGCGCGATCAAAGTGTCCACGGTGCGCGGATTGACCTCGCCACTGCCGCGGTTGCTGACCACTTCCGCCAGGTAGTCCCGGCTTAAAGGGCGGCCATCCGCTTCCACCAACGCGGCCAGCAGATCGAATTCGCCACGGGTCAGATGCAGGGGGCGTCCATCGCCATCCAGAAGCTCGCGCCGTGTCAAATCCAGCAGCCAGGTTCCAAATTGCGTGACGGTCTGTCGGGCAAGGTCCGCGCTGGCGCGCAGGCGCCGAAGCAGGGCATGGGCGCGGGCCAGCAGCTCACGAAGGTCCACGGGCTTGGAGACGAAATCATCTCCTCCCAACTCGAAGGCGATGATGCGGTCGATCGTATCGTTCAATTCGGTCACGAAGATGATGCCGGCCTGGCTGGTGGCACGAATTTCACGCGCCAACTCCATTCCCGATCCATCCGGCAGCCTCACATCAAGGAAGATCAAGTCGGTTGGCCGTCGTCGCAAATGGGCCATGCATTCAGCCAAGCCACCCGCTTCGCGCACTTCAAAGCCGTTTGCGCTGAAATAGGTGACGATGGCCAGCCGCGTAACCTCATCATCCTCCACGACGATCAGTTGATCCGGCCGGAGGCGCGCCGATGGACGGAAGTGCATTGCCATAACTCTCAAGGAGCGGATCGCTTAAGGGAGAAAGTGTTTTGCCGGTGAACAATTCTTAGATGCGTCTGACGGAGATGCCCAGGGTAAAACAGGAGCGGGATCCCGCGCCTTGACCCACGATGGCGGCCAAGGCGTGCGACAAATTCTCCAGCATCCGCATAAGGCGTGACGACGCCTGGGCGATCAATAGGATGGGGGCGTTTTCTCACCTTGGACCGCCGGTGGCCATGCGACGCGCCCTTCCGCTTCTTGCCGGTGCCTGCCTGCTGATCGGTTCCGTGGCGCGGGCCGCCGATGGTGGGCCGGCGCCGCTTGGTCATGGGCAGGTGGCGGATGCGGTGGCGACCATCAGCCGCCTGCTGCGCGACCATTATCCTTTGCCTGACATTTCAGCGCGGTATGGGAAGGTGCTGGCGCGCGGGCTGAAGGCCGGGCGCTATGATGGGCAAGCGCCATGCTCCCTGGCCAAGAGGCTGACCGAGGATTTGCGGGCCGAGCATGCCGACCTGCATCTGAGCGTACGGTGCGACGCCGCGCCTGGCGACGATCCGGGCCCGGAGGAGGTGGCCGGCCCCTACCACGGCATCGCCGCCGTCACCGTCGACCCCGATCTGCCCGTCACCATCATCCGCTCCCCGGGACCGTGGACCGCTAATGAGGCCGGATTCGCCAGCGCCGCCGCCGCCATGACCCTGGCCGCCCGGTCGCACTACGTCATCATCGACGTGCGCGGCAATGGCGGCGGCAATGGCGAGATCGGGGTGTTCCTGGCGACATACTTCTTTCCCGTGGGGCAAGAGCGCCTGCTGGTCCGGGGTGTGCACCGCGACCCCGCGCGGGAAGAACAGGAGTGGACCTACGGCTATGTCCCCGGCCGCCGCCTGGCCGACGCCAAGCTCTACATCCTGGTCGACGCCCACACCGGTTCGGCGGCGGAGGGCTTCGCCTTCGGCCTGCAGCGGGCGGGGCGCGCCACCGTCGTGGGCCAGACGACGGCGGGCGCCGGTATCGCGGGCCACCTGGAGGATTTGCCCTGCGGCCTGTCGCTGTTCCTGCCGACCAAGCTGCTGCGGGCGCCGGATGGCGGCGACGGCTGGGAAGGGGTGGGGGTGCGGCCCGACGTGGTGACGGAACCCGGCCAGGAAAAGGCCGCCGCCTACGACCTGATCCGCGCCGACTGGCCCACAGCGCGCGAGAACCCGGACTTCGCCCTGACCACGACGTTGCCGGCCGACCAGCGGCCACCCCTGGACGCGACGGCCGAGCCCTGGGACCTGGGTCGGGCGACGCTGCCCCAGGTGGAGCGCTGCCGTCATACCGAGCCCGATCCGGATGACGCCGGCGTCCGCCTCATGACCAACGTCTGTCCCCAGCCCATCACCCTGGAACAGCGCCGCAGCACCAACCCGAACACGCTGCGCCTGGACACGCTGGACAGCGGCCAGACCCTAGCCACCAGGGCCACGCCGCGCGGCGGCTGGCGGATCATGGCCGTCTGCCCCGCCGGCTATCGCAGCAGCGTGCCGGTGACAGCGGACAACATCCCGGCCATTTCCAATGGCGCCTATGACTGCGTGCGGGAGTAAATGCCCCGTCGCTGGCCAAGCACGCGCCCGGCGGCGGGGCAGGGCAATGATGAGGGGCGGTCAGGCACGGGCGGCCTTGGCCCTATCCCCATGCCGGAATTGTGGAAGGCGGCGCAGAGTCAGCGGCCTTCGTGCCTCACCAGGACAAAGGTCTGGAACTTGTCATGGGGGAAGGGCGGGGCTATGTCACGTAGGTCGCATCGTCGTTCCCAATCGGGAGGCCCACATCCATGCAATCAGGCACCGCTCATGGATAGCGCGCACTGCTTGCGTTGGGAGGGCGAGCGCGATGCCGTTAGGCGCATCTCCTGACCGTCAATGAGCTTCTTGCCCCTTGGATAGTAGGTGATGACGCGCTCACGGGCACCGTCGCGAACACGGACACTCCACGCTGTTGTGGAGACGCCCATCGTTCCGCTCAACTTTGCCAATCTGACCATGCCGTCGCGCAGTCCGGCGGCATAGGCAGGACCATCCGGCTGAACCCCGGCAAACACGCCACCGCTTTTCCCCGTAGCTACGCGATCATAGCCAAGGTCGAACTCCGCCAGCTTCACACCCGTGATCGTGGCACAACTGGCGAAGAGGTCCGCCGGTAATATAATCGTATCGCCCGCGTCGATGTACTTTGCGAGCATCGGCCGCATATCGAAGGCAACGGCATCGGCGGCTGAGAGCAGATTCGCGATCACGGGCGGTTTGGCGTTCGCGGGCGCAGCCTGCCAGCGGTCGCGCATGAGAAGCATGATGCTGTCCAGTCCGCGCTTTCCAGACCCCCGCAACGCATGGTCAAGCAGGAACGCAAACAATTGTCCGCGGTCATAGGCGAGTTGGTGCACGTCCTGATCCGACCATGCCCCTTTCGCGGTTTGGGCGTTGGTGTAGTTGCGGGCTTTCGACGTTGCCAGGCGGGTGATTACTTCGTTTAGGTTGTCCGTAAACTGCCCCGGCGACCACAGACCTGAGCGCAACAGCGTCCTTCCCGTATAAAAATCAGTGAACCCCTCGCTGAACCAATAGACTGATGCCTCGCCATCCGTGTCGGGCATCTCTCCGACTTGGCGCGGTATCCAATTATGCATATGTTCGTGCGCTATATTCCGTTCAAGGACGGGCATCTGCGTATCCGGAGAGGCATATTGGACGAAGCCATGGTTTCGACCTGTGCCCCCGGACGAACTGAACCCCAGCGACGGAGCCAAGCCGACCATGGTCACTGTGTAGTTGCCCGTGATGCCACCCCAGAATTTGCGCTCGGCATCGATCGTCCGCGCCACGCGATCAGCATACGCATCAACATTCCATTCAAAAGAACCGTGACTTACGAAGCGAAGCGTGCCTCCGCTGATCGGACGGCTCCGTATTGCGACCTCCCGTCCGGCGATGAAGCTGGCGCCGATTACATCGGCGACAGTTGAGGGTCGAGCATCCTCGCTCGATACCGTCACCCAACCTTTCGGCCAACCTTTCCAGCGTACCGTTGCCGGCGCGGTGTCGCGGTCCTTGAGGCCGACGATAAATTGGTCGCCCATGCCGGTGAACCAATCCGGGCGGATCATAGGTCCGTTCGTGAGGATCCCGTCCTTCGCATTCGGCTCATGGTCATAAGCACTGGATACAGCGTAGCGCAGTGTGACACTCCGGCTCGGCGGACCTACAACCTTACGTTGTGATGGCGACAGCGTTACAATAGACCCTCCGATTACATCGATGGGTGAAAGATATCGGTAGAGCTGGTCAGTACCGCCCCATTCTTCAGGTAAGATAAGAACAACGTCACCCGTCGCGCCGATCGGCACCGTGACCTCTACCAATACTCCGATTAACTGACCGGCATCAGCTTTCGGAGATATCGTATAAGTGATTGAAGGGGCGGAGAATACTGCCGTCGACGCGCTGCTTGTCCCCAACAAAGCGAGCAGCGCGATCCCTATGAAGCTGGGAAACAGCTTGAACCCGATCGCCCTTCGTTTTCCCCGCATACGCCCTGCTCCTGCCATTAGGAATCTCATGTTACCCATTATCATGAGAAGGGGGGACTCAAGTCGAAGTGCGACAAGGCTTTTTCATCCTACCCAACCGCGCCGAATTCCGCGAGCTTGGCGTGGAAGACCTCCGCAGTTGAGGCATCGGCGGTCTCGCTCCGCCGTGTGGTAGAAGTGACGCGCAATCTCCCGATAGACCGTCGACCGGTGCCGACCCAGCGTCGAGGCCAGCGCCGCAACCGAGAGACCGGCAACCACATCCCCCAGAACCTCCACCCGCCGAACTTCCCGGTCGCTCATCACCACCCAGCCCATCACCAACCTCCCAGCTGGCACCACCCAACCGGAAGACTGACACTTCTACTTTGCTCTGGACTGACAGTTTAACTTTGCGCCTACATAGGAAAAACCGATAATCTATCTTATGGAAATTATATAACGCCATTGGGAAGGATCGCCTTTTCGGGCGGTCCTTCCCAAGCACCTTAAGCCCATCCCGTTCAGGATCACTGCGCCGGTTGCACCATCAGGCTGATCTTCTGGATGGTCAGGCCCGCGTCGGCATTCATCGTCGGCTTCTCGCCCGTACCTTCGCGGCCGGTGGTGGCTTCGAAGCTGACGGTGACGTCGGACAGGCTGGCCTTGCCGCCGGCGACCTCGCGCAGGGCGTCGGTGACGTCGAAGTCGTCGGTCTTGGGCGCCTGGTGCTCGGCGTGCTTGGTGGCCGCCGCGCCGGACAGGGTGAAGAAGCTGATGGTGCCCACCTGCACGCGTTTTTTGGGATCCTTGCTGTTCTCCAGGAAGACGTCGAACATGGTGCCGGGGTGGGCCTTGTAGCTGATGCCTTCCAGGATCAGGTGGGTTTCGGTCGCCGCCTTGTTCTGCGGCGCCAGCGCGAAGGCCTGCAGCCGCTGCTGTTCACCGCCCTGGGGCAGGGTGATCTTGACCTTGGTCTTGGCCTGGGTCAGCGACAGCGGCTGGGACGGCGCGTTCAATGGCTTGGGCTCCGCAAGCAGGCTCTCGGTGGCCGGCGAATTGGGCGGCAGCGGATTGGGCGGCTGCTCGGCGGCCTTCACCGTCGACGCGGCCAGCGCGACGACGGAGCCGGCGCTGGCCACCAGCGTCTTGGCGGCGCCGCGGGCGCAATTCACTTCCTGCTCATATTTGTAGTCGACCAAGGTACCATTGAACAGGTCGCCGACCTTGACGGTGAACTCGTTCCCCTTCGTGTCCACGAAGGAATATTGCTGGTTCAGGAAGGCGGCCGTGTCCGGGTTCTTGTTTCCGGAAATGTTGGTCCAGCAGCTCCACATCCGGTCGATGTTGGCGTGATGCGACCAGAACACCGGGTCGTTGGAGGAATAGGGCACCGAGCCCATATCCACCACCGGGCAGGTCACGCCCACGGTGCAGTGGACATAACCGTGCACCCTGCCCTCAATATAGTTCTGATAGGCGGTGAATTGCTTCAGCTTCAAGGCTGAATTGATGTTGGTGGAATTGCCATTCAGCTTGGCCTTGCCTGTCAGCCAGCCCGGTGCGCGACGGGCCTCATACAATGGGTTCGCCTGCGTCTTGCCCGAGCCGTCGATATAGGTCTTGTCGATGAAGGCCGCTGGCATGGCCAGTTGGTTCGGGTTGCTGTAATCCCAATACGGCAGGCGCAGGCTCGGGTCGCCCGAGGCCGCTTGCAGCTGCTTCTCGAAGTACAGCAGATACAGGCGATGCCAGGCGAAGAACCAGGGGGTACCGTGCTGGCAATTCGCCCACACGTCCTTGGCCACCTGGTCCGGTGGGGTCGTGTCCTGGACGCCCTTGAAATAGACCAGGTACTGCTGCGGCAGACCCTGCGTGTTGTCGGCCACCGTGCCAAAGGGTGAGTCCGGACCGAAATAGCCATGGATGTTGGCCCAATACTCCCAACTGGTGCGGTACTCGGCGCTGGCGTGGTTCGCGCTGTTGCGCGCCTTCATGACCGCCACCGCCTTCCGCAGGCTGGCGACCTTGGCCGGGTCCTTGGCAAAGTCCTGCCAGTTGAGGCGGATGCCGCCCTGAGCCTTGGCGCCCTCGGCAACTCCCTCGGCGGCGGCCCCCTCGGCGCTGGACAGGGACGGGACGGCGAATGCCGTGGCGATGGCAAGCGCCGCCGTGCCGATCAGGCGACGGGCGGCGCGCGATGATCTGGTGACGCGCATTTCGCAACCCCCGGGTGAAATCGATGCGCAACACATACCCCGGATGACGAACCATGTCACCACACACATACACGCATTAATAGAATGTAAATGATGAAAATTGGCGTATTTTCGCCAAAAACCGCAAATCTTCCCACTGATAGTCCACAAGAGATACCCTTTTTACGCGTATGCCTCCATGCACCTCATGCGCCTCCGGAACCACGCTGACGCCCAAGCGGTTGAAGGCGCGGGGAAGGTTATGGAGAGGAGCGGCCATGCCCAGCGACATCACGCGATCGACCGTCCAGGGAACACCGGTGCATTTGACCACCGCCGAAAGCGCGACCACGGAGGTCGTGCGGCACCCCCTCTATCCCATGCTGGTCCCCTTCCCCAGCGTCTGCTTCGTTGGCGCCTTCTTCACCGATCTCGCCTACTGGGGCACGGCGGAAATGATGTGGGCGGACTTTTCCGCCTGGTTGCTGTTCGCCGGCGTGGTGCTGGGGTGCCTGGCGCTGATCGCCGGCTTGGTGGACCTGGGACAGCGCCGTTATGTCGTCACTCAGGCGCCTATCTGGCCGCACGTGCTGGGCAACCTGGTGGCGCTGGGCTTGGCCCTCCTGAATTGTTTCGTGCACAGCCGCGACGCCTGGACCTCCGTCGTGCCGCAGGGACTGATCCTGTCGGCCCTGGTGCTGATCGTCGTGCTGACCAGCAACTGGATTGGCTGGTCGGTGCTGGTCTACCGCCGCCGGGTGGTGGAGGTGCGGCCATGAAGCGGCATGTCCTTCGCCTGCTGGCCCTGGCCGGTGTGGCCACCTTTGCCCTGAGCGCGTGCGACGACGGCAGCAAGGGCACGGACCCCAACGCCCAGATCGGCGCCAACCCCACCCTGCCCAAGCAGCAACAATACCTATTGCCGCCCATGAAGGTGGCCAAGGTGGTCGGTTGGAAGGATGGCGAGAAGCCGGCCGTGGCCCAAGGGTTGAAAATCCAGGCCATGGCCACCGGGCTGCATCATCCACGGTCCCTCACCGTGCTGCCCAATGGCGACGTGCTGGTGGTCGAATCCGTGGCGCCCAAGGGTGAACCCATCAAGCGCCCCAAGGACCTGATCATGCATTGGGTGGAATCACTGGCCACGTCCGGCGGTGAAACCAAGGACAGCAACCGCATCACCCTGTTGCGCGACGCCGACGGCGACGGCGTGCCGGAGTCCCAGAGCGTTTTCCTGGACCACCTGAATTCCCCCTTCGGCGTGGCCCTGGTGGGCAACGACCTGTACGTGGCCGACACCGACGCCATCATCCGCTACCCCTATACCGAGGGCGACACCCAAATCACGGCGGAGGGCACGACCCTGACGCCCCTGCCCGGCGGCCCCATCGACCACCATTGGACCAAGAGCCTGGTGGCCAGCCAGGATGGCACGCGGCTCTATGTCGGCGTTGGATCCAACAGCAACATCACCGAGAACGGCATCGAGGCGGAAAAGAACCGTGCCGCCATCTGGGAGGTGGACCGCGCCACCGGCCGCTGGCGCATCTACGCCGATGGCCTGCGCAATCCCAATGGCCTCAGCTGGGAACCGCAGACCGGCACCCTGTGGGCGGTGGTGAACGAGCGCGACGAGCTGGGGCCCAATTTGGTGCCGGATTACATGACTTCGGTCAAGGACGGCGGCTTCTACGGGTGGCCCTATAGCTATTACGGTCAGAACATCGACCCGCGGGTGAAGCCGCAGCGCCCCGATCTGGTCGCCCGCGCCATCGTGCCGGACTATACCCTCAGCACCCACGTCGCCCCCCTGGGCATGGTCTTTTATACCGGAAACGCCCTGCCCAGCAGCTACCAGGGTGGCGCCTTCGTGGGCGAGCACGGCAGCTGGAATCGAAAGATTCCAAATGGATACAAGGTGATTTTCATACCGTTCAGCAACGGCCGGCCCTCTGGCCAGCCGGTGGACGTGGTCACCGGCTTCCTGGACCAGGGGGGCAAGGCCCATGGCCGGCCGGTGGGCTTGGCCGTGGACAAGGCCGGCGCCCTGCTGATCGCCGACGACGTCGGCAACACGGTCTGGCGGGTGACGGCGCAATAGGCCGCAGCCTGAAGTTAGGCGGCGACAAATCCTTCGGGCGGCGGCATAGCTGGGCGGTCATTCCCCAGCTTGCGCCGCCGCCATGCCCATTCTTTCCCTGACCGACGCCCATTCCCTGACCGTACAGGCGCTGACCGCCTGTGGCACCCTGCCCGCCGCCGCCGGCAGCGTGGCCCGCGCTCTGGTGGCGGCCGAGGCCGATGGCCAAGCCGGCCACGGCCTGGCCCGCGTGCCGTCCTATGCCGCCCAGGTGCGTGCCGGCAAGGTTGACGGCGGGGCCGTGCCGCGCCTGACCCAAACCGCCGCCGCCAGCCTGCGGGTGGACGCCGCCGGCGGCTTCGCCTATCCCGCTATGGACATGGCCGTGGAGGCGGTGGCTGCCCTGGCGCGCCAGATGGGCACGGCGGGCGCGGGCATCCATACCTCCCACCACATCGGCCAAGCGGGCCTGGTGGTGGAGCGGCTGGCGGACCAGGGCATGGTGGCCCTGGTCATGTCCAACACGCCGGCCGCCATGGCGACGGCTGGCGGACGGCGGGCGCTACTCGGCACCAACCCGCTGGCCTTTGCCGCCCCGGTGGCGGGCCGGGCGCCGCTGGTCATTGACATGGCGCTGTCCCTGGTCGCCCGATCCAAGATCGTGGCGGCGCAGAAGGCAGGGCGCCCCATTCCGGCCGACTGGGCCGTGGACGCCGATGGCAATCCCACCACCGATCCGGCGGCGGCGCTAAAAGGGGCGCTGGCCCCCAACGGCGGCCCCAAGGGGGCGGCGCTGGCCTTGATGGTGGAAATCCTCTGCGGTGCGCTGGCCGGAGGGCGGTACGGTTGGCAAGCCAGCTCCTTCCTGGATGACCAGGGACCCAGCCCCGCCGTGGGCCAGGTCATTATCGCCTTCGATCCCGCGGCGTTCAGCGGCACCGACTTCGCCGGCCGCATGGGAGAGCTGGTTCAGGCCATCATCGCGGATGGCGCGCGCCTGCCGGGCGACCGCCGCCTGGCCGCCCGTGCCCAGGCGCAAACCCATGGGCTGGAGGTGCCGCCGGCGCTGCTGGAAGAACTCCGGTCCCTGGCGGCCGGATAAAAAGAGGGGGACCGGCAGCGGATGGAACCGGTCCCCCTTCCCTGACGGCATGATCGCGTCGCCCACAGGGAACTACATGAATTCAACCTCTTAGAACGACACCTTCACACCACCATAGAAGGTGCGCGGCGCGCCCAGGGTCAGGGTGCGGGCGTCGCTCAACGAGCGGCCCAGCAGGTCGCTGGCGCCTGCCGTATCGAAATAGGTGCCGTAGCTGGCGTAACGGCGGTCGAACAGATTGTTGATGCCGCCGACCAGCTGGATGTTGGGCAGGACCTGGTAGGAAGTGCGCAGGTCCATGGTCCAGTAGGGTGTCAGCTGGGAATTCTGGTTGGCGTCATCACCCACCAGATACTGGCTGCCATAGTACTGCACGGCGCCGCCCACGCTCCACGCGTCGGTCACCGCCACGTCGCCGCCCAGCTTCACCTGGTGGCGGGGGATGCCGGGGATGCGGTCGCCGCTGTGCACGGTGACGGTGCCGTTGTCATCCGCCTGCGGGTTGTTGGGCGAGGCCAGCACGCCGTCGAACTGGTAGGTGGCATCGACGAAGCTGTAGTTCAGGTAGACCTGCCAGCGCTCGGCGGCGAAGGTGAGGCCAGCGTCCACGCCCTGGCGGCGGGTTCCGGGCACGTTGGTGTAATAGCCGCGGCCCTGGATGCTGCTGGCCAGCGCCACGATGTCGTTGTCGCTATTGGTGCGGAACAGGCCCACGGTCCAATCCAGCCGGCCGGAAAGGACGCCCTGGGTACTGCGGACGCCGGCCTCGTAGGTGTCGGCCACCACCTGGCGCAGCGGTGGATCCGCCACCAGCGAATTCTCCAGCAGGCAGGGGCGCAACGGATCGGCGCAGTCCAACTCCAGCGGCGTGGGCGCGCGGTTGGACTGGGAATAGCCGCCATAGACGCTGACCCCACCGCCCAGCTGATAGGTCAGCCCGGCCTGCGGGTTCCAGTGGGTGTAGCGGTTGTCGCCGTTCAGTTCGGGCGCCGCCCCGCTCCGGTCGCGGGTGCCGATGTCGGCCACGTTCAGGCGCAGGCCGGCGGTCAGCGACAGGGCCGGCGTCAGGTCCAGCGTGTCGGTGACATAGGCGCCGTAATAGTCGGTGGTGCCGGATAGCCAGACGGGGGCGTAGCCTAGGTTGCCCAGGGTGCGGATGATCAGGCCGGCCCCTGGGATATCATCGGCGTCGCCGCCTTGGGTCGTCACCGAGAGGTCGGGGTTGATGATGCCCAGCGTGCTGGTGGCGGTGAAGCGGATGTCGCTGTGATCGATGCTGCCGCCGGCGGCGAAGCGGTTGCCCAGGCCCATCAGCGGCCGGTCGCTGGTCAGTTGCAGCGACCCGCCCACGGCGGTCGTGTCGGTGGCGCTGCGATCCAGGGTGCCGTAGGTGGCGTCGCGGTCGAAGGCGAAGGTGTGGCCGGCCAGGTCGGTGATCACGAATTGGTTGCGGAACGCGGTTGTCTTGCCGCCCGCCGGCGTGCCGAAGGCGTCATCCTCCAGGCACAGCTTGCCGCCGTAGGAGGAGCGCGCGCTGCAGCCTTCGAAATCGCTGTCGTTGCCGTCCACATGCTTCTGCCCGAAATGGCGGCCGTAGACATTGCCCTGCAGGGCCCAGCCCGGGGCGATGTCGATCCTGCCGTTCAGGGCCAGCATGCCGCTGTCGTTCTTGGTGGTCTGCGGCCAAGTGTAGATTGAGGTCTCATCCGCCTGGATCATCTCCAAGGGCGTGGGGCCGACGACACCCAGGCTGGACCGCGCCGCGGCGCCGATCAGGTGCAGCTCCGCCGTTTCGCCGCGCCAGCCGGCGTCGGCGTAAAAGCGCTCGACGTCCGAGGCCGACTGCTTGCGCCAGCCATCATCCTTCTCCGCCTCCGCCGCGAGATACAGGCTGAAGGGCCCCGATTGCCAGCCGAACTCGGCGGAGCCTTGGATCCGGCCGTTGCTGCCACCCAGCAGCTCCGCGTTCGCCCCCTGGAAGGTGAAGCCGTTCTTCATCTCCAGGGTCACCGCCCCGCCCAGGGCGTTCAGCCCATAGGCCGGGTTGTTGGTGGCCAAGGTCAGGCGGCTGATCGCCACCTCGGGCGCGAGATCCCAGTTGACCGTGTCACCGAAGGCTTCGTTCAAGCGCACCCCGTTCTGGTAGACGGCGATGCCCTGGGGCGTGCCCTGCAGGGGAGAGACGGTGAAGCCGTGGTAGCGGACATCCTGGAACAGGGCGTTGCCCTGGGTGTCCGACAGGGCCAAGCCCGGCACCCGCTGGGCCATGCCGTCCAGGATGGACACGGAATGCAGGCGGGCCAGATCGTCCGCCGACAGGGTGGTGGCGGCGGCCGGCAGCTTGTCCAGCGGCACGTTGGCCCCGGGCAGGGGCGTGACCCCGATGACGATGATGTCGCTCAATGTCGGCGGGGCGCCATCGGGGGCCGGATCGGGCTCGGCCGCCAGGGCCAAGGTGGAACAGGTGGTGCAGAGCAGAGCCAACAAGCCGGCCGGGATGTTTTTCATTATGGGGCGCACCGGTGGGATGGAGCTGGTCTTAGGCTAACCTTGGGGCCCCGGCCCGGCCATAGGCCCCCTTCCCGATTTTCCCGGGAAAAATTCCCGATATCGCGGCGGTTGTTGCATGCGGGCCCCAGGCGCCTGTTAGATAAGGGCGGGAGGGCCGCCCGGCATTCCCTGAAGCAGGGGCGGGCGGCGACAGTCACGGGCCGTTGAGGAAGCAACCTCATGTCGCTACGCATCCGCCTGGTCCTGAGCATCGCCCTGCTGCTGCTGGTCAGCCTGGTCACCGGCGGGGTCGCCGCCTGGCTGCGGGCGGAGCGTTCCGTGCGCACGGAGATGGAGGCGGCCTTGTCCGTGGGCCAGCATACGGTCAGCAGCGCGCTGGCCCACCTGGCCGGCCGGCCGGCGCCACAGGAAACCAGTGACGAGGACATCACGGCCATGCTGACCCGGCTGGTGGGCGCCTTCAACGGCGACCGGCATCTGAAGGTCAGCCTGCGCCAGCCGGGCGGCGGGGTGGTCGCCAGTTCCCGCCTGGCCATGCCCGACCACCCGGCCCCGGCCTGGTTCGTGAAGTCGCTGGATGTGCCGCAGTTGAGCGCCGAGGTGCCCTTGCCCGGCTTTTCCGGCCAGGGCCTGTGGCTGCGCCTGGAAACCGACCCGGCGGGCGAGGTGTCGGAGGTGTGGGGCGAGTTGGGCGACGACGCCGTCATGATGCTGCTGTTCAGCGCGTTGGCCCTGCCCATGGTCTACTGGACGCTGGGCAGGGCCCTGCGCTCCGTCGATCGGCTGTCCAAGGCCTTCGCCCAGGTGGGCATGGAAATTGAAACCGCCCGGCCCGTGGCCGAGGTGGGCCCGCCGGAGCTGCGCCGCCTGGCGGTGGGCTTCAACCGCATGATCGAGCGCCTGGCGGCGGCGGAGGCGCGCAACCGCCGCCTGCACGAACAACTGCAGACCATCCAGGAGGAGGAGCGCGCCGACCTTGCCCGCGATCTGCATGACGAGGTCGGGCCCTATCTCTTCGCCATCAATGTCGATGTCACCGCCCTGCTGGCGGCCGCCGAGCGGGCGGGAGACCCGGCGATGCGGGACCAGGCGCGGTCAGCCCGCGAGGCGGTGGCCCATGTGCAGCAGGAGGTGAAGGCCATCCTGGCCCGCCTGCGGCCGCCGGGCTTGAGCGACCTGGGCTTGGGCGCCGCCCTGGAGAACCTGGCGGCTTTCTGGCGCGCGCGTCGGCCGGACGTGGCCATCACCGTCACCGTGGCGCCCGGCCTGCATCTAGGCGAGGCCGGCGACACCGCGGTCTACCGCGTGGTGCAGGAAAGTCTGAGCAACGCCATCCGCCACGGCCGGCCCCGGGCCGTCACCGTGGGTGTGGCGCCCTCGGCCGATGGCGTCACCGTTGACATCGCGGACGACGGCGACGGGCTGCCGGCGGACGCGCCGCCCCACACGGGCTACGGCCTGCGCGGCATGGCGGAGCGGGTGGCGGCCCTGGGTGGCCGCCTGACCGTGGGCAACCGGCCTGAGGGCGGCGCGCGGGTCCAGGCCCTGTTGCCGCCCGCTGTCGACGTGTCGGCCGCCTCGGAAGCGGCGTAACCAGGGATGACCGGCCCCATGAAGCTGTTGCTTGTCGACGATCACGCCATCGTGCGCTCCGGCCTGCGGCGCCTGCTGGCCCCCCTGCCCGGCGTCGCCATCGCCGAGGCCGCAACGGGCCGCGACGCCCTGGCGCGCTATCGCGACGACCGGCCGGACATCGTGCTGCTGGACCTGAACCTGCCCGGCGTGGGTGGGCTGGAGTTGCTGCAGCGCCTGCTGATCGAGGACCCCACCGCCTGCGTCCTGGTGTTCAGCATGCATGCCGAGGCGCTGTACGCCTCGCGCGCCCTGGCAGCCGGGGCCAAGGGCTACATGAGCAAGAACGCCGACCCGGAGGAGCTGCTGGCCGCCATCCGTCGCCTGGCCGAGGGCGGCCGCTACGTGGAGAACGAGATCGCGCAGGAACTGGCTGTGCATGGCATGCCGGCCAGTCATCCGGCCCAGCGTCTGACGGAACGCGACCTGGAAATCCTGCGCCTGCTGGGCGAAGGCCGGGCGCTGGCGGAAATCGCCAGCGAACTGGGCGTGGGCTACAAGACCATCGCCAACACCTGCACCGCCATCAAGGCCAAGCTGGGCGTGGCCCGCACCGCCGACCTGATCCGCCTGTCCATTGAAATGGGCGTGAGCTGACCGGCCCGCTCGCGCGTATTCTCAAGCGAATGCACGCGACGAAGGGGGTGTTGGGATGTTGACGGGACGACAGACCGCTATTCTGGTCCTGCTGGGGGGCGTGTTCTGGTTGTCGGCGCTGGCCTACCTGCGCGGGCTGCCCCAGCTTATGGCCGATCCTTTCTGGAATCCGCTGAACTTCGCCAGCACCGTCTTGGTCGCCTGGACCGCCGTGTATCTCATCCGGCGGCTGGCGGGATTGACACCGGAACAGCTGATGGCGGGCGTGGGGCTGGTGGGTGCCGTGGTCATGGTCACCGACGGCCTGGTCCTGAACTGGTTCCCCCGGGTTTACGGACCCGATGATACTGTCAGCCGCCTGGCCGGCGCCTGGCTGCTCTGGGGTTATGGCTTCAGCTTGGCGGCGGCTCTGCTCATGGCGCGGATCGCAAAGGGGGCCGCCGCGTCCGGCGACGGCTCCCCTTCCCAACCCCGTACCCCCATCACGCCGCCTTGATGGTGGCGACGAAGCCGCTGACCACCGAGCGCAGGGTGTCGGCCTCGCGGCCCAGCACGTCGGAGGAGCTGAGCACGCTGCGGGCGGCGCTGCCCGTCTCATCGGCGGCGGTGCGCACGCCGGTGATGTTGGACGACACCTCTTGCGTGCCGACGCTGGCCTGCTGGACGTTGCGGGCGATCTCCCGCGTGGCGGCGCCCTGTTCCTCCACCGCCGAGGCGACGCCGGTGGTGATCTGGCTCATGCTGGCGATGGTGGTGGTGATGCCGTCGATGGCGGTGGCGGCGCGGGCCGTCTCCTCCTGGATGGCGGCCACCTGCGCCTGGATCTCCTCCGTGGCCTTGGCCGTCTGGTTGGCCAGGGCCTTGACCTCGCTGGCCACCACGGCGAATCCCTTGCCGGCCTCACCCGCCCGCGCCGCCTCGATGGTGGCGTTCAGGGCCAGCAGGTTGGTCTGACTGGCGATATCGGTGATCAGCTTCACCACGTCACCGATACGCTGGGCCGCGCCGACCAGCCCGTCGATGGACTGCTTGGTGGCGGAGGCCTCACGCACCGCCGCTTCGGAGGTGGTGGTGGCGCCCACCATCTGGCGGGCGATCTCGTTGATCGACTGGTTCAGTTCCTCGGCGGCCGCCGCCACCGTCTGCACGTTGGCGGAGGTTTCCTCGGCGGCGCCGGCCACGGTGTTGGACAGGCTGATGGTGTCGCCGGCCGACAGGGTCAGGCTGTCCGCCGCCCCGCGCAGCGAGCGCTCGGCGCCGGAGAAACCCTCCACCACATGGTCGATGGACGTGGCGAATTCCCGCGTCGCCGCCTCCAGGCGCAGGCGGCGACGCTCCTTGGCGGCCTCCTCCTCCCGCTGGCGCTCGGCCAGGATGTCGGCCTCCTTGGCGTTGGCCCGCAAGGTCGAGATGGCGCCCGCCATCTCGCCGATCTCGTCACGGCGTTCCGTCAAGGGCACGGCCAGGTCATGGTCACCGCCGGCGATCTTCATCACCACCTGCGTCAGGACCGACAGCGGGCCCGTGACCCGGCGGCCGACCAGCCAGACGATGCCGCCCAGCACGCCGGCTGCGGCCAGCAGCAGCAGGGTGACCAGCAGCAGGGCCCGGCGGGCACCGGCGTGCTGCGCATCGGCCAGGCGGGTCGCCTCGGCAATGGCGGCGTCGCGAATGCCCAGAATGGTGGCCAACTGGGGCACGCTGGTCTTGCGGTATTCCGTGACGTCGACGGGATAGGATGTGCCGGCGGCGCTGGCCTCCAGCACTTTGGCGCGCATGACGCCGAAGATGCCCTTGTAACCCTGGCGCGCCGCGTCCGCCGCCTTCACCAGGCTGTCGGGCGTGCCAGCCAGGGCCAGCTGGCCATCCAGCCGCCCCTCCAGGTCATCCAGGTGCCCCTGCATGACCTGCACCTCGCGCGCGGCCTGGGGGCTCATGGGCTTGCCGCTGTTCAGGACCTGCAACAGCATGGAGGACTGGCGGCCGGCATAGTCGCGGTAGGACCAGGCCATCACCGCGATGTTGGCGTAGTGCCCAGCCTCTGGCGCGCGCTGCAACAGCGACCGGCCGGTGGCGTTCAATTCGGTGCCGAGGTCCGCCATGATGGCGAACATGCCCTTGACGTAGGTGTCGATTTCACCCGCCGGACGGTTCGCCACCGGCTTGGCCAGCAGGGCGTCGACGATGCCGCGCTGGGTGGCCAGCCGGCCGTCCAGCGTGGACATGACCGCCTTCAGGCTGTCCTTGGTATCGAAATCCTCCGTGGCCAGCAGATCGGTCAGGGCCTTGCGCACGGCATCGGACTTGGCGCGTTGCTCCTTCATCGGGACTAGCGTCGTCGGATCGACGCTGCCCAGCGCCACCAGCGTGGGGCCGCGCTCGACCGCCAGGTTTTCCGTCATCCGGGTCAGCGCGGCCATAACGCGGGCCAGACCCTGGGCGTCGGCCGCCGCGGCCGCCACACGCCATTGTTCGACGGCCACCACAGCCCCCAGCACCAGCATCAGGACGGCGACGCCGCCCAGGCATGACGCGATCAACTTGCGAATGGTCATTGGACGTCTCCCCTGCCGGTCCTTCGGGCGCCCGGTTCCGCACCCAACGAAACCGCGCCCCGCACCACGGTCACCATCCCGCAATGGCTAGCCGTAATGGTTAATCCCTAACGTGAGGTGTAGGGCAAATCCTTGAACAAACCGTTAAGGCTAGAGTTGGCAGGCGGAAGCCCAGCCCCTGAAGGGCGGACCCCGCATCCAGGCCAGCGATACGACATGTTCGAACTATCGATTTGATGGCCGGCGGCACCGGATGATATCCCGGTCAGAGAGGGGGCCGCCAAATAACCATCCCACCAGGACCGGGGGTGGCCATTGGAAACGATCGGCGTTCCTGGGAATTCGCGCGGTAATCGCATCGCCGCCGCGCGCCCTTCATCCAACCAGAGCTACGGGGATATGGTGACTCCGCCCATGCCGACCTTCGAATATTGGCACCATCACGGCGCCGTCAGCGTTCCCGACCTTGAGGCCGCCATCGCCTGGTATGATACCGTCCTGGGGTTCAAGCTGGAACGGCGCATTCGTATCGACGCCATCCCCGCAGACGTCGCCTTCGTGCGCAACGGGCCGCTGCGCATGGAGATTTTCCAGGTACAGGACGCCGGCGCCTTACCCGCTGAGCGCCGCATTCCCAACCAAGACCTGAAGACCCACGGCAACAAGCACATCTCCTTCGCCACCGGCGACGTGCACGCCCTGGCGGATGAACTGCGCCGCCGGGGGGCCGACATCGTCTTCGTCGCGGACTTCGCCTGGGGCTCCAATGTCTTCCTGCGGGACAACACCGGCAACCTGATCGAGTTCGTCCAGGAAAAGCCGGAGACGGAAACGCGCGCCCACCTCTGACGGATCACTTCTGGCGCGCGGAACGCAGGTCGCCGCCGGCGGCGACCTGCCGGCCCTGCCGCGTGGCCGTTACGGCCTGGCCCAGGGCACGGGCGGCATTGCGCACCTCTTCCTGCACGGCCTCGTCCGCGTCCAGTTCCTGGTGGTTGGTGGCGTAGGGCTTCCAGTAGCCGATATAGCGGTCCAGTTCCGCCTGGGCCCCAGCCGGCACCAGATGCATGAAGCGCAGCCAGTCCGACAGGCTGCGCCGCACGTTTTCCGCCCCCGCCACGTCGCCGTGGACGATGACGGAGTAGAGGCGGCCAGCCAGATGGCGGGGATAGTTCCAGCCCTCCAGTTCCACCGCCTTGGCGCGCCGCGCCTCCTTACCCTGGGTCAGGGTGGGGTCCGGGTTGCCGCCATCCGCGCAGACCAGGCGGTCCATCATCAGCTTCACGGGTGAGGACACCTGGTACCAGTTCACGGGTGTCACGATCATGACGCCGTGCGCCCGCACCCACATGGGATAAATCTCGTTCATCCAGTCCTGCGCCTGGCCCAGGGAATAATTGGGATAACAGGAACAGGGCCAGTGGCAGAGCGGGGCGGCGGTGGAGAAGCACGCCTTGCACGGGTGGATGTGGCGGCCGTACTCCGCAGCCAGGCGATGCAACTCCAGCACCTCCACCGCCGTGTCGGGCATGCCCTCCAGCACCAGCCGCGCCGTCTGCATCAGGCGATGCGACTTGGACATCTCCCCGGGGCACGTGTGTTCGCTGCGCGACGAACCGCTGATGAGCAGGAAGCGGCTGGGACCGGCCGGATCGTCATGCAGGGCCTGGGCCGTCCGGATGGCGTCGCGGGCGGTGATCCAGTCCACCGCCAGGTCGTAGTCCGGGTCGTGGAACCCCGGGCCCGCCTTGCGCGTGCGCGGGCTTTTGCGATGGCGGCTGTAGGCGTCCCAGGCCGCGCCCGCCACGCGGTCCAGCTCATCGGACAGGGTGTCGAAGGCGGGATCCTGGAAGGGCGCCAAGAAGCGGCGGCGGAACTCGCCCTCATCCAGGAGGGGGCTGGGCGTGCCCTTGCGGGGCTGGGTCGGGTCCGGCATCGGGTCGCTCGCGAAAAGGCTTCGGGCATAACCGGCAGCGGCGAGGGGCGGTTCCGCCCCTCAGGTCACCAGCCGACGGCGCAGCAGGCGCCAAGGGTGCGCGTACCAGAGCAGCGCCAGGACCAGCAGGACCGATCCGCCGGCGACGGCACCGGCCACGGCTGAGTCCAGGATGAAGCCGATGGTGACGGCGGCGTCGGCGGCCATGCCGGCGCCCAGCGGCAGGGTCGCGGCCGTGATAAGGCGGCTGGCCACGCTCAGGAAGCGCGGGCTGGCTTCGCCGGCGTAGACCAGCCGATGATAGGCGGCCGGCGCCATCAGCAGGATGATGGACAGGGCCACGCAGCCCAAGGCGGCCGCGTGCAAGCCCTTCTCCGTCGGCGACAGGCCGGCGAAAGCCTTGGTCAGGACGACGGCCAGTTGAAAGCCCAGCATGGCCTGCGCGCCCGGCAGGATGGTCCGCGCCTCCGTCATCATGAAGGTGATTTTCTGCGACACGTCGGCGGTCTCATCCCCGCGCAGATCGGCCATTTCCCGCTCCTTCCGGCCATGACGCGCCCGCGCCAGCATGCCCCAGCCCAGCCAGGCGCACAGCGCCAGGGCCGCGAACACCAAGCCCCCGGCCACCCCCGCCGCGGTGCCGTAGATCTGTTCGGCGCCAATCAGCACGTCCAGGCCCAGGGACAGGGCGAACGGCGGCAGGGCCCAGTCCGCCATGCGGCTGGTCATGTGCGCGACGCCCCGCGTCGCCTGGTGGTCGCCGTAAAGGGCGTGATGGATGCCCGGCGCCATCAGCAGGCCCACCGCCAGGATCATCAGCAGAAGGCCGGCGATGTTGGCCGCCTTGGCGTGGGCTGGCAGGTCGGTGAACAGTTCCTGGAAGACGGCTTGGAACTGGAAGCCCACCAGGACCTGGCAGCCCAGGGTCAGCATGCGGAGTTCATCCAGCCCCGCCTTCACCTTGCGCGTCAGGTCCATGGGCGCCCTTGGGTGACGTCATGATTGTTACAGACGCATGAACCCCACAGGCGGGCTGTTGTTCCTGCCGCGTCAAAGCCTCGCCACCCGCAGACGCGTCAGGACGCCGCAGGCGGGGAACCAAACCGGCCGAGCGCCGGTTCAGGGGGCGGCTCGGTTCCGCTCTAGCTCCGAAGCCCAACATCCGAATAAGGGGATACCCCGCCCCATGTCCCAGATCTTCACGGCATCCGCCGATACCTGGCTGCGCAGCGGCGTGCTGCTGGCGGCGCTGGGCGTATTGGTGACGGGTCTGCTGTGGGACGGGGCCATCGGGTCCAGCTATATCACCGCCGTGGGCTGGGTGCGCGACCAGCCGGTACCCTTCAGCCACAAGCACCATGTGGGCGATGTCGGCATCGACTGCCGCTATTGCCACACGACGGTGGAGACGGGGCCGCATGCGGGCTTTCCCGCCACCCACACCTGCATGACCTGCCATTCCCAGCTATGGACCAGCGCCCCCGCCCTGGCACCGGTGCGCGACAGCCTCGCCACCGGTACGCCCATCCACTGGCAGCGGGTGGCCCGGCTGCCAGACTACGTCTACTTCAACCACAGCATCCATGTGGCGCGCGGGGTGCCCTGCGTCACCTGCCACGGGCGGGTGGACCAGATGCCCCTGATGATGCGGGCCCAGCCCTTCCAGATGCGCTGGTGCCTGGACTGCCACCGCGACCCCGGACCGCACCTGCGCCCGCCCGACCAGGTGACGCGCATGGACTGGCGCGCCTGGGATCGCGAGGGCCACGCCGACTACGGTCCCCACCAGGCGGCGCTGTTCGGGATCAAGCCCGAGCGCATGACCGACTGCACCCTGTGCCACCGGTGACGCCCATGGACCGCACGGCGCGCGACACCGTCATCCAGGCCCTCAGCGGCCGTACCGGCAGCGGCCTCTGGCGTAGCCTGGAGGATCTGGCCGATACCGCCGCCTTCCGTGACCTGCTGGCGGCTGAGTTCCCGGCCCTGTTGCCGTCGCTGGCACCTGGCGGGCTGAGCCGCCGCGCCGCGCTTAAGGCCGTGGCCGCCAGCCTGGCGCTGGCCGGCCTGACGGGCTGCGACGGCCGGCCGGATGAGACGGCCCTGCCCTATGTCACGGCACCGGAGGGCGACGTGCCGGGCGTCGCACGCCACTACGCCACCGCCGTGCGCCTGGGCGGTTATGCCCAGCCAGTTCTGGGCAAGACCCACAGCGGGCGGCCGGTGAAGCTGGAGGGCAACGCCAGCCACCCCGCCACCGGCGGCGGCACCGACCTGTTCACCCAGGCGGCCCTGCTGGATCTTTACGATCCCGACCGCTCGCAGGGTCCCCGCCACCGCGACCAGCCCACGACCTGGGCCGCATTGGATACCGCGCTGAACGGGATGGCGCGGGCGGCGGACGCCAGCCAGGGTGAGGGCCTGCGCCTGCTGACCGGCTCCACCACCTCCCCCACGCTGGTCCGCCAGATCACGGCTTTGGCCCAACGCTGGCCCCAGGCGCGCTGGCATGTGCTGGACCCGATGGGTGACGCCTCGCGGCTGGAGGCGGCGCGCCTGGCTTTCGGCCAGCCCGTGCAGGCGCACCCCCTGCTGGATCAGGCGGACGTGGTGGTGTGCCTGGACGACGACCCGCTAGGGCCGGGGCCTGCCCAGGCCACGCTGGCCCGGCGCTGGGCGCGGCGGCGTCTGGCCAGCCAGACCGGCCAGGGTCCGTGCCGGCTGTTCGTGGCGGAACCGACCCCCACCCTGACCGGCGCCCGTGCTGACCTGCGGCTGGTGGCCGGGGTGCAGCGGCTGTCGGCCCTGATGCAGGCCCTGGGCGGTGAGGCGGCGGACTTGAGCCCTCAGGAAGCCCGTTGGGCGGATGAGGCCAGGGCGGCGCTGCTGGCCCATCCCGGCCGTTCATTGATCACCGTGGGGGCCTGGCACGATCCGGCGCTGCAGGCCCAGGCCTTGCACCTCAGTACCCGGCTGGGCGCGCTGGGCGGCTGCCTGCGCTTCACCGGGCCGCTGGTGGCGACAGCCGCGCCATGGCATGACCTGTTGTGGGACATGGCCGAAGGCCAGGTGCGCGCCCTGCTGGTCCTGGACGCGAACCCGGCCTATGCCGCCCGCGAGGCCGCCGCCTTCCGCGACGCCCTGGCCCGGGTGTCCTTCAGCCTGCATGCCGGAACGCTGGTGGACGAAACCGCCGCGGCCTGCCACTGGCATGCGGCCCTGGCCCATGACCTGGAAAGCTGGGGCGATGCGCGCGCCGTGGACGGCACGGTCAGCCTGATCCAACCGCTGGTGCGACCGTTTTACGATGTACGCGGGCGCCACGCCCTGCTGGACGGCCTGCTGGGCGGCGGCTCCACGGATCGGGAGGTGGTGCAGGCCACCTGGCGTCCCGCCTGGAGTGATGACTTTGAGCGGCGCTGGACCGACGCGCTGGTGCGCGGCTTCATTCCCGACAGCGCCCCGGCTTGGGTGGTGCCCCCGCCCGGCGAGCTTCCCGCCAACCCACCCGAGCTCGCCGAGGCGGCAACCTCCGGCGGCCTGACCCTGCTGGTCCGGCCGGATCCCACCCTGGGGGACGGCGCATCCGCCAACAACGCCTGGCTGCAGGAAACGCCCAAGCCGCTGACCAAGGTCACCTGGGGCAACGTCGTGCACATCAGCCCCCAGCTGGCGGCCGAGCGCGGCCTGAGGAATGGCGATGAGGTGCGGGTGACGGCGGGCGGCGCCAGCGTCGCGGGTCCCGCCTGGATCCTGCCCGGGCAACAGGCGCTGACCATCACCCTGACGCTGGGCTATGGCCGGCGCCTACCCGGCCAGACGGCGGATGGCCTGGGCCACGACGCCTATCCCCTGACCCCGGGTCCCCTGGTACCGGGCCCCGTGTCGCTGGAGGCTACGGGCCGGCGGCTGGACGTCGCCAGCACCCAGCGCCACCACGCCATGGAGGGCGGCGACTTCGTGCGCACGGTGCCGGTCGACCACCCCGCGATGCCGCATGAGGAACCCACGCCCAGCTTCTATCCCGACACGCCGCGCGAGCGCCCATCCTGGGGCATGGCGATCGACCTGGACCTGTGCATCGGCTGCAACGCCTGCGTCGTCGCCTGCGTGGCGGAGAACAACGTGCCCATGGTGGGGGCCGAACTGGTGGCCATGGGGCGGGAGATGCATTGGTTGCGCGTCGACAGCTACCACGCTGGCGACGCGGCGGCACCAGCCACCTATTTCCAGCCCGTGCCCTGCATGCACTGCGAACAGGCGCCGTGCGAGATGGGCTGCCCCGTCAACGCGGCGGTGCACAGCCACGACGGCCTGAACCTGCAGGTCTACAACCGCTGCATCGGGACCCGCACCTGCTCGTCCTACTGCCCTTACAAGGTGCGGCGCTTCAACTGGTACGATTACACCGCCGCCGCGCCCGAAGCGGTGAAGGCCCAGCGCAATCCCGATGTGACGGTGCGCCAGCGCGGCGTCATGGAGAAGTGCACCTACTGCGTCCAGCGCATCAGCGCCGCCCGCGTCCAGGCCAAGCTGAAAGGGGAGGCCATCCCTGACGGCGCCATCGTGCCCGCCTGCCAGCAGGCCTGCCCCACCCAGGCCATCACCTTCGGGGATGTCACCGACCCCAACTCCGCCGTCAGCCGCCAAAAGGCCAGTCCCCGCAATTACAGCCTGGTGCCCGAGGCGGGGACGCGGCCGCGCACCACCTACCTCGCCCGCATCGAGCCCGCCCCCATGGACAAGGACGGCGGGCCCGCATGACGGACGCGACAGACACCCAACGGGCCGATACCCAACGGGCCGCCGCCTACGCCCACGTGACGGCGGAGGTGACGGGCATCCCCCTGCACTATCCCCGGCCACGCGCCTGGTGGCTGTGCTTCCTGCCCGCCTGCGGCCTGCTGGCCCTTTTCTTCACGGCGCTGGGCGTCCTGCTGTGGAACGGCGTGGGCGTATGGGGCCTCAACATCCCCGTCAACTGGGGCTTCGACATCATCAACTACATCTGGTTCCTGGGCATTGGCCATGCCGGCACCCTGATCTCGGCCATGCTGCTATTGCTGAACGTGCACTGGCGCAATTCGCTCAACCGTTTCGCTGAGGCGATGACCCTGTTCGCCGTGGTCTGCGCCGGCCTTTATCCGCTGATGCACCTGGGCCGGCCCTGGCTGTTCTACTGGGTGGCCCCTTATCCCAACAGCATGACGCTGTGGCCGCAGTTCAAAAGCCCGCTGACCTGGGACTTCTTCGCCGTCCTGACCTACCTCACCGTCTCCGCCCTGTTCTGGTACATCGGCATCGTGCCCGACTTGGCCGCCACGCGGGACCGGGCCCGGGGCCGCCTGGCCCAGGTGCTGTACGGGCTGGGCGCCCTGGGCTGGCGCGGATCCGCCCGGCACTGGGCGCGCTGGGGCCAGGCCTATCGCCTGACGGCGGCGATCGCCGTGCCGCTGGTGGTTTCCGTGCATTCGGAAATCTCGCTGTTGCTGGCGGCCGGGCCGGTGCCGGGATGGAGTTCCACGGTCTTCCCGCCCTATTTCGTGCTGGGGGCCGCCTTCTCCGGCTTCGCCGTCGTCTCGATGATCGCGGTGGTGCTGCGCGGGGCCCTGGGACTGCAGGACCTGGTGCGGCCTCTGCACCTGGACATGCTGGGCCGCCTGCTGCTGGCCACCGGACTGATGACCGCCTACGGCTACGCGGCGGAGGTGTTCGACATCCTCTATGGCGGCGAAAAGGCCGAGCTGTCGCTGCTGGCCGACCGGCTGACCGGGCCGTTCGCCTGGAGCTATTGGGGCGCCGTCATCGCCAACTTCGTTCCGCTACAGCTGTTGTGGTGGCGGGGTGCGCGGCGGCATCCGCCGGCCCTGTTCCTCATCGGCTTTTCCGCCATGGTAGGCATGTGGTGCGAACGCTTCATGCTGCTGGCCACCAGCCTGCACCACAGCTGGGTCCCGTCCAGCTGGCGGCCCTACACCCCCAGCTTCTGGGAGGTGGCGCTGTTCGCCGGCATGCTGGGCGTGTTCCTGGTGCCCTTCCTGCTGTTCGTCCGCTTCCTGCCCGTCATCTCCGCCTTCGAGGTGAAGGAAGCGCTGTTCGAGGAAAGTGAAGAGAAGGAGGGCGGCCATGCCGGAGCGTAAGGCGCCCCTGCCACCCTTCGGCGTGATGGCGGAATTCGATGACGCCGAACGCCTGGTGGACGCCGTGAAACGGGCGAGGAACGCGGGCTTCCGTCGGCTGGACGCCTATACCCCCTTCCCGGTGGCCGACCTGACGGAGGCCTTGGGCATTCAGGACAACCGCGTCCCCTGGCTGACCCTGGCCGGCGGCGTTATGGGTGCCGCCGCCGGTTTCGGCCTGCAGGTGTGGAGCAACCTGGACTATCCCATTCCCGTGGGCGGCCGGCCGCTGGTGGCCTTTCCCGCCACCCTGCTGATCACCTTCGAGCTGACGGTGCTGGGCGCCGTGCTCAGCGCCATCCTCGGCATGCTGGTGCTGAACCGCCTGCCCCGCCTGCATCACCCGGTGTTCGGGGTGCCCGACTTCCACCTGGCCAGTTCAGACAAGTTCTTCCTGGTGATCCTAGGCCAGGACGCCCGCTTCGCCAAGGCGGCCGGGTTCCTGGCGGATCTGGCGCCGGTGCGGGTGGTGGACGTGCCGCAGACGGAGGGCCCGGAATGAGATACCTGCTGCTGCTCGCCCTGCTCGCCGTTCTGATCATCCTGCTGGCCGGCTGTGATGAGATGACCCATCAGCCTCGTTACCAGGCGGCGGGGCCGGGCCGGCTGTTCCCCGATGGCAAGGCGATGCAGGCCCCGCCGGCCGGCGCGGTGGCGCAGGACGACCCCGCCCGCGCCGCCGCCTTGGACCGGCGCCCGGCCATGAGCGCGGCGCTGCTGGCGCGCGGACGCCAGCGCTATGACATCTATTGCAGCCCCTGCCATGACGTCGCCGGCACCGGCCACGGCGCCGTGCCGGCACGGGGCTTCCCGGCCCCGCCCAGCCTGCATGAGGCGCGTCTGGTGCAGGCGCCGTCCCGCTATATCGTGGAGGTCATCACCAGCGGCCATGGCGTCATGTACAGCTATGCCGACCGTGTGCCCCCGGCCGACCGTTGGGCCATCGCCGCCTACATCCGCGCCCTGCAACTCAGCCGCGACGCGCCCGCGTACACGCTGGATGCCACGGACAGGGCCAAGCTGGATGGGGGCCCCCCTTGACCGCCCGCCGCTATTTTCCGGCCGTCTGCGGCCTGCTGATGTGCGGCGCCGTGCTGGTCTATGCGGCGGTGGAGCCCGCCGTGGCGCTCGGTGGCTGGCTGGCGGCCTTCGCCTTCTGGAGCGGCCTGCCCATCGCAGCACTGATCCTGCTGGCCATGATGCGCCTCATCCCCGGCGTCTGGCGCCAGGGTCTGGCGCCGGGGGCGGAAGCCGCCCTGCCCCTGCTGGCCTTGGCGGCGCTGGCCCTGCTGCCCCTGCTGATCGCGCCGCGTGTGCTGTACCCTTGGGCGGATGAGGTCATGGCGGGCTTTCGCGGCTGGTACCTGTCGTCCTGGCCCTTCCGGCTGCGCGGCGTGCTGTTCTTCGCCCTGGCCGGCCTGCTGGCCTGGGGGCTGATGCGGCGGCCGCCGGCGGTGCCGATGGCCATCTTCACCCTCATTCTGCTGGTCCCCTTCCAGGACATGATGGCCACCGACTGGCTGATGTCGCTGGATCCGGAATTCCATTCCTCCGGCTTCGGGCTCTACATCCTGTCCCTCCAGATGGTGACGGCGCTGGCCGTGCTGATACCCCTGCGGGTGATGGCGGACAAGGAGGCGCCCACGGGGGTGCTGGCGGGGGTATGGCTGACGGCCCTGCTGCTGTGGGCCTATCTCGCCTTCATGCACTATTTCATCAACTGGTCCACCGATCTGGCGCCGGGCGTGCGCTGGTACCAGCGGCGTGGCGAGGGCGTCTGGGTCCTGGTGGAATACGCCATGGCCCTGCTGGGCCTGCTACCCCTGTTCCTGCTGTTCTTTCCGCCCACCCGCCGCAGCCGCCTGGCCCTGGTCTGCCTGGCGCCCATCGTGCTGTTGGGCAAGGTGCTGGAGACGGCCTGGCTGGTGCTGCCCGCCCTGCCCCGCGACCGGGGGGCGGCAGCCTTCGCCTGGCTGTTGGCGCTGCTGGGCCTGGGCCTGCTCAACTGGGTCGGCCTGCGGTGGCGGGAAGCGCGGCCATGAGCCGGATACCGGAAACACGCGACATGTCCGCCCGCGGCGTGCTGTGGTCCGCGCTGGGCCTGGTGGCCTTCATCGCCGTGGCGCTGGGGATGGTGGCCGGGCTGGTCCACGCGCTGGGCCATGGCCGGGGACCGATGCCCGTCACCGCCCCGCCGCCCGTGGCCGGCATTCCCTTGGATGAAGTGCCTTATCAAGGCGGGCCTCAGGTGCGGGCGCGGGCCCAGGCGGACCTTACCCGTTATGGCTGGGCCGACCGTGGCGCCGGCCGCGCCATCATCCCCATAGACCGGGCCATGGACCTGTTGGCCAGGAAGGGTTGGCCAGACCAGGACGACAAGGGTACGGAGGCGCCGAGATGAGGCGCGTCCCGGCCCTCATCGCCGCCGCCTTCTGGCTGGCCGCGTTCGATCCCTTCCAGGTGGCGGGCATCGACCCGCGCCTGGGCGCCCGCGTTCCCCTGGACGGCACCTTCCTGGAAGCCGACGGCCGCGCGGTCGGTCTGGGCGATCTGGCCGGCGGGCATCCCCTTGTGCTGGTCCCGGTGCTCCACCGCTGCCCCAATATCTGCGGCGTCACCTTGGCGGGCTTGGCGCAAGCCATCGCGGCGCAGCGTCATGTTCCCGGACGCGACGTCACCCTGGTGGCCTTCGGCATCGACCCGCGTGAGGGGCCGACCGAGGCCGCCGCCGACCTGGCCGATCTGCGCCGGGCCTTCCCTGCCCTGCCCGCCGACGGCGTCCACGCCCTGACCGGCACCGGGGAGCAGATCCGAGCGGTAACGGACGCCCTGGGCTACCGCTACGCCTGGGACGACCGGATCGGGCAGTACGCCCATGTCGCGGCGGTGGCCATCCTGCGGTCCGATGGAACCTTGAACCATTGGCTCTATGGCCTGGCACCGGCACCCGACGAGCTGCAACAGGCCCTGGACGAGGCGGCGCAGGGTCGGGCCGGCGACTGGGGCCAGCGTATCCTGCTGCTGTGCTTCCACTACGATCCCATGACCGGGCGCAATGGTCCCCTGGTCTGGACCCTGCTGCGCATCCTGGGTGGCCTGGTGGCGCTGGGCGGCGGTGGCTGGATCGCCTGGTCCCTGTGGCGCGACCGCCGCCTGGTGAAGTCATGAACCGGCTGCTGACCTTCTGGGGCGGCCAGGCCTCGCACCACGCGCACCAGGTGGACACGCTGTTCCTTGGGTTGGCGGCCCTGGCCGTGTTGCTGTCGGCGCCGGTATTCATCTTGATCCCCTGGTTCGCGGTGAAATACCGGCGGGGCAAACCGGCCGACCGCGCCCACGCCGCGAACCGCAGTGTCTGGCTGGAGGTGTCGTGGGCCGCCATCCCCTTCCTGGCCACCCTGGCCTTCTATGTCTGGTCCACCCGCCTGTATATCGACCTCTACCAGCCGCCGGCCGAGGCGCTGGCCATCAACGCCGTGGGCAAACAGTGGATGTGGAAGTTCCAGCACCCGGGCGGCCAGGCGGAAATCAACGAGCTGCATGTGCCGTCCGGCCGTCCGGTGGTCGTCACCCTCGCCTCGCAGGACGTCATCCACAGCCTGTTCGTGCCCGCGCTGCGCCTGAAACAGGACGTGGTGCCGGGCCGGTACACCCGTCTGTGGTTCACCGCCGACACGCCCGGCAGCTACGCCTTGGTCTGCGCCCAGTTCTGCGGCGCCGACCACGCCGTCATGGGCGGCCGGCTGGTGGTGCAGACGCCGGCCGACTATGCCCGCTGGCTGGAGGGCATGGGCACCGACGGTTCGCTGGCAGCGCAAGGGGCCGTTCTGTTCCGCACCCGGGGCTGCAGCGGCTGCCATGGCGCGGCCAGCACCGTCCACGCCCCGCCGTTGGAAGGGCTGTACGGCCGCCCGGTGCCCCTGGCGGACGGCAACGTGGTGACGGCGGATGACCAATACCTGCGCGACAGCATCCTGCTGCCCCAGGCCCAGGTGGCGGCGGGCTATCCCGCCGTCATGCCCACCTTCCAGAACGTGTTGGGGGAGGACGATGTGCTGAAGCTGATCGCCTACATAAAGTCCCTGGCCGACGCGCGGCCGCCGGCGGGAGGGCGCCATGACTGATGAGGTCAGTTACCTGGAGCATGGCCACAGCCTGAAATCCTGGCTGCTGACCACGGACCACAAGCGCATCGCCATCCTCTACTTCCTGTCCATCACCTTCTTCTTCTTCGTGGGCGGGGCGGCGGCGGCGCTGATCCGCATCGATCTGCTGACGCCCGAAGCCGACCTGATGAGCAATGAGGGCTACAACCGCGCCTTCACCCTGCATGGCGTCATCATGGTGTGGTTCTTCCTGATCCCGTCCATCCCCAACACCTTCGGCAATTTCCTGGTGCCGCTGATGATCGGCGCGCGCGACCTGGCCTTTCCCCGGCTGAACCTGCTCAGCTGGTACATCTACATGCTGGGTGGGCTGTTCACCCTGGCGGTGCTGGTGCTGGGTGGGGTGGACACGGGCTGGACCTTCTACACCCCGCTATCCTCCATGTTCGCCAACGGCAACGTCATCCTGGCCGCCACCGCGATCTTCGTGGTGGGTTTCTCCTCCATCCTCACCGGCCTCAACTTCATCGTCACGGTGCACCGGTTGCGCTGCCCGGGCATGACCTGGGGCCGGCTGCCGCTGTTCGTGTGGTCGATCTACGCCACCTCGCTGATCCTGGTGCTGGCGACGCCGGTCCTGTCCATCACCCTGGTGCTGATCGCGGCGGAGCGGCTGTTCGGCGTCGGCGTCTTCAACCCGGCGCTGGGCGGCGACCCGCTGCTGTACCAGCACCTGTTCTGGTTCTACAGCCATCCGGCGGTCTACATCATGGTGCTGCCCGCCCTGGGGGTGATCAGCGAGCTGGTGTCCACGGCGGCGCGCAAGCCGGTGTTCGGCTACCGCTTCGTGGCCGGATCCTCCATCGCCATCGCCATCATCGGCTTCCTGGTCTGGGGCCATCACATGTTCGTGGCGGGGCAGTCCATGTACGCCAGCGCCGTCTTCAGCTTCCTCAGCCTGGCGGTGGCCGTCCCTTCGGGCATCAAGGTCTATAACTGGACGGCCACCCTGTATAAGGGCCACATCGCCCTGGATCCGCCCTTCCTGTTCGCCATGAGCTTCATCGGCCTGTTCGTGGTGGGCGGCATGACGGGCCTGATCCTGGCCATGCTGGCGGTGGACGTGCATGTGCACGACACCTATTTCGTCATCGCCCATTTCCACTACATCATGGTGGGCGGCACGGTGTCCGCCTACTTCGGCGCCCTGCATTACTGGTGGCCCAAGATGATGGGCCGCTGGCTGCCCCTGGTGTGGGGGCGCCTGTCGGCCATCTTCATCTTCCTAGGCTTCAATCTGACCTTCTTCCCCCAGTTCATCCTGGGGTACCTGGGCATGCCCCGGCGCTACCACGTCTATCCGGCGGAGTTCCAGACGCTGCACGTCCTGTCGTCGGCCGGGGCCAGCGTGCTGGGCCTGGCCTATCTGCTGCCCTTCACCTACCTGCTCTATTCCCTGCGGCATGGAGAGAAGGCGCCGCCCAACCCCTGGGGGGCCACAGGTCTGGAATGGACCGTGCCCTCGCCCCCGCCCCAGCATAATTTCCATGAACTGCCCACGGTGGACGGCCCGCCCTACCAATATCCGATGGAAATGGGCAACGAGGGGGAGGCCGCTCATGGCTGACGTCGCCGAGGCCCGCCGGCGCGACACCACGCTGATGGGCATGTACCTGTTCCTGGCCAGCGAGATCATGCTGTTCGGTGGCTTGTTCGCCGTGGCCCTCGCCCTGCGCCTGCTGCATCCACAGGACGTGGTGGCCGCGTCCCGGCGTCTGCACTACGGCGTCGGGGCCGCCAACACCGTGGTGCTGCTGACCTCCAGCCTGGCGGTCGCGCTGGCGGTGGCGGCGGCGGAGATGGGCAAGGCGAAGGGCACCGTGGCGGGCCTGCTGGCGGCCGCCGGCCTGGGTGTGGGCTTCCTGGCCCTGAAGGCTGTGGAGTACGGGATGGAAATCCGCGAGCGGCTGCTGCCGGCCTTCACGCCGGCCGATGCCTTCGAAAGCCCGGCGGCCCATCTGTTCCTGGACCTCTACCTCATCGCGACGGCGCTGCACGCCGTGCATGTGACCGTGGGCGTCGGCCTGCTGGCGGGCTTGGCATGGCGGGTCCGCCGCAGCGGCCTGCCTCTGCCGCGCGGGGCCACGGGGGTGGAGGTGGTGGGCCTCTACTGGCACCTGGTGGACGTCATCTGGGTCTTCCTCTACCCCGTCCTTTACCTGGTGCGCTGAGATGAAGGCCATCGCCCCCCTGATTGGCACCTGGGCCGCCCTGCTGGCTCTCCTGGGCCTGACCGTGGGCGCCAGTCTGGTCCTGACCGGGACGCCCAGCCTGGTGGCCAGCCTGGGCATCGCCGCCGCCAAGGCCGCGCTGATCGCCTGGGTCTACATGCGGCTGCGCCGTGAAGGCGGCCTCATGCGCATCATGGCGCTGGGGGCCGCCTTCTGGCTGCTGATCCTGCTGGGCTATCTGGCGCTGGACTACCTGACGCGTTGAGCGACGGGTCAGTGCTTGCGGGCTGTTCCGGGCGCGGCCATGCCACGGTGCTGGTCCGCCAGCATTTCCGCCGGCATGATGTTCGCCAGGGTGGTCTGCAGCTTGTTCTTCCAGCCGCTGACCACGTCGGCCTCACCCTTCATCAGGGCGTCGAAGCCATCGCGGGCGACCTTGGCCGGATCATCCTTCTTGGCCGTGCCCACCTCCGTATCCAACAGCTCGGCACGGCGGAAAAAATCAGTGTCCGTCGGCCCCGGCATGAGGCAGGAGACGGTGACGCCCGTGCCTTCCAGCTCGTTGCGCAAGGCGTAGGCGAAGTTGTCCAGGAAAGCCTTGCTGGCGTTGTAGATGGCCTGGTAGCTGCCGGGGATGAAGCCGGCGATGGACCCGGTGATGAGGATGCGGCCCGAATTCAGCGCCCGCATGTCGCGACCCACCAGATGGATCAGATGGACGGTGCCAGTGACGTTGGTGTCGATCACCCGCTTGGCCTTGATGAAGTTCTGGTCCAGGAAGGCCCTGCCCAAGCCCCGGCCGGCATTGGCGAACAAGGCGTCCACCGGCCGGCCCTGGGCCTGGATGGCGGCGTAAAGCGTGTCGACGCCGTCCAGCGTGGAGAGGTCGGCCTGCACCGCGTCGACATGCGCGCCCAGGGCGCGGAAGGTGTCGGCGGCGTCGTGTATTTCGGGTTCGTCGGCGGCGACCACCAGGTCGAAGCCGTTCTGGGCACACAGCTTGGCGAGTTCGTAGCCGATGCCGCTGGAGGCACCGGTGACGACGGCCAGAAGGCGCATGGGCGCGCGGGAGGCAGCCATGGCGTTTCTCCTTTTTATGGGATTGGAATGGGTCAGGGCTTCATGACGACCTTGATGCAGCCGTCCCGCTTGTCGCGGAAGGTCTTGTAAAGTTCCGGCCCCTCCTCCAGCGACGCGCGGTGGGTGATGACGAAGGACGGGTCGATGTCCCCCTCCTCGATGCGGCGCAAGAGGGGGGCAGATAACGCTGGACCGGTGTCTGGGCCATGCGGAAGGTCAGGCCCCGGTTGATGGCGGACCCCATGGGGATCTTGTCCAGCAGGCCGCCATAGACGCCGACGATGGAGACGGTGCCGAAGTTGCGGCAGCACATGATGGCCTGGCGCAGCACATGTGGCCGTCTGTGCCCATGAAGGTGGCCACCTTGATCCGGTCCACCACGGCGTCGAAGCCGCTTCCCGTGTCAGGCTCCGTCCCCACGGCGTCGATGCAGGCGTCGGCCCCCCGGCCCTGGGTCAGGTCCATGATGCGGTCGTAGATGTCCTCTTCGTTGAAATCCAGGGTCAAGGCCCCACCCTGGCGGGCCAATTCCAGCCGCTCCGGCACCTGGTCAATGGCGATGACCCGCTCCGCACCCAACAGGTAGGCGCTGCGGATGGCCATCTGACCCACCGGGCCGCAGCCCCAGACGGCGATGGTGTCGCCCGGCTGGATGTTGCAGAAGTCGGCGGCCATGTAGCCGGTGGGGAAGATGTCCGACAGGAACAGGGCCTGCTCGTCCGTCAGGCCGCCCGGCACCTTGAGGGGTCCGACATCGGCATAGGGTACCCGCAGGAACTCCGCTTGGCCGCCGCTGTAGCCGCCCAGCAGGTGCGAATAGCCGAACAGCCCCGCCGGGGAGTTGCCCCACAGCTTGGTCGCCTTGGCCTTGTCGGGGTTGGAGCGCTCGCAGGCGGAGTAATAGCCGCGCTTACAGAAGAAGCACTCGCCGCAGGAGATGGTGAACGGCACCACCACCCGGTCGCCGACCTTCAGGTTGCCGACACCGCTGCCCACCTCCACCACCTCGCCCATGGTCTCGTGCCCCAGCACGTCGCCGCTTTCCATGGAGGGGATGATGCCGTCGTAAAGATGCACGTCGGAACCGCAGATGGCGCAGGCCGTCACCTTGATGATGCAATCGCGGGCGTGCTCGATCGTCGGATCGGGAACCTGCTCACATCGTACGTCGCCCTTGCCATGCCAGGTCAGCGCTTTCATGGGGAACCCTTTCCATGGTCGGTCACGGATTGAACGGGACTCCCCACCTGGGCGTGAGCAGGGGACGGCCCCTGGGACAGGGGCCGGCATGCGCGCCATATCGATTTGGCCAACGCGCCTTGGGGTGGTGGTTCCCGAGCTTGGGGTCAATCCCGGTGGGACCACGGGGTTCCGCGCATGGCGCGTCGGCGGGAAAAAATTATCGCGACGCTCGCGACGTTCCTCAGGCCAGCGCCTTTTCCCGCTGCACCAGGGCCAGCATGGCGGCCATGAAGGCGTCCTGCCGCACCGGCTTGGTCAGGACGGGTATCGTGGGATACTTGGCCTGCATGCCGGGCGACAGCATCTGGCCGCTGTAGAAGAAGAACGGAATGCCCCGCTCGGTCAGGACGTCAGCCACGGCTTCCGACGTTTCCCGGCCCAGCCGCACGTCCAGCACGGCGGCGGAGAGACCGGGGTTACGGGCGGCGACGATCGCCTGGGCCACGGTGGCGGCGCTCAGAATCTCGGCACCCGCCTCCCGAAACGTCTCCTCCAGGTTCAGCGCGATCATCACCTCGTCGTCGGCGACCAGGATACGCAAACCGGCCAGCGGCAGCTCAGGCTCCATCATAGTGTCCATCCTGCTCCTCCTCCTCCAGGCCGATCTCCATGGTGCAAACCAGCCCATGGGGCTCGAACCGGCGCGTCACGGTCGCGCCAGGCAAACCCCGCTCAATCAAAACACCGCCGAAGCCATGATGTTCCGGTGGAACCACGGTGGGGCCGTCGAATTCCCGCCACGTCACCGCCAGCAGGGAATGGCCGTCCCGGACCATCTGCGTCCAACTCAACACCACCCGGCCGCCGGCGATGGAGAACGCGCCGTACTTGGCGGCGTTGGTGGCCAGTTCGTGCAGCACCAGCCCGAAGGGTGTCGCGAGGTGGGGCGGCAGCAGCACATACCCGCCCTCCAGGCTCAGGCGCTGCGGGTCGGCGCTGATGTAGGGCGCCAACTGGACGCGGGCCAGCGCTATCAGCTCCGCCCCTTCCCACTGGCAGTCCACCAGCAAGGCGTGGGCGCGGGCCAGGGCCGTCAGGCGCCCCTCGAACAGGTCGACGAAACGCTCGCTGGAGCCAGCCGTGCGCAGGGTCTGGCGGGCCAGCGACTGCACCACCGCCAGGGTATTGCCCACCCGGTGGCGCAACTCGCCCAACAGCAGCCGCTGGCGCCGTTCCCACTTCTTCCGGTCGGTGACGTCGCGCGTGCTCTCCAGCACCAGCCGCCGGCCCCCGACGCTGACCATCTCGATCTGGCTTTCGACGGTCAACACCCGGCCGTCCTTGGTGGTGTGCCGCAGCTCCCCACTCCACACCCCCTGGTCGGACAATGCCTGGCGCACGGCGTCGAAGCTTCCCTCCACCGGCGCCGCCCGCAGCAGCTGGGCCGGATCCCGTCCCTTCGCCTCCTCCCGGGAATAGCCGTACAGTTCCTCGCTGCCCCGGTTCCACTGGACGATGCCGTCGTCATATTCCCAGACGAAAATAGGGGCTCGTGAGAATTCGACCAGGCGCATTTCCTGCTTCAGCCGCGCCTCGCTGTCGCGCAGGGCCTCTTCCACCCGGCGGCGCTCCGTGATGTCGACGAAGGTCACCACCACGCCGTCGATCCGGTCGTCCACCGTCCGATAGGGACGGATGCGGACCAGATACCAGCCGCCGGTCCGGCTCTTGACCTCATGTTCCAGCAGCGTCAGTTCGCGCAGGACCGCATGGGCGTGGTCGGCCAGCTGGTCATAGTCCAACTGGTGGGTGAAGTCGGTGATGGGCCGGCCGGCGTCGGTGGCCGTGATGTTGAACAGCTCCGTCACGCGGGGCGTGAAGCGCTTGATGCGCAACGCCGGGTCCAGGAACAGGGTGCCGAAATCCGCCGCCGCCATCAGGTTCTGCAGGTCACTGTGCGCACGTGAGACGCTGGCCAGCTTCTGCTTCAGCTCATTGTTGACGGTCTGCAGTTCCTCATTCGTGGACTGCAGCTCCTCCTTGTTGGTTTCCAGTTCCTCGGAGGTGGAGCGGTACTCCTCGTTGATGGACTGCAATTCCTCATTGGCGGCGCGCAGTTCCTCGTTCGCCGCCTCCGACTCCTCCCGCGTCGCCCGCAGGCGGCTCTGCGCCAGCTGCAGCTCCTCCTGCAGGTGTCGAATGGTCTCATTGCCGGGCTCGTGGTTCTGGACGGCGGCGTCGCCCTCAACCGGCACCGCCTCGCCCTCGATGAACAGCACCAGGGCGTAGCGGCTGGGATCGCCCTCCTCCAGCACCGGCTTCACCTGCAGGTAGACGCGTTGGGGCTGCCCCTCGAACCGCACCACCAGCGGCCGGGTCAACGTGGTCTCCCCCCGGTCGAAGGCGCGATGCAACGCCGCCTCCAGATGGTAGCGCAGCTCCGGCCGGACCATGTCCGTGGCCACCGTGGTGACCGGCCCGCCGGACGGCTGCAGGAAGCGTCCGGCGGTTTCGGACAGGTGGATGGCGCGGTGGGTCTCATCGACCAGCATGCTGGGTGGCGCCACGCGCTCCAGCATCTGCCGGTGCAGGGTCACGTCGCCGCCCGGCAGCCGGTGTGAGGGGGCCGCCCGGTTGGGGGCGGCGTGGTGGGTGCTGGGCATGATGGGCAAGGCCGTGCGCCTGTCCCCCGTGTTGGGGACCATGCGGTAGATACGCGCGTCCCGGTCGATGGCGCGGAACAGGCCCTGCGGGTTGTCCGCATTTTCCGACGCGCCGAGGAACAGGAAGCCGCCGGGGTTGAGCGCGTAATGGAAGGTGGTGCACACCTGCTGCTGCAATTCCCGCTCCAGGTAGATCAGCAGGTTGCGACAGGACACCATGTCGACGCGGGCGAAGGGCGGGTCACGCAAGATGCTGTGGCTGGCGAACATGACGGCATCGCGCAGTTCCCGCCGCACCCGGTAATGATCCCCTTCCCGCTGGAAATAACGGCGCAGATGTTCCTCGGAAACGTCCTGCTCGATGGTCATGGGGAAACAGCCCTCGCGCGCGACGGCCAACGCCTCGGCATCCAGGTCTGACCCGAACACCTGGATCTCGGGCCGAACGTCGCGCCGTGCCGCCTCTTCCAGCAGCAGGATGCCGATGGTGTAGGCCTCTTCCCCCGTGGCGCAGGCCGGCACCCAGATGCGGATGCTGTTGGCCGCCTCCTTGCCTTCGAACAGCTGGGGGATGACCAGGGCCGCCAGTTGTTCGAACGCCCGCTTGTCGCGGAAGAACGAGGTGACGGAGATCAGGAAGTCGGCGAACAGCGCATGGGCCTCGGTGGCGTGCTCCCTCAGGTGGGCGTAGTACTGGCCCAGCGTCTCCTGCTGCGTGACCTGCATGCGGCGGGCGATGCGGCGGGCGATGGTGGCGCGCTTGTACTGGCTGAAGTCATGGCCCAGGCGCACGCGCACATGGGCCAGGATGCGGCGCATCATGTCGTCGTCGCCCTCCGGCATCGGCGGTGTCGTGCCGTCGTGCCGATTCCGCAGCAGCTCCGCCAGCCGGCGGGCGAGATCCCGCACCGGCAGGACGAAGTCGGCGGCATCGGTGGCGATGGCGCTGCGCGGCATGGAGGTGAACTCCGCCTCGTCCGGATCCTGCACCAGAACGATGCCGCCCACCTCCTTGATGGCCCGCACGCCCTGGGCGCCATCGGCGCCAGCGCCGGTCAGGATGATGGCGAAGCCGTCGCTGTGCTGCGCGGCCAGGGAGCGGAAGAACAGGTCGATGGGCGCCCGCTTGGCTCGCGGCTCGTCAAACGACAGGGCCGAGATCATGTGATCGGCGATGTTGAGCGCGCTGTCCGGGGCGATGACATAGACATGGTTGTTGCGCAGGTGCACGCGGTCGGCCACCTGCGACACCGGCATGCGGGTGCGTGTGGCCAGGATGCCGGCCAACTCGCTGCGCCGTTCGGGATTCAGGTGGACCACCACGACGAAGGCGGCGTTGGGCTCATCCGGCAGCGCCTCGAAGAAGGCCTGCAGCGCCTTCACCCCACCCGCCGATGCCCCGATGCCGACGATCGGCGGATCGGTTTCCAACTCCACGTGTCCCTCCCAGGCGCCCCGTGCATCTCAACGCCGGCGCAAATCGATCCATCGTACCGTCAGACTATCGTAAATCATTGAAACGTCTGGCAACCACGGTCCCACACCGTCGCCCCGGCGCCCTGTGAGGAACGCAATCCGGCCCATGCGGCGCAAGGGCGACAAAGGAACTATGTCCATTGCCAGCTTTTCAATTCCCAAGGGTATAGGCCCGGACATAATCGCCGATCTTGGTGCCGAAGGAGCCGTGACCGCCGTCCACGGTGACGATGTACTGCCGCCCCCCCTGCTCATAAGCCATGGGCGTGGATTGGCCTCCGGCCGGCAGCCGATCCTGCCACAGCAGTCGGCCGTCGCTCACATCGAACGCCCGGATAAAATAGTCCATGGTGGAGGTCAGGAACACCACCCCGCCCGCCGTCACCAACGGGCCGCCCAGCATGGGCACCCCCAGCTCCAACGGTATCGGCAGGGGCGCCATGTCGCGGATGGTGCCCACCCGGTGCCGCCATACCACCCTGCTGGTGCGCAGGTCGATGGCCGCCAGTTCACCCCAGGGCGGCTGCAGGCAGGGAATGCCCAAGGGGGACAGGAAGACGCCCAGGTTGGCGCCGAAGGGCGTGCCGTACATGGGCTGCACGCCCAGTTCCGTCCCCGGCGGATGCCGGCCGTTGGGGGCGGCCGGGTTGTCCTTGCCGCGCGGGACCAGGCGGGAGACGAAGGGGATGGACATGGGGTTGGCGATGGCCACCTGCCGCCGGGGGTCGATGGCCAGCCCGCCCCATTCGAACATGCCGAGGTCACCGGGGAAGACCAGCGTGCCCTGAAGCGACGGCGGGGTGAACGGCCCCTCGTAGCGCAGGCGGTGGAACAGGATGCGGCAGGCCAACTGGTCGAACATGGTGCCACCCCACATCCGCGCGCCAGTCAGCCTGTCCCGCGGGCGAAAGCTGAGCTGGGAGGCCGGCTGCGTCGGGGCCAGCCGGTCGCCGGGGGCGGGCCCCTGCGGGACCGGCACCTCGGGCGCCGGCACGATCGGGTGCCCGTCCCGGCGGTCCAGAACGAAGATGTTGCCGGTCTTGGCGGGGACGTAGATGGCCGGCACCGGGCCGGACGGCGTCACCACGTCCGCCAGGCTGGGCTGGGCCGGCACATCCATGTCCCAGACATCGTGGTGCACGTTCTGGTAGGACCAGCGCAGCTTGCCCGTGGCGATGTCCAGCGCCACCAGGGCGCTGTCGTAGCGTTCCTGAGCCGGCGTGCGGTTCCCGCCCCAGATGTCGGGAGAGGCCGAGCCCAACGGCACGTAGACCAGGCCCAGGGCCTCATCCACCGCCGACACCGCCCAGGAGTTTGGGCTGCCAGCGGTGAAGTGATGGGTGGCCGACGGCATCTCGTTGGGGTCGGGATTGCCAGCGTCGAAGGCCCAGACCAGGCGGCCGCTGTAGACGTCAAAGCCCCGGATGACGCCGGACGGCACCTTGCCGGAATAGTTGTCGATGACGGCGCCGCCCATGATCAGCACCTTGTCCGTCACGGCCGGCGGCGAGGTGCCCTGGTAGAAGCCCACCTGCTTCACCTCGCTGCCGCGCTTGAGGTCGATCTGGCCATGGTCGCCGAAGCCGTCGCAGGGCGTGCCGGTTTCCCCGTCCAGGGCGAATAGCCGGCCGTCATCGGTGGGCAGGTAGATGCGGGTGGGGCATTCAGCGGGGGCCGGCGCACCATCGGCCGTCGTGGCCCCAGGCCGGGTGCGATGGAAGGCGACGCCCCGGCAGGTCATGTGCTGGAACCCGGGATCGCGCTGGACCTGGGGGTCGAACCGCCAGCGCAGCGCGCCCGTGGCGGCATCCAGCGCGAAAACGATCTGGTGGGGGGAACAGGTGTAAAGCAGGTCGCCCACCTTCAGGGGCGTCACCTCGGTGGTGATCTCACCCGGGTCGTCGGGTCCAGGCAGGTCGCCGGTGCGGAACTGCCAGGCCAGCTTTAGTCGGCCAACGTTCGCTGGCGTGATCTGGGCCAGGTCCGAATAACGGTCGCCCCGGCCGCTGCCGCCATAGGCGGGCCAGTCGTCCCCAGCCCGATCAGGGGCGGGCGCTTCGAGCCCCAGCGGCGGCACCGTGCCCCGGATGGCGTGCCGGTCGCGCGCCAGGGCGACGCCCACCACCACCACGGCCAGCACCAGCACGCCGCCCAGGGCCAGCACCGGCCCCCTGCCCGCCCCACTGGCCGCCCCACCGGCCGCTGGCGACAACCGGCGAGTGATGAAGGGCAGCAGCAGCCAGACGCCCAGGGGGACCAGCACGTCGCCGCGCGGCGCCAGGGCCCAGAAATCGAAGCCCACCTCCCACACCGCCCAGACCATGGTGGCCAGCACCAAGGCGGCATGCAGCCACAACGCCGCCGCCCGGCGGCGCCACAGCAGGGCGGCGACCGCCAACAGCGCGGCGCCGGCGACGGCGTAATAGGGGCTGCCGCGCAGAAGCACCAGCCACACGCCACCGACCAGGAGATAAAGGCCGGACAGCGCGATCAGCGCCGCCGTGCCTGTGGACAAGCGCCGGTCCCACGCTGGGCTCATCGGGTCGGCTTCCCGGCCTGAACCTTGGCGAAGTGCATCGTCAGCCAGGCGCCCGTCAGCAGCGCGCCCACCGCCAGCACCGCGAAATCAGGTGTCAGCACCGCCATGATCGGCCGCACCGACCACAGCAGCAGCCCGACGATGAGGTTGGCGAAGCCCCACAGGAAATTCACCAGCGGCGGGCTGTCCCCGGCCGCGGGCGGCTTGGCGAAGGGTGTGGGGAACGGGCGGCCATGCAGACCGGCGACCAGGTGGGGGATGCCGTTGCACAGGAAGACCCCGGCGAAAAACAGGGCGATATAGTCCATGGCGGCCACAGCTCCGCTAAGGGTCGGCTTCCTCCGGCGTGAGGCCGGGGGGCGAGGTTGGGGATCGCGCCCGCCGGGTCCACAATCCGCCGTCGCCGGAGAAGGTTCCGGATGGGAAAGCCGCCGACCGTCCCGCTATGGTTGCGTCCCCAACGCGGCCATCAGCGGACGCGCCTGGAAGACCGTCTTCAGGCAAATGCGGGTGGAGAAGGTCTTGACGCCCGGCAGGCGCGACAATTCCGTCCGCAGCAGTTGGTCCAGCGCCTCGACGTCCCGCAGCGCCACCCGCAGTACGTAGTCGAACGGCCCGGCCGTGGTATGGCATTCCAGCACGGCGGGGACCTGGGCGATGGCCTCCTCGAACGCCTGGTGGCGCCCCAGGTCGATGGCCACGTCCACGAAGGCCAGCAGCGGCAGCCCGACGCGGGATCGGTCAAGCTCCGCCCGGTATCCGGTGATCACGCCGCCTTCCTCAAGGGCCTGCACGCGATTCCAGCAGGGCGTTTTCGACAGGCCCACCGTTTCCGCGATCTGGGCGAAGGACGCGCGGCCGCTCGTCTCCAGGATGGTCAGCAGGCGGTGGTCGATCGCATCCACAGTCGTTCTCCTATTGCTCCATTTTCCAGAACGATGTTCTTGACGCTTCGCCAAGGCAAGCATCTTCGTAACAATGTTCCCCTTCGGGGGCGGTATGATGGGGGAAAGGGAAACCTCAAGGAGACCTCGGGACATGCCCCTGGACCGTGCCGCCTGCGCGGCGCTGGATCGCGACGATCCGCTGGCCGAATTCCGTGACGCGTTCGAGATCGCCGACGGCGTCATCTACCTCGACGGTAATTCGCTGGGCGCCCTGCCCAAGGCGACGCGCGCGCGCCTGGCCGATGTGGTGGCGCGGGAATGGGGCGGCGAGTTGATCCGCGGCTGGAACACCGCCGGCTGGATCACGATGCCCCAGCGCGTCGGCGACCGCATCGCCTCCCTCATCGGCGCGGAGGCGGACGAGGTCATCGCGGCGGACTCCACCTCCGTCAATCTGTTCAAACTGGCGACAGCCGCCCTGGCCCTGCGGCCCGGCCGCCGGGTGATCGTGACGGAGCCGGGCAACTTCCCCACCGATCTCTACATCCTGCAGGGCGTGCACGACCTGCTGGGCGATCGGGTGGACCTGCGGGTGGTGGAGCCTGACCGCATCGAGCAGGCCCTGGACGCGGATACGGCCCTGCTGCTGCTGACCCAGGTGCATTACAAGACCGGCCGCATCCATGACATGGCCCGGCTGACGGCGAAAGCCCATGCCGCCGGCGCCCTGGCCCTGTGGGACCTGTCGCACAGCGCCGGCGCCATCGACGTCAACCTGAACGCGGCCGGCGCCGACCTCGCCGTGGGCTGCGGCTACAAATACCTGAACGGCGGTCCCGGGGCGCCGGCCTTCCTGTTCGTCGCCAAGCGCCACCAGGCGCGGCTGCGCTCCCCCCTCTCCGGCTGGATGGGGCACGCGACACCCTTCACCTTCGGCGACGATTATGTGCCGGCCCCCGGCGTCGAGCGCATGCTGTGCGGCACGCCCCCCATCCTGGGCCTGGCGGCCCTGGAGGTGGGTGTCGACCTCATGGCCAGCGCCGATCGCCGTGCGATCCGGGCCAAGTCCATGGCACTGGGCGATTTGTTCATCCGACTGGTGGAACACGCGTGCCCAGACCAATTCACCCTGCACTCCCCCCGCGACGCGCAGGCCCGGGGCAGCCAAGTCAGCTTCGGCCATGCGGACGGCTACGCCATCATGCAGGCGCTGATCGCCCGGGGGGTCATCGGCGACTTTCGCGCGCCGGACGTCATCCGCTTCGGCTTCGCCCCCCTCTATGTGCGCTATGTCGACGTTTATGACGCGGCGATGCACCTGAAGGACATCATGGACAGCGGCGCCTGGCGGGATGCCGCCTATCAGACCCGTGGAGCCGTGACGTGACCGACACCCCTCGCCCCCATACCGCCGCTGTCGACCTGTCGGGCGAGGCGCTGCACACGGCGCCGCCCATGAGCTACGGCAGCTATCTGGGGCTGGAGGAACTGCTGGCCGCCCAGCACCCCCGTTCCGGCGAGCATGACGAACTGCTGTTCATCATCATCCACCAGGCGTCCGAACTATGGATGAAGCTGAGCCTGCATGAGCTGCGCGCGGCCTTGCGCCAGATCCAGGCCGATGATCTGGGCCCGGCGCTTAAGATGATCGCCCGCGTCAGCCGCATCCAGGCGCAGCTGATCCAGTCGTGGGAGGTGCTGTCCACCATGACGCCGGCGGACTACAGCCTGATCCGTCCCCACCTGGGGCAGAGCAGCGGCTTCCAGTCCTATCAGTATCGCCACCTGGAATTCCTGCTGGGCAACAAGAACGCCGGCATGATGACGGTGCACCAGGGCGAGCCGGCCATCTTCGCGGCATTGGAAGAGAGCCTGAACGCCCCCAGCCTGTATGATGAGGCCCTGCGCCTGCTGGCCCGGCGCGGCTTCGACATTCCGCGAGAGAAGCTGGAGCGTGACTTCGCCCAGCCCTACGAGCCGGACGCCCGGGTGCAGGCCGCCTGGCTGGTGGTCTATCAGGACCCGCATCGGCATTGGGAGCTGTATGACTTGGCGGAAAAGCTGGTGGATCTGGAATATCGTTTCCAGCAATGGCGCTTCAGCCACATGAAGACGGTGGAGCGCATCATCGGCTTCAAGCCTGGCACAGGCGGCACCGGCGGCGTCAGCTACCTGGTCAAGGCGCTGAGCCTCAGCTTCTTCCCCGAACTGCTTTCCGTGAGGACGGCGCTATGACCCGCATCTGGGACATCACCCAGCCCATCCGCCCCGGCATCCCGGTGTGGCCCGGCGACACCGCCTATCAGGAAGAACGCGTGTGGGCCCTGGGGCCGGGGTGCCCGGTCAATGTCAGCCGGTTGACCCTGTCCACCCACACCGGGACTCACGCCGACGCCCCCCTGCATTATGATGCCGCCGGCCTGCCCATCGGCGCCGTCGACCTGGCGCTCTATCTGGGCCCCTGCCGCCTGGTCGATGTGACCGGGGAGGGGCCGGTCATGCCGGCGGAGGTGGCGACCGCCTGGCCGGCGCGCCGCCGCGCATCCTGCTGCGCACTTACCGGCGCTTCCCGCACGACCGCTGGGTCACCGACTTCCGCGCCGTGGATGCCGCCACCATCGACCTGATGGCCGCCCATGGCGTGCGCCTCATCGGGGTGGACGCCCCCTCCCTGGACCCGGAGACGTCCAAGGACTTGCTGGCCCACAACGCCGTGCGCCGCAACGGCATGGCCATCCTGGAGGGGCTGGTGCTGGACGACGTGCCGGCGGGGGATTACGAGCTGATCGCCCTGCCCCTGAAGCTGGCCCAAGCCGACGCCGCCCCCGTCCGCGCCATCCTGCGCGCGTTGGCTTAGAATAGGGATCAGCTGTGCAGGCCGGGCGCCTCCTGCCCGGTGCTGGCCACGTATTCGGTGTAGCCGCCGCCGTACTGGTGGATGCCTTCCGGTGTCAGTTCCAGGACGCGATTGGACAGCGTGGCCAGGAAGTGGCGGTCGTGCGACACGAACAGCATGGTGCCCTCGTACGCCGCCAGCGCCGTGATCAGCATCTGCTTGGTGTCGAGGTCCAGGTGGTTGGTCGGCTCGTCCAGCACCAGGAAGTTGGGCGGGTTGTACAGCATCATGGCCATCACCAGCCGGGCCTTCTCCCCGCCCGACAGGACGCGGCAGCGCTTTTCCACGTCGTCGCCGGAGAAACCGAAGCAGCCGGCCAGCGCCCGCAGCGATCCCTGGCCCGCCTGGGGGAACTTGGCCTCCAAGGCCTCGAACACCGTTTGCTCACCATCCAATAGTTCCATGGCGTGCTGGGAGAAATAGCCCATCTTGACGCTGCCGCCGACCGTGACGGTGCCCGCGTCCGGCTGGTCCGCGCCGGCGATCAGCTTCAGCAGGGTGGACTTGCCCGCGCCGTTGACGCCCATGACGCACCAGCGCTCCTTGCGGCGGATGGTGAGGTCCAGCCCCTGGTAGATGGTGCGGCTGCCATAACCCTTATGCACGTTCTTCAGCACCGCCACGTCGTCGCCCGAGCGCGGCGCCGGCGGGAATTCGAACGTCACCGTCTGGCGGCGCTTCGGCGGCTCGATCCGCTCGATCTTGTCCAGCTTCTTCACCCGGCTCTGCACCTGGCTGGCGTGCGAGGCCCGGGCCTTGAAGCGCTCGATGAACTTCAGCTCCTTGGCCAGCATGGCCTGCTGGCGTTCGAACTGCGCCTGCTGCTGCCGCTCGTTCAAGGCCCGCTGCTGCTCATAGAACACATAATCGCCGGAGTAGCTGGTCAGCGACCCGCCGTCGATCTCGATGATTTTGGTGACGATCCGGTTCATGAATTCCCGGTCATGCGAGGTCATCAGCAGGGCGCCGTCGTACCCCTTCAGAAACCCCTCCAGCCAGATGAGGCTTTCCAGATCCAGATGGTTGCTGGGTTCGTCCAGCAGCATGGCATCGGGCTTCATCAACAGGATGCGGGCCAGCGCCACGCGCATCTTCCAACCGCCGGACAACATGCCGACGTCCTTGTCCATCATCTCCTGGCTGAAGCTGAGGCCGGCCAGCACCTCGCGCGCCCGTCCCTCCAGCTCATAGCCGCCCAGCTCATCGAAGCGCGCCTGCACCTCGCCATAGCGCTCGATGATCTCATCCATGCGGTCGGCCTGGTCCGGGTCGGCCATGGCCGCCTCCAGGACGGCCATCTCCTTGGCCACCTCGCTGACCGGGCCGGCGCCATCCATCACCTCGGCCACCGCGCTGCGGCCGGACATCTCGCCCACGTCCTGGTTGAAGTAGCCTATGGTGATCTGCTTCTCCACCGACACCTGGCCGGTGTCCGGCAGCTCCTCACCGGTGATCATGCGGAACAGGGTGGTCTTGCCGGCGCCGTTGGGACCGACCAGGCCCACCTTCTCACCCCGGTTCAGGGCCGCGGACGTCTCCATGAACAGGATGCGGTGGCCGTTGTGCTTGCTGATGTTTTCGAGGCGGATCATGGGGACCGGGTTCCAAAGGCGGGATTGGCCCCCTTATGCCACAGGATGCGCGACGCGATAGTGCCCGGATCGGCATACCCGTCCAGCGATGGGGCGGCGCCCCGCACATCCTGGCTCCGAAAATTTTCCCGTTGCCCATAACGGATTTTTGGCGCCCGTTCGTCATCCAGGGAAAGGGCGCCAGAGTGCGCACAGAAAACCGAGGGAGGAAGGACGTCCGGTGAACAGAAGTGCGGTGGATCTATGGTTTGTGGAGGAAGTCCTCCCCTTGGAGGCGGCGCTGACCGGCTATCTGCGCCGCAAGTGGCGGGAGGCGTCCGAGATCCCCGATCTTCGGCAGGAGATCTACACCCGCGTCTACGAGGCGGCGACCGTGGCCATCCCTGAAATGACCAAACCCTTCCTGTTCATGACCGCCCGCAACCTGTTGATCGACCGCGCGCGCCGCGCGCAGGTGGTGTCCATCGAGACGGTCATCGATCTTGAGGATCTGGACGTGGCCGACACCGTGCCCAACCCGGAACAAAACGCCGGGGGCCGCGAGATCCTCCGGTTGCTGCAGGCTGCCATCAACCGCCTGCCGCCGCGCTGCCGCGAGGTGACCCTGCTGCGCAAGGTGCACGGCCTGCCCCAGCGTGACGTGGCCCGCCGCATGGGCATCAGCGAAAGCACCGTGGAACAGCAGGTGGCCAAGGGCGTGCGCCTGATCGCCGACGCCATGGTCGACATCGTGCCCGAACCCGTGACCGGCCGCTTCGGCCGGCGTTTGCGAAAAATGGGGCCGCGCAAGGTGGGGCAGCCATGATCGAGCATGATCCCATCGAGGAACAGGCGGCGCGCTGGCTGGCCCGCCAGGATGCCGGCCCCCTGGACGCGGCGGTCAAGGCCGGGTTCGACGCCTGGATCGCCACCTCCACCCGCCATCGCGTGACCTATCTGCGATTGGAGGCCGCGTGGAAGCGGGCCGACCAGTTGCGGGCGGCGGGTCCGGCCCCGGCCATGACGCGCGCGGCGCTGGAGCGGGCGCCGTGGCGCCGGTGGGCACCTATGATGGCCGCCGCCGCGGTGGCCCTGGTCGTCATCGGCCCAACCATGGATCAGTGGGACTGGCCCTTCGCCGCCGGGCAGAAATTCAGCACCGGCGTGGGCGACCGCTACACCGCCCATCTGCAGGACGGCTCGCAGATCGAGCTGAACACCAACACCCGCCTGCGTGCCTCCATCGACCAGACGACGCGCGAGGTGCGGCTGGACAAGGGCGAGGCCTTCTTCGAGGTGGTGCACGACGACAAGCACCCCTTCGTGGTCATCAGCGGCGATCTGCGCATCGTCGACGTCGGCACCAAATTCTCCGTCCGCCGCGACGGCGACAGGCTGGAGGTGGTGGTGGCCGAGGGTGCGGTCCTGGTGGAGGACATGGCCCATCCCAACGACGTGGCCCCCACCCTGGTGACGCAGTTAAGCGCGGCGGTGGCGCAACCCAAGGCCATCCGCAAAAGTTCGCGCAGCGAGGAACAAGTACGGGATGCCCTGGGTTGGCGCCACGGGACGCTGGTCTTCACCGACCGTCCCTTGCGGGAGGTGGCGGCGGAGTTCAACCGATATAACCGCAAGCAACTGGTGGTACCGGCCGAGGGTCCCATGGGCGATATCCGCATCGGCGGCAGTTTCGAGGCCACCAATGTCGACGCTTTCGCCCGCCTGCTGCACAGCGGCTTCGGCCTGAAGGTAATTGATGACGGCAGGGAAATAAGAATTTCAAATTGAGAATAGGGGATCTGGCACGGTCCTTCGTCATAGCCGAATACAACAATCCAGAAATGAGGGAGAAATCGTGCCAAATCCCAATATCCGTCACGCCCTTTCCGCCGCCCTTCTGACGACGGTCTGCTGGCCAGCACTAACGCAAGCCGCTAAATCCATGGCGACGCCGCAACCTGCGCGCGCGATCACTTTGGCATCCGCCGCCGAAACGATGATCGACATCCCGGCTGGTGACCTACGCACCGCGCTGGAAAGCTATATTCGCCAGACCGGCTCGCAGCTGATCTATAAGGCCGACGAGGTCGCCGGCATCAGCACCAAGGGCGCCCAGGGCCGTCTGTCCGCCCAGCAGGCGCTGGACAGCATCCTGGCCAACACGGGCCTCACCGTGCACCGCGACCCCTCGGGCGCCGCCGTGGTCAGCCGCAAGTCCGACCGCGCCGCCACAGCGACCCCGGCCCTGCGCAATGCCGCCGCCCAGGGCGCTACGGCAGAAGGCACCGCCGCCCAGCCGCAGGTCGCCCAGGCCACCCCCGCCACGACCGGCACCGATGACACCGTGCAGATGGGCGGCGCGCCCGACCTGCAGGAAATCATCGTCACCGGCCTGCGCTCCAAGCGCAACCTGCTGAACGCCTCCGTCGCCATCACCGCGGTGAACGAGGCCGACTTGGCCCAGAAGGCGCCGCGCAGCACCGTCGACGTGCTGGAAATGATCCCCGGCATCTTCGTCGAGGGCACGGCCGGCCCGGTGTCCAACAACTACTCGGTGCGCGGCCTGCCCGGCGGCACCCAGCAGTTCGTCCGCCTGATCGAAGACGGCATGCCCGCCATCTACGGCGGCCTGAACGATGACGAGGTGTTCCAGAACGACATCTCGATCGACCGGGTCGAGGCGCTGCAGGGCGGCAGCTCGGGCATCCTGACACCCAACGCCGCCGGCGCCTCCATCAACTTCATTTCGCGCAAGCTGAACTTCGACGAGGCCGGCGGCATCGCCCGCATCACCGGCACCACCTATGGCGACCGGCGCGGCGACCTGTGGTTCTCCTCCCCCATCCCGGACCTGAAGGACACCGCCTTCGCCATCTCGGGCTATTACGACAGCACGCCGGGTGTGCGCAGTTCCCCTTTCCGGTATGAGACCTACCATGTGAAGGGCCAGCTGGAGCACAAGTTCGAGGACGGCTGGATCCGCTTTACCGTCAAGGATTGGGACGAGCACGATCCCTACTACGCCGACCAGCCCTACGCCTATAACAACGGCACCATTTCCAGCGTGCCGGGCCTGGACACGCAGTTCGGCAACATCATCGGCAAGGGCTTCGCCAACGTCAGCGTGCCGGACTCCTGCTACGCCAACGGCCAGTGCTTCCGCAATTTCAGCATGCAGGACGGCATCCACGCCACCGGCCACCAGTTCCGCGTGGATGGGGAGCGTGAGTTCGACCACGGCATCTCCCTCTTCGTCCGTGGCCGCTATACCGAGACGGATTGGGACTTCAACGGTGTGTTCGCCGGCAGCGGCAGCGGCAACGGCGGCCTGGCGTCGGCCCTCACCTACCTGACCCCCACCAGCGCCTCGCCCATCTACGACCTGCTGCAGTCCGGCCTGGCCGCTTTCCCGGGCACCACGCAGTTCGGCATCCGCAACCTGACCAACGGCCAGGTCACCGCGGCGTCCAATGCCGCGGCCCTGAATGCGCTCAACGGCAACGGTCTGCTGCAGCAGACCGTGCTGAACCGCCAGCTGGTGAAGCTGCGCGACTGGGGCAGCGATTTCGGCGCCAAGTGGGACACCTCGGGCGATGGCTGGACCAACAGCCTGACCGTGGGCGGTATGATCTACGCCACGGACATCGCCAACGACCAGTCGGGCGTCTCCACCGTCATCAACGACGTGAAGAACCAGTCCAACATCTATGACATCGTGGCCATGAACAGCGCCGGCACCGTGCTGGGCACGCTGGGCAACAACGGCCTGATCTCGTACGGCAACTGGGGTGCGGGCATCAGCGCCACCCACCAGACGTCGAAGTCGGTTTATGTGAACGACGAATTCGCCTGGAACCAGGACCTGCACTTCGACTTCGGCGTGCGCTATGAGCGCGAGGACACCGTCGGCGTGGCGGGCAACAGCTCGCCCCAGCCCATCCCGGCGGGCGTGGGCGGCATCGTCCAGGTAAACCCGAACGCCTTCAACGGCACCTACAGCTACACCTCGGGCCATGAGTTGCCGGTGCACGTCACGGCCGGCGTCAACTACACCATCGCCCAGAACCTGTCGGTCTACGCCCGCTACGCCCGCGCCTACCAGACCCAGGGCACCAACCCGCAGGCGGCCGCCCTGAGCCTGTACGAAGGCGGCGTCACCTATTCCGACTATGGCCTGACCGGCACCGTCCGCGGCTTCCGCACCGAGTTCAAGAACCAGACCTGGGGCGGCGGCGTCAACCCGGCCGATCCCAACCTGAACCAGGGCTTCTTCGCCGATTCCGAAACCAACGGCGTCGACGTCGACCTGTACTACCGCCCGCAGTACGAGCCGCTGAGCGCCTTCGGCGTGCACGCCCAGGCCACCTACCAGGACCCGACGTTCAGCAACGTCAAGGTCGGCTTCATCGACGTCAACGGCACCAACATCGCGCCGCAGGTTGCCGCCTTCTACAACGGCAAGATCCCGGGCCGCACCCCGAAGATCCTGTACGCCGTCACGCCGGAGTACAACCTGCCCAACAACAAGGGCCAGATTTACCTGCGCTACAAGTATGTCGGCCGCATCTTCGCCGACAATGGCAACCAGGTGGAGCTGCCCGGCTACGGTGTGGTGACCATCGGCGCCATCTACAACCTCACGCCGGCCATGACGCTGAACGTCAGTGTGGACAATGTCACGGATGAGCTGGGCCTGACGGAAGGCAACCCCCGCCAGGGCTTCACCCAGCAGGTCGTGAACGGCTACTTCTATGGCCGTGGCATCGTCGGCCCCAACGCCATGGTGTCCCTGACCGCGAAGTTCTGATCCCTTTCCCTCCCCTGGGCGGCGGGTTCGGGTCCGGGCGCCGCCGCCCATCTTTTTAAAGGCCTCTGCAGGCTTGGCGGGGAAGCCTTGGTGGTCGCCTATTGTCTGGCCCCCAACCCATTTGCCTACCAGCACAGAAAAAAGCCTACGCGCGAACAGCCGGGCGAGTGAGGAGAAGGCTAATGTCTGATCGGCGAAGCACGCACGAGAACCGCGTGACCGGTGCCATGATCATGAGCGCGGCCGGTGCCGCGCTTGGCGGATTGCTCTTTGGCATCGACACGGCTGTCATTTCCGGGACCACCTCGGCGCTTCAGGAACGTTTCACGCTCAGCAATTCCGCCCTCGGTTTCACAGTAGCCTCAGCGCTTATCGGAACCGTAATAGGCGCATTGGCGGCGGGTTCTCCTGCTGATCGCTTTGGCCGACGCGCGATGCTGGTCACCATTGCCTTGTGTTACGTCTTTTCGTCTCTAGGCTGCGCCTTTGCGGGGAATTGGCATGTTCTCCTGGTTTTCCGTTTCCTCGGAGGGCTTGCCATTGGTGCCGCTTCGGTCGTGACCCCCATCTACATCGCCGAGGTGTCGCCCGCAGTTTATCGTGGGCGCCTCGTGGCGCTCAATCAGCTCAACATCGTCTTCGGCATCCTGCTTGCCTTCGTATCGAACTTCATTATAGCCGGACTGGCGCCTCCGGAAACGGCATGGCGCTGGATGCTGGGCGTCATCGCCGTTCCCTCCGCCGTGTTTTTGCTGATTACCGTGCTGCTGCCGGACAGTCCCCGCTGGCTGGCCGTCAATGGGCGCGCCGACGCCGCGCGGAAGGTGATGGGCCAACTCGGATTCCATGATCTTGAAAGCGAGGTTGAGCGTATGCTTGCGGCCGCGGCCCGCGACCGGCATGGAGAGAAGCCCAGGCTGTTCCAGCGGAGGCACGCGTTGCCCGTCACCTGTGCCGTTCTGATTGCAATGTTCAATCAGCTTTCCGGCATCAACGCGCTTCTCTACTACGCGCCCAGGATCTTCGAATTAGGAGGGGCGAAGGCGGATTCCGCTATGCTCCAGTCGATCGCCGTTGGTGGCGTCAACCTGATCTTTACAATCATTGCCATGTTCCTGATCGACAAGATCGGCCGCAAGCCGCTGCTCTACTTCGGTTCAATTGGAACAGCGGTGACTCTGTTCGTTGTCGGTGCACAGCTTGAAACACCACATCCGGATGGAATACTGGTTCTTCTTGGTCTTCTTGGCTTTATCGCCGCTTTCGCCCTATCCCAGGGAGCGGTCATTTGGGTTTTCATTTCGGAAGTGTTTCCCAGCACCGTACGCGGCAAGGGACAAGCGCTCGGCAGCGCGACCCACTGGATCATGGCGGCCGCAATCACCTGGGTCTTCCCTCTATTCGCGACAGGCTTGGGCGGGTGGGTGTTCGCCATCTTCGGCGCGATGATGCTGCTTCAGACCCTATTCGTATGGAAGTTGATGCCTGAAACCAACGGCATCTCTCTCGAGGACATGGACCTTGGACTTCACGAAAACCCGCTCCGCCCCGAGTTGGTCGGTAGCGCCAAATGAACAGGAAGTCCAGCATGAAGGTCGTCAGATGCGTTGCGGCGCTCGCCTTGGTTGCAACGCCCTCCTTCGCGCAGGGGGTAAGCGACGTCCACCGTCCCCATTATCATTATGCTCCGGCTGAAAACTGGATGAACGATCCGAATGGATTGCTCTATTACGAGGGCGAATATCATCTTTTCTATCAGTACAATCCCTACGGTGATCGTTGGGGGCACATGAGTTGGGGGCACGCTGTAAGCCGCGACCTGATCCGCTGGCAAGAACTGCCGGTCGCCATTCCCGAAGCCGATGTGATGGCCTTCTCGGGAAGTGCCGTTCTCGACTGGAATGACAGCAGTGGATTCGGAAAAAACGGCAAACCTCCGCTCGTTGCGCTTTATACCGGCTATAATCCTGTCACAAAAATCCAGGCCCAGTACGTGGCCTATAGCAATGATCGGGGGCGGACTTGGAACCGCTATGGTGATAAGCCGGTTCTGGACATCAGCTCGACTGCTTTCCGTGACCCCAAGGTCTTCTGGTATGCCCCCGGAAAACGTTGGGTCATGGTGGTGGTGCTGGCCACTGAAAACAAGGTCGCCATCTATACTTCGGGTGACCTCAAACAGTGGAGCAAAGCCAGCGAATTCGGACCGGCTGGCGCAAGGAGCAGAAGCTGGGAATGCCCCGACCTGTTCGAACTACCCGTCGAGGGCCATCCTGACGAAAGCCGATGGGTACTTAGTATCGATCTGGACCAGGATGCGATTGGCGGCGGTTCCGGCGTTCAGTATTTTGTGGGTAATTTCGATGGCGCGCGCTTCACCCTCGATCCGTCCTGGGGACAGCAACCCGTCTGGGCGGACTATGGTGCGGACTTCTACGCCGCCGCATCCTGGAACGATATTCCCCAACAGGACGGGCGTAGGATTTGGATCGGCTGGGCCAATGACTGGCGCTATGCGCAGGCGGTCCCAACATGGCCTTCGCGGGGCCTCATGTCCTCTCCACGAACTGTGACGCTGCGCAAGACGACCGAAGGCTACCGCATCGCGCAGGCGCCGGTCAAAGAGGTGGAAACGCTGCGGCACGACCATGTGTCGGCAAAGGACGTTCGCCTAGCCGCAAACCCCGTAAACTTGCCCATTAAAGGTGGCGCGGTCGAACTCCAACTCGACATCGATACGGGAACGGCCGACCAGATCGTCGTGGCGCTGACGGATGAAAAGGGCTTCCAGACGCTAATAGGCATCAATCCGTCCATCGATGAATTATTTCTGGATCGCACCCGATCAGGCCCCGCCTTCCACGATGCTTTTCCTGACCGCCACACCGCGCCAATCAAAATTCAAAACGGCAGAGCGAAGCTGCGGATCCTTGTTGATGAGTCACTTGTCGAAATCTATGCCGACGATGGGGAGACGACACTCACCGATCGTTTCTTTCGTGGCGGCGGCCAACTCAGATGGACAGCGCAGGCGCGCAACGGAAGCGCCATCATGCGATCCGTCGATGCATGGCAAATGAAAGCCTCCCCAAATAACCCGGGTTGAACCCCTATGCTTCGAAAGTTGGCCGATGACGAGGCCCGGGTGAACACCGCAAACGCCGCAAGAACACAGTTTGCCCCGTCCGCATCCACCGGCGGTAGGGCCCCGGAGCCGGCCAGGACCACCAACCCACGTCCGGCAATTGCCCACGTCACTGATCGCATCAAGGAGAGCGAAGCCGTGTCAGATCGTCGTATCCGGAGGATCGTCATCCTGGGGGGCGGCACCGCCGGATGGATGACGGCGGCGGCGCTGGCCAAGGTCAACACCCCGCCGCAGTTCGAGGTGACGCTGATCGAATCCGATGAGATCGGCATCATCGGCGTGGGGGAGGCCACCATCCCCACCATCCACTGGTTCAACCGCCTGGTCGACCTGGATGAGGCGCAATTCCTGCGCGAAACCAAGGCCACCTTCAAGCTGGGCATAGAGTTCGTCGGGTGGAACGGGGGCAACAGCCGCTATTTCCACCCCTTCGGCCGCTATGGCGGGCCGGCCGACGCGCAGATGTTCTTCCACCGCTGGATCCGCGCCAGCCTGGGCGGCTTCCCGCACGGCCATCAGGATTATTCCCTAGCCACGCTGGCGGCCATGGCGGGCAAGTTCGGCCCGCCCGCCCCCGACCCCAATTCCCTTTTCTCCACCCTGGGCTACGCCTACCATTTCGACGCCGGCCTCTACGCCGCCCATCTGCGCCGCCGATCCGAGGTGCTGGGGGTGAAGCGGATCGAAGGCAAGGTGGAGCGGATCGAGCAGGATCCGGAGACCGGCTTCGTCACCCGCCTGACCACCCACCGGGGCGAGGTGGTGGAAGGCGACCTGTTCATCGACTGCTCGGGCCTGCGCGCCCTGCTGATCGAGGGCGTGATGAACAGCGGGTTCGAGGACTGGTCGCACTGGCTGCCCTGCGACCGCGCCCTGGCCGTGCCGTGCGAGCGTGTCGCCGACCCCGTCCCCTACACCCGCGCCACCGCCCACGCCTTCGGCTGGCAATGGCGCATCCCGCTGCAGCACCGCACCGGCAACGGCATCGTCTACAGCAGCCGGTTCGCCGGCGATGATGAGGCGGCATCCACCCTGATGGCCAACCTGGACGGCAAGGCGTTGGCCGACCCGCGCCTGATTCGCTTCCAGACGGGGCGGCGGCGGCGGTCCTGGGTCAAGAATGTCGTCGCCATTGGCCTGTCCAGCGGTTTCCTGGAGCCCCTGGAGTCCACCTCCATCCACCTGATCCAGAGCGGCATCGCCAAGCTCCTGTCCCTGTTCCCCACCCGCGACTGTCCGGAGGAGACGGCCGGCCAGTTCAATCAAGTCTACGGTGCCGACGTTGAATCGGTGCGCGACTTCCTGGTGCTGCACTACAGCCGCACCCAGGGACGGGATGAGCCCCTATGGCGCCACTGCCAGGCCATGGCCGTGCCCGAGGGGTTGTCGCTGAAGGAACGTCACTTCACCCGCACCGGCCGCATCGTGCTCTCAACCGATGAGCTGTTCCGCGAAGCCAGCTGGTTCGCCGTACTGATGGGCCAGGGACTGCGGGCCACCGACTACAACCCGCTGCTGGACACCATGCCGGCGGACGAGAACCTGGCTTATTTGCTGCGCCTGCGCGACCAGATGGCCAAGGCCGCCGCCACCCTGCCCAGTCACGAAGAGTATCTGCACCGCGTGATGGGACCAGCCTGATCCCATCCCTCCCCGTCTTTCCACCCCGCCACCGCCCCAATCCCCGGGGCGGCGCACCCCGGTTCATGCCTGCCTATAGGACCCACCCATGCCGCGCCTTCCGCACCTGCTCTCCAGTTCCATCCTGGCCCTGACGCTGGCCTGGGCGCCGGCATGCTTCGCCGATAGCGTCGCCAAGCCTGCCCTGTCCTACAGCCTGACGGAGGGGCGGAACCTCAACGCCTTCGTGCGTGAGGGCGAGGTGGCGGCCCACCTGCTGCTGCGCTCCGGCAAGGACGCGCGCATCCTGGTGGCCTTTCCCGCCGGCAATAGCAGCGTCGGCCTGTGGCTGGACACGACCGACACCGCCAGTTGGACCCTGACCGGCACACCCCAGCCCGTGACCACCACCGACGCCCTGGGCCGCCCCTTGCGCGGGGTGGTGTTCGAGGCCGCGTTGAAGGCCGACAGCGCCGTGCCCCGCCAGGGCGTGCTGTCCAGCACCCGGGTGCTGCGCGACTATGAGGCCCTGCACACCGTGCCCGCCCAGGTTCAGGTTCAGCCCACCCGCACCAGGGATACGCTGGACTGGGCGCGCGACCGCCTGGACGGCCAGGCCGGCTACCGCCTCACGGTGACGGTGACCCACGGCCAACTGACGGACGGTGGGCTCAAGGCCGGTGCCGATGGCACCATCGGCCTGCGCGTCACGGCGCTGACCGGTGAGATGCCGCTGACACCGCTGGCCGGCGACCATCTGCTGAACGGCGGTGCCGCCCCCCAATCGGCCAGCCGTGACGCCCTGACCTTCCTCAGCTACCAGGAAAAGCTGTTGGCCGGGTCATGGCGGTTCAACACCTATTTTGGCCGCGACACCTTGATGTCGGTCATGCTGATGATGCCGGCCTTGCAGCCGGAGGCGGTGACGGCCGGCCTGCGCTCCGTCCTGGCCCGCCTGTCGCCCGACGGCCAAGTCGCGCATGAGGAGGATATCGGCGAGTTCGCCATCTTGGACCATCTGAAGGCTGACGGCAGTACGTCGGATGCGCCGGTCTACGACTACAAGATGGTGGACAGCGACTTCCTGCTGGCGCCGGTGGCGCGGGCCTGGCTGTTGGACGACGCGCGCGGCCGGGCGGCGGCCGCCGAATTCCTGGCCGCGCCCGATGGCCGGCAGGGGACAAACGAGGCGGCGGGTGCGGCCCTGGTACGCAATCTGCGCCGGGTGGTGGCCCAGGCCAGGCCTTTCGCCGCCGCTCCCGGCACTGCTACCCTGGTGCGGCTGAAACCGGGCCAGCAGGTCGGCGAATGGCGGGACAGCGACACCGGGCTGGGCGGCGGCGTCTACCCCTACGACGTCAACGCCATCCTGGTGCCGGCGGCCCTGGAGGCGGCGGACGCCCTGCTGAAAGCCAAGCTGCTGGACCCCTGGCTGGACGCGACCGCCCGTGCCGACCTGGCCAAGGCGGCGGACCTGGTCAAGGTGTGGCGGGCCAAGGCCCCCGCCCTGTTCGACGTGACGGTGGCGCCGGCGCAGGCGCGCCAAGACGTCGCCGCCTATGCCGCCAAGGCGGGCGTGCCGGCCGACGCGGCGCTGGCGGCTCTACCCCAGGGCCCCGTGCGCTTTCACGCCTTGTCGCTGGACGCGGCGGGCACACCCATTCCCGTGCTGCATTCGGACGAGGGGTTCGAGATGCTGTTCGGCCACCCCAGTCCTGGGGCGCTGGCCGCCGCCGTGGAGGCCGCCGACCGCCCCTTCCCCGCCGGCCTGATGACCGGCATCGGCATGCTGGTGGCCAACCCGGCCTACGCGCCGGCGGCAACGCAGGACCTGTTCCCCCGCACCGCCTATCACGGCACCGTCGTGTGGTCCTGGCAGCAGGCGCTGACGGCCGCCGGGCTTGCCCGCCAGTTGGCTCGCCCCGATCTGCCGGCCACGACCCGGGCCAAGTTGACATGGATGCAGGCCGCCCTGTGGCGGGACATCGATGCCGCCAAGGACGTGCGGAATTCGGAACTGTGGTCCTGGGACTACCGCGACGGCCACTACGTCGTCGCCCCCTATGGCGCCGCCGGCAACGACGCCGACGAGTCCAACGCCGCCCAACTGTGGAGCACCGTTTTCCTGGCCGTGCGGCCGCCCAAGGGCGGGCATTGAGGAGCCGCGTCACCGGACTGGCAAAAAAGTCAGTGTGAGGTTTCCGGCCAGAAGCTGGCATCCATGATCTGCTCGAACGACCACGGGCATTCCGCCGGGAAGGTCGCTTCCGGCAGGCCGGTTTCGTCGGCGGCCAGGATCAAGGCATTGCCGTAAGCCTGCTGAATGGCCTCCGGCAGTTTCGCCCTCAGGCTTGGGTTGTCCTGGAGATGCACATCCAGGTCACGTCGTTGCACACGGATGGTCGCCTCCCAGGAGGAGCCGCGCCGCACCGGCTGGAACTGCCATTTCAGCAGATGCAGGAGCAAGACAACGAGACGGTTCGCCAGCTCACGCTTCTCGGCTTTGCCCATGCTCTCGATTTCCTCGGCGATGTGCTCAACGTCGGCCGCTGAAAGCTGACCGGAGCGCAGCAGGGCCGCCTGTTCATTGGCCCAGGCGTAGAAGTCCTGCTCATAAAGGCCGGACTTAGGCATCAGGTCTTCCTCCTCTGATCGACGGGGCCCAAGGATAGCATATTGGCCGGCCGCGACGTTGGCGGTTCTAATCGGCTACTGCAGCCGAATAATGAAACCAAAATTACTAAAGTTCCGTGACAGTCCGGAATCTGGCCCCGTGCCGCGTCTTGGCTTTCCGAGGGCGCCCGTCGTGGGCGTCCATGACGGAGCCGAAAGAAGACTATGCGACACACGATGCTCAAGGACGTCCTGCTGTGCGGCGCCATGGCCGGCGCCCTGCTGGCCGCACCGACCATCCATGCCGCTGAAGCCAGCGCCCCCGCCACCCCTGCCCCCAACGCCGCCGACGCCGGCGCGCCCGACGCCAGCACCGACGGGACGCTGGACGAAATCCTGGTCTTCGCCAACCGCGACCAGGCCGACACCGCCAAGATCCGCGCGTCCAACACCGTCGACATCATGTCGGCGGCGGAGCTGGAGCACACCGCCGTCCATAACGTGGCCGAGGCGCTGGGCCTGCTGCCGGGCGTGACCGTCAGCAACACCGGCCAGTCTGTGGCCGGTGGCATCGACGGCGCCTCGCGCGGTGAAGGCATGCTGGTGGCCATCCGGGGCATGAACTCCGAATTCGCCGTCGACCTCATGAACGGCGTGGAGGTGGCCCAGGGCCTGCCCTACAGCCGCAGCGTCCAGCTGGACCTGCTGCCGCCGTCCGGCCTGCAGACCATCGTCGTCAACAAGACGCTGGACGCGTCCATGAGCGGCGACGCCATTTCCGGCACCGTCGACTTCCGCACCCCCACCGCCTACGACTTCGCCAACCCGCTGCACTTCAGCATCCAAGGGGGCGCCCGCCTGGAGAGCCGGGCGCGCGACTATGGCGAGACCGGCCTGGGCGGCAACACCGCCGCCGAGGTGGCGACCCAGTTCGGCCGTGACCGCCAGTTCGGCATTTATGTCAGCGGCTATTACGATAAGCGCTACTTCACCAACAGCGAGATGGCGGGCATCGACAGTGCCCATAACGACGGCGGCTGGGGCTTCGCTGTCAGCGGCACCAAGAACGGATCGACCAACCCGGCGGGCACGGACCCGGCGTCCAACCTGCGCCAGACCGGCATCAGCGTCGGCGTGTCGGACGGCAGCACGGAACGCTATGGCGGCAACCTGTCGCTGGACTGGCACCCGGACGACACCACCGCCGTTTTCCTGCGCGGCTCCTTCGCCCGCGAGAACGCGGTGCAGAACAGCACGCTGAGCCAGATCATCAGCACGGACAAGAGCTGGAACGCCCTGGCCAACGGCCTGTACGGCCTGAGCGTGGACAAGTACCGCACCTCCGTCTGGTATGAGACCAACCCGGAGCGCGCCGACCTGTCCACCCTGCAGCTGGGCGGTGAGAAGAAGGTGGGCGCCCTGACCCTGACGCCCACCCTGTTCTTCAGCGCCGCCAACAACGACCGCCCCAACCATATCGAGGCGTCGTCCCGCATTGACCAGTACAGCAGCGGCGCCCGCTTCCCCAGCGGCATCGCCGGCATGGGCAGCAACGACGGCTATCCGGTACCGGTGTTCAGCCCCGGCATGTACGACGCGCTGAACAACGCCGCCACCGCGCTGTGGGCCCGCCGCGCCGGCCAGCTGACCCAGCAGGGCAGCCATCAGGACAAATACGGCGGCAAGCTGGACGGCCAGTACGACATGAACGACAACGGCCCGCTGTCCTTCATCAAGGCTGGCGTCAAGTTCGTGGAAAGCGACCGCGCGGTCACCAACCGCGACTGGACCAACCCCTATTTCTCGGCCCTAGGCTACCCCAACAGCACCTGGTCCAGCCTGGGCATCGCCAACGGCTATTATTCCTCCGTCTATCCCGGCCGTTACAGCTGGTCGGTGCCCAAGGTCAGCCAGCAGGCCCTGCTGGACTATTTCTACAAGCTGCAGACGGCCGGCAGCTTCGACACCTGCAACGGCAACTACGTCGACAACATGAACTGCAACACCCTGAAGGGGCGGGAGCAGGTGACGTCGGCCTATGTCATGGCCAACCTGCAGTTCGGCCAGGTGGAGGTCATCCCCGGCATCCGGTTCGAGCACACGGATATCCACAACACCTTCTGGCAGCTGAACAGCGACGGCAAGACCGTGGGCCACTGGGAAAACAGCAGCACCACCTACAACGAGCCGCTGCCCAGCGTGCTGGTGAACTGGCGCCCGGACAACGACACGGTTTACCGAGCCAGCGTCAGCCAGTCCTACACCCGGCCCGCCCTGGTGCAGCTGGGTGCCTCTTCCTCCGTGTCCATCAGCGCCGACACGGGTGTCAAGACCATCACCCAGGGCAACCCCAACCTGAAGCCCATCGAGTCCACCAACCTGGACATGTCAGGTGAATGGCACAACAGCCAGGGCGGCACGGCCTCGGCCGCTGTCTATTACAAGCGGCTGTCGAACTACCTGTTCGACAACGGCTCCACCCTGGTGAATCCGTTCAGCACAACCAGCAACCTGGTCAGCATCAGCCAGCCCAAGAATGGCGGCGACGGCGACGTCTACGGCATCGAACTGGCGTTCCGGCAGAAGTTCGACACCATCCTGCCCGGTTGGCTGTCCGGCTTCAGCATCGGCGGCAACGTCACCCGCCAGTGGTCGGTGGTCGACACCGGCATCAAGGGCCTGGACGCCGACCAGCCCATCCAGAACGCCCCCGGCTGGCTGGCCAACGCCACCCTGTCCTACACCGTGGGCGGCTTCTCCGCCGACCTTGGCTACAACTACACCGGTTCGTATTTGGCCTATTACGACTACCTGGGCCAGGGCGGCAGCTGGGACAACATGTGGGTCCGGCCGACCAACCGCCTGGACCTGCACGTGGGCTACAAGTTCGACAACGGCTTCGCCGTCGACGGCTCCGTCTCCAACCTCACCGGTGATTACACCTACTGGGCACATATCGGGCGCAACAGCCTGACACTGTCGAACATTGTCGACAGCGGCACCACCGCCCTGATGACCGTCAAGTATACCTACTGATCCGTTCCGCTACCGGGGGTGGGGCCGCCAGGTCTCACCCCCACTCCACCCCCGCGTCCCCGTCATCCGGAGCCTGCACATGGCGCAGCCCTCCATCATAAATCTGCAGCCTGCCGTCGCTATGACCTTGTCCGCGCCCATTAGCCGGCCGAGGGGAAAGATGGACAGTCAGGCCGATGCCAGGGCCAGGAGCGATGCGCCGTCAGCGTTCGACGGCGCGGAGTTCGAGGCGCACCAATCCGTGCTGCGCGGCTATTTCGCCCGCCGCGTGCGCCAGGCGCAGGACGTGGATGATTATGTCCAAGACGTCTATCTGCGCGCGCTGGCCGCCGCCCCCGCCCGGGGCGTGGACAACTGGCGCGCCTTCCTGCTGCGCGTGGCCAGCAGCCTGCTGGTCGACCGCTTCCGCCGCAACGCCGCCCGCCACCAGGACGCCCACGACGGCCTGGATGAGGTGGCGGAACTGGCGGACGACGGCGCCGCCACGCCCGAGCACACCGTCATGGTCCGGCAGGAACTGGCCAGCCTGGAGGCGGCGCTGCGCGACGTTGATCCCCTGGCGCGGCATGCCTTCCTGCTGGTACGCGTTGATGGGCTGAGCCACCGGGAAGTGGCCGGCCGCCTGGGCCTTGAGGTCAAAATGGTGTCCCGTCAAATCGAACGCGTCCTGGCCCACCTGGCCCGGACGATGGTGGAGCCGGCGCGTTGACCTCCACCGATCACGATCAAGTCTTGCTGGAAACAGCCGCCAACTGGCTGCGGCGCATACAGGCGGGGGAACTGGGGCCGGAGGGCCAGCGGACCTTCCGCGCCTGGCTGGCGGCCGCCCCCCGGCACGCCGCCGCCATGGACCTGGTGACCCGCGCCTGGACGGCCAGCGGCGCCATCGACGACAAGGGTGCGCTGCGGCCGGACCTGACCCGCGCCCGTGGCCTGCGCCTGGCTGATGGTCAGACGCGGCCCCACCGCTCCTCGCGGCCCATCGCCTGGATGCCCCCGGTGGGCGGCTTGGCCGCCGTCCTGGCCCTGGCGCTGGTCTGGCTGTGGAACGGTGCCGTCAGCGAAGCCGACTATGTCACCGCCACCCACGACCATCCCCAGGTGACCTTGTCCGATGGCACGGTCATGCGCCTGGGCGGTTCCACCCACCTGCGTGTGCGCATCGACCCGCTGGGCCGCCGCGTTGACCTGGTCCAGGGCGAGGCGGAGTTCCAGGTGGCGCATGAGAGGCTGCGCCCCTTCCATGTGATGGCCGGGGCGCTGGAGGTGCGCGACCTGGGCACGCGTTTCACCGTTTCATCCCACGGCGGGCAGGTACGCGCCGTGCTGCTGGAGGGGGCGGCCGAAATCCGCGACCGCGACAGCGGCCGGGTGCTGGCCAGCCTGGCGCCCGGCCAGCAGGTGGACCAGGACGGCCGGGGCCCCCTGCGCCTGGGCAAGGCCAATGTGGACCAGGTCAAGGCCCGCCAGGACGGGCGCATGCTGTTCGATGACGTGCCCCTGGTCCAGGTGGTGCCGGAGGTGGCGGCACGAACCGGCATTGTGCTGCACCTGGACGACCCCGCCCTGGGCGCCATCCGTGTCAGCGGCAGCTACCGCGCCGACGATGTCGCCGGCTTCCTCGCCGCTCTGGCCCGCCTGCATCCCATCACCTGGCGGCAGGACGCCAATGGGGATTACCGGATTGCGCGCCGGCGGTAAGCCCCAGCGCCGGCCCGGACGCCGCCGCCTGGCGGCGTCCTGCGCCGTGCTGCCGTTGTTGGCAGCGGCGCCCGCGCCGGCGGGAACGCCGTTCACCATCGCGGAACAACCCCTGGGCAGCGCGCTGTTGGATCTGGCGCGCCAGTCCGGCCGCGACGTGCTGTTCCGGCCGGAACTGGTGCGCGGCTGCCGCGCCGGACCGCTGGCGGGCGTGACGGATTTCGAGGCGGCGCTGGGCCGCCTGATATCGGGTTGCCATCTGCGCTATCGCCTGGGCGACGGCGGCGCCATTGAGTTGGAACGGGCATCGCCCATCCCGACCACACCGGCCGTGGCACCGGCCAGCGGCGGTCAGCTGCCCGAGGTGCTGATCGTCAAGGCGCCCTACCACGGCACGCCCCCGGCGGAAATCACCGCCACCGCCGTGACCGACGGCCTGACCACGGCGGATCTGCACGACCGGGCCGATCGCACCCTGGCGGAAAGCCTGGGCCGGCTGGCCGGCGTCAACGTGCTGGTCACCTCCCTTCAGGGCGACCTGGGCGGCATCGACCGGGCGGCGCGGGGGGAAGGCCAGTTCGCCGCCGTGCGCGGGCTGGACAGCGCCTACGCCGTCACCCACCTGGACGGCGTGTCGGTGGCGCAAAGCATGCCCTACAGCCGCGCTGTACAATTGAGCCTGCTGCCACCGCTTGCCATGGACGGGGTGGAACTGACCAAGACGCCGGACGCCCATGACGACGGCGATGCCACCGCGGGCCAGTTCGACCTGCGCCTGGCGTCCGCCCTGGAGGGTGGGGAGCACACGCGCCTGCTGGTCCAGGGCAATCTGGACGAACGCTCCGCCAGCCTGGGCCGGCCCTCGGGCGGGGGCCTCGCCACCGTGGACGTCGCCCGCCAATTCGGCCGCGACCATAGCCTGGGCCTGGCCGCCACCGGCTATTACGGCCGCAACCGCTTCGCCAGCGTGGAGCAGTCCTACCAGTCCACCCAGTTCGAATACCGCCTGGTCGACGCCAGCGGACAAACACCAGTCGGCATGGATCCGGCGCGCAACCTGCTGGCCACCTCGCTGAACGTGCAATATTCGGAAGGGGAGACACGGCGGTGGGGCGGCAGCCTGGCGGCCGACTGGCAGCCCAACGACACCTTCCGCGCCTTCGCCCATGTCACCGTGGCCACGGCCGACACCGACCAGGAGGTCTACCAGATGGGCTTCCAGGGTGGGCGCGACCCCAGCTTCATCACCCGCGTCGCCCTGGGCAACGGACTTTATGAGAACCGCAGCGTCAAGACCCAGGTGCATTACTGGTTCGAGACCAACCCCGACACCGCCACCCTGGGCACGGCCCAGCTGGGCGCCGACTGGCACACCGGCGCCCTGACCCTGTCGCCCCGCCTGTTCTACACCTGGGGGAGAACGGCCGGCCCCAGCATATCGAGCTGTCGTTCTGGAACCCGACCGGCACCACGGTGAACCAGGGACTGAGCCTGGGGCACCAGGATGGCTATCCCGTGGTGGCGAGGCCGTCGGCAGCGCTTGCGATGGCTGACGGGGTGGAGAACTTGCCAGTTTCCAACCGCGGCCAGATCACCAGCTTGTCCAGCCGTCAGGATAGGCTGGGCGGCGCCCTGGACGGCAAACTGGCCGTGACCTCCGACGCCACGCTGGAAGCCGGGGTAAAGATCACCGACAGCCAGCGCGACAGCTACCGCCGCGACCAGGAAGGGCAACTGGTAGGCGGGCTGGGGGCGGTGGACGCCGGCACCAGCGTGGCCGAGCTGGCGGCTGCGGGCCTGCGCGCCGGCACGCTGACGGCACCGCTCAGCGGCATCTACAATTTCACCTTCCCCTTGATCGATGCCGACCGGCTGGCGCAGCTGTACCGCCAGCGTGACGGCACCGCGACCTGGACCGCCGATGCCTGGAACGGCAACACGCTGAGCGGTGGGGAGCGCACGGTGGCCGCCTATGCCCAGGCGCGGCTGACCTGGGATGACCTCACCCTGCTGCCGGGGTTACGGGCGGAATTCTCTGACCTGACCAACCGCTATTGGCTGTCGGGCAACAACGGCGTGCCCACGGGCGGCGTCCATTACGGCTGGAATGAGAGTGGCAGCCGGTTCACCGCCCTGCTGCCCCGCCTGCTCGCCCGCTGGCAATCGGATGAACGCTCGACCTACCGCGCCGCCGTCTGGACCAGCCAGACCGCGCCGTCGCCCTATCAGCTGGCGGGTAACGCCACGGCCACTCAGGACAGTGACGGCGTGGTCACCATCACCCGGGGCAACCCTGACCTGAAGGCGGTGGACGGCCTGAATTTCGACTTGTCCGGTGCCTGGACCTGGGGCGACACCGCCGGGGAGGAGGGCCGGCTGGAACTGGCGCTCTTCCACAAGCGCTTGAAGAACTACCTTTACGACGCCGGCGGCGGCCTGGCGGTGGGGTCCCCCACCAGTGACGCGCAAGTCCGTCTCAGCATCCCCACCAACGGCGGCACCGCCCGGCTGACCGGAGCGGAGCTGTCGGTGGACCAGGGACTGGCGCCTGTGGCCGAGATCCTGCGTGATTTCCATCTGGCCGGAACCCTCAGCTGGGAGACCACCGCGGTGCGCCTCAACAGCCCCGATTTGAACGCGGTGGAACGGGTGCAGTACGCGCCCCGCTGGCTGGCCGGGGTACAGCTGCGTTACGACCGAGACGCTCTGCATCTGGCCGTGGATTACCGCTGGGCCGACGATTACGTGCAGTCCTACGGCACCGCGTTTGTTTCCGGGGGTGGAACGTCCCCGGCAGGCAGCGCGCTGGACACCTGGGTGCATCCCACGCGACGGCTTGACCTCAGCGCCGGCTATGATGCCGGCGGGGGCTTGAGTGCGCGCCTGACCGTGCGCAATCTGGGCGACGCCCTGGCCTACCGCACCAGTGTCGGCCGTCATGGCGACACGGTGGTGCAGACCATCGCCGCCGGCCGCAGCTATGAACTCAGCCTGCAACAGGAGTTCTGATGAACCCGCCCCTCCGCCTGGCCGCCGCCTTGGCCGTCCTGCTGCTGACCCCGCCCGCGCTGGCGGCCGATGCCGCCGCCCTGGCCGGCGCCTCGCCCCTGACGCGCGATTCCCTGGCCCGCTTGCGGGTGGATGTCGACGCCATGCGCAACCCGGTCATCAAGGCCGCGACCGAGGACGCCCTGTTCAATCCCACCACCTGCGTGGCCCATCGCGCCAACCTGGGCCAGGCGGACAAGCGGGCCATCATCGACCGGCTGGTGGCCGAGGGCCTGGCCGATCCCGGCGATGGCCTGGCGGATGGACTGTTGCCGGCTTTGCCCGGCGAGGGCGGCCCCTGCCCCCATCTGCCCCAGCCCTTCGCCGCGGCCCCCGGCGGCAATGCCGGCAGCCACCATTCCTGGCCGGGCGGCCTGCCCTTGCATGAGGCCTTCAACGTCCAGAGCGCCAAGGATTTCGCCGCCGCCTACCAGGCCGTCGACGGCGTGGACCTGGACGGGCGGGACGACCTGATCGCGGCCGCCCCGCTATGGCATGACTGGGCCAAGGCCCTGCTGTTCGTCTGGCGGCCGGATGGCGGGTTGCCGCCCGAGGTATCCCTGGGCGGGCATGGCGCCGATGGCGACTACCGCACGAGCGCCCACCATATCCTGGGCCTGGCGGAGGCGATGGCCCGCCGCCTGCCGGCCGACTTGGTCATCGTCCAGGCCTGCGCCCACCAGGCACCGGAACGGGGCAAGCCCGATCGGCTGGTGCACTGGCTGCGGGCCGCCGCCATCATCGCCCGGGTGGACCCAGTGGCAGCGGGTTACCTGGCGCCGGCACAGGCGGGTGGCCTGACCCTGCCCGGCATGATCGATGCCACCGGCGTGCCGCGCTGGTGGTCCGCCTGCCTGATCCACGCGCAATCCGACCACAACTGGGTCTACGCCGAACCGGCTGTGGAGGATGCCGACGCCCTGCTGCGCCAATTGGCCCCCCGCTTCGGCGTGGATGCCAGCGATCCCGCCCGCTACACCTGGGGTTATCGCCACGCGGTGCTGAGCCACCTGGGAGCGGCCCGTGTACAGTCGCTGGCAGCCCAGGGCGGACTGAACGCCCTCGCCCAAGCCTTGACCAAACTGCGCGCCCAAGGCGTGTTTTGACCCCTGCTGCTGGAAAGATGCCCGTGACCCGCCTTCTTCCCCTTCTCCTGGCCGGCCTGATGCTGGCGACCGCCCCGGCCCAAGCGGCACCAGACGCCACCGTGGCACCCCGTGCCGCGAACGGCCAGCCCCTGACGCTGGAGCGGGTGGTCATGCTGGTGCGCCATGGCGTGCGGGCCCCCCTGGATACCGAGGCGGCCCCTGGGCTGGCGCAGGGACCGTGGCCCACTTGGCCGGTGGCGCCCAGCCACCTCACGCCGCATGGCGCCGCCGCCGCGACGCTAATGGGCGCCTATCAACGCCAGTGGCTGGCCGCCAACGGCCTGCTGCCCGCCCAGGGCTGCCCCAGCGAAGCCCAGGTGGCGATCTGGACCAATTCGGCGGAGCGGACCATCCGCACCGGGGAGGCCGTGGCGCAAGGCTTGGCGCCGGACTGCCCCCTGCCCGTGGGGCACAAGCCGCCGGGCACGCTGGACCCGCTGTTCGATCCGTTCGAGGCCGGCGCCGCCACCGTGGATGCCACCGCCGCCGTGAAGGCTATGGAGCCGGAGATGGACAACGTGCGCAACGCCTCCACCTACTTGGTGCCGGCCATCGCGCTCACCATCCGCGGCCTGGGCTGCGACAAGACCTTGCCGGCCTGCGACCTGGTGCAGGAGCGCACGGTCATCAGCCCCAGCGCCGACAACCGTGGCGTCGACCTGCGCGGGCCTGTCGCCCTGACCGCCGGTGCCGCCCAAATCTTCATCCTGGAGTATCTGGAGGGCATGGCGCCGGACCAAGTAGCCTGGGGCCGCTTTGGCGCGGGCCCGGGCCTCAGCGACGCGCTGGCGCAGATTTCCCGCCTGCACGGCCTGCAGTTCGACGTCTTCGCCCGCAACACCTACATGGCCCCGCGCAAGGCCGTGGCCCTGGCCCCGCGCCTGGTGGAGGCGCTGACCGGCGCCGGCCAGCCGCCCGTCACCCTGCTGGTGGGCCATGACGACAACATCGCCGCCATCGCGGGATTGCTGGGCGTGCACTTCCAGGTCCAGGGCTATGGCGAGGATGATCCGCCCGTGGGCGGCGGCCTGCGGCTGGAGCTGTGGCGCGACGCCGCCGGCCAGTCCCTGGTCCGCGTCGCCTATGTCGCCCAGACGCCGGACCAGGTGCGCGATCTGGTCCCCCTCAGCCTGGCCAGCCCGCCGTGGAGCGCCGTGCTGCCCCTGCCCGGCTGCGGCGCGCTGTGCCCCGTGCAGACCGTGACCAACAAACTAAGCGTCGCCCACTAATCCCCTTTCTCCGGCCTGGAAAGACCGCCCACCATGATGGATCGCCGTTCGCTTCTTCGCCATGCGCTGGGCGGTGCCGCCCTGGCCGGATTGCCCCCCGCCTTGGCCCGCGCCGCCGCCATCCCCGCCGACGTGCGCACCGGCACCATCGACGATGTGGCCCACATCGTCGTGCTGATGCAGGAGAACCGGGGCTTCGATCATTACTTCGGCACCCTCTCGGGTGTCTGCGGCTTCGGCGACCGCTTCCCCATCCCGGTGCCGCCGGGCCTCGAGGGGCAGCCCCTGACCGTGTGGGACCAGCGCGACCGCACCGACCCGCACCCACGCCTGGTCAACCCCTTCCATCTGTCGACCAAGGCGCATTTCGACCTGATGCGCATGCTGGGCACACCGCACCAATGGGCCAACGCCCAGGCCGCCTGGGATAACGGCCGCATGGCCCATTGGCCGGAGGCCAAGACCCAGCGCGCCATGGGCTATTACACGCGGGAGGACATCCCCTTCCAGTTCGCCATGGCGGAGGCGTTCACGATCTGCGACGCCTACCACTGCGCCATGCACACCGGCACCAACACCAACCGCCTGTTCCTGTGGACCGGCACCAACGACCCGCACGGCAAGGGCGGCGGGCCGGCCATCGACAACCCCGACGACGATCTGAAAAAGCCGGACGCGGCCAGCACCCCGCGCTTCTCCTGGACGACCTATCCGGAGCGATTGGAGGCGGCGGGCGTCAGCTGGGGCCATTACCAGGACATGGCCGACAATTTCGGCGACAACCCGCTGGCCAATTTCCTGCAATACCGCGCCGCCTACCGCGGCGATCCGGGCTCGCGCGCCGTGCTGCGGGACAAGGGCCTGTCCACCCGGGCGCTGGACAAGCTGCGCGAGGATGTGCTGGCCGACCGGCTGCCCCAGATTTCCTGGGTCGTGGGCACGGAGGAAGGGTCGGAGCATCCCGGCCCGTCCAGTCCAGCCCAAGGAGCGGCCTACACCGCCCAGGTCATCGACGCGCTGACCGCCAACCCCAAGGTGTGGGCGCGCACCGTGCTGTTCATCACCTTCGATGAGAATGACGGCTTCTTCGACCATGTGCCGCCACCGGCCCCGCCCTCCCCTGACCCGGACGCGCCCGGCGGCTACGCCGGCGCCAGCACGGTGGCGACGGACGACGACTACCACCGCCTGAAAGCCCCCGGCGCCGATGGCGACGATTTGAACCTGCGCGGTCGGCCCTATGGCCTGGGGCCGCGCGTGCCTTGCTACATCCTGTCCCCTTGGTCGCGCGGCGGCTGGGTGCATTCGGAGGTGGCCGATCACACTTCCATCATCCGCTTCATGGAGCGGCGCTTCGGCGTGATGGAACCCAACATTTCTCCCTGGCGGCGGGTGGTATGCGGCGACCTGCTGACCGCCTTCGATTTCAAGACGCCCAACGCCAAGTTGGCCGCCCTGCCGGACACGGTGCCCGCCCGTGATCGCGCCCGCGCCATCGTCGGCCAGACGGTGCCGGAAACGCCGGTGGCCCCGCCCCATCCGGCTCAGGAGGCTGGGGCCCGGCCGTCGCGCCGGCTGCGCTACGTCCTGGAGGTCGCCGGTCAGATCGACGCGGCCGCCGGCACGATCCGCCTGGATTTCGAGGCCGGCGCGGGCCAGGGCGCGGTGTTTCATGTGTATGATCGGCTGCGGCTGGATACCATCCCCCGCCGCTACACGGTGGAAGCCGGCCGCAGCCTGTCGGGCGACTGGCACCTGATTGGGCCGGAGGGCGCCTATGACCTCTGGGTGCGTGGTCCCAACGGCTTCCACCGCGCCTTCACCGGCAACCGGGCGGGCACCACCGGCATCAGCTGGGCGGTCGAGGGCGATGCCATCCGCGTCACCGTCGCGCCTGGTGCTGATGTGGCCGTGCGGCCGGACGCGTATCAGGACCATCACCGGCCTTGGGTCCCCGGGGCGGAAGGTGGGATCATGCGCTGGCCGCTGCGCCCCACCGCCGGCTGGTACGATCTGGTCGTCACCGGCGATCACATCCAACGTCGCCTGGCGGGCCGCGCCGATGGCGACTGGCCGGCCACCAGCGACCCGGCCATCGGCTCGAAGTAAGCCTGGAATAGGAAAGCCCCGCCGGATCGCTCCAGCGGGGCTTTTTGTTGGACGCTCGACCTCAGAAGTTCCAGCTGGCGCGGAGGACGCCGCCGTGGCTCTGGTAGTCGTGGCGGTACTCGCCGTTGTACTCCAGGCGCAGGCTGAAGGCTTCGCTCTGCTGCAGGGTGGCGCCCAGGTTGACGGCCAGGCCGTCGGTGTTGACCCGCCCGGTGGTGCTGGCGAAGGCCACCCCCGCCAGCACGCCCGTGGTCGGGATGGGCGCGTCCTTGAAGTCGTGCACCCAGGCCACCCGCAGGTCCGGCGACAGCAGGCCGACGCCCGTGTTCCACTGCGTGTCCACCTTCAGCCCCAGTTCCTGCGTCACCGCGTTGGTGCCCAGCGTGTCCACCTTCAGGTTGGCCGGGCCGGCGTCGTGTTCCTGGTAGTCGTGGTTCACCAGGCGCACGAAGCGCAGGCTGTACTGTGGCGTGAAGGTGAACGCCCCCTGCTTGGGCAGGTCGTAGCCCACCGTCACCTTGCCCAGGTACTGCTCCCCGCCGTAATTGGCGTTGGCGCGGGCGCCCAGGAACTGGATGGCACGGCGCTGGTCGAAGTGGTTGTAGCCGAAGCCCAGCTGGCCTTCGACCGACAGCTTCTGGTCGGCGAAGTCCGGACGCCAGACGCTGTAGGCCGTCAGCTGGTAGCTGCCCACCCGCGTCGTGCTGCCCGCCATGACCCCCTGGCCCACCGAGGCGCTGTTGATCCAGCTGAACGCCAGGCCGGCCATGACCTCGTCGCTGGCGAACCAGTCGGCGCCCAGCACCAGGCCGGCGCTGCTGGCGCGGTAGCCCGCCGCCTCCGTCGTCGTGCCGCGCAGCACGCCGGCCCCCACGATCTCGCCCCAGATCACCCCCTCGCGCCCGTTGGAGCCCGCGGCCATGCCCTTCCCGCCGCCGTCCATCAGGCCGGCCACCGTTTCCTGGTGCTGGCTGATGGCCGTGGTCGTCGGCGTCACCGACGCCGCCGTCAGCTGCGGCGTCAGCTGGCTGGGCGACAGCTGCGCCACCGCCACCTGCTTGGCCGCCGGCGTCAGCGTCGCCAACGGCGCCAGCACCTGCTGCGTGAACGCCGCCAGCTGCGGGTTGGTGGTGATGCTGTTGCCGGCCAGCGCCGCGATCTGGTCCAAGGCGGCGCCCGTGCCCACCGCCGCACCGCCCTGCGCGTTGCCCACCGCCGTGTAGTTCGTGGCCCTGCCCGCCACCTTCACCACCAGCTGGGTGGTGCCGCCCACCGTCACCAGGTCGCTGGTCACGGTGTAGCCCGTGGCCGTGAAGTCCACGCCGCTCAAGGTCAGCCCATTGCCCGAGGCGATGGTGTAGGTCCCGGCCTGCAGGGCCCCCGCCCCGCTGCCCACGCCCTGCAGCAGCACCGAACCGCCGGTGAAGGCCGCGGCACCGCTGACCGCCAGGTTGCCGTAGCTGGTCGGCGTGGTCACGCCGATGGCCAGCGTGCCCGCCGACTGGCTGTAGCCGCCGGTGATGTTGATGGCGCTGTTCACCAGCAGGGTGGCCCCGCTGTTGAACACCGTGTGGCCGCCCGCGTTGATGTGGTCGTTCAGCAGCTGCGCGCCGCCGGTGAAGCGCACGTTGGACTGGGTGTTGCTGATCGTGCCGACGGCGCCGTTGTATCCGGTCAGGGTGCCCGGGCTGGCCAGGCTGCCGCCGGTGATGATCAGGTCGCCGGTCGACAGGTTGGTGATGTTGCCGGCCAGCGCCCCGCCGTTGGCCAGGGTGCCCAGCGTGCCCGTGGCGGCGATGTACAGCGCCGTCGGGCTGGCCACCGTGCCGGTGTTGTTGAGCGTATCCAGGCTGGCGCCGATGTAGTCGTTCGCCGCCGCCGCCAACAGGTTGCTGCCGCTGGTGACCGCGTTGGCCGTCAGGCCGGTGATGCCGCTGGTGACCGTGGCGCCGGCGTAGTTGGACCCCGTGCCGCCCTGGATCAGGGTGACGCTGTCGCCCACCAGGTAGTTGCCCACGGCGCTGACCCCGGCGTTGACCACGCCGCCCGTCACGTTGGCCGCCCCACTGACCGTCAGCACATGGCCGCCCGTGGTCAGCGTGCCGCCGCTCTGCGCGAAGTTGCCCGTGATGCCGACGTTGCCGGCCAGGCTGAGGCTGGCGCCGGCGTTGCTGACCGTGTGGGTCGCCACATTGATGGCGTCGCCCAGGCTGACCGCACCCGAGGCGAACATCACGTTGGCGCCCGTGCTGGTGATGGTGCCGCCGCTGAAGCGGCCCACCGCGCCGTTGCCCCCACCGTTGATGGTGAGATCCCGGGCCGACTGGTTGACCACGTTGCCGACGAGGACGCCGCTGTTGGCCAGGTTGCCCAGGGTACCGGTGCTGGCGATGTACAGCGCCGTGGCGCCGCCCGCCGTGTTCACGAGCGTGCCCGTGACGTTCAGGACGTTCAGGCTGGCCCCGATGTAGTCGTTGCCCGCCACCGCCAGTAAATTGTTGCCGCTGACCGAGCCATTGGCGTCCAGGCCCGCCAGACCGCTGGTGACCACGGCCCCGGTGTAGGACGAGCCCGTCCCACCCTGGATCATCGTCACGCTGTCGCCCACGAAGTAGTTGCCCACGCCGGACACCCCGGCGCTGACCGTGCCGCCGCTGACCAGCGCCGGGCCGCTGACCGTCAGCACATGGCCGCCCACGGTCAGGCTGCCCGCGCTCTGGGCATAGGTGCCGTTGACGCCGACGTCCGCGGTCAGCGCGATGGCCGCCCCGATGTTGCTGACCGTGTGCGTCCCGCCCACGTCGATGGCGTCGCCCAGGGCCACCGTGCCCGAGGCGAAGATGACGTTGGCGCCCGTGTTGCGGATGGTCCCGCCGGTGAACACACCCACCGTGCCACCCGTGCCGCCCCCAGTGGCGCCAATGATGGTCAGATCACGGGCGGAGACGTTGGTGATGTTGCCGCTGACGGTGCCGCTGTTGGCCAGGGCCCCCAGCGTGCCGGTGCTGGCGATGTACAGCGCCGTGGCCCCGCCCGCCGTGTTCACGAGCGTGCCCGTGACGTTCAGGGTGGCCAGGCTGGCGCCGATGTAGTCGTTGCCGGCAACGGCTGCCAAGTTGCTGCCGCTGGTGGACCCCAGCGCGTCCAGGCCCGTCAGCCCGCTGACCACCGTCGCCCCGGTGTAGGTCGAGCCATTGCCGCCCCGGATCAGGGTCACGGCATCGCCCACCAGGTAGTTGGCGGCACCCGCCATCCCGGCATCGACCACGCCGCCCGTCACCTGCGCCGCACCGCTGACGCCCAGGACGTGGCCGGCCACCGACAGGGTGCCGGCGGTCTGGGCGAAGTTGCCCGTGACGGCCACATCGCTGGCCAGCGTCAGGCTGGCGCCGGTGTTGCCGACCGTGTGGCCGGTCACGTCGATGGCGTCGGCCAGGCTGACGGCGCCGCTGGCGAAGCTCAGGTTGCTCAGGCTGTTGCGGATGGTGCCGCCGCTGAAGCCGCCCACCGTGCCACCGGAGCCCCCGACGATGACCAGGTCATTGGCACTGCCGTTGACCACGTTGCCGATGATGGCCCCGCTGTTGGCCAGCGTGCCCAGGCTGCCGGCGCTGGTGATCAGCACCGCCGTGGCGGCGTTGATCGTGCCGGTGTTGGTCAACGTCCCCAGCGTGCCGCCGACATAGTCGCTGAGCAGCGTCAGCAGCAGGTCGGTGGCCGCCCCGTTGGCGCCCGTGCCCAGGGTGGCGCTGAAGCCGCTGGCCGCGGCCGTCAGCCCGCTGGTGGTCAGCGTCCCGCCCACCTCGGCGATGGTGTAGCTCTGGCCCGCGATCAGGTTGCTGCCCGTCAGCGCCGTCACCGCCACCGTGCCCCCGGTGAAGGCCGCGTCGCCGCTGACCAGCAGCTCACCCGCCGTGGCCGCGCCGATGCCCATGGCCAGCGTCCCCGCCGACTGGCTGTAGTTGCCCGTCACGCTGAGGACGGTGGTCAGCAGCACGTTGGCGCCGCTGTTCACCAGCGTGCCCGTGCCAACATTGACCTGGTCGTTCAGCAACAGGGTGCCGCCGGCCAGTTCAACATTGGCCAGGGTGCTGGTGATCGTGCCGATGCCGCTGGTCCCCGTCAGCGTGCCCACGGTGCCGCCCGTGCCGCCGGTGAACACCAGGGCGTTGGCGCTGGTGTTGACGATGTTGCCCGATATCGTGCCGCTGTTGGCGATCGTGCCGATGCTGCCCTGGTTGTACAGGGCCGTCACGCCGGCGATGGTGCCGCTGTTGCTGATGACACCGATGGTGCCGCCGCTGGTGTTGCGCAAGGCCCGCCCGCTGACCGTGTCGGTGGCGCTGACCAGGCCGCTGTTGTCGAGGCTGGCGATGGTGCCGCTGTTGTACAGGCCATAGGCCACGCTGCTGATGGTGCCCTGGTTGATGACGGCGCCGATGGTGCCCCCATTGTTCAGGCCGGCGGCGTTGACCTCCGGCGCGTCCTTCAGCAGGCCGGTGTTCAGCACCGTGCCGATGCTGCCCTGGTTCCACAGGCCCACCCGGCCGGTGGCCGTGCCGCTGTTATCCACCAGGCCGATGGTGCCCCGGTTGCGGATGCCATAGAGTTCGCCGTCCAGCACGCCGCTGTTGACCAGCGTGCCCAGGCTGCCGCCACTGGCGATGTAGGCCGCCGTCACCACGCCACTGATGGTCCCGGTGTTGTTCAGGGTTCCCAGCGTGCCGCCGATGTAGTCGTTCACCGCCGCCAGCACCAGGTCGACGTTGGACCCGATGGTGGTGACGCCGGTGCCGATGGTCAGGCCGGTGATGCCGGAATAGATGCCCACGCCGGTATAGCTGGACCCCGCCCCGCCCTGCACCAGGATGACGCCGGTTGACGACCCCACGATGTAGTTGGTGATGGAGCTGACGTCGGCCGTGATGGTGCCGCCGCTGATGGCGGCAACGCCACTGACCTCCAGATGGTTGCTGCCCAGGGCCAACGTGCCCGTGGCCTGGCTGTAGGCGCCGGTGATGGTGACGGTGCTGGCCAGGGCCAGGCTGGCGCCGCTGTTCACCACCGTGTGGCCGCCCACGTTGACGATGCTGTCACCCAGAACCTGGGCCCCGCCCGCGAACACCACGTTGCTGGCCGTGTTGGTGATGACGCCGCCCGTCAGCGTGCCACCACCGCCCGCGATGACCAGGTCGCCCGTCGACAGGTTGGCGATGGCGCCGCTGATCGTGCCGGCGTTGACCAGGGTGCCCAGCGTGGCGCTGGCGCCGTTGTACAGGGCGTAGTTGGTGCCCGTGATCACCCCCTGGTTCAGCAGGGTTCCCAGAATGCCGCTGTTGCGCACACCCGTGGCCGACCCCACGATGCTGCCCAGCAGCGTGCCGAAGCCGATGTTGCCCAGCAGGGCGATGGAGCCGCTGTTGTTGATACCGATGGAACCGGAGATCAGGCCGGCGTTCTGCGCGATGGTCAGCGTGCCGCTGTTGTTGATGCCCGCGGTCACGCCACCAATGGTCCCGGCGTTGCCCAGGCCGTACATCGTGCCCTGGTTGTCCACGCCCGCGCCCGTCGTGCCCAGGATGGTGCCGTAGCTGGTCAATGTGCCGAGGTGGCCGGCGTTGGCCACACCCACCGCGCCCACCATGACGCCCAGGCTGCCGCCCACCGTCCCCAGCGTGCCGTTGAGGATGCTGTTGATGCTGCCCAGGTTGTTCAGGGCGGCGGTGGCGCCCAGCAGCGTGCCGGTGTTCGTCAGGCTGCCCAGCGTGCCCGTCGCCGCGACGTAGACCGCGTTGTTGGCGATGATCGTGCCCGTGTTGTTCAGGCTGCCCAGCACCGTGCCCACATAGTCGTTCAGGCCCGCCAGATACAGGCTGTTGCCGCCCACCGAGCCCGAGACCTCCATGCCCGTCACGTCGGAGGTGTAGCTGAGTCCGGTGTAGCTGGAGCCGGTGCTGCCGGTCACCAGGGCGGTGGTCCCGCCCACGCCCGCCAGCATGTTGATGGCACTGGGGACGCCTGTGACGGCGATGGTGCCGCCGGTCACGACCGCGGCGCCGCTGACCGACAACGCGCCGGTGCCGTAGGCCTCCACCAGCGTGCCCGACGACTGGCTGAAGTTGCCCGTCACGCTGATGGCGGTGGTCAGCAGCACGTTGGCGCCGCTGTTCACCAGCGTGCCGCCACCCACGGTGACCCGGTCGTTCAGCAGCAGGGTGCCGCCCCCCAGCACCACGTTGGCCAGCGTGCTGGTGATCGTGCCGATGCTGCCCGACTGGCCGGTCAGGGTGCCGACCGTCGCCCCCGCCCCGCCGGTGATGGTCAGGGCGTTGGCCGACAGGTTGGTGATGTTGCCCTGGATCACGCCGCTGTTGGCCAGAACGCCCACGGTCCCGGTCGCGGCGATGTAGACCGCCGTCGTGGCGCTGAGCGTGCCCGTGTTGCTGAGGGTGCCGATGCTGCCGCCGACATAGTCGTTGCTGACCGTCAGCAGGAAGTCGTTGCCGCTGGTCGTCCCCGTCGCCCCCACGCCGGCCACGCCCGCGACCGTCGCCGTGGCCCCGGTGTAGCTGGAGCCCGCACCACCCGACACCAGGGTATAGGCGCTGCCCACCAGGTAGACGCCGCCGCTGGCGAGGCTGGCCAGCACCGTACCGCCGGTGATGCTGGCCGCCCCGGTCACCACCAGCTGGCTGACCCCCGGGTTGACCACCAGCGTACCCGCCGTCTGGCTGTAGTTGCCGCTGATGCTGATCGTCCCCGCCAATGCCAGCGACGCGCCCGTATTGCGCACGGTGTTGGCGCCGACGTTGA
>NZ_JAYEER010000002.1:0-675732 GCF_034653355.1 Nitrospirillum guanabarense
ATCGTCGATGCGGGCGCGCAGGCTGGCCTGGTCGACCTTGCCGGCCAGGGTGGTGGGAATGGCCTCCACCGGAATGACGGCCGCCGGCAGCATGTAGCTGGGCAGGCGCTGGGCCAGGGCCTCGCGCCAGGCGGCGCCGTCCGCCAGGTTGGCGCCGATGGCGAAGGCGTAGAGCGCCTGGTTGCCGGCGGCATCCTTGTGCACCAGCACGACGGCTTGGCGCACGCCGGACTGGGCCTCGATGGCGGCGGCGATCTCGCCCAGCTCCACCCGCTGGCCACGCAGCTTCACCTGACCATCGGTGCGGCCCAGCACCAGCAATTCGCCCCCGGCCGTCCAGCGGCCCAGGTCTCCAGTGCGATAGCGGCGGCCGTCGGCGGCGATGGGGAAGGCGCGCTTGGTCAGGTCCGCCCGGTTGAGGTAGCCCTGGGCCAGGCTGGCGCCGGCCACCCAGATTTCGCCGATGGCGCCGGGGGGCACTTGGCGGCCTTGGGCGTCCAGGATCATGACGCGGATGTTGGGCAGGGGCCGGCCGGCCGTCAGGCGCGGCGCGTCCGGGTCCATGCGGCCGATGGTGGTGGCGGCCGTGTTCTCCGTGGGGCCGTAGCCGTTATAGCAGGCCAGGCGGCCGGCGTAGTGGCGGGCGTCGGCGGCGATGGGCGCCTCACCCACCGTCATCAGGATGCGCAGGGGCGGCAGCGTCGCCCGCTCGAACAGGCGCAGGTAGGATGGCGCCATGGTGGCGACGGTGATGCCGCGGCCGGCGATCAAGGCCGGCATCGCCGCGATGTCGTCCATCTCGGCCCGGGTCAGGGGGGACAGGGCGGCACCGGTGCCCCAGGCCATGACCACGTCGGAAATCCACAGGTCGAAGGTGGGGGAGGCCAGGGTCAGCACCCGGTCGTGAGGCGTCAGGGCGAACCGCTCGCCCAGGCCCGCCGTCAGGTTCATCAGGCCGGCGTGGGAGATGACCACGCCCTTGGGCGTGCCGGTGGAACCGGAGGTGTAGAGGATGTAGGCGGGATCGGCGCCGACATCCCGGGGCAGGTCCTCGTCCGCCGGGGAGACGTCCCGCACTTCTTCCGGCCGCAGCAGGGGCAGGCCCAGGGCGGCCAAGGCGTCGGGCGGGGTGTGGCCATCCAGCGTCAGGATCATCTGCGCGCCGGCATCCTGGGCGATGAAGGCCAGCCTGTCGCCCGGCAGGTCGCTGGTCAGCGGCACATAGCAGCCGCCGGCCCGCCATACCGCCAACGCGGCGGCGGGCAGGGCGGGGGAGCGGTCGGTCAGGATGCCCACGACCTGGCCCCGGCGCAGACCCCGCGCTGCCAAGGCGGCGGCCAGGGCGCTGACCTCGGCCTCCACTTCGGCGTAGGTGCGCATGCCGGCGGCGGTGATCAGGGCGGGCGCGTCGGGCTGGGAGCGGGCCAAGTCCTGAAACAGGCGGTCGAAGCGCGGGGCGGGTGGGACCAGTTCAGGCCCCTGTTCCCAGCCCGCCAGGCGCGCTTCCTCTTCCGGGAGCAGGAGGGGCAGGGGCTGGCCGGCGGCACCCCGCGCCACATGGCGGGCCAGGGCCGCCAGCGACAGCGCCCAGGTCTCCGCCGTTTCCTGATCATACAGCTCCGCGTCCACCACCCACTGCAGCACCAGGCGGCCGTCGGCCAGGGCCTCGTGTGTCAGGGCCATGTCGTGCGCGGCACCGATGGCGTTCAGCCGATAGGTGGGCCGCTCCGGAATGGTGATCGTGGCCGTCGCCAGCGCCCAGTTCGTGTCGCCCCCGCTTTCTCCCGCCATGGGCGTCTCGCTGACCAGCAGGTTGTACAGCGGATAGCGGCCCGGCTGGACCAGGGTGGGATGGTCGCGGCGGAAGTCGGCCAGGATGCGGGCCGTGGGGTAGCGGGAGTGGCCGAGGCCATCGGCCAGGGACTGCTGCACCCCCGCCAGGACGTCGGCCAAGCTGTCGGCGTCGGCCAGATGGCAGGCCAGGGGCAACATGTTCAGGTAATAGCCCACCACCCGGGCCTCATCCGCCGTCTCGCGGGTGGAGGCGGCGGTGCCCAGGGTGAAGTTCGGCCGGCCGGTGCGGCGCCGCACCTCGATGGCCATCAGGGCCAGCATCAGGGCGTGCAGGCTGGCGCCCTGGCTCCGGGCGATGCGGCGCAGGCCGGCGGTGGTTTCGGCGTCCAGGCACAGGCGCAGGCTGTGGCTGCCCTTGGTGGCCTGGCTGGTGCGGCCCAGCGGACGCGGCGCGTCCAGCGGCCATTCATCGAAGGGCCCGTTGCCCTCCGGCGCCGGGCTGGCCACCAGATGGTCCAGGGTATCGCGCCAATAGGCGGCGTCGGCGTCGGCGGCGGGGCTGGCCAGGTAGGCCTCCTCCCGCGCCGTGGAGCGGGCAAGGCTGCCCGCCGGTGGTTCCAGCACGTCCCCGCGCAGCAGGGCCGTCAGGTCCTCGATGAGCACGGCCAGGGACAGGCCGTCGCCCACCGCGTGGTGCAGCCCCAGCCAGAACACGGCGTTCTCCGCCGTCCGCACCAGGCCGGCCCGCCATAGCGGCGGCTGGCCGAGGGGGATGGCCTGGCCGGCCTGGGCGCGGGCCTGGGCCAGCGCCGCATCGGCATCGCCGGCCGTCTCGAACAGGAAATGCTGGTCCACCAAGGCCGGGACGGCGTCGCCGTCCAGCACCGGGCGGCGCACACTGTCGGCCCCTTCCTCGAAGTGGCAGCGCAGGGCGTCGTGGCGCCGGACCAGGGCGGTCCAGGCGCGGCGCCAGGCCCTGTCATCCGGCACGGCGCCCGTGACGGTCAGGGCCAGGGCCATGGTGAAGGCGCGGGTATCCAGGCCGGCGGCTTCCGCCACCCAGAACTCGCGCTGGCCTTGCGTGGCATGGTCGCTGCCGGCGCTGACGGCGCCCGCGTCACCCTGGCCCAGCTGGGCCACGCGGCGGGCGAAGCCGCGCAGGGTGGGATCGCTGAACAGCTCGCGCGCCGGGACAGGATGGCCGAAGGCCTTCTCCAGCTGATGCGACACGGTGATGGCCAGCAGGCTGTGTCCACCCAGGCGGAAAAAGTCATCCTCCCGGCCCACGGCGCCGCAGCCCAGCACGTCCCGCCATGCCGCCGCGATGCGCTCCTCAACCGGCCCTTGGGGTGGGGTGGTGGCACGCTGCTCTCCTGCCTGGCGCAAACGATGGTCGTCGATGCGGGCGCGCAGGCTGGCCTGGTCGACCTTGCCGGCCAGGGTGGTGGGAATGGCCTCCACCGGAATGACGGCCGCCGGCAGCATGTAGCTGGGCAGGCGCTGGGCCAGGGCCTCGCGCCAGGCGGCGCCGTCCGCCAGGTTGGCGCCGGTGGCGAAGGCGTAGAGCGCCTGGTTGCCGGCGGCATCCTTGTGCACCAGCACGACGGCTTGGCGCACGCCGGACTGGGCCTCGATGGCGGCGGCGATCTCGCCCAGCTCCACCCGCTGGCCACGCAGCTTCACCTGACCATCGGTGCGGCCCAGCACCAGCAATTCGCCCCCGGCCGTCCAGCGGCCCAGGTCTCCAGTGCGATAGCGGCGGCCGTCGGCGGCGATGGGGAAGGCGCGCTTGGTCAGGTCTGCCCGGTTGAGGTAGCCCTGGGCCAGGCTGGCGCCGGCCACCCAGATTTCGCCGATGGCGCCGGGGGGCACCTGGCGGCCTTGGGCGTCCAGGATCATGACCCGGATGTTGGGCAGGGGCCGGCCGGCCGTCAGGCGGGGCGCATCCGGATCAACTAGCCCCACCGTGGTGGCCGCGGTGTTCTCCGTGGGGCCGTAGCCGTTATAGCAGGCCAGGCGGCCGGCGTAGTGGCGGGCGTCGGCGGCGATGGGCGCCTCACCCACCGTCATCAGGATGCGCAGGGGCGGCAGAGGCGCCCGCTCGAACAGGCGCAGGTAGGATGGCGCCATGGCGGCGACGGTGATGCCGCGGCCGGCGATCAAGGCCGGCATCGCCGCGATGTCGTCCATCTCGGCCCGGGTCAGGGGGGACAGGGCGGCACCGGTGCCCCAGGCCATGACCACGTCGGAAATCCACAGGTCGAAGGTGGGGGAGGCCAGGGTCAGCACCCGGTCGTGAGGCGTCAGGGCGAACCGCTCGCCCAGGCCCGCCGTCAGGTTCATCAGGCCGGCGTGGGAGATGACCACGCCCTTGGGCGTGCCGGTGGAACCGGAGGTGTAGAGGATGTAGGCGGGATCGGCGCCGACTTCCCGGGGCAGGTTCTCGTCCGCCGGGGAGACGTCCCGCACTTCTTCCGGCCGCAGCAGGGGCAGGCCCAGGGCGGCCAAGGCGTCGGGCGGGGTGTGGCCATCCAGCGCCAGGATCATCTGCGCGCCGGCATCCTGGGCGATGAAGGCCAGCCTGTCGCCCGGCAGGTCGCTGGTCAGCGGCACATAGCAGCCGCCGGCCCGCCATACCGCCAACGCGGCGGCGGGCAGGGCGGGGGAGCGGTCGGTCAGGATACCCACGACCTGGCCCCGGCGCAGACCCCGCGCTGTCAAGGCGGCGGCCAGGGCGCTGACCTCGGCCTCCATCTCGGCATAGGTGCGCATGCCGGCGGCGGTGATCAGGGCGGGCGCGTCGGGCTGGGAGCGGGCCAAGTCCTGAAACAGGCGGTCGAAGCGCGGGGCGGGTGGGACCAGTTCAGGCCCCTGTTCCCAGCCCGCCAGGCGCGCTTCCTCTTCCGGGAGCAGGAGGGGCAGGGGCTGGCCGGCGGCACCCCGCGCCACATGGCGGGCCAGGGCCGCCAGCGACAGCACCCAGGTCTCCGCCGTTTCCCGGTCGTAGAGGCTGGCGTTGACGAACAGTTGCAGGGCGTGGCCACCGTCGGGCCGTGCCTCATGGGCGAGCACCATGTCCTGGGCCGGGGCATTGGCGGTCAGGCGATAGTCGAGCGCCCCGGCGGTGGGTGTCCGCTGCGGCACGAAGCGCCAGGCGGCGGCTTGGGCGGCATCACCGTCCATATCCCCGGGATTTTCCGTCACCGCGATGTCGAACAGGGGGAAGCGCCCCGGCTGGACCAGATCGGGGTATTGGCCACGGAAGTCGGCCAGGATGCGGGCCGTGGGGTAGCGGGAATGGCCGAGGCCATCGGCCAGCGACTGCTGCACCCCGGCCAGGACCTCGGCCAGCGTGTCGCCTTCCGCCAGATGGCAGGCCAGGGGCAGCATGTTCAGGTAATAGCCCACCACCCGGGCCTCATCCGCCGTCTCGCGGGTGGAGGCGGCGGTGCCCAGGGTGAAGTTCGGCCGGCCGGTGCGGCGCCGCACCTCGATGGCCATCAGGGCCAGCATCAGGGCGTGCAGGCTGGCGCCCTGGCTCCGGGCGATGCGGCGCAGGCCGGCCGTGGTTTCGGCGTCCAGGCACAGGCGCAGGCTGTGGCTGCCCTTGGTGGCCTGGCTGGTGCGGCCCAGCGGACGCGGCGCGTCCAGCGGCCATTCATCGAAGGGCCCGTTGCCCTCTGGCGCCGGGCTGGCCACCAGATGGTCCAGGGTATCGCGCCAATAGGCGGCGTCGGCGTCGGCGGCGGGGCTGGCCAGGTAGGCCTCCTCCCGCGCCGTGGAGCGGGCAAGGCCGCCCGCCGGTGGTTCCAGCACGTCCCCGCGCAACAACGCGGTCAGGTCCTCGATGAGCACGGCCAGGGACAGGCCGTCGCCCACCGCGTGGTGCAGCCCCAGCCAGAACACGGCGCCCTCCGCCGTCCGCACCAGGCCGGCCCGCCACAGCGGCGGCTGGCCGAGGGGGATGGCCTGGGCGCGGGCCTGGGCCAGCGCCGCATCGGCATCGCCGGCCGTCTCGAACAGGAAATGCTGGTCCACCAAGGCCGGGACGGCGTCGCCGTCCAGCACCGGGCGGCGCACACTGTCGGCCCCTTCCTCGAAGTGGCAGCGCAGGGCGTCGTGGCGCCGGACCAGGGCGGTCCAGGCGCGGCGCCAGGCCCTGTCATCCGGCACGGCGCCCGTGACGGTCAGGGCCAGGGCCATGGTGAAGGCGCGGGTATCCAGGCCGGCGGCTTCCGCCACCCAGAACTCGCGCTGGCCTTGCGTGGCATGGTCGCTGCCGGCGCTGACGGCGCCCGCGTCACCCTGGCCCAGCTGGGCCACGCGTCGGGCGAAGCCGCGCAGGGTGGGGTCGCTGAACAGCTCGCGCGCCGGGACAGGATGGCCGAAGGCCTTCTCCAGCTGGTGCGACACGGTGATGGCCAACAGGCTGTGTCCACCCAGGCGGAAAAAGTCATCCTCCCGGCCCACGGCGCCGCAGCCCAGCACATCCCGCCACGCCGCCGCGACGCGTTCCTCAACGGCCCCCTGGGGTGGGCCGCCCACCGGACCGGCGTTCGCCTGCGCGCCGGACAGGGCCAACAGGGCGCGCAAGGCCACGCGGTCGACCTTGCCGGACGTGGTGACCGGAATGGTGTCGACCACCAGCAGGGCGGCGGGGATCATATAGGCGGGCAGATGACCGGCCAGGCTCTCGCGCCAGCCTGTGGCTAGCCAATCCTGGGACGCACCTTCGTTCGGGCGGACAAAGGCCCAGAGGCTCTTGCGGCCGGGCTCTCCACCGGAGGCGGCCTCCAGCGCCACCACGGCCTGGGCCACGGCGGGGTGGGCCTCCAGCGCCGCCTCGATCTCCCCCAACTCGATACGGATGCCGTTCAGTTTGACCTGGTGGTCACGCCGGCCCAGCACTTCCAGCACCGGCAGGCCGCCATCGTGGCCGCCGCGCCAGCGGCCCAGGTCACCCGTGCGATAGCGGCGCCCGACGCCCTCGCCGATGAAGGCGGCGGCGGTCAGGTCGGGACGGTTGAGATAGCCTTCCGCCAAATTCAGGCCGCCCAGCCAGATCTCGCCCACCGCCCCGGGGGCCGCCAGGGCGCCGGCGGCGTCGCGGATCTCCACCAGGGTGTTGGGCAGGGGGCGGCCGGTGGCCAGCACGCCGTCCAGCCCAGCCACGGGCAGGGCGCCCATGGTGCTGGTGATGGCGTTTTCCGTGGGGCCGTAGGCGTTGACGTACCGCAGGCGACCGTCATAACGCGCCACGTCACCGGCCAGCGGCGCCTCGCCGCCCGTCACCAGGATGCGCACGCTGTCAGGCAGGGCGCCATCCAGCAGACGCAGGTAGGTGGGCGTCAGGTCGGCCACCGTGACACCGCGGTCGCGGATCAGATCCAGCAGGGCCGCCGGCCGCTCGATGGTCTCGGTCGAGGCCAGGCACAGGGTGGCGCCGAACACCAGGGGCAGGCCGATGTCGGACAGCGACACGTCGAACGCCGGGGAGGCGAACATCAGCGTGCGGTCGTTGGACGTCAGGCCGTAACCCTCGCCCACGCCCAACAACGTGTTCAGCAGGGCGGCATGCCCCACCCGCACGCCCTTGGGCAGGCCGGTGGAGCCGGAGGTGTAGAGGATGTAGGCGGTGTCGCCCGTTCGCCCCCGCGGCAGCGGAATGCCGTCCTGGCCCGCCCGCTCCAAGGTGGCCAGCCCGTCCCCTGTCAGATCCAGAACGAGGGCGGCGCCGGCGTCGCGCGCCATGAAATCGCGGCGGTCGGCCGGCAGGTCGGCCGCCAGGGGCAGATAGACCGCCCCGGCCTGCCACAGGGCCAGCAGCGTGGCCGGCAGGTCGGCGGCACCACGCGGCGCGACGACGGCCACCACCTGGCCCGGCCGGATCCCCTGGGCCACCAAGCCCCGGGCCAGCCGGCCCGCGCGGCCCAGCAGGGCGGCATAGGGGACGGTGGTGCCGTCCGTCAGGATCAGGGCGGGATGCTCCGGCCGGGCGGCCGCCTGCGCCGCGATCAGGTCGACCGGGCGGGCGTCGGGCCGGAAGGTGACCGGCCCCGCCTGCCAGCGGGCCAATAGCGCCTGTTCCGACGGCAGCGCCGAGGACACGCGGCCGGCCAGGGCGGGCTGGTCCGCCAGCCAAGCAGCCAGGCTCAGGAGACCCTCCAGCCATTGGTGAGCTGTGTCAGCGTCATAGATGGCGGCGTTCATCTGCCACTTCAGCACCAAGCCGCCATCGGGCAAGGCCTCATGCGACAGGGCCATGTCCTGGCCGGCGCCGTGGGGCGCCAGTTCATAATGCAACCCAGCGCCCTCGGCGCTGCTGAGCCGCGCCAGCCGGGTGCCGTCCGTATCGGCGCCGCGCCCGCCGGGCAGTTCCGGCGTCTCGGTGACGACAATGTCGAACAGGGGGAAGCGGGCGGGGTCGCGCAGGGCGGGCCGCTCGCGCCATAAATCGTGGCATAGGCGGGCGAAGGGATAGCGGGCGTGGTGCAGGGCGCTCCCCAGCTCGCTCCTTACGGCAGCGAAACGGTCGGCGATGTCCTGGCTGGGCGTCAGATGGAAGGCCACGGGCACCAGGGTCACGGCATAGCCCACCGCCTCCGCCACCGTCGCGTCCTCGCGCAGGGACACGGTGCTGCCGATCAGGAAGTCGCCACGGCCGGTGCGGCGGAACACCTCGCCGCCCAACAGGGTCAGCATCAGGGCATGCAGGCTGCCATGGCCCTGGCGGGCCAGGCGGCGCAGGGCATTGGCTTGGGCGGCGGGCAACACCCCCTCCAGCCTATGGCTGCGGGCGGCGGCGTCCAGGCGGCGCGGGTGGTCCAGGGCCCAATCGTCGAACAGGGCGTCGGGCAAGGCGCGCAAGGTGGCGCCCCAGGCCGCCGCGTCGCGGGCGGCGTCGGGACCGGCCAGGTAAGCGGCCTCCTGCCGGGCCAGGCCCACGGCATCCACGGCGGCGCCCGCCGGCTCCCTGCCGCCCAGCAAGGTGCCCAAATCGCGCAGCAGCACCTCCAGCGAGGCGCCATCACCCACGGCGTGGTGCAGGGCCAGCCAGAACAGGGCCTCGCCATCCTCAACCGTCACCACGCCGACGCGGTACAATGGCGCCTGGCGCAGCGACAGGGGCGCGCACTGCCGGTCGCGGATATGGGCCAAGGCGGCGGCGCGGTCGGCGACGGCGGTGAACTCCAGCCCGGCGGCCGGTTCCGCCGAGGCCGCCACATGGCGCCGCACGGTACCGTCCTCATCGGCGGCGAAGGTGGTGCGCAAGGCCGCGTGCCGCGACACCAGCCCCTGCCAGGCGGCGTCCCAGCACGCCGGATCCGGCACGGGACCCAGCACGCGGCGGATCAGGGGCATGGTGAAATGTCCGGTGTCCAGGCCGGCGGCTTCGGCCAACCAGAACTCCCGCTCGCCCAACGTGGCCAGGGTGGGATCCACCTCGGCGGGGGCGGGGACATCTGCGACCATCTCCGTTCCCGCCAGATGGGCGGCGAACCGCGCCAGGGTGGGGGCGATGAACAGGTCGCGGGCCGGTACCGGGCGGCCCAGGGCCTGGGCCAGCTGGTGCGCCATGGTCACGGCCAGCAGGCTGTTGCCGCCCAGCGCGAAGAAATTGTCCTCCCGCGCCACGCGGGGCTCATGGTCCGGCAGGCCGCCGCCCAGCAAGGTCGCCCAGACCTCGGCCACCGATCGCTCCAGCGTGGTCGAGGGGGGCGTGCGGACGCCCTCATCCAGGGGCGGCGCCAGGGCCAGCAGGGCGCGGGCGTCGACCTTGCCGCTGGCGGTGGTGGGGATGGCGCCCACGGGGGTGTAGCTGGCCGGGATCATGTGCGCCGGCAGGCGGGGCGAAAGCCAAGCCTGCCAGGCGTCGCGGGCGGGCGGCGCCTCGTTTTCCCGCGGCACCAGGAAGGCGCGCAGCGCCACATGCCCCGCGTCCGTCGAAACCAGCACAGCCGCTTGGCGCACAGCGGGGTGGGCCAGCAGGGCGGCCTCGATCTCGCCCAGCTCCACCCGCTGGCCATGCAACTTCACCTGCTGGTCCATGCGGCCCAGCAGTTCCAGGCGGCCGTCGGGGGTCCAGCGGCCCAGGTCGCCGCTGCGGTAGGCGCGGCCCCGATCCGTCATGACGAAGCGGTCGGCCGTCAGCTCAGGATTGTTGAGATAGCCCTGGGCCACACCGGCGCCGGCCAACCACAGTTCACCCACCTCACCCGGCGGCACGGGCGTGCCGTCGTCCCGGCGCAGGCTGACGCGGGTATTGGCCAGGGGGCGGCCGATGGACAGCGGGCGCCGCGGATCGGCATCGCCCTCGACCAGGCCGATCGTGACGATGATGGTGGTTTCGGTCGGCCCGTAAGCGTTCCAGAAGGCGATGGGGGGGCCATGCCGGGCGGCATCGCCGTGGCGCGGCGCTTCGCCGCCGGTGTTCAGGATACGCAGGCCCTGGAACGGCGTCTCGGCGCTGACCCGCAGGTATGAGGGGGCATGAAAGGCGCAGGTGACGCCCAGCTGGGCGTAGTGGCGCTTCAGCGCCCAGGGATCGTCACGCAGCGCCCGGCCGATGGGCACCAGGCCGCCGCCGTTCAGCAGCGCCATGCCCAATTCCCATGGGCTGGCGTCGAAGCCCGGCGTCGCCACCAGGCTGGTACGGTTCGCCGGCGTCAGGCCCACCGTCCCGGCGTGTGACAGGATGGTATTGACGTAGCCGCGATGGGTGATGGCGACCCCCTTGGGCCGGCCGGTGGTGCCGGAGGTGTAGATCACATAGGCCAGGTCGTCCGGCCCGGCGCCGCCATGATCCACACCCGATGCCGGGGGCACGGCACCCGCGTCCAGCACCGGGCCGAGGATGGCCAGCAGGGTCGGTGGCGGCACCGGGTCGCCGCCACAGGGGACGGTGACAAGCACCCTGGCGCCCGCGTCGGACGCCATGTAGGCCAGGCGCTCCGCCGGCAGGTCGGTGGCCAAGGGCAAATAGACGGCTCCCGCCTTCCAGATGCCCAGGATGACGGCCGGCAGGGACGGCGCGCAGTCGGTGAAGACGGCGACCACGCCGGTCCGGTCCCAGGTCCAGGCCCAGCAGCCTGTTGGCGATGCCGTTGGCGGCGGCGTCCAGGTCGGCGTAGCCCTGGACGCCGTCCAGGGTGATCACGGCGGCGGCCTCCGGTTGGCGCCGGGCCCAGTCCTCGAACAGAATCTGGGCGCCCACGGCGGGGCGCTCCACAGTGGGACCGGCCTCCCACGCCGCCAGTGTCGCCGCCTCATGCGCCAGCAGGGCGGGGGGCGCCTGGCGCAGCCGGGCGGGTTCGGCCGCCAGCCATTCCGCCCACGCCACCAGGCTGTCCAGCCAGGCCTGCGCCGTCGTGGCGGCGTAGACGTCGGGGTTCCAGTGCAGGACCAAGCGCAAATCATCGCCCGCCTGGTCCTCGCCGCCCTGACTCTCCGCCGGCTCCACCCACTCGTAGCTGAAGGCCAAGTCGACGCCGGCCAAGGGCGGCAGCCCCAGGCTGGGCAGGAGGTATCGGCGCACACCATCCGAAGCACCCTCCGTGGCCGGGGGCGGGTTGGCCGTCAGGGTGATGTCGAACAGGCCCGGCCGTTCCGCCACGCGACGGCCGGGCCAGCGCTGCTGGAACTCCCGGGCGATCCAGCTACCAGGATAGCGGGCGTGGGCCAGGGCCGCGCGCAGGGTGTCCCGGCTATCCGCCAGCCGGCTGGCCAGCGTGCCGTCCGCCCCGGCGCCCAACACCAGGGGCAGGACGTTGACATAATGGCCGATGGCGGCCTCGGCGCCCGGGGGACGGACGGAAAAGCCGCTGCCGATGATGACGCGGGGCCTGCCGCTGCGGCGCTGCGCCTCCCACCCCAACAGGGCCAGCAGCAGGCCATGCAGGCCGGTTTCCGCCTGGCGCGCCAGGCGGGCCAGGGTGCGGGCCGTGGCGGCGCCGATGGCGGCATGGCGGGGTGCGGCCGGCGGCGATTGCGGCGCCAGGGGGCGGGCGTAGTCGGTGGCGAAATCGGCCAGGATGTCATCCTCGCCCGCCGCCGCCGCGTCCAACTGGTCCCGCCAGTAGCGCTGGTCGGCCTCCCGGGAGGAAGAGGCCAGGTAGCGCGCCTCGGCCGCCGCCGCGACACGGACGCCATGCGTGGCGGGCGCGGACGCCTCCCCCCGCAGCCGGCGGGCCAAATCATCCTGCACCTGGCCCATGGCCAGGCCGTCGACCACGGCGTGGTGCGCCGCCAGCCAGAACAGCAGGCGGCCGCCACCGGCGGGCAGCCGGATCAAGCCGGCGCGAATTAGCGGCGGCCGGGTCAGGTCGAAGGGCTCGGCGACGGCGGCGGCCAGCCGGTCGTGGACGTCGACGTCGTCGGCGCAGTCCCACAGGGCCAGGTCCGGGGCGGCCAAACCCGCGACCGTGCGCCAGTGGACGGTGCCGTCGGCCTGTTCCACGAAGGCGGTGCGCAGGGCGGGGTGGTCGGTGACCAGGCCGCGCCAGGCGGCCCGCCAGTCCTCGACCGTGGCCCGGCCCCGCGCCTGTTCCAGCACGCGCACGACATGGTGCCCGGCCCCGGCCAGACCCAGGCGGTGGGCCAGCCAGAAATCGGTCTGGCCCACGGTGGCCGGCCCCTCGTCACCCGCGCCCGCATCATCGGCGTCGGCCCCGCCGACCGCCAGATGGGCCGCCAGGGCACGCACCGTCAGGGTGGAGAGCACGTCCTGCACCGTGGCCGCATGGCCCCGGGCCTGCAGGCGGACGGCCACCTCGATGGCGCGCAGGCTGGTGCCGCCCAGGCTGAAGAAATTGTCGTCGCGCAGGATCAGGCCGGGGCCCAACACCGCCTGCCAGGCTGCGGCCACAGCCTGTTCCAGCTCACCCTGGGGCAAGGTCTGCGGCGTGGCGACGCGGTGGTCGCGATGATCACGGGCCAGCGTCAGCAGGGCCTGACGGTCGATCTTGCCGGCGCTGCTGGTGGGCAGGCGGGGCAGGGCGATGACCCGCGCGGGCACCATGTAAGCTGGCAGCAGGGTCGCCAGGTAGGCCGCCCAGTCGGCGTCGGGCGTAATGGTGCCGGCGACGAAGCCCACCAGCCCCCCATCCGCCAGGACCACGCTGGCGTGGGTGACGCCCGGGTGACGGGCCAGCGCGCGCTCGATCTCCGCCAGGGCCACCGCCTGGCCGGAGACTTTGACCATGTCGTCACGGCGGCCCAGCGCCTCCAGCAGGCCATCGTCGCGCCAGCGGCCCATGTCGCCGGTGCGGTAGGCGCGGCCGAAGGTGGTGCCGACGAAGGTGCGCGTCGTCAACTCCGGCTGGTTCAGGTAGCCGGGCGACAGCCCGTCGCCCAGGACGTGGATTTCGCCCACCTCGCCCGGCGGCACGGGCGCGCCCTCCCCATCCAGGATCAGCACCCGCATGCCGGGGAAGGGGCGGCCGCTGGGCAGACGGTCGGCGTGCGCCCACCCTTCCGGCGTCACGCGCAGCAGGCAGATGGTGCCGCAGACCTCGGTGGCGCCGTGCATGTTCCAATAGGCGACGCGGGCGCCATAGTGCAGGGCGTCGGCGATGTTGGGCCGCTCCCCCGCCGTCATCAGGCAGCGCAGGCCGGCGGGAACGTGCCCGTCCAGCAGGCGCAGGTAGGATGGGGTGAAGGACGCGACGCTGACCGCGTGGCGCTCCATCAGCGCCAGCAAGGCGGCCGGATCGTCCAGCAGGGCGCGGGTGGCCGGCACCTGGGCGGCACCCAGATACAGCGGCAGGCACAGCTCGCGAAAGCCCAGGATGAAGCCCGGGGCGCTGGACAGCAGAAAACGGTCGCCGCCGTGGAAGCCCTGCGCCTGCGCGTGGCCCCGCGCCATGTGGGCGATGCCCCCGTGGCGGATCAGCACACCCTTGGGCCGCCCGGTGGAGCCGGAGGTGAATAGGATGGCGGCGATGTCGTTGGCGATCCGCCGCGACACGGGTGGGGGGGCCGCGCCCGGGGACACGGTGTCCGGATCGATCAACCCGCCCGACATCCCGGCCAGCCGGTCCATGACTTCCACCGGCGGCATCAGCCCGTCCAGGGCCACGACGAAGCGGATGGCCGCATCCTCCACCATGGCCAGCAGACGGGCGGGCGGATGGTCGGCCGCCAGCGGGACATAAACGGCGCCCGCCCGCTGGATGGCGAGGAAGACGAGCGGAAGTTGTGCGGAGCGATGCACGAGCACGCCCACCGCCTCACCAGGAGCCACGCCGCGGGCGGCCAGCGCGGCGGCCAGGGCGCTCGCCTTATGGTTGATGTCCGCGGCGCACAGGATGCCGTCGTCCGTGATGATCGCCGGATGATGGGGGCGGGCCTGGGCGTGGTCGGCGAAAGCCTGATCGATGGCGATGAAATCCTGCAAGCCGGATGAGGGCTCCACCATCGGCGACTGGCCGATATTTCTGATGGCTTTGGCGCCTAGAACGGACCCGGGCATGGGAACACCATCGATGGATTTCAGACGAATGGACGGATTCGGTAAAAAATACCATTCGCGACAGTTGCCAAAGGCACCTGTCACGCTGACAAACCCAGTACAATCTACACCCGATGCAATCGATGTTCTGATTGCTGATTCAATCTATGTTATTGATTTGCTGGAATATGTTGAACGTTCATGAACGTATTAAGGCAATTCTATAAATAAAGCTTGATGAACTCGCTTTGAGGACACCAATTCACCATCCTGCGAGACACATTCGTTCACTTGGCGGCAATGTTCATAAAAGTTGCATTAACGTGCACTCCATGCCCGCCCTAATGGGTGGCATGGGTATAGTGCGGTACGCGGCGCATCACAAGGATTATTTCCCTGGCACGTTGTGCCCAATAGCATCGGTGCGCCTTATGCCCTTCGCGCAGCGGCGCGCCAGACGGCACAGGCGCCGGCAACCGGGACGTGTGCCGGGCGTGAGCGGATTGGCTGGGGAAGGGGTGACGGGCCCCACCGTTCAGACGCTGCCGCCGGGCGCGGTTTCCCGCATCCGGAGGAGGATGGGCAGCACCAACAGGGCGACCAGGGCGATCATAACGCCGGGAACCAGGGGCCATGCCGTGCGGGTCACCAGGGTATGGGCGACGAAGGGCGTCAGTCCCCCGAACAGGGCGGTCGCCCCCGTAGCACCCAAAGCCAGCCCCGTCAGCCGCCCTTCACCCGGAAACTGTTCGGCCGTCGCCACCGCGCCCACCGCGCTGACCCCGCCCGCCACAGCCGCCAGCAGGATGGCCCCGGCCAGGGCCCGGACGGGGGACCCGCTGGCCATCAGCCAGAACAGGGGGGCCGGCAGCAGGGCGCTGCACAGGGTCAGGCCGATCAGCACCGGCCTGCGCCCCGCCCGATCCGACAGCGCGCCGACAATCGGCGTGATGGCGATGACCGCGACGGCGGCGATGGTGGACAGCCACAGGGACATACCCTCGCTCAACGATCCCACCGATGTCAGGAAGGCCGGAATGTAAGTGATGCCGACATAATAGGTGATCGACCCCAGCGCGGAGATGGCGAAGGACCGGAAGATGCCAGCGCGGTGGTGCGTCAGGGCATACCGTAGGGGCCGGGCCGGCGCCGCCCCGGCCGCCGCCTGCCGCTCGAAGTCCGGTGACTCCTCCATGGCTGATCGGGCGAACCAGACACCGCCCGCCAGCGCGGCCCCCACAAAGAACGGGATGCGCCAGCCCCAGGAAGCCAGATCCGCCACGCCCAACAGATGCACGGTCAGCGCGGACACGCCGACAGCCAGCAAACCGCCGACCTCGCTGGCCGCCGACGCGCAGGAGGTGATCAGCCCCCGCCGACGCGGGCCGGCCCCCTCCATCAGGTAGGCGACGACGCCGGTATATTCGCCACCCACTGAAAAACTCATGACACAGCGCAGCAGCAACAGCAGCCATCCCGCGGCGGCGCCTATGGCCGGGTAGGTCGGCAGCAGGGCGGTGACCAGCATGGCCAGGCTCATCATGGCCATGGACAGCAGCATCATGCGGCGGCGCCCGAAGCGATCGCCAATGTGCCCGAACACGATGGCGCCCAGGGGCCGCAGCAGATAGGCGATGGCGAACCCCGCCAGCGCGGTGATCAGCGATGCCCCGTTTCCCCCGAAAAAGAGGCGGGCGATCACCGGCGCGAAATAGAGATAGAGTGTGAAATCGTACCACTCCACCACCGTGGAGACCGCCGCGATCGCCATTGAGCCTGGGGAAACGGCCGAGGAAACGGTTGGATGTGCCGGGGGCGCGGGCTTCAGGTCATCCACCGGGGTTCTCCATGTCGCCGATCCGGGAGGTACCGGTTCCGGGCCAAGGTAACGGCCCTGGTGTCGGCGCTCCAGGATGGAAACCATAGTGCGGGGAAAGTCGCACTTCGTTTTTGAGTCCACCCCGCCTACACAACGGAAACCGATAATTGTAATTATGGAAAATAATCTATGCGCATGCCTCCGAAGGAGGCGGTTCATAGGCATCCCGCTCAGCCCCGTTTCGGCGGAAGCGGGGCCGTGGACCGGCGGGGGATGAGCGTGGGTGCGGAAACCCTGATCCTGTCGCTCACGGCGACCGGATCCTCCGTCAGCAAATCAAGCGCGACCGATGCGATCTGGTCAAAGGGGACCCGCAATGTGCTCAACGGCGTCGGCAAGTGGCTGACAATGGGAATGTCATTGTAACCCACAAGGGAGACATCGCCCGGCACCGTATATCCCAGCCTGGTGAGCGCCGACAGCGCGCCGATGGCCGTGTTGTCATTGACCGCGAAAATGGCCGTCGGCTTTGGATCCAGGCGCATCAAGGCCAAGGCCGCCCCCGCGCCGGATTCGATCCCGAAAGTTGACTCGACGATGTAGGCGGGATCCTGCGACACCCCCGCCTCGGCAAGCGCCTGCTTATATCCCTCGACGCGACCGCGCGCGCTGGATGCATAAGAAGGTCCGGCGATAAGGCCGATGTGGCGGTGCCCCAGATCCAGGAGATGCCGGGTCGCGAGGTACCCGCCCAACGTGTCATCGCCCACCGAGGACAGGCTGCGGCCATCCGTGCGCAAGGCCAGGACATGGGGCACGCCGCGCTGTGTCAGGTCATTGGGAAAGTCATCATCCTGCCGGGCGGTGGACAAGACCAGGCCGTCAACCCCCCGCCGCAACAAGGTTTCCGCCGCCATCCTATCGGCTTTGGGCCTATCGTCCGTCGTCGCGACGATGGCGAACCGTCCGGAACGGACGCAAGCCTTGGTGAGCGCCTCATAGAGCATCGCCATCGCCGTGTCGGTCAGGCGCGGCACGATCACGCCAATGGTCATCGTCTTTCCGCGCCGCAAGCTGGCGGCCGAGACATCCCGGATATAGCCGAGACCGGCGGCCACTTGCCGGACCCGCCGGGCCGTCTCGCTATCCGATTGCGGCAACCGTTCATCCAGGATGCGCGACACGGTGGATTTGGACACCCCCGCCGCCGCCGCCACGTCGTGCAAGGTCACACGCCCCGGGATCATCCGCGCCGGGCGGCCAGCCATGTCTTCCTTTTCCGCCAAGAGACTCTCCCCACCATCGACCTGACGCCGCCGCGCCGGCCCCGCCCTCCCTTCTGTATGCCCCAAGATCGGGCTTGACTCCAGTGTGCTTTGGATCGATCGTGGGAACGTTCCCGCGAACGATCCCTCACCAGGTGATGGGACGTCGCCTGAAACCGATAACTGTGAGGAAACCCATGAACGCGCCCATCTCCCGGCAGGAGAAGTCCGCCTTTCGCACCCCCGTCATGGATTTGCGTGGGCTGAGCCCGGCCCCGGTGACGGCCTTCACCAAGGACGGCAAGGTGGATTACGAAGCCAACGCCGCGCTGGCGAAATGGCTGGTTTCCATCAATGGGGTGAAGAGCCTGGTTTGCCTGGGCCACGCCGGCGAAGGGACCTTCCTGACCCAGGATGAGCAGGTGAAACTCATTGAAACGCTGGTGGAGGCGGTGGGCGGTCAAGTCCCCATCATCGCCGGCATCACCGGCGAAGGCACCGAAGTGGCGGCCAAGGAAGCGCGCCGCGCCGCCGACGCCGGCGCCATCGGGGCGCTGGTCTACCCGTCCCATGGCTGGCTGCGTTTCGGCTTCCAGGACGGGGCGCCGCAGGATCGCTACAAGGCCATCCATGAAGAGTCCGGCCTGCAGTGCATCCTGTTCCAGTACCCCGACGTCACCAAGGCCAGCTACAACCTGAAGACCCAGTTGGAGATCGCCGCCCAGCCGGGCGTCGTGGCCACCAAGAACGGCGTGCGCAACATGCGCCGCTGGGACACGGAAATCCCCGTCCTGCGCAACGAATTCCCCGACCTGCAGATCCTCACCTGCCACGATGAGTACCTGCTGCACACCATGTTCGACGTGGATGGCGCGCTGGTCGGATACGGCAACGTGGCGCCTGAGCTGTTGGTGGAGTTCATCGCCGCGGGGAAGGCCAAGGACTATCCCAAGGCCCGGAAGATTCATGACCAGCTGCTGCCGGTCACCAAGGCCATCTATCATCGCGGGTCGCATATGGAGGGCACGGTGGCCCTGAAGATCGCACTGGTCGCCCGCGGCATCCTGAAGAACGCGACGATCCGCTCCCCCCTTCGGGACCTGTCCCCTGAAGCGGAGGCTGAGATCAAGGCCGCGCTGAAGGCGGCGTCCATCATCTGAGTCCGGCTGCGAGGCACCCCAGGCCCGCTGGGGTGCCTTGACCACCCATATAAAGACAATAAGACATGCCATACGCCCGGTACGCTGGGGCGGGAAGGCGTGCGTCCAGAGGGAGGGGTCAAATGGATATGATCTTGATGGACGACGCGAAGCGACGGAGCGCCACGTCCATGACCGAAGGTGCCCGCCTCATCGCCCGGCTGGAACGCCTGCCGGTAACCAAGCCCGTCATGTGGGCGCGGGGATGCGTCGGCATGGCGACGTTTTTCGATGGGTACACGACCATCGCCATCGCCTATGCCATGCCCATCCTGTCGAAGGAATGGGCGCTGACGCCGGCGGCCACGGCCGCCATCATTTCCTCCGGATATTTCGGCCAGCTGATCGGCGCGGTTATCTTCGGCTGGTTGGCTGAGCGCCTGGGACGCCTGCCCGTCCTGGCCATCGCCATCGCCATCTTTGCGGCCATGAGCTGCGCCTGCATCTTCGCCTGGGACGCGCACTCCCTCATGCTGTTCCGTTTCCTCCAAGGGATAGGAACAGGCGGCGAAGTTCCCGTGGCCAGCGCCTATGTCAACGAGTTGTCGGGCGCCAAGAAACGGGGGCGTTTCTTCCTGTTGTACGAGCTTCTGTTCCTGGTGGGCCTCACATCCGCCGGCGCCATCGGCCTGGTGCTGGTTCCCGAGGCTGGGTGGAAGGCCATGTTCATCGTGGGCATGGTGCCGGTCGCCCTGGTCATACCCTTGCGCTTCTTCCTGTCGGAAAGCCCGCGCTGGCTGATCGGCAAGGGGCGGCTGGCGCAAGCGGAGACTATCGTGGCCCGCCTTGAGGCGAGCGCGATCCGCAGCGGCAAGACACTCCCTGAACCTTCCATTCCCACGACGGTGATCGCTCCAAAGGCCCAGGGTTCGGTGAAGGAGCTGTTCGGTCCCCTCTATGGTCCCCGGACACTGCTGCTGTGGGTCATGTGGTTCGGCGCCTATATGATCAACAACGGCTTGGTCACCTGGTTGCCGACCCTTTACAAGACGGTCTTCAACATGCCGGTCGGACAGGCCATCGGTTATGGCTTCATCACCACCGGTGCGGCCTTGGTGGCCTCCTTCATCTGCGCCCTGGCCATCGATCGGGTCGGCCGCCGCCGCTGGTATATCGGTGCCCTGGCCTTCGCCGTCGTTCCACTGGCGGCGCTCTATCTGGAGGGGGCGAGCAGCGCGCTGACCGTCCTGTTGCTCGCCACCCCCGCCTTCGCCGCTGTCCAGACCGTCACCTATTCCCTCTACCTTTACTCCGGCGAACTGTACCCGACGCGCCTGCGCTCCTTGGGGGCCGGCCTGGGCAGCGCCTGGCTGCGTGCCGGATCCATGGCGGGACCCTGGGTGATCGGCATGGTGGTCGCGCAAGGCCCTGTGGCGCCCGTCTTCCTGGTTTTCGCTGTCGTATCGGCCTTCACAGGCTTGGCCGTCTGGCTGCGCGCACCGGAGACGACCGGCAAGTCCTTGGAGACCCTATCGCCCTAGATCCGGGGCAAAGGCGTCCGAACACACTCCGAAATTCCAACGGAACTTCGCGCGAGACGAAGTCCGAAAGGGGAGGCTTTATCCATGAGAACGCTGGCGGCGCTGGTGGGATGCATCGTCTTGGGCACGACCCCCGGTCTGGCTGAAACCATACCTGAAACAGCACAAGGAAAGCCGGCCACCACCGCTGAGGGGCAGGCGGCGCCAACCACTGAAACCGATCGCGCCCGGGTTATCCCCCAACTCCACATCCTTCCACCCCCCGGAAGCGGGTTCACGCCCCCTCCCCCCGATGGCCCCTTCAGGGACATTGGCCAGGCTTTGGCCGACCGGGGCATTTACCTGCGTGCCCTGGTCGTGGACGAGTTCGCGGCCAACACCACGGGCGGCCAGGGACAGGGCAAGGCCAATTCACTGGCCACCCCCTTCGGCACCGACCTCGACCTCGATAAGATGCTCGGCTGGTCGGGCGCGACATTCCATATGTCGATTAACGACTCCATCGGCACATCCCTGGCCGCCGAGCACACCTTGAACGCCGTCAGCTTTCAGACGCGCTTCAAGAGCTACCACAACATGCGCCTTTCCGCCCTGTCGCTGGACCAGGACTTGTTTGACGGCAAGATCAACATCACCGGCGGGCGCGTCTCGGCGCTGACCTTCTTCAACGCTTCAACCATCTACTGCAACTTCCAGAATAACTCGGTCTGCTTCAACCCCGCCGTCCTGCCGATCCAGAACAAGACCTTGTCCTTCTTCCCCTATGGCACCTGGGGCGGGCGGGTGAAGGCCAACCTGTCCAAGACCTTCTACGTCCAGGCGGGGGCGTTCGAAGCCAATACCTCCCTCGTCCCCACCAACGGGTTTGACTGGTCGACCAAGGGCGGGACCGGGGTGCAAACCGCGGGGGAGATGGGCTTCCAGTCCGCATCGCCCTTGGAAGACCATGCCTATCACGTGCGCCTGGGCGGATTCCGCAACACCTCCCCCGTCTCCGACCCGTTCCTCAACAGCCGTGGCGTGTCACGCATCGCCTACAAGGGCGCGGCGCTGGTCCATGACGAAGGCCAAACCGGCTGGTACGCCATGGGGGACATGGTCGTGGCCCGCTTCAGCGGGGACCGGCAGCGCAACCTGACGCTGTTCGGCGGCATGATCGGGTCGACCGCGGACTATACCCAATTCAAGAGGCAGACGTTGCTGGGGTTCGTGCTGACGGGGCCATTCGAAAGCCGGCCGGACGACACCTTCGGCATCGTCGGCAGCTATATCCAACTGGGCCCGCGTGAGGTGGATTTCCTGCGCGCCTCGCGTGCCGCGGCCGGCGGCACGGATCCCATGCGCAACGCCGAAGGCATCTTTGAAATCAACTACGGCTACAAGGTCGCCCGCGGCATCAAGGTCAGCCCCAACATCCAGTACGTCCTGGATCCGGATAACATCCTGCGGCCCGGCGCCGTTCATCAGTCCAAGGACATCCTGGCGTTCGGCGTGCGCCTTTCGGTCGAGCTGGGCGCTGTATTGGGTTTCCCCGTCTGGCGATAGGGCACAGGCATCCAGCCCGGCGCGTATCCCTTCACCGAGGCTGACGCGGCTTGCTCACCACCCCGGCATGCGCAGCACGGGCTTCACCGTCCGCCCGGCTTCGGCGTCGTGGATGGCCTGGTTGATCTCCGCCAGGGGATAGAAGGTGATCAGCCGGTCGAAGGGGAACTGCCCGGCGAGGTACAGATCGATCAGGGCCGGGATGAAATGATGGGGATCGGCGTCCCCCTCGACGATGCCGCGCACGCTGCGGCCGCCGCTCATCAGATGGCCGCCATCCACCGGCAGGGTCTGGCCGAACGGCATGGCGCCCACCAGGCCGCAGACGCCGCGCGGCGCCAGGCAGCGCATGGCGTCGCCGACAACGGCCGGGCGGGCGGTGGTGTCCAGGGCGTAGTCGACACCCACACCGCCTGTCAGTTCCATGATCCCGTCCACCGTGGAGGCGCGGGTGGGATTGAAGGCGTGGGTGGCGCCCAGTTCCCGCGCCAAGTCCAGCCGGGTGTCCACCACGTCGACGGCGATGATGGGCGCCGCCCCCATCACCCGCGCCGCCATGACCGCGCTGAGCCCCACGGCCCCGGTGCCGAAGACGGCCAGGGACCGGCGGGGACCTACCCGCAGGGCGTTCATGACCGCCCCCGCCCCGGTCAGCACACCGCAGCCCAGCGGCCCCAGGATTTCCAGCGGCACCGTCGCCGGCACCGCGACCACGTTGCGTTCAGGACACAAGGCATGGGTGGCGAAAGAGGACTGGCCGAAGACGTTGCCGCCCAGCACCCCCCCTTCCCGCCCCGGCCAGCGCAGGCCGCTGCTGCCGTCGGCGCGCCGGCCGCTGAAGTTGCGGCCGAAGAAGTCGTGGCAGTAGGCCGGAAGATGGTCGTCGCAGGAGGGGCAGGCGCCGCAGGAATTGAAGCTCATGACCACGCGGTCGCCCGGGGCGACGCGGGTGACGCCCGCCCCCACCCGCACGACGATGCCCGCCCCCTCATGCCCCAGCACCGCCGGCGGCGGTACCGGCAGCTCTTGGTCGCGCATGGCCATGTCGGTGTGGCAGACGCCGGTGGCCACCACCCGCACCAGCACCTCATCCGGACGGGGGTCCTCGATCTCCACGGTTTCCAGGGTCAGGGGGGCTTTAATGCCGTGGGCCACGGCGGCGGTGATCTGCATGGGTCGCTGCGTCCTTGGCGGGTCAGAACGGATAGGCGGGGGCCTGGGGTTGGGTGGTAGTCCAGCGCCAGGTGGTGAACTCATCCCAATTGGCGGGGCCGCTGATGCGGCTGCCGTTGCCGGAGGCCCCCATGCCGCCGAACGGCGCCTGGGGCTCGGCCACGACCGTTTGATCATTGATGTGAAGATGGCCGGTGCGCAGGCGGGCGCCCAGGCGGCTGGCCCGGTCGACATTGGCGCCGATGACTCCGGCCGCCAAGCCGTAAGCGCCCCGGTTGGCCAGGTCCACCGCCTGGTCGTCGTCGGTGAAGGCGGTGACCACCGCCACGGGCCCGAAGATTTCTTCCTCGAACGCCGGCATGCCGGGGGTGACGCCAGCCAGCACGGTTGGTGCGTAGCACCGGCCGTCGTGCGTGCCGCCGGCCAGCAACTTGGCGCCGGCCGCCACGCTGGCCTCGACGATGGCATGCACCCGCGCCACCTGGCCGGCATCGATCAGCGGGCCGATGGCGACACCGTCCAGCGGGTCGCCCACCGGCAGGGCCCGCGCCTTGGCCACCAGGCGCTCCACCAGGGCGTCGTGCAGGCTGTGGTGCACCAGGATGCGGCCGGTGCTCATGCAGATCTGGCCCTGGTGCAGCCAGGCGCCCCAGGCGGCATTGCGGGCGGCCAGGTCGATGTCGGCATCCTCCAGGATGACCAGGGCGTTCTTGCCGCCCAGTTCCAGCTGCACCTTCTTCAGGTGGCGCCCTGCCAGCTCCCCCACCGCGCGGCCGGCGCCGGTGGAGCCGGTGAAGGTGATCATGGCGATGTCGGGGTCGGCGCACATGGCCTGTCCCACCTCCGCCCCGCCGGGCAGGATGTGCAGCAGTCCCGGCGGCAGGCCGGCGGCGGCAAAGGCCTGGGCGATGAGGAAGCCGCCGGAGACGGGTGTGCGGGGATCGGGCTTCAGCACCACGGCGTTGCCGGCGGCCAGGGCGGGCGCCACCGCCCGGATGGACAGGACCAGCGGGAAGTTGAAGGGGGAGATCACCCCCACCACGCCCAGGGGTACGCGCTCCGCCACGCTGGTGCGCGGTGGGGCCGACGCCAGGATGTGGCCGCGGGGCTCCAGCGCCATGGCGGCGGCGTGGCGCAGGAAGCCCTGCGCGTGCTCATGCTCCACCTGCGCCTTGCCGCCGGCGGACCCGCCCTCGCGCATCAACCAGCGCACCACGGCGTCGCCCATGGCGCCCATCACCCGCGCCGCGTCCTCCACCACCTGGGCGCGGGCCGCGGCGGGCAAGGCGGCCCAGGCCGGCTGGGCCGCCCGCGCGGCCTGGGCGGCGGCGCGCACGTCGGATGTGTCCGCCCGCCCCACTAGGGTGAGGAGCCGGCCGGTCGCCGGCTCCGTCACCTCGATCACCCCGCCCCGGGCCGGGACCCAGGCGCCGGTGAAAATCCGCCCCTCGCCTGGGGCATCCCCCGACGTATTCCATGGGCCGTCGAGGCGGGCGTCAGACGCATCGGACACCAACTGCTTGGTCATTTCTTCTTTCCCGCGATCAGTATTTGTATTTCAGGGTGGCGAACCACTGGGCCGGCGGGCTGTAGGTGCCGAAGATGACGCCGGCGGCGTCGTTCTCGTTGCCGGTGGTCAGGTAGCGGTCGTTGGTGATGTTGCTGCCGCCCACGGTGGCCTGCCAGCGTTCGTCCGCCGTGGTGTAGGTGACAGAGGCGTTGACCACGTTGGTCGATTGCCGCTCCAGCAGCGCCGTGTTGGCGGTGTCGTTGTACATGGGATTGGTGTGGGTATAGTCGACGGTGACCCGCAGGCTGGCGCCGTTGGCCAGGCTGGCGGTGTAGGCCGGGCTGACGCTGAACTTCAGGTCCGGCGTCTTGGGCAGGCGGCTGTCCAAGGTCACGCCCACCACACGGGGATCGACGCTGGTGTAGCGGGCGTGCAGGTAGCCCAGCGTGCCGTCCAGGGTGAAGCCGCCGCCCAGCAGGGCCTGCGCCTCCACCTCGCCGCCCCAGATCTCGGCGTCGCCGGCGTTGTGCAGGGTGGGCGACACCCCTTCCTGGAAGTTCAGCTGGATGCCGGTGTAGTCGGTGTGGAAACCCGCCACGTTCAGGCGCAGGCGCCGGTCCAGCAGTTCCGACTTCACGCCCAATTCCACCGTTTCCGCCTTTTCCGGGCCGAAGCCGGGGGCGGTGCCGAGCGGGTTGGACAGGCGCGTGGTCCAACTGCCCGACTTGAAGCCCTTGGACCAGGAGGTATAGGCCATGACATCGTCGGTCAGGTGGTATTCCGCTCCCAGCCGAGGCGTGAAGATGTAGAAGTCCTTGGTGTTGACGCCGGCGGGGTAGTAGCGCAACGGCTCCCGCGACACGGGGAAGCCCAGGGCCGCGCGGCAGGCCTCCGACACCGGATAGCAGCCGGAAATCTTGTAGTTCAGGCCGTTCAGGTCGGATTGGAAGCCCTCGAACGTCTTGTGTTCCCAGGTGTAGCGGCCGCCCAGCGTCAGGCCGATGCGGTCGGTCAGCTGATAGTTCAGGTGGGTGTAGGCGGCGACCGAGGTGGTATCCAGCTTGTTGGGCCCATCCAGTTGCAGCAGCCCTTCGTCGAACGTGACGTAGTCGTGCAGGTTGCCGCCCTCGTTGAAGAAATAGAGGCCGTTGACGAAGTGCAGGCGCCCATCCAGGGCCTTGCCCGTCAGCTGGAATTCCTGCGACGTCTGGTGCTGGTCCATGCTGAACGACAGCTCGGCGATGGTGAGGGGCGAACCATCGGCGTCCAGGCCCGTGCGCCACAGCAGGCGGCGGTAGGCGGTGATGGACTTCAGGTCCAGATCCTCACCCAGTTCCCAGTCCAGGGTGTTGGCGACGCCATAGGATTGCAGGTGGGAGAAGCTGAGGCCGTTGCCGTAGGTCTTGTCGATGTCGCCCGTCAGGAACTGGTTGCCGAAGGTCAGGCGTGGACCCGTGGTCAGGGCGGTACCCACCACCGCCCGGGGAATGGTGCACAGGTTGGTGAAATTGGGGTTGCCGCCCACGCCGCTGATCGCGTTCAGGGTCGCCACCGGCAGGGTGACGCAGGCGTTGTAGAGGGCCGACAGGCCGCCGCCCGTCACCGTGCCCAGCAGGCTGTTGGCCGTGGCCGACTGGTCCTCCTGCGTGTAGTCGGCGACCAGCGTGTCGGTGACGGAGCCGGAGCCCTTCCAATAAAGCTTGGCCCGCACCGTCTGGCTGTTCTGCCCGCCTTGGGTGTCCGAGCTGCCGGTGCCGGAACGGGAGAAGGCGGCCGCGTCGGTCACCGTGCCCGCCGCCCCGGGATAGGGCACCACCTGCTGATAGCCGTCCCGTTTCTTGGAGGAAACGGTGATGGTGCTGAACAGGGTGTCGGTCAGGGGGATGTCGGCGGAGGCGCCGACATCGATGCGGTTGAAGCTGCCGCCGGTGATGGCCGCCGTGGCGTGATACTGCTCCGACGGTTGGCGGGTGACGATGCTGATGGCGCCGCCGATGGTGTTGCGGCCGAACAGCGTGCCCTGCGGGCCCTTCAGCACCTCGATATGGTCAACGTCCATCAGGTCGCTGTTGGCGCCCACGGTGCGCGCCAGATAGACGCCGTCGACATAGACGCCCACACCAGGGTCCAGGTTGAAGGCGAAGTCATCCTGGCCGATGCCACGGATGGAGGCGGAAAGGACGGAAGTGGAGCCGGAGAAGGGCGAGCCCGCGTCCAAGGTGACGTTGGGAGCCAGGCCGCCGATGCGCTGGACGTCGTCGATGCCCTTGCCCTCCAGGGCGGCGGCGGAAAAGCTGGAGACGGCGATGGGCACGTCCTGCACGTTTTCCGCCCGCTTCTGGGCCGTGATGATCACGTCTTGCAGTTGGTCGACCGCCGGCGGCGTCTCCGCCGCCAAGGCCGCCGGCGCCACCACCATGGCCGACACCCCAGCCAACAGGCCCCAGCGCCACAAGGCGGGCAAACGTTTCCCTATCGTCATCCTCGTACCTCCCGTTCCAGTCCGGGCCTTGCGTGCCGCCCGGTTATCGATGGCGACAGGAAAACACGGGGTGCGGGCCAGGATCTTGGAAGGGAGCGAAGGGGATTTGACGCGGGGCGAAGGGAAAGGACGGCGGCTTATTCCGGACCGCGATACTTCCCCCAGGCCAGTCGCCGCGCCGCCTGCGGATCCCCTTCTTGCCGATCCACCGTGTCGATGACGCGCGTCAGGCGGGCCCGCGCGTCGTATCGCGGCCAGCCGGGGGACACCCCGTCCGCGAAGTCCAGGAAGGCGGCCTGGAAGCGCCGGCTGACCCGCTTGGACGTGCGGCGGCGGAACAGGTCCAGGCGGCCCAAATCCCCCTCCCCCGTCGTGCCGAACAGCAATGGCAGGTCCAGCGCGTGGGTGGCGCCGCCAAACATCAGGCGGGCCAGCGGCGTCGCATAGTCGATGCGGTACATCCATGTGTCCGCGACGGCCGCATGCCCTTCGGCGATCAGGACGGACGGCGCCCAGAAGATGAAGTCGCCCCCCATGTCGACCGCCGACCGGCGGGAAGGGTAACCGCGATAGGCCGGCGCCACGCGGTTCCGCACCACCGGATCCGTGGCCTTGAACATGGCCTCCAGCCGGTTGACGCGGCTGGGCAGCACGGGCAGCCCCCGGTCCAGGATCGCCCCCTCATGCGCCATGGTGCCGATGACCATCGGTATGGGATGGGTTTTCCCCTGGCGGAAGGCGTCCACCGGATGCCAGGGCAGGAAGTCGCCATCGATGACCGGTGACGTCGCCAGGATACCAGGGTTCGCGTCCGGCCCCTCGTCAAAGAACAGGCGGAAGGACTCTTCCACCAGCCGATCCGCGGGCAGATCACTCAGGGCCTGCCCCACGGCCGCCTTGTCCGTGGCATCGACCCCGAGGGAGACCAGCAGATCCCGCGCGAGACCGGCGTGGCGCTGCCGACCGTAGGCGCATTGTGCGGCGGCGCTCATCACGAAGGCGCGGTGGAACAGGCCGGCGGCGGCCGGCGCGCACATGAGGCAAAGGACGGACATGGCGCCCGCGGAATGCCCGGCCAGGGTCACGTTGCCAGGGTCACCACCGAAGGCGGCGATGTTGCGCTTCACCCAGGCCAGGGCGGCCACTTGGTCGCGCAGGCCCACATTGCTGTCCAAGGGACGGCCGGGCGTGGCCCAGGCGCTGAAGTCGCTGAAGCCGAAGACGCCGACCCGGTAGTTCAGGCTGACGAAGATGACGTCGCCGTCCATGACGATGCGGTCGCCACGATAGAGCGGGCCGCGCGAGCCACCCAGGGCGAAGGCCCCGCCATAGAGCCAAACCACCACGGGACGGGGCGCCCTGGCCGGCGCCGGGGGTACGGTGATGTTGAGGGTCAGGCAATCCTCGGACATAGGCGTCGTGGCGCCGGCGCCGCCCATATGCTCGAACCCCCGCCGTTGCATGGGAATGGCGCCGAACTCATGCCCCGCCCGGACTCCCCGCCAAGGAACGACGGGGCGCGGCGCCCGGAACCGCAGTTCCCCCAGCGGTGGCGCCGCGTACGGAATGCCGCGCCAGGTCCGCACGCCATTCTCGACGATGCCGAGGACGTCACCCCCTTCCGTCCGCACACGAAGGGTGTCCGCCTGATCCACCGCCAACATCCGATTCCCCCTGGCCGTCGCGCCGCATGCGGGGCCCGGACGGGCCGCCGGGGCACAGCTAACCATGCGTGCGGGCGGAGTTCTTGGCGGGGAGCGAAAGGAACTTGGCGTATGGCGAAATGAAACCGCCGCCGACCGAGAGGCGGCACTTTCGCCATCACAATTGTTGTTTCCTATAACAATCATGTTTATGCTGATGGCAAGCGGCGTCCCGACGGGCAATGAGCCCATCCGATGGACGTCCGGAACAGGGAGGAAAAAGAGCCATGGGCCTCATGGAGCGCTTTTCCGTGGACACCATCGCACCGGAACAGCGGCGGGACTGCTGGAACGACATCGTCGCGCAGGCCTTCCCGAATGTGGCCGTCGACCCCCGGGACGAAGGCTTCACCGCCCATCTCGTCCGTCAGCCCTTGGGCCGGCTGGACTTCGCCTATGTCAATTCCAGCCCGGCCAAGGTGTGCCGCCTGCCACAGGGCCGGCCGCAGCGGGCGGAGGAGCCCTATTTCAAGATCCACGCCCAGCACCGGGGCAGCAGCGTGAACCGCCAGGGCGGACGCGAGGCTGTGCTGAACGACGGCGACTGGACCCTGTGCGACAGCCGCAGCCCTTATTCCATCGCCTTCGCCGACCCCAACCAGATGCTGGTGGTGAAGCTGCCCCAATCGCTGCTGGCCCAGCGGGTGCCGGATCCGGAACGCTTCGTCGGCGTGCGCATGGGGGGCGACCGGCCGGAATCCCGCATGCTACTGTCGCTGCTGCGTTCCCTGGCACCACAAGCCGACCTGCCGTCGGAACCGGGCTGGACCGGCGCCGTGGCCGACATCCTGCTGGATGTGCTGGCCCTGGCCTGCCAATCCGACGTCCCCCGCAAGCCGACGCCGGATGACACAGGCGCCCTGGCGCATGGTGCGCTGGCCCACTGGACCCGGCAGGTGCGGGGGCATGTCGACGCCAATTTGCGCGATCCCTGCCTGAACAGCACCCGCATCGCCACGGCGCTGGGCATCTCTTCCCGCTATGTGCAGATGGCCTTCGCCACCCTGGGCACCACCGCGACCGCCTACATCCTGGCGCGGCGCCTGGAACTGGCGGCCGCCACGCTGCAAAGGGCGCGGGACATCGCCGGCGGCACCATCAGCGACATCGCCTACGATGTCGGCTTCAACGACCTTTCCCATTTCAGCCGCAGCTTCCGCGCCCATTTCGGCGTCAGCCCCCGCGCCTACCGCGCGGGTCGGTCCGCCGCCTGAGCCCGGCAACAAATCAACCCAAGAGGGGTCGTGCGACCCCGTGACAGGAAACAGGACCATGACTGCCGATACCGTTGCTTACCATGTCGCCGATGGCATCGCCTGGGTGCGCTTCAACCGGCCTGAGAAGCGCAACTGCATGAACCCCACCCTGAACCGCCGCATGATGGAGGTGCTGGATGAGTTGGAGTTCCGCGACGACGTCGGCGTGCTGGTCCTGTCGGGTGAGGGCAGCGCCTGGTCGGCCGGCATGGACCTGAAGGAATATTTCCGCGAGACGGAGGCCAAGGGCCTGGGCGCGGTGCGCCAGTCGCAGCGGGAAAGCTATGGCTGGTGGCGCGCGCTGCGCTGGTACCAGAAGCCGACCATCGCCATGGTCAACGGCTGGTGCTTCGGCGGCGGCTACGGCCCGCTGTACGCCTGCGACCTGGCCATCGCCGCGGAGGAGGCCAAGTTCGCCCTGTCGGAGATCAACTGGGGCATCCTGCCCGGCGGCGGGGCGACCAAGGTGGTGGTCGACCTGATCCCCCTGCGCGACGCCATGTATCACGCCCTGACCGGCGAATTGATCGACGGCAGGAAGGCCGCCGAGTGGCGCCTGGTGAACGAGGCGGTGCCGCTGGACCGGTTGCAGGACCGGGTGACGCAGATCGCCAGGATGCTGCTGGAAAAGAACCCGGCGGCGCTGAAGGCCACCAAGGACGCGGTGCGCCGGGTCAAGGAAATGACCTACGATAATGCCGAGGACTATCTGGTCCGCGCGCAGGAGGCGGCCAATTTCCACGACAACACCGGCCGTAAGGAAGGCATCCGCCAGTTCATCGACGAGAAGAGCTACAAGCCCGGCCTGGGCGCCTACCGGCGGGGATGAGGCCATGACCGCGCCCCCTTCCTTCCTGCCCGCACCGGACCCGGTCGCCTTCCAGGCGGCGGCGCAGCCGGACACGCTGGCCCTGGTCGACCTGACCAGCGGCCGGCGGTACACCTATGCCGCGCTGGACCAGGCGGTGAACCGCTGCGCCGCCTGGCTGGCGGCGACGCTGGGCGCCCCCGCCGGCCAGCGTGTCGCCGTCCTGGGCCGCAACGACGGGGCGATGATCATCCTGCACCTGGCCGCGGCGCGGCTGGGCGCCATTTTCGCGCCGCTGAACTGGCGCCTCACCGTGCCGGAACTGGCCTTCCAGGTGCAGGACGCCGAGCCCGCCCTGCTTTTGACCGATGCCGAGTTCCTGGAGACCGCCCGCCAGTCGGCGGGTGGGACGGCGACCCATGTCATGACCCTGGCGGCGGCGGCGGCGGATTGGGACCAGGTGGCGCCTGTCCGCCCCGCGGGCCCTTCCCACGCCGACACGCCCAGCACCCTGCTCTACACCTCCGGCACGTCCGGCCGGCCCAAGGGCGCCCTGCTGACGGAAAGCAACCTGTTCTTCACCACCATCAATTTCGGCTTGATGAACAAGGTGGACGCGCGCTCCGTCGTGCTGTGCGACATGCCGCTGTTCCATGTGGTGGGGCTGGTGTCGCTGGCACGGACGCCGCTGACCCACGGCGGCACGCTGCTGGTGTCGCGGGGGTTCGAGCCTGCGGCCACCCTGGCCCGCCTGGCCGACCCGGCGCTGGGTGTGACCCATTACATGTGCGTGCCGCAGATGGCCCAGACGCTGCGCCAGCACCCCGATTACGACGCGGAGCGATTGCGGCGGCTGGTGGCGCTGTGCACGGGCGGTGCCCCAATGCCGGCCGCGCTGATCCAGCGTTTCTGCGACGACGGCATCACCATCGCGGACGGCTACGGCATGAGCGAGACCGGCACCGTGCTGGGGATGCCCATCGGCGACCGGACCCGCATCGCCGCCAAGGCCGGATCGGCCGGCATACCCGGCCCCACGGTGCGCCTGCGCCTGGTCGATGACGAGGGGCGGGACGTGGCCGACGGCGAGGTGGGGGAGCTCTGGATCAGCGGCCCCAACCTGTCGGCTGGATACTGGCGGCGGCCGGAATTGCCGACGCTGGCCCAGCTGGGCGGTTGGCTGCGCACCGGCGACGCGGCCCGGCGGGACACCGACGGCTACTACTACCTGGTGGACCGCAAGAAGGACATGTTCATCTCCGGTGGGGAGAACGTCTATCCGGCGGAGGTGGAGGCCGCGGTCATGGAACTGGACTGCGTGGCCGAGGTGGCGGTCATCGGTGTGCCGGATGAACGCTGGGGCGAGACCGGCTGGGCCTATGTTGTGGTCCGCGCCGGCCAGACCGTGACGCCGGAGCAGGTGCTGGCGCACCTGGACGGCCGCATCGCCCGCTACAAGCGGCCCCAGCGGGTGGTGATCGTCGGCAGCCTGCCGCGGACGGGATCCGGCAAGGTGCAGAAGAATGTATTGCGCCAGCAGGCGGCGGAGGACTGATCCGAATGGGACAGGCTGGCGGCCCTGTCACGAACCGCCAGCCCGCGCGTCACATCAGAACTTCATATCCAGCCGGATGTACACCTGCCGGCCCAGGGCATCCTCCAGACTGGGCAGGTAGCCCGTGAACTTGGCCCAGGGCGGGTCGCGGTCCAGCAGGTTGACGGCACCGACGCTGACCCGGACGGCATCCGTCGCCTGGAAGGCATACTGCGCGTCCCAAACCACCCACGCCCCCACGGTGGCCGAACTGGCCGCCCCCAGGTTCACGCCGTAATCGTCCACCACGCCGGAGGTGTAGCGCATGGTCAGGGTGGCGGTGTGGGGCCCGTGCTCCCAGGTCAGGTAGGTGTTGTCGCGCCAGCGCGGCGTGACGGGGGCGAAGCTATTGGCGTTGCGGTGGCCCACCACTTCATAGATGGGGTCGCCGGGATTGTTCTGGATCTCATAGCTGTGGATGTAGGCCAGCGTGCTGCGCAGGGTCAGTTCATGGTCGTCCAGGTCCCAGGTGTAGGCGGCGGAGACGTCGATGCCATCGGTCGTGACCGCGCCGGCGTTGAAATAGCCGACATTGACACCGACCAGCGTGCCGCTGGCGTCGCGGATGACGGCCGGCCCCGTCGGGTCGGCGTTGATCACGGCCTGGGCGTTCTGCAGCGCGATCTTCTTCTTGAAGTCATAATTCCAGTAATCGACCGACACCTCGGCATGGCGGATGGGGTTCCAGGTGATGCCCAGGTCGTAGTTGGTTGAGGTTTCCGGCTGCAGCTTGTTGTTGGGCACCGTGTTGACGTTGCGGAAGGTGCCCTTGTCCCCGGCCGCTAGTGGGTCATACAGGTTGGACGTGCCGCTGGTGGCCGCACTGCCCACCGATTGGGCCAGGGCCGGCGCGCGGAAGGCGGTGCTGGCCGCGGCCCGCAGGGTCAGTTCCGGCGTCGCGTGCCAGTTGACGCCGATCTTGGGGTCGACGCTGTCGAAGGGGCCGTAATCCTCATACCGGATGGCGCCGTCGACATAGAGGTCCTTCAGGACGGGCAGGCCCAGCTCGGCGAAGCCGCTGCCGATCTGCCGGGTGCCCGACCCCGACACGCCCGGCGGCAGGTAGGCGGTGCGGCCGCTGGTGCGGAAGGCGTCATAGAGGATGGAGCGATATTCGTTGCGGAACTGGCCGCCCACGGCCAGGGCGCTGGTGCCGCCCGGCAGGTCGAACAGCTTCCCCGTAACCACCCCCTCCGCGATCATATATTCCGACACGGTGCGCGAGGTGGTGTAGGTGAAGAACTGGTCGATGACCGCCTGGTTGTTGACCTTCTGGTCTTTGCCGAAGGGGCTGAAGTAGGAGCAGCCGTTGGTGCCGGGGGCGAAGCTGGCAGTGCCGTTGAAGGACACCGGGCAGCCGGCGCCGCCATAGCCGTTGACGGCGTATTGCAGCGACACCAGGTCGGTTTCCTTGACGTCGTAGACCTGCTGCTCCCGCGAATAGACACCGTCCAGCGAGTATTCCCAATCGCCCCACAGCTTGCCCTTGGCGCCCAGCACCAGGTGGGTGCCGGTCAGGTCCGTCTTGTCGTCGTCATGGGGACCGTTCACGCCCATGACACGGCCCAGGAAGGTGACGGGCACGCCGAAGGGATTGCCGGGGTTGCTGGCGGGCACGATGATGTTGCCGCGGGTGATGGGCGTGCTGGCCACACCGTAGCGGTCGGAATCCTGGAAGTAATAGCGGCCTTCGAAGAAGATCTGCTGGGTGTCCGTCAGGTCATAGGTGCCGCGCATATGCGACAGCACCTGCTTGTAGGCTGGCTGGATGGGGTTCATGGCCTGGTAGCTGAATTGGCAGGCGCCCAGGGGGAAACTATTGCCCACGAACACGCCGCCGGTGCCGGGGACATCACAGCTGGGGTCCGCCACCTGCACGTTTTTTGTGGCCGCCGCCGTCGGGTTGGCCCCGGCGGCGACGCGGGCCGCCACGGTGTTGTTGTACAGCTGGGTGTAATCGATGGCGCCGTTGACGCCGTTGTTGATGACGACGTCGCCGCCGCTGGCGGTGTGCGGGGCCGAGGACAGGATGAAGTTGCCCGGCTGCGACGTGCCCGAGGGGCTGTAGAAGTTCGTCACCCGGCGCTGGGAATTCTGCAGGTTCTTCTGGTGTTCGTAGCTGAACGATCCCACGACATGGAAGCGGTCGCCGCCGCCCCCATACATGCCCTCCGCCAAATACTTGGGCGCGCCGTCGATGAAGGTGTACTGCCCGCCCGCGGCCACGCCGTTGAACTTGTCGTCGGTGATGAAGTTCATGACACCGGCGATGGCGTCGGAGCCGTACAGGGCCGACGCGCCGTCCAGCACCGTCTCCACCCGCTGGATCTCGATCAGCGGCACCAGGGTGTTCAGATTGACGTAGGGGTTGAGGTTGCTGTCCGTGTCCGTGGCCGCCGTGCGGTGGCCGTTCAGCAGCACCAGGGTGGACGACGGCCCCAGGCCGCGCAGGTTGGCGGAGCGGGAGCCGTGGTTTTCCGGCCCGCCCTTGGACAGATCCTGTGCCCCGCCCATGCTGCCGATGTTGGCGGGGGTCAGATTGGTCAGCTGGCTGAGGTTGCTGACGCCTGAACGGCTGATGGCGTCGCGGTCCAGGGTCTGGGTTGGGTCGGGAATATCGGCCTGGCTTTTCACCTTGAGGTAGGTGCCGGTGACGACGATCTCCGCGATGCCATCGTCGGTCGAATCCACGTCCTTCTGCTGAGCCATGGCAGGATAGGCCCCGGCGCACAAAGAAATGAGCGCCACGACCGAAGCGGTCGCCCGCAGATTGGCTGCAAATCCAGACGCGGATACACTTCCAATTTTCATTATTTTCCCTCCCCGATTGGCGTTTTATGCCGACCCACGACGGCATCGCCTTCTCTATTCATGAGGAGTATTGTAGGGGGCATTAGATTTGTAAAATTTGTTTTTTACATGCATTAATAAACTGCGCTTATCAATGCAACCATCGCAAAACTGCCGCCTTCAGCACGGCAACGATTGTGATGAATGAGGTTGCCGTGATAAGGAATTTATATGGATGTCAATCTTCGGCAGATCCGCGCCTTCCTGGCGGTGGTCGGGCTCGGCGGCTTTACCCGGGCCGCCGGCGCGCTGAACATTTCCCAGCCCGCCCTGACCATCCGCATCCGCCAGCTGGAAGACCAGATCGGCCTGCGCCTGTTCGACCGCAACACCCGGTCGGTGCAGCTGACCCGCGTGGGTCAGGAACTGCTGCCCGTGTTCCAGCGCCTGATGAAGGATTTCGACGGCGCCATGGCCGACATCCGGGAGTTCTCGGAAGAGCCGCGCGGCACCATCCGGGTGGCCGTCCTGCCCAGCTTCGCCGCCGGGCCCCTGCCCGCCCTGATCGCGGACTTCCGCGCCCGCAACCCCCGCGTCTCCTTCGTGCTGAAGGATGCCGTGGGCAAGCGAGTGCTGGCCATGGTGCGCAATGAGGAGGTGGACTTCGGCATCGGCGTCGGCGGCGTGGATGAGCCGGATCTGGACACCATCGACGTCTGCGAGGACCGGCTGGTGCTGGTCTATCCCCGGGGCCATGCGGCGGGTGAGCTGCCCTTGGCCTCCGTGCCCGTCATTTCCCAATTCCCGCTGGTGCTGATGGACAAGGACACCAGCGTGCGCCGCCTGGTGGATGAGGCCTTCGCCGGCGCCGGCTCCATCGCCACCCCGGCGTGCGAGGCGACCTACATGTCCACGGCGGTCAGCATGGTGCGCGCCGGCTTGGGCCTGGCCATCCTGCCGGCCTCCGCCATCGAGATCCGGGGCTTCGCCGACATCGCCACGCGGCCCATCGACGATGCCGGCTTCGTCCGCCGCATCGTCATCATCAAGCGCCGGGGAAGCTCGCTGCTGCCGGCGGTGGAGGAATTCACCAAGGTGCTGCTGGCGGCGGCCACTTCCTGCGCCGCGACGCCGGGGCCTTGCCTAGATGTCGAGGTCCAGGATGGCGGAGCTGAGGCACTTGCCGTGGGCGTCCAAGGCCAGTGACCGGGTGACACCGCCGCCCAGCGTGCGCGTCAGGACGAAGTTCAGCGCCCCCAGCCCCGGCAGGGCATAGCGCACCACCTCCCCCTGGATCAGGGCGCCCAGGTGGCGGCGTACCCGTTCCACCGTCACCGCCGCTTCCAGACGGGCGTAATCCTCCGTCCGGTAGGCGATGACGGAGATGTTGGAGGTATTGCCCTTGTCCCCCGTGCGGGAATGGGCCAGCTCGCGCAGTTTCATGGCTGAACCTCCGTCATGTGGACTTGCGGGCTGACCAGCTCGCGCGGGATCAGGGTCGACTGCACGGCGATGACCTCCTTGGCCATCTTGGTGGCGCCGCCGCCGCCGGCCGGGCCGTTGGTGTACAGCCCCTCCACCTCGTTGCCGATGCGCTCGGCATCCTTCAGGGTGTGGGTCCGGCCGGCGACGCGCAGGCGGACCTCATAGGGTTCGGGGGCCGCCGCCGACAACTCCGGCCCATGAATGGCGTCCACGCCGATGAGGTCCAGCCGCAATTCTCGCAGGGGCAGGCCGATGATGCGCAGGCGTTCCGCCACGATGTCGCGGCCCAGGCGCGCCCGCGCCAGGGCGCCGGGACCGGCGTAGGAGATCTGGCCCTCACCGATATAACCATCGCTGTAGCCCAGCGAGACCTTGAGGCTGCCGGGTCGCGCGGCCCCGCCGCCGCCATCCACCCGTACCTGGTCGGGACCCGCCTCGGTAATGGACACGCCGCTGAAATCGGCCGCCACGTCCGGCGTCAGATAGCGCGCGGGATCGTGCACCTCATACAGCAGCTGCTCCCGGCAAGTGGCGCCGGTGATCAGGCCGCCGCTGCCCGCCACCTTGGTGATGGTGGCGGCGCCATCGGCGGCGACCTCGGCGAGGGGGAAGCCCAGGCGCGCCAGGTTGGGCACGTCCTTGTAGCCGGGATCGGCGAAATAGCCGCCGCTGACCTGGCCGGCGCATTCCATGAGGTGGCCGACCAGCGTGCCCTTGCCCATGAGCGTCCAATCATCCGCCGCCCAGCCGAATTCATGCACCAGCGGCGCCAGGAACAGCGAGGGGTCGGCCACCCGGCCGGTGACGACCACGTCGGCCCCGCCCTTCAGCGCCCGCACGATGGGCTCCGCCCCCAGGTAGGCGTTGGCGGCCACCAGGCTGTCCGCCAGGCTGGACACCGGGGCGCCCGTTTCCTCGATCGTCAGGTCCTGGCGGGCGCGGATGATCTCCGTCACGTCATCGCCGGTGACGATGGCGATGCGCAACGGCCCCAGCCCCAGGGACCGGGCGACAGCCGCCACGGCGGCGCCGGCGGCATGGGGGTTGGCGGCCCCCATATTGGTGATGATGGTGATGCCATTGCGCCGGCAGGCGGGCAGGACGGCCGCCATGCGGTCGGCCAGCAGGGGGTCGAAGCCGGCGGAGGGATCCCGCCGCTTGGCCAATTGGGCCAGGGCGATGGTCCGTTCGGCCAGGCATTCGAAGACCAGATAGCGGATGTCCCCCGCCTCGGCCAGTTCCACCGCCGGCTCGATACGGTCGCCGGAATAGCCGGCGCCGGTGCCTAGTCTGACGCGTTTCAACGCGGATGCCTCCTGGTCGCGGGTCCCTACAGGGGCAGCACGCCGATGACGACGGCGACCACCGTCATCAGCAACGTGGCGCCAAACAGGTAGGGGATGCTGAATTTCTGATGCTCCCCCAGCCCGATGCCGGTCAGCCCGATCACCAGGAAAGTGGCGGGCGTCAGGGGGCTGACGGGGAAGCCGGTGGTCATCTGGCCCAGCACGGCGGCCTGCGCCACATGCACGGGCTGGCCGCCCAGGCTGCCGTGAACCGAGGCGATGACCGGCAGGATGCCGAAGTAGAAGGAGTCGGGGTCGAACAGCAGGCTGAGCGGCATGGACAGCACGCCCAGGATGACGGGGATGTGCCCCGCCATGCCGGACGGCATCACGGATACCGCCGCGCCGGCCATGGCCTTCAGCATGCCGCTGCCCTGCATGATGCCGGTGAAGGCGCCGGCGGCCAGCAGGATGCCGGCCATCATCAGCGCCGCCTTGGCGTGGGCGTCCACCCGCCGGCGCTGTTCCGCCACGTCGGGATAGTTCAGCATCAGGGCCGCCACCGTGCCCAGCATGAACATGACCACCGGGTCCACCCAACCGCCCACCATGACGGTCATGACGGCGGTGGTCAGGGCCAGGTTCAGCCAGAACAGCCCGGGGCGGCGCAACGCCCGCTCCTCCGCCGTCAGCGGCCGTTCGGCGGTCGGGACGGGGTCTGCGCCCGCCAGCGTTCCAGCCTGGGCCAGGCGCCGTTCCTCCCGCCGGCCCAGCCACCAGGCCGTGGCGAAGACGAAGGCCAGGCCCGCCGCCTGCACCGGCAGCAGCGGCCGGAAGATGTCGGACACGGGCAGGTGCAGGGCGGCGGCGGCGCGGATCATGGGGCCCGTCCAGGGCAGGAAATTGACCCCCGCCGCCAGCGAGGTGACGCAGGCCAGGACGCGCCGGTCCATGCCCAGCCGGTCGAACAGCGGCAGCATGGCGGGAATGGTCACCAGGAAGGTCACGGCCCCCGACCCGTCCAGGTGGATCAGCAGGGCCAAGAAGGCCGCCCCCACGGTGACGCGCCAGGGCCGATGTCCCACCAGGCGCAGGATGCGGCTGATGATGGGGTCCAGCATGCCGGCGTCGGTGACCACGCCGAAATAGAGGATGGCGAAGACGAACATGCCGGCTACTGGGGCGATGGCCTTGATGCCGTCCAGGATGAAACGGCTGGTCTCCAGCCCGAAGCCGCCCAACAGCGCCCCGGCGACGGGCACGGCGATCAGGGCCACCAGGGGCGACAGCCGGTTGCTGAGGATGGCCAGGAACAGGACGGTGACCGTGCCGAAACCCAGTACCGCGATCATACCTCTCCCCCTTCTCCCGCGTCCGGTTCAGCCCGGACGTCGTGGCTTCGGCGCCTGATGGTTCGATCCCTAGGGTTAAGGAGGAGGACCCGATAAGGGAAATAGATTTGTTCTATATTTGCGATAGTAAAGTTTAATGAATTCCGCGCCGGCCCGCCGGGGTCGGGCGGCAGCGATAATCAAAATCTATCAATCGCATAAAGTTAATCTAATTCCTTCCGTCCTTCCGCCGTGGCATTCCCGGGGACAGAACACGGGGAACAGGCTGGGGAGGATGAGCATGCGCGTGATGACCTGGATGGGGGCGGCAGCCGGCGCCTTGCTCACATGGGCGATCACAGCGCCGGCCGCCCATGCGGCCGACTGCGCCAGCCTGGCCGGGCGCAGCTTGCCCGAGGCGCGCATCCTGTCGGCCGAGCCCGTGGCGGCCGGTCCCTACAAGGCGCCGGACGGCACCGTCACCTTCCCCGACCTGCCCGCCTTCTGCCGCGTGGTGGCCATGGCCGAGACGGATGTGAAGGTGGAGGTCTGGCTGCCTGAGACCGGGTGGAACGGCCGTTTCCAGGGCGTGGGCAACGGCGGCTTCGCCGGCAACTTCAGCTATTACGCCATGGGCCCGGCCCTGCGCGCCGGCTATGCCGTGGCCGGTACCGACACGGGCCACGGCCCGGCGGAAGGCAAGCCCGGTACCCGCCTGGACTGGATGCACGACCCCACCCAGTTGGCCAACTGGGGCCACAACGCCATCCACCGCATGACCGTGGCGGCCAAGGCCATCGTCGCCACCCGCTATGGCACGCCGGCGGCCAAGGCCTATTTCGAAGGCTGCTCCACCGGCGGCGCCCAGGCCATGACGGAGGCGGAGTATTTTCCCGGCGACTATGACGGCATCCATGCCGGCGCGCCGGGCATGAACTACACCCGCCTGATGATGAGCTTCCTGTGGAGTTCGCGGGCCACCCTGCTGGACCCGGCCAGCACTCTGCCGGCGGAGAAGCTGACCCTGCTGCACCAGGCGGCGCTGAACGCCTGTGACGCCGCCGATGGCGTCAAGGACGGCCTCATCGAGAATCCCCCGGCCTGCCGTTTCGACCCGGCCGTGCTGCAATGCGCGTCTGGCGCCACGGACACCACGGCCTGCCTGACGGCGCCGCAGGTGGCCGCCGCGCGCGCGCTCTATGCCGGCCCGCGCAACCCGCGCACGGGTGAGGCGATATATCCCGGACTGGTGCCGGGCAGCGAATGGGGCTGGGACCTGCAGCAGGGCAAGTTGCTGGAGGCCTACGTCATCCCCCTGTTCCAGAACATGGTCTACGACAACCTGTCCTGGCGCTGGCAGGACTTCGACTTCGACCGGGACGTGACGCTGACGGACGAAAAGGTCGGTGCCACCATCACCGCCGTGTCGCCGGACCTGTCAGCCTTCAAGGCGCGGGGCGGCAAGCTGATCATGAGCCAGGGCTGGGCCGACCAGCTGAACGCCCAGACCTATCCCATCCAGTATTACCAAGCCGTGGCGGGCACGTCGGATCCGGCCCAGGCGCGGGCGCGGCTGGGCGGCTACTTCCGTCTGTTCATGGTGCCAGGCATGGGCCACTGCTACGGGGGGCCCGGCCCCAACCGTTTCGATGCCGTAACCGCCCTGCGCGCTTGGGTGGAACAGGGCAAGGCGCCGGACCGGCTGGTCGCGGCCAAGCACGAGAAGGATCTGGACCCCACCTCCGCCGTGCTGCGCACCCGGCCCCTGTGCCCCTACCCCGCCGTCGCCCACTGGACCGGCAAGGGCTCCAGCGACGAGGCGGCGAACTTCACCTGCCGGTGACGGCTCAGGCCAGCATCATGCCGCGTGCAGCGGCGATGCGGTCGGCGATGTGCTCGCGCACGGCGGCAATGCGCCGGGTGTGGTGGCTGTCCGGGTGGCTCAGCAGCCAGTAGGTGCGGGTGAAGCGTATGTCCGGCAGCACCCGCACCAGTTCCGGAAAGCCCGCGGCCGCGTAATCGTGCAGCACGCCGATGCCGTGGCCGAACCGCACCGCCTCGATCTGGGCGACGACGCTGCCGCATTCGTAATGGCGCTCGGTGTGGCGGCCGACTTCTCCGGCGTAGTCGAGCGCCCGGCTGTAGGCGAAGTCCTCGACATGGGTGACGAACAGCCGGCCGGCCAGATCCGCCGTCGTACCCAGAGGGCCATGGCGGTCCAGATGCCTCTGGCTGGCATAAAGGCTTAAGGAATAGTCCGTCAGCTTGCGCACCATCAGCCGGCCGTGGTCCGGCTGTTCCAGGGTGATGACCAGGTCCGCCTCGCGCCGGGAGAGGGAAAAGGTGCGCGGCAGGGGCACAAGCTGGATGGTCAGGCCGGGATGCCGTTCCGCCAAGGCGCCCAGTTCCCGCGCCAGGAAATAGGTGCCGATGCCGTCCGGCGCGCCCACCCGCACCGTGCCGGTCAGCCGGTCGGCGCTGCCGGACAGGATGGAGCCCGCCTGCAGCAGCTCGGACTCCATGCGCTCGGCCGCGGCCATCAGCGTCTCACCCGCCGGTGTCAGGGTGCAGCCCTGCGGCCGCCGCTCCACCAGCAGCACGCCCAGGGATGTTTCCAGCGCCGTCAGGTGCCGGGCCACCGTGGCGTGGTTCAGGCCCAGGCGCTGGCCAGCCCCCAGGATTTGCCCAGCACGGGCCACGGCCAGGAAGACGCGGACCTGATCCCATTCCATCGGCACATCCAGACTATAAAATCCGCACAACGAAGCCGCGACATTGCAGGTTGATGCGCAGTTCTGCAAGCCGGATAAGCGAGGGGATAAAACCCGGCGGAGGAACGAGCGCCAATGACCAAGTCCATCCCCCATCACATCGCAGGCCGCCCCCAGGCTGGCCGGTTCGGCCGCACCGCGCCCGTCTACAACCCGGCGACGGGTGAGGAGACGGCCCGCGTCGACCTCGCCTCCGTCGATGAGGTGGCGGCGGCCGTGGCGGCGGCATCGGCCGCCTTTCCCGCCTGGGCCGCCACCCCGCCCCTGCGCCGCGCCCGCATCCTGAACCGTTTCCTGCGCATCCTGGAGGACCGGGCGGACGAACTGGCCGCCATCATCGTGTCCGAACACGGCAAAGTGCATTCCGACGCGCTGGGCGAGATCCAGCGCGGCATGGAGGTGGTGGAGTTCGCCACGGCCGCCCCCACCCTGCTGAAGGGCGAGGTGACGGAGAATGTGGGCACGCGGGTGGACAGCCTTTCCCTGCGCCAGCCCCTGGGCGTGGTGGCCGGCATCACCCCGTTCAACTTCCCTGCCATGGTGCCGATGTGGATGTTCCCCGTGGCTCTGGCCGCCGGCAATACCTTCATCCTGAAACCATCGGAACGGGATCCCTCGGCCGCCCTGGTCATCGCCCGCTGGCTGGAGGAAGCGGGCCTGCCCGCCGGCGTCTTCAACGTGGTGAACGGGGACAAGATCGCGGTCGACGCGCTGCTTACCGTCCCGCAGGTGCAGGCCGTCAGCTTCGTGGGATCCACCCCCATCGCCCAGTACATCTATGAGACGGCGGCGCGCCACGGCAAGCGCTGCCAGGCCCTGGGCGGAGCCAAGAACCACATGGTCATCCTGCCCGACGCCGACCTGGACCAGGCGGTGGACGCCCTGATGGGCGCCGCCTACGGTTCGGCGGGGGAGCGCTGCATGGCCATCTCCGTGGCCGTGCCCGTGGGCCAGGCCACGGCCGACGCCCTGGTGGGCCGCCTGGCCGACCGGCTGCGCACCTTGAAGGTGGGGCCGGGCACCGACCCGCAGTCGGAAATGGGCCCCCTGGTCACCCGCCAGCACCTGGACAAGGTGCGTGGCTACATCGAGGCCGGTGTGCGCGAAGGCGCCAAACTGGTGGTGGATGGCCGCGACATCCGCCTGCAGGGCTATGAGGACGGCTATTTCCTGGGCGGCACGTTGTTCGACCACGTGACCCCGGACATGAGCATCTACCGGGAGGAGATCTTCGGTCCCGTCCTGTCGGTGCTACGGGCGGACAGCTACGACCAGGCGGCCCAGCTGATCAACGACCATCCCTATGGCAATGGCACCGCCATCTTCACCCGCGACGGCGACGCCGCCCGTGAGTTCGCTCACCAGATCCAGGTGGGCATGGTGGGCGTCAACGTGCCCATCCCGGTACCCATGGCCTTCCATTCCTTCGGCGGCTGGAAGCAGTCGCTGTTCGGCGACCACCACATGCATGGGCCCGAGGGCATCCGCTTCTACACGCGGCTGAAGACCATCACCACCCGCTGGCCCACGGGCATCCGCGCCGGCGCCGAGTTCGTCATGCCGACGATGAAGTAAGCCTTACTGCTCGGCCAGGTTGAAGATCCGCTCCGCCGGCACCCACTTTTCTCCGAGCTTGGCCCAGGGCAAGGGGCGCTGAAAGGTATCCATCAGCGCCTCCCACGCCTGGACATCCGCGTCGGCGGCGTCCGTTTCAGCCTTGGCCGCCGGATCGTAATCATCCGTCACCTCCACGATCATCGCCAGCCGGTCGCCGCAAAGATGGATTTCCATCTCCAGGATGCCGGCTTGGCGGATGGCGCGCACCACGGCCGGCGGCACCTTACCCGGTGCATGCCACTGGCGATAACGCTCGATCAAGGCGGGATCGGACTTCAGGTCCAACATCAGGACATGACGGTTCATCATTGTCTTTCTTGTGATATTCACACCTTGACGGGCGCGAAGGACGGCGGCCGGTCGGCCGCGTCAGCACCGAAGCGGGGGTTGGGCTTGGGCCCCATCTGGAAAGTCAGCCGCCCGCCCGCCGCCAGGCTGGCATGGCTGATCCAGCTCTTGGTGTGGGCCGCGCCATTCCAGAAGACGGACTGGATGTAGGGACTGTCGGGCCCGTTGCCCGGCGCCTCCACCACCAGGCGGCGGCCTTGGCCCACCGCCACCTCCGCCCGCCGGAACAGGGGGGAGCCGAAGACGTAGATGGGGGTGACGGGATCGACGGCATACAGGCCCAGCGCGCTCATCAGGTACCAGGCGCTCATCTGGCCGCAATCCTCATTGCCGGCCAGCCCGTCCGGCTGGTCCTGGTGCATGGTGCGCAACAGCATGCGCACCCGCGCCTGGGTCTTATGAGGGGTGCCGGCGTAGGCGTAAAGATAGGCCACGTGGTGGCTGGGCTCATTGCCGTGGGCGTACTGGCCGACCAGCCCCGCGATGTCCGGCGGCGCGTCCGCCGGCATCTCCGAACTGGTGGTGAACAGCTCATCCAGCTTGCGCTCGAACGCGCCGGCCCCACCGAACATCTCCATATAGCCGTAGAGGTCATGCTGGTTCAGGAAGGTGGCCTGCCAGGCGTTGCTCTCGGTGAAATCCCGCCACTTCTTCATGTGGCCCATGGCGCGGGGATCGAAGGGCTCGATCCACTTGCCGGCGCTGTCGCGGGCGCGCACGAAGGTCAGCGTCGGATCGAACACATGGCGGTAGTTGCGGGAGCGTTCGGCCAGGGCGCGGGCGTCGTCGCGGGCGCCGGCCCCCGCCGCCAGATGGGCCATGGCCCAATCGTCGTAGGCGTATTCCAGCGTGCGGCTGACCGCCTCATCCACCGTGTCGCTGGGAATGTAGCCCAGGCGCCGGTACTCGCCCATGCCCAGGGTGGTGTCCTCGAAGGCCCGCTTGCGGAACACCGGCCAGGCGGCCTTGTAGTCGATGCCCTTGAAGCCCTTGGCCTGCGCCTCCGCCAGCACCACGGCGGAATGCCAGCCGATCATGCAGCCCGTCTCCCGCCCCTGCAGCGGCCAGACGGGCGGGCCGGCCGGGCTTTCCACCGCCATGCGCACCAGCCCGTCCACGAGGTCGGGCACGCGCTCCGGCTGCACCAGGGTGAACAGGGGGTGCAGGGCGCGATAGGTGTCCCACAGCGAATAGGTGGAATAGGTGTGGCGGCCTGTGGGCATCTGGTGGACGGCGTCGTCCATGCCGCGATAGCGCCCGTCAACGTCGCTGAACAGCGTGGGCGCCAGCAGGGCATGGTAAAGGGCGGTGTAGAAGATGCGACGATCAGTGTCGCTGTCCGCGTCGATGCGGATGCGCGACAGTTCCGATTGCCAGGCGTCGCGGGCGGCACCGCGCACGCGGTCGAAGTCCCAGCCGGGGATATCGGCTTGCAGATTGCGCAACGCGCCCGCCTCGTCCACGGCGGACAGGCCGACCTTGACCAATAGGGGCGCCTGGGCGGCATCGGGATAATGCAGCGCGCACTTCAGGTTGGTGCCGGCGGCCTGGTCGCCCGCCACCGGCTGGTCGTCCGAATAAAGCTCTGCCTTGGCGAATGGCCGCGACAGCTTCAGGGCGAAATAGATGCGGCGCCCGTCGGCCCACTGGTGCACCCGCCGGCCGCCCACCAGGGTGTCGTTGCCCACCAGCCGCAGGGTCGCGTCGGTCACCCGGGTGGGCACGCCGTGCTTGTCCTGCATGCCGTGGTGGAAGTCGATCAGCAGATGGGCGCCCTCCCTGTCGGAAGGAAAGGTATAGCGGTGCAGGCCGGCGCGCGCCGTCGCCGTCAGTTCCGCCGTGATGCCGCTGTCCTTTAGCCGCACGCGGTAATAGCCGGGCGACGCCTGCTCATCGGCATGGTCGAAGCGGGCGCGATAGCCGCCCTCCGGATTCTCCAGGCTGCCGGGCCGCAGCACCACGGGGCCCACCCGGGGCACCACCAGCACGTCCAGCATGTCGCCCACGCCGGTGCCGCTGAGATGGGTATGGGAAAAGCCCATCAGGGTACGGTCGTCCTGGTGATAGCCGGAGCAGGAATCCCAGCGGCCGTTGTCCGTGTCCGGACTCAGCTGCACCATGCCGAAGGGCACGGTGGCGCCGGGATAGGTATGGCCATGCCCGCCGGTGCCGATGAAAGGATCGACCCAGCGGGTCAGATCCCCGTCCCCCTCGGCCCAGGCCGCCGTCAGTGGCAGGCCGCTGCCGCCCATCAGGGCCAGGCCGGCGGTGCCCCCCAGCAATCCACGGCGTGTCAGCATGTTCGTCTCCTTCCCCATCGGCGCCCCTTAAGGCAGGGGCGCCCGCAGCAGCGCCGGCTTGCGGGCCAGCAGGTCGATCATCAGTTCGCCGAACAGGGTGTTGGCCCAGGCGAACCAGGATCGGGTGAAATGGGTGGGATCATCCTGGTCGAACGCTTCATGCATGAAGCCGGTGCCGGCGTGCGTGGTCTTCAGCCAGCCCAGGCACTGGCGGATCTCCGCGTCGTCGTCGCTGGTCAGGGCGCGGACGATGATGGCCATGGGCCAGATCATGCGCAGGCCCTCATGCGGGCCGCCGACGCCTTCGGCGGCGGTGCCCTGGAAGAAATAGGGGTTGTCGCCGCTCCATACCCGCGCCCGGGTGCGGCGGTACAGGGGATCATCGGCAGCGCAGCAGCCCAGGTAGGGCAGGCCCAACAGACTGGGCACATTGGCGTCGTCCATGAACAGGCGGTTGCCGAAGCCGTCGACCTCATAGGCCCAGATGTCCTGGCCGGCTGCGTCGGACAGACGGCCATGGGCATGCACCGCGGCCTCCACCTCCACCGCCAGGGCCAGCGCGTCCTGGGCCAGCGCTTCCTCCCCACCCACGGCGCGCCAGAGGGGCACCAGCAGGCGGAGGGCTGTGACCGCGAACAGGTTGCCGGGGATGTTAAAGGCATACAGGCAGGCGTCGTCCGAGGGGCGGAACATGGCGTGGATCATGCCCACCTTGCGCGTGGGGAAGCCGTAGCCGTCCAACGCCAAGGTTTCCGTCGGCGTCTCCGCCTTGCGCTGAAAGCGATAGGGGCCGGGGCCGTCCTTGCGTTGCTGCTGGCGGAAGGTGGCCACCACCAGGCGCATCGCCGCCCGCCATTCCTCATCGAAGGGCGCCACATCCCCCGTGGCCCGCCAATAGCCATGGGCCAGGCGGATGGGATAGCACAGGCTGTCGATCTCCCACTTCCGCTCCGCGACGCCGGGCTTCATCTCCGTCAGGTCGCCCACGGCCCATTTGTTGGGGGTGGTGCCCTTGGGGTCCGGCAGGAAGGCGTTGGCGTAGGGGTCGATCAGGATGCAGCGCGCCTGGCGATGGATCAGGCCCTGGAACACCTGGCGCAACACCGCGTCACCCTTGGCCAGGGGCAGGTAGGGCCACACCTGGGCGGAGCTGTCGCGCAGCCACAGGCATTCGATGTCGCCGGTGATGACGAAGCTGTCGGCCTTGCCATCCAGCCGCCCCAGTTCCACCGTCGTGTCCAGGGTGTTGGGGAAGCAGTTCTCGAACAGCCAGGCCAGCTCCGGGTCGGCGATGGCCGCCTTCACCCGCGCCAGTTCCCGCTCCACCGCCGGGCTGGACACCTTGCGCTGAGCCGGCGGCGGGCGTCGGCTGACAGGGGGCGCCGCGTGGGCCCGCGCGGCCGGCAGGGCACCGGCCAGAACACCACTGGCCAGACCCAGGAGCGTGTCACGACGGCTGATCATCGCGCCTTCCTCATTTCGGCCCCGTCACTTCGGCAGGGCCTGGCGACCCTGGATGTCGACCGTCTTCTCGATGCCCGGGGTGAAGTCCGGCTGGCCGCCACCCACGAAAACCTGATAGCGCCCCGCCTCCACCGTGCGGTTACCGGCGGCGTCCACGCCACCGATGTCCCGGGGCTGCACCTGGAAGGTCACGCGCTTGCTCTCCCCCGGTTCCAGGTGCACGCGCTGGAACCCAGCCAGCAGGCGGCGCGGCGCCAGGGGGCCGGACGGCGGCGTGACATACAGCTGCGCCACCTCCTCACCCGGATGGTCGCCTACGTTCCTGACCGTGACGCTGGCCGTCAGCGGCTGGCCGGCCGGCAGATCGGTCGCGGACAGCGTCAGATCGTCATAGGCGTAGCGGGTGTAGCTGAGGCCGAAGCCGAAGGGGTACAGCGGCGTGCCCTCGAAATAGCGGTAGGTGCGCCCGGCCATGGCATAGTCAACGAACGGCGGCAGGTCGCGGACGGAGCGGTAGAAGGTCACCGGCAGGCGGCCCGAGGGGTTGTTGCTGCCCGTCAGCGTCTCGGCGAGCGCCCGGCCGCCGCGCTCCCCCGGGTACCAGGCGGCCAGCACGGCGTCGGCATGATCCTGCGCCCAGGTCAGGGCCACGGCGCTGCCGGACATCAGCACCACGACCAAAGGCTTGCCGGTCGTGGCCAGGGCCTCCAGCAATTGGCGTTGCGGCAGGGGCAGACCGATATCGGTGCGGTCGCCGCCATCGAAGCCCGGTACGGCGATGCCCAGTTCCTCCCCCTCCACGTCCGGCGACAGGCCGACGAAGGCGATGATGGCGTCTGCGCCTTTGGTGGCGGCCAAAGCCTCCGCCCGCTGGACCTCCGCCGGGGCCAGCCACATCAGGCGCACACCCTGGTCCTGGCCGCTGTGCACCAGCTCCAGGCGCAGGCGGTGGGGGCTGGTGCCCTCGACATGCAAGGACACCATGAGGTCACTGTCCTTGCCGGTGCCGGGGTCGTTCAGCACCAGCCGGCCGTCCAGGTACAGGCGCACGGGGTCATGCCCTTGACAGTCGAAGCAGCGGTCCATCCGCACCGCCAGGGTGTAGTCGCCTGGCCCCGGCGGCACCAGCAGGCCGGTCCAGCGCACGGCGTAGCGGCGCGCGTCCATGCCGGGAACCGGCGGCACCTTGTCCCAGTCGAAATCGACGGTGCGGTCGGTGCGGGTCAGGCGCGGTTCGCCGCTGAAATCCAGGCTGTCGAAATAGTCGCCGGTCAGGCCGGCCTCCGCCCCGCTGCCCGCCCCCGTCTTCAGCGCCGTCTCCGGCACCAGCACGGGCACGCCCTCCGCCAGGGTCGACCCTTGGGCGTAGCGGACGGTGCCCACGCCCGGGGCCATGCGCAGCGCCGCCAGGGGCGTGTAGGCTTGGACGGCGGTGCCGTGATAATTGGCCTCCAGCACGCCCAGCGCGTCGGCGTTAGGGCCAACCACTGCCAAGTTGGAGCCGGGGGCCAGCGGCAGCGCGTTGTTGCGGTTCTTCAGCAGCACGATGGATTTGCGCGCCGCCTCCAGTGCCAGGGCGCGGGCGTTCACGTCGTCGATGCGCTCCGCCCCGATGTCGGCGTAAGGGTCGGCGGCGGTGAAGGCGCCCAGCCGGGCGCGGGCGGCCATGACGCGCCGCGCCGCCTGGTCCACCGCACCCTCCGTCACCAGATGCTGGCTGACGGCGGCATTCAGGTCTGCATAGGCGTAGCGGCCGCCGCCGCCGCAGTTCAGATCAGTGCCAGCCAGCAGCGCTGCGGCGGCCGAGCCGGCATTGTCGGCGCGGTAGTGGTGGAAGCGTGTCATGTCGTCCACCGCGTCGCAGTCGGACACGACATAGCCCTTGAACCCCCAATCCCGCCGCAGCCGGCCGTTCAGCAGTTCCGGATCGGCGCAGACGGGGGTGCCGTGCAGGGCGTTGTAGGCGCACATGACGGACCCCACCTGCCCTTCCGTGACGGCCGCGCGGAAGGCCGGCAGGTAGGTCGCCTCCAGATCATGGGGCGAGACGTCGACATCGAAGGCGTGGCGCCCGGCCTCCGGCCCGCTGTGCACGACGAAATGCTTGGCGGTGGCGATGGCCTTGGGATGGGCTGGATCCGGCCCCTGGATGCCCTGGATGAAGGCCACGGCCAGCCGGCCGGTCAGGTAGGGATCCTCGCCATAGGTTTCCTGCCCCCGGCCCCAGCGCGGGTCGCGGAAGATGTTGATATTGGGCGACCAGATGGTCAGGCCCTGGTAGCGGTCATGATCGGCTTTGGGGCCGGCGGCGTTGAACTTCGCCCGCGCCTCGGTAGACACGGTATCGCCCACCCGGCGCAGCAGGTCGGTGTCCCAGGTCGCGGCCAGGCCGATGGCCTGGGGGAAAACGGTGGCGTAGCCGGCACGGGCGACGCCGTGCAACCCTTCGTTCCACCATTCGTAGGCCGGCAGATCCAGGCGCGGGATGGCGGGGGCTGCGCTTTGAATCTGGCCGATCTTTTCGGCCAGGGTCATGCGGTTGACCAGCACCTCGCTATCCGTCTGCGACCAAGCCCCGGTGGGCAGGACCAGGGACAGCAGCGCCGCCCCCAGCGCGAGAACCCGCCTCACGACCGCGCCCCCTTGGTGGCGCCGGCCAGGGAGCGCACGGACAGGGCCTGGCGCAGGGCGGCGATGTCGGCGGCACTGCGCACGGCCAGCGTCACCGTCTGGCCCGGCAGCAGGTCGAAGGCGTTGTCCGACAGGCTGGCGTCCCTGTCACCGAATTCCACCCAGACGCCACGCGCCAAGCGCTGCGCCTTGATCGTCAGGGTATAGCCGTCGGCGGCGGGCTGCAGGTCGGCGGTCAGCCCCGGATCCGTCAGGGCCAGGTCGATGGCGTCGGCGAAATAGACGATCTCGCGCGACACCGGCTGGCCGCCCTGCAGCAGTTCCACCACCGCGACGGTGCGGGCCGGATCGGCCCCCTTCAACAGGGCGGCATCCTCGAAGGTACCGACATCCGTGCTGGACAGCGGCGCCAGGGTGACCGGCGTGGTCCGCTCCTGCCGCACGGTGCCGTCCAGATCCATGACCCGCAGGCGCCATTGCACCGCCAGCGGCGCGGTCAGGTCCGACACCAAGTGGATGTCGGTCTTGCCGTTATGGCGTTGGGCCGCGGCCAGCAGCGGGGCGTAGAAGCGTCGGGCGTGGAACTGCAGCGCCTTCCACCGGCCGAAATAGTCGATGCTGGACCAGGAGGCACCCGGCCACACGTCATTCAGCTGCCAGTACAGCGAGCCCATGCTATGCGGCCGCGAGGCGCGCAGATGCTCCGCCGCCATCTGTATGCCTTCCGCCTGCATCACCTGGCTAAGGTAGACAAAGGCGGCGAAGTCTTTGGGCTCGCCATAATATTTGCGGATGTAAAACAGCAGGCGGTCATTGCCGTTGCCATTGGCGAACTTCTGGTGCGCCCGCATGACCGGCGAATTCGGGCTGGCCAGATCCTCTGCATTGGCGAAGGCGCGCACCGTGCGCATCACGGGGAAGGATTGCAGGCCGTACTCGGACTGGAAGCGCGGCGTGGTGTCCAGGTAATCCTCCAGCGGGGCGGAGCCGGACCACACCTTCCAGTAGTGCTTGTCGCCGTCGTCCATCTGGTCGGCGGGGCCGTCGAAATCGGTGCTGGGGGTGCTGGCCCAATAGGGCACGCCGCCGGCATACTTGGCGACCACGCCGCGCAGCACGTCACCAAACAGCACGGTCATGCCGGTGACGATGCGCTCCCGCTCCGCCGGGGCGATGCTGTCCTTGAACGTCTGGCGGTCGGGCCAGGATTCCCAGCCGGTCTGCACCTCGTTGTTGCCGCACCAGAGGACGATGCTGGGGTGGTCGCGCAGGCGCTTCACCTGGTCCACCGCCTCGGCCCGGCTGCTCTCGCGGAAGGCCACGTCATAGGGGGTGATGGCGCCGCCGAACATGAAATCCTGCCACACCATGATGCCCATCTCGTCCGCCAAGTCGTAGAAGGCGTTGTCCTGGTAGTGGCCGCCGCCCCACATGCGCAGCATGTTCATGTTGGCGTCGCGGGCCGATTGCAGCAGGGCGCGAGCGGTTTCCGCCGGCACCCGGCTGGGGAAGCTGTCCATGGGGATCAGATTGGCGCCCTTGGCGAAGACGGGGATGCCGTTCACCACGAACTCGAAGCTCTTGCCCCACTGGTCCGGCGCGCGGCGCAGTTCCACCTGGCGCAGGCCGGTGCGCCGCGCGGAGGTCGCCACCACCTCCGCGCCATCGCTGATGGTCGCCTTGAAGGTGTAGAGGTCGGGCGCGCCATAGCCCACCGGATACCACAGGCGGGGATGGTCGATACGCACCGGCAGGCTGACTTGGTTGGTGCCGGCGTCCAGCGCCACGTCCTGGGTAACGGCGGGCAGCGCCGTGCCATCCGGCGCGGTGGGGATGACGGTCACGCGCACCGTGCCCGGCCGGTCGGCGGCGATCTCGAACTCCGCCCGCACCGCCGCCGTCTCGGTTCCCACCTTCTGCTGATCGACGTGGAAATCGGCCAGGCGGGGGCCATCCCAAGCCTCAAGCCGCACCGGCCGCCAGATGCCCAGGGTGACGTAGCGGGGACCCCAATCCCAGCCATACTGGTAGTTGGCCTTGCGCACGTAGTTGGAGGTCTGCTTGCCCGCCGGCTCATCGCCGAAGGCGCTGTCGAACTCGCCCGGCAAGGCGTAGGGCTGCTTCAGCAACCAGGGTTGCAGCTTGGCAATGGGGGAGTGCAGCGCCACCGACAGGGTGTTGGCGCCGGAGCGCAGCGCCTGCTTCACCGGCACGCGCCAGCGGCGGAACATGTTGTCGGCCGATAGCAACGGTTTGCCGTTCACGCTGACATCGGCGAAGGTGTCCAGCCCCTCGAACACCAGGTCGACATGGTCATGGCGCAGCGTCGCCTCATCCACGGCCAGGGTGGTGCGGTAGTCCCAGTCGGCCAGGCCAATCCATTGCAGGCCCGCCTCGGCGTCACGGTAGAACGGATCGCCGATGCGGCCCAGGGCCAGAAGGTCGGTCTGCACCGCGCCCGGCACGGTGGCCACCCGCCATTGCGTCTCTCCTCCATGCGTCTTGGCGGCCGGATCCTGCGGCGCCAGACGGAAGGTCCAGCCTTGGTCCAGGTCCCGCGTCACCGGCGCCGCTTCGGCCAGGCCGGGCGCCATCAGCGCCAAGACGAACGCCAGGGACAGGGAATGGTTCAGGGCGCGCGGCATGGGAAATTTCCTCTGGTGCGGCATCAGCTTAGTCATGGTTCGGCCTGCAGGCTGACACTTCCGATGGCATATAGCGGACCATGGATAGACGCGGTGTACGTCAGGCATAGGTCATGCTCCCCCGTCGCCACCGGCAGCGGGGTGGTCAGGGGGAACTGTGCCGGCGCCTTGGCCGGCGACGGCAGGGGCACGGTGGCGGCCACCGGCCCGTCGCACCCGTCCATCCTCACCACCAGCTCGCCGTTCGGCGTGGCCGCGGGATGGCTGCGCACCTTGACGGCGTCATGGGCCAAACCGTAGTTGCGCGGCAGGCGGGCCGCCTGCACCGTCAGCGCGGTGACGCCGTTCAGCCGGGCCTTGGGATAGACCCAGCAGGCATCGAACAGGTTGACGTTGAACACAGGGGCGCGGGTGGTCGCGTCCGGCGTCAGGGGAATGCGCAGGCCCATTTCGCCTTCGGGACAGGCCGCCAGCTCCCCACTCTGCCGCGTGCGCAACGCATCGGCGGTCAGATCATATCGGCGGGGGGCCGCCAGCATCTGGCCGGCGTCGCTGAACACGGCCGCGTTCAGGATGGCAGGCAGGGTGAGGTGCAGCGGCGCCTCGTAGCGGGCGGACGCGGGCGTCGGCGCGCTGCCGTCGGTGGTGTAGCGGATGGTGCCGAAGCTGGCCTGGTTGGACAGGGCCACGGTGGCGGCACCGGCGGCCAGCGCGGCGTTGGGCCCGCCCTCCACCGTGAAATCGACGGCGAAGGCGCTGTCGGCTGCGTCCACGCCCAGGTGACGGTAGCGGGCCAGCTGCGCCGGCAAACGCCCCAGGAAATCCCGCCAATCGCGCCGATCCTTAGGCGACCACAGCCCTTCCGCCAGGGCGTCGATGCGGGGGTAGATGGCATGGGTCACATGCCACGGCGTCATCATGTATTCCGTCCAGAGGTTGCCCTGACCGCCCAGCACATGGCGCGCCTGCTCCGCATCCAGTTCCGCCGGCAGGGCGTCGTAGGCATAGATGTCCGCCAGGGTGACGATGGCCAGGCGGCCGGACGGCTCATCATTCCGCCGGCTTTGCAGGCTGTCCAGGTACAGGGTGGGCGCCGGCGACAGGATCACGTCGTGGTTCATGCGAGCGGCATCCACGGCCCCCTTGGTGCCGCGCCAGGACATGATGGTGGCCGTGGGCGGGATGCCGCCTTCCAGAATCTCGTCCCAGCCGATCATGCGACGGCCATGGGCCGCCAAATACTGGCCCACGCGCTCGATGAACCAAGTCTGCAGCGCGTTCTCATCCTTGAGGCCCAGGGCGCGCATGCGTGCCTGCACCCGGGGGGACGACTTCCACTCATCCTTCAGCGCCTCATCGCCGCCGACGTGGATGTAGGTGGAGGGGAACAGCGCCATCACCTCATCCAGCACGGTCTGGATGAAGGTGAAGCTGGCCTCATCCACGTTGAACAGATAGGGGTTCACGCCCCAATCCACCGCCACCGGGGGCCGTGCGCCGGTGACGCCGATCTTGGGATAGGCCGCCATGACCGCCTGGCCATGGCCGGGCATGTCGATCTCCGGCACGATGGTCACATGCCGCGCGGCGGCATAGGCCACCAGGTCACGGACCTGGTCCTGGGTGTAGAAACCGCCGTAGCGCGGGCTCGGCGCGTCTGGCCCGCCGACAGTGGGTGGGGTGCGCCAGGCGCCCACCTTGGTCAGGTCGGGATAGTGCTTGATCTCCAGCCGCCAGCCCTGGTCATCCGTCAGGTGCAGGTGCAGACGGTTCAGCTTGTGCGCCGCCATCTGGTCGACCAGGGCCTTGACGCTGTCCAGGGGCTGGAAGTGGCGGGCCACGTCCAGCATCAGGCCGCGCCAGGAAAAGCGCGGCCAGTCCCGTATCTCCTGCGCTGGCACCGTAACCGGGCCCCGGCCGTCCCCCTCGGGCGTCAACAACTGGGCCAGGCTCATGACGCCATAGAACAGCCCGGCCTCATCCCGCGCCGTGACGCGAATGCCTTGCGGCGTCACGGCCAGGGCGTAGCCTTCGACCTGGGCCACCGGGGCGGCGGCATCCAGGGCCAGGGTGATGGCGCCGCCGCCGCCGCCGTCCCGTACGTCCAGGGTCAGGCCCCGCACCCGGCTCACCATACCGGCCAGCAGGGTGGCCGCCTGGCGCGCCTGGGCGTCACCGGCGGGCACCGCGATGACGGCGCCGGCGCTTAGGGTGAAGGCCCCCTGTCCCGTCTGATACTCCACCGGCAAGGGAATGAGGGCGGGCGGGGCCGCCGAAATCGAGCCGGTGGCGGCGCTTCCCGCCGCCACCATCGCCACGGTCAAAGCCCCCAATACGGTCCTCATCCCCACTCCCCTCACCGTCGTCCCCGTGCTCAGCGCTGCGCCTTGGGCAGCTCGTCCCAGACCTTGGGGTCTTCCGAGCCCAGGACCCAGGAGCAGAAGCCCTCTAGCCCATACTCCTTCACCAGGGCGTACCGGTCATGGAAGCTGCGGGCCTCGGGCATGAACACCCACTCCCGCATCTGGTCGCGGTAGAAGAAGTAAAAGGCCTCATGCTCCACCGGATCCCACTGGATCTGCGCGCCATACTGCTTGGCCTGCGGGATGGACTCGTCGGCGTCGAAATAGGCGCCGGCGATGTTGGACGCCTCAGTCCCGTCCGGCTTCACCGGGTTGTCGGTGTACCAGCGGTAGCCATAGAGCGGGATGCCCAGCGACAGCTTTTCCTTGGGAATGAACTGCAGGGCGTACTTCAGGTGCTCCATCACCCAGGGCATGCCGGCGACCGGGCCGGGAACGGTCCAGCGCGTGTGCTCGTCATAAGTCATGAGGCAGAACAGGTCGACGGCATCGCCGATGGCCTTGTAGTCGAAGGCGCCACGCCAGAACTCCCACATCCACTTGGAAAAGGGCCCGTGACCGGCATGGCCCGGCGCGTTGGGCACCACGGCGATGGACAGCTTCAGGCCGGCGCCATGCAGGGCGGTCGCCGTCTGCTTGATCAGCAGGGTGAAGGCGTCGCGGTCGGTCCAGGCGATATTCTCGAAGTCGAACTGATAGCCGATCAGGCCATGTTCCTTGGCCTGCTGCAACAGTGCGGCGATCATGGCCTTCTTGGCCGGTTCGCTGGTGATCAGCTCATGGAACTTCTGCTTGTCCACCGGCGAGATGATGGGCATCACCGGCACCTTGTTCTCGTGCGCCAGCTTCAGCACATAGGGGTTGGGCTGCCCATACACCAGGCCGTTCTGGTCGACGCCGTACCAGGTGGGAACCAGCAGGTCGATCTTGTCGATGTGCTGCTCGAACGAGTTAATCGATTTCTGGGTTTCCATCATATAGAACAAGGCGGTAGGCGCCTTTGCCCCAGCGGCGGCCCAGGCGGTGGGCGCGGATCCGGCCGCCACCAGCATCGACAGGCCGGCGGCCAGCGTTCCCAACAGTCGTTTCATGACATCTCCTTCAAGGCGGCTTTGACGCCGCTCACTGCATCTCGATGCGGTAGACGTAGGCGGCGACGGCGCCCACTGGCCGCTGCGGCAGGGTCAGGTGCAGGCCATCGGCGTCCTGGCGGAAGGTCACGACCGTGCCGCCCCCTGGACCCAACAGGGTCACGGCCTTCACCTTGTCCTCCGCCTTCAGGCTGTGGATCACGGCCTCCCCCTCCGCCGGCCAGCCCAGCTCGATGGCGTAGAGAGCCGCGCCCTTGGTGGTGAAGCGGAAGTCCTGGGCCGTGTAGGGCTTGGTCTTGGTTTCCTGGAAGGACCCACTGGCCACCTCCGTCGGGCCTTCGCCGAACTGACGCCAGGGGCGGGTGCCGTAGATGGCCTCGCCGTTGACCTTCAGCCAGTCGCCCATGGCCAGCAGCGTGTCCTGCGCGCCTTGGGGGATGCTGCCGTCCGCGCGGGGGCCGATGTTCAGCAGCAGGTTGCCGTTCTTGGACACGACATCGGCCAGCAGATGGATCAGCGCCTGGGGCGACTTGTAGGTGTCGTTCTCGACATAGCCCCAGCTGCCGTCGCTGATGGAGGTGCAGGTCTGCCAGACGCGCGGCTGGATGCCGGGCAGCTGGCCGCGCTCGATGTCCAGCACGCCGGCCCCCTCGGGGAAGGCGCCGAGCTTGTAATTGACGACGGCGGACCCGCCCAGCTTGGCCTGGGCATTGTAGTAATAGGCCAGGAACTTGGGCAGCGTGCCGCGGAAGGCGGGGTGGCTGATCCACCAATCGAAATAGATCAGGTCGGGGTGGTAGAGGTCCACCAGCTCCGCCGAGCGGGCCAGCCAGTCGCTGAGCCAGGCCTGCGACACCGGCGTGAAGTCGCCGAACACGTCGGCGTCATCCGTCCCCTTCTCCTTCACCCGCACCTGGGCGGGACCGTAAAAGTCGGCATAGCGCGGGTCGTTGACATCGGAGGCGATCTTGCGTCCCTCATCAAAGAACCAGTCATGCTCCGCGCGGTGGGACGACAGCCCCAGGTGCAGGCCCTGGGCCCGCACCGCGCGCGCCAGGTCGCCGATCAGGTCGCGCTTGGGGCCCATGCGCACGGCCGACCAGTCCGACAGCTTGGTGTCATACAGGGCGAAACCGTCGTGGTGCTCCGCCACCGGCACCACGTATTGGGCACCGGCCGCGCGGAACAGGGCGGCCCAGGCGCGGGGATCGTACTTCTCCGCCTTGAACAGGGGGATGAAGTCCTTGTAGCCGAACTTGTCCTGGGGGCCGAAGGTCTTGATATGGTGGTCGTATTCCTTCGTGCCCTTGGTGTACATGAGGCGCGAGTACCACTCGCTGCCGAAGGCGGGGACGGAATACAGGCCCCAGTGGATGAAGACACCGAACTTGGCGTCCGCGTACCATTGCGGCACCTGATAGGTCTTCAGCGACGCCCAGTCCGGCCGGAAGGGCCCCTGCCCGTCCCCTTCGGCCACCTGCTTCAATTCGGCGGCGACATCGGACACATGCTTGGCGGCGTGCTTTTCCCACTGCAGGTCGATCTGCGCCGGCGACAGGACATCGGCGGTGGGCGCGGTCGCGGGCGCCGACGGCTGCTTGGCCGCGACGGCGGCGGCCGGGACGGACAGCGCCGTCGCCAGCAGGCCGGCGCGGATCAGGCGCCCCGCGATCAAGCGTGAAGAGCGGCGGGTCATGGCTTGGCCTCCGGTTTGGGCAGTTGCGTCGGATCGGGCGGATAGTGGGCGCTGCCCAGCCGCAAGGGGGCGTAGTCGAGGGTGGTGCCGCCCGCCTTCACCCCGCCGGGGGTGTAGACGTCCAGGGTCAGCACGGCGCCGCCGGCCTTGGGCTGCCAGCGGGCGTTTATGGCGGCCCCCTGGTCCAGCCCGTCCAGGGGCTGTTCCCCCCGGGCCAGCACAGCCCCGGTGTCGTCCGCCACGATCCAGCGCGCGCGGTAACCCACCAGTGGGTAAGAGGGCAAGGCGTCGGGTGCCGCGCGTCGGACCAAGGCATGGAAACCGTCCAGGCCGTCCTTGCCCACCTGCCAGCCGGCGCTGGCGGTCAGGGGGCGGTTGCGCTGTTCCCAGGCCAGGTACGAAGGCTTGCGCTGCCGGTATTCATCGACCAGGCCGTGGTCGACATAGCCTTCCACTTGGCCGTTCCACAGGTTGCGGCTGGATTTGTAGTCCTGGTAGCTCCAGAAGATGACGCCGGCCACGAAGTCGCGTTTCTGGAACGCCGCCATCTGGTCCTGGAAATTGGCGATGCGGGCCTGGTCCGCCGCCTGGGCGTCGCGGGAGAACGGGCCCGGCCAGCCGAATTCGGAGATGATGACCATCTTGTCCGGGTAGGTGCGGTCCAGGTGGTCCAACCAGGGTTCGACCTCGCCGGCGGCACCGCTCCATGTGCCGAAATAGGCGTTGGCCATGATGAAGTCGACGTCGTGCATCACCGCCGCGTCCCGCCACGGCTTGATGGCGATGTCGGCGTCGGCGAAGGTGACGAGGCGGCCGGGATCGATGGCGTTGATCAGCGCCTTCATCCGCGCCACATAGGCCTGGCCGCCGGGGGTGGAGGCGTCGCTCTCGTTGCAGACGCTCCAGGCGAAGATGCTGGGGTGGTTCTCCAACTCCTCGACCACCTCGCGCATCATCCGCTGGGCCAGGGCCAGGACGCGCGGGTCGCGCAGCTGCGCCTGGCTGAACTGCCACAGCGGGATCTCGGGCACCAGCAGGATGCCGTCCTTGTCCGCCTCGTCCAGCACCGCCTGGCTTTGCGGATAGTGTACCGGCCGGGTCAGGGTGGTGTGCAGGGCCGCCAGGTCGTTCCAGTCTTGGCGGACGGTGCCGGCGCTTTCCGCCAGGCCTTCGGCCGGGGAATCCGCGTGCCGGGTGACGCCGCTGAGGCGGACGCGCTGCCCGTTCACCAGCAGGTGGCGATCACGGATCTCCACCGTCCGCAGGCCGATGCTGTCCTCACGCCGGTCCAGCAGGCGGCCCTGCCCGTCGCGCAGCTCGGTCGCCACGCGATAAAGCTGGGCCGCGCCCACATTCCACAGCCGGGGATGGGGAATGGCAAGCTCCAGCGCCGGGGTGCCCTTGGCGCCCGGCTCCAGGCGCTGGGTGGCCGCGGCCTTGGCCGCCACCGTGCCGTCGGGGCCAAAGGCCACCGTCGTCAGGTGGAAATCCTGGGGCTGGCCGCCGACATTCTCCACGAAAACCTGGGCGCGGACCTGGGCCAGATCCGGCGCGAGGATGCTGGTGATACGCTGGCGGCGGATGAGACCCGTGTCGCCGACGCTGAGCCACACGTCGCGGACGATGCCGCCATAGCGCCACCAATCGTACCAGACGTTGCCGGAGGCGGCCTGGCGCATGGCGTAGCCGGGGATGGTGGCGAAGCCCGGCCGGTTGTCGAGTTCCACGACGACGCGGTTCTCACCCGCGCGCACCAGGCTGCTGACGTCGAACCAATAGGCGGTGTGCCCACCCTCATGCCCGCCCACGGGCGTGCCGTTCACCCAGACGCGGCTTTTGTAAAAGGTGGCGCCGAAATGCAGCTCCACATGCGCGCCGGCCGCCAGGGGCGGCAGCACCAGCGTCTTGAAGTACCAGCCCTGGCCATCGAAATCGTGATCGGCGCCAATGTTCCAGGTGTGCGGGACGGTGACGGGGCGCGTGCCGGCGGGCGTCTGCGCCGCCCAGCCCTGGGCCTCGCCCACCGCCTGCGGGTCCGTGCGGAATTGCCAGTCGGTGTCCAGGTCCATCCGGGTGGCGGCCATGGCCGGCAACACCCACAGGGCCATGACCCCCGCGACAAGCGGCAACCACGCCCCGATCCTTGATCCCACCACCCTCATCACAGCACCTTGGGCTCCCTGCCGTTGGCCCCCACCTTCCCGCGCGGGGGTGGAGACGGACCCATGCCTATGGCGGCCCTGTCCGCCCGCCCTATTCTGCCAAATATATTCTTTAATTTAAAAAAGAATGGGCCGCCGCCAAAGCGCGAGGCGACGGCCCAGGGGAGGGAGACTTACATCTTGTAGGACATGTTGATGGAGTAAACGCTGCCGTTCCGGTAGTAGCCGATCGGTGCCGCCTTCGTGCCGCTATAGGAATAGTACAGCTCATCCAGCAGGTTCGTGGCGTTCACCGTCGCCTGCAAGTTCTCCGTGATGCTGTAAGTGGCGGAGAAGTCCAACTGCATGTACGAGTTGGTCATATTGTTCGAATTCAAACGACCGATGCTGGTGAAGTAAGACGAACGCCAGCCAAGGCTCACGCGCGCTTGCAGCGGCCCCTGCTCATAATAGGGGATGAAGTTCACCGTATGCCGTGACAGGTACGGCATGTTCAGGCCAGTGGCCGTGTCGGCGATCGCATAGGTGTAGTTGGTCTGGACACCAAACCCGTAGGCGATGTTCGTCTGGTAAAGGGCGGAGAAGCCCTTAACATTCGCATCAGAGAAGTTCTGAGGCGTTGTGATCGAGTAATCATGAACCAGTCCATCGCGCTGGCTGACAAGCGGCACGTTATCCTTCGTGACGCTCACAATGTACGATGAAATTTGGCGGAAGAAGAATTCGCCAGAAACCAGCGAGTCTTTATTGAAGTACCACTCAGCGGAAACGTCGTAGTTGTTCGATTCGTACGGCTTCAGGTTGGGGTTACCACCACTGCCGTTAAAGCTGGTGTCATCCTTCGAGAAGGCGCCGGCGTAATCGGCATAACGCGGACGGGCAATGACCTTGGCGGCGCCGAAACGAACCACCACGTCGTCCGTGGCGTCATAAGCGACGTTGAAGGACGGCAGGAAGCGGCCATAACGGTTATTCGTGGTCACCGACTGATAGCTGTTGCCGTTATCACTGGTGTTCCAGAACTTTATATCGTCGTCACCGTGTACGTAGCGCACACCCAAATTGCCGCGGTAATTGGTGCCGGCAAAGTTGGCCTGGACGTATGCGTTCCCGTTCTTCTCGGTCACCTTATATTCGGAACCGTAGTCCCGATAGTAGGTGGTGTTCAGCCCATCCAGATAGTTAACCACCGCTTCTTTGCTGATGGTGGAGAAGTGGATGAGGTCACCGCTCGCATTCAGGTCGTCGAACACGCTGCTCGGCACCGGCGAGGCGCCCAGGCTGGTCAGGGAAACCGCGCCATTGGACATGGTCCGGCTGCCGTAGGCGCGAACCGTGTTCATGTGGTCGGTGTATTTCACGCCAGCCTGGACGCTGGTGATCGGACCCAAGTTGATATCGTGGGTCACGTCCATCTGGCCGTAGGCCTCGGAGTTGGCATTCAGCTGAGCCGCGATACCGCCCGCTTGCCCACCCGCGGCCCGGGTGGACAGCGCATTGCCGGACGCGGAGCCATTGGTGTAGGTGACGTTCGTGTTGGTGCCGTCATAAGCGAAGCTATACGGCGCCGACGAATAGAACGAGAGCAGGTATTCGGGGTCCTTGCCACCGAAGGCGCGGGTGTAGCCGACGTCGGTGTAAACCTTCCAATCCTTGGTCGGCGTCCAAGTGCCCGCCAAATTCAGACGAGCGGTCTGCACCGTGGTCTGGCGGTAATTCGTGTCCAATTCGGTGTAGGCGCCATTACCCAACGTCGCGTTGGTGATCAGCCCATCCTTCACCGTGGCAGTCTGGAACGCGCTCTTGCTGCCAGCCGGGTAAATAAAGCGAGACTGGCTGAAGTTGTTATAGTCGCCATGAATGTAGATGCCCGACAGATTAAAATCGAGGGTGTCGGTTGGCTGATACTGAATGGCAGCCTGCACGCCCTCGCGTTCCCGGGTCTGCTGGAAGTAGGCGGCGTTGATGCCAGCCGGATACTTGGCGGAATTAATATCGCCGCCAGTGACGGCCACATTCGGATTGGCGGCGGTGATATCCTTGCCGCTGCCATAACCGAAGAATTCGATACCCGCACGCGACAAGTCTTCCTTGTCGTAAGTGCCGGCGACCATCACGCCGAAGTTGCTGGCGGCGTTCTTCCAGCTGTAGAGCAGCGACCCACGCGGATTTCCCTGCTCCGACCGCGTGTTGTACGAATAGCCGACCGAGCCGCGCAGGGTGTTGGCGTCCAGGTCCAGCGGCTTGCGCGTGTGGATGATGACGGTGCCACCCAGGCTGCCTTCGTCGATGCGGGCTTCCGTCGACTTGTACACCTCGGCCTGGTCGATGATTTCCGGCGACAGCAGGCTGTAGTTGAACGTGCGGCTGTTCGGGTCGTTGGGGTTGCCGCCCCAGTCGGCCGAGGCGATGCTCTGGCCGTCGACCAGGATGCGGTTCAGCGCCGGGTCCGTGCCCAGGATGCTGATCTTCTCGCCTTCGCCGAACTGGTGGTCGACGCTGATGCCCGGCAGATGCGACAGGGATTCCGCGACGTTGGTGTCGGGAAACTTGCCCACGCCTTCGGCCGAAATGACGTCCACGATAGCATTCGCCTGGCGCTTCACCTCGATGGAGCGCTCCAGACTCTTGCGGATACTTGTGACCACGATCTCTTGCAGCTCGTCGTCAGCATTGGCATCTGCCGCGTACGCCTGGACGGATATGAGCGATGTCGCCCCCATGCTCATCAGCATGGTGGTAACCAAGGCATACTTCTTAATTCCCATGATATGGTTTCCCCTGCTGCGCTTTTTTTTCTGAGTTCTGCCGATGTCTTTGATTTCGATCCGAACCGTATCGGCATTACTGGAGTCGGTGTTAGCGGTAACCAAATTGCCGCAGAGCCCCCCGCTCGTCAATTTTTTTTTAATTTGCTTTCATAATTCCCTTTTTGCCCTGATGATGGGAAAAACGGGCGATGGCGGAAGTGAGGAATTCCAGCAGGATGCGGGCCAGCCGGGCCCATCCCGTCCGGGGGGCTGGCGTGACGCCCCCGAAGCTGACCTGCCTACCCGTTCCACCCACGATCACGGACAAGGATGGCGCCCATGGCCCCTGTGAAACCGTCCCCCTCCCCGCATCAGAACCGCGCATCCATGGTCGTCATCGGGGTTCTGTTCTTCATTTTCGGCTTTGTCACCTGGCTGAACGGGCCGCTGATCACGTTCGTGAAACTGGCGTTCACGCTGGATGACGTGAACGCCTTCCTGATCCCCATGGTCTTCTATCTGTCGTACCTGTTCCTCTCCCTGCCCTCCTCCTGGGTCCTCAGACGGACGGGGATGAAGAAGGGGATGGCGGCTGGGCTGTTCGTCATGGCCGTTGGCGCCGTCCTTTTCGGCGAATGCGCCACGATTCGGGTCTATCCCGGCGCGCTGGCCGGCCTGTTCGTCATCGGTGCCGGGCTGTCGCTGCTGCAGACGGCGGCGAATCCCTACATCAGCATCCTGGGCCCCATCGACAGCGCCGCCCAGCGCATCGCCGTCATGGGCATCTGCAACAAGGTGGCGGGTATGCTGGCACCGGTTGCCATCGGCGCGCTGGTGCTGAGCGGCATCGACACCCTGGACCAGCAGGTGAAAGCCGCCCCCACGCCAGAGGCGCGGGAGGCGCTGCTGTCCGCCTTCGCCGCCAAGATCCACCTGCCCTACCTGGCCATGGCGGCGCTGCTGGCCCTGCTGGCGGTCTGGATCGTCCGCTCCCCCCTGCCGGAAATCTCCGCCGACTCCAACACGGGTGACGAGTTGGCGGACGGCGACACCCTGCCCCTGAGCCGTATTCCCCACCTCTGGCTGGGCGTGCTGTGCCTGTTCCTTTACGTGGGGGTGGAGGTCATGGCCGGCGACGCCATCGGCACCTACGGCCATGGCTTCGACCTGCCGCTGGATGAGACCAAGTTCTTCACCTCATTCACCCTGGCGGCCATGCTGGCGGGATATCTGGGTGGCCTGGTCCTGATTCCCCGCGTGCTGTCACAGGAACGCTATCTGGCCCTGTCCGCCGCTTTGGGTGTGGTGCTGACCGTCGCCGCCTACGCCACCCACGGCTACGCCTCCGTCGCCTGCGTGGCGGCGCTGGGCTTCGCCAACGCCATGATGTGGCCGGCGATCTTCCCCCTGGGCATCCGCGGTCTGGGCCGGCACACCGAGATCGGGTCGGCCCTGATGATCATGGGCATCGCCGGCGGCGCCGTCCTGCCCCAGCTGTTCGTGCAGTTGAAGCAGCACTTCCCTTTCCAGGCCGTGTTCCTCGCCCTGATGGCGCCGGCCTACCTCTACATCCTGTTCTTCGCGCTCCACGGCCATCGCGTCGGCCGCAAGGCCCCCAGCCCGGCCCCCTCCCTCGCCTGATCCTTATCGCTTCTTCCGAAAAAAGCTCATGACATCCGATCGCTACTATCTGGGCGTCGACGGCGGCGGCACCAAATGCCGTGCCCGCCTGCGCGCCCCTGACGGCACGCTGCTGGGTGAGGGCCTGGGCGGTCCCGCCAACATCCGCCTCGGTCTCGACCGGGCCTGGGCCAGCATCCTGGACGCCGTCCAGGCGGCCTTGGCCCAAGCCGGCCTGGACGCCGGCGCGTTTCCCCGGTTGCATGTCGGCCTGGGCCTGGCTGGCATCGTGACACCGGCGGACAGCGCCCGCACCCGGGCCGCCGCCCCCCGCTTCGCCAGCCTTTCCGCCGAGACGGACGCCCACGCCGCCTGCCTGGGGGCTTTTTCCGGCCGGGACGGCGCCATCCTTATCGCCGGAACCGGCAGTGCCGGCTATGCCCTGATCAACGGCCAGGGCCACGCCGTGGGCGGCTGGGGCTTCGAGGTCTCCGATGAGGGCAGCGGCGCCAGCATCGGCCGCGAGGCCATCCGGGTCGCCTTGCGCGCCCATGACAGCCTGGCCCCCGAGACGGGACTGACCCGGCAAATCCGGCAGCGGCTGGGCGGCTCGCCCGCCGCCATCGTCGCCTGGGTGAACGATGCCGGCCCCGCCGATTACGGCCGCCTGGCCCCGGATGTCCTGGCGCATGCCGCGAAGGGTGATGCTGTCGCCTGCACCATCATCGCCAAGGCCGCCAAGGAGCTGGAGACCTATATCCGCCACCTGCACGCCCTGGGCGCCCCGCACCTGTGCCTCATGGGCGGCTTGGCCGCCCCGCTGACTCCCTGGCTCAGCCCCTGGGCCCGGTCCTTGCTGGCCGCCCCCGAGGGCGATGCCCTGGAAGGGGCCCTGCTGATGGCCCGCCAAAACATCCCTTCCCCCATCGCCAAGAGCGCCCTGCCATGACCTTGACTTCCTTGATGGCCCGCGAGGCCGCCGAAACCCCGGATGCCCTGCGCCGGCAGATCGACCGATGCGCCCCCCGGTTCCAGGAGCTGGGCGAACGCCTGCGCCGCTTGGCCCCGCGCTTCGTCGTGACGGGCGCCCGCGGCAGCAGCGACCATGCCGCGACCTACGGCAAATACCTGATCGAAACCCGGCTGGGCCTGCCCGTGGCCTCCATCGGGCCGTCCGTGGTGTCGCTGTACCAGACGCCCCTGCATCTGAAGGATGGGCTCTACGTCGCGGTGTCGCAATCGGGACGCAGCCCGGACCTGCTGCGCCTGACGGAGACGGCCAAGGCCGGCGGCGCCCTGACCGTGGCCTTCGTGAATGATGAGACGTCACCCCTGTTCCAAATGGTGGACGTGGCCATTCCCCTGTGCGCCGGTCCGGAAAAGAGCGTTGCCGCCACGAAATCCTACCTCACCTCCCTGTTCGCCTTCCTGCAGATGGTGGCGTACTGGAAGGCGGACCCGGCCCTGCTGGCCACCGTGGCGGACGCGCCCGGCTGGCTGGAGAGGGCGGCGGCGCTGGATTGGTATCCCGGCTTGTCACGCCTCGCGGCTGTGCGCGGCCTCTATATCATAGGCCGGGGATTGGGCGCGGCGGCCGCCCAGGAGATGGCGCTGAAGTGCAAGGAAACCAGCCGCCTGCACGCCGATGCTTTCAGCGCGGCCGAAGTCATCCACGGCCCCCTGGCCCTGGTGGGCCCCGACTTCCCCGTCCTGGCGCTGACGCAGGATGACGCCACCCTGGCCCCGACCAACGACGCCATCCGCCGCATGGTCGGCCTGGGCGCCACCGTGCTGTCGACGGCGGACGTCCCGGGCGTGGTGCCATTGCCCACCGTGGCCGGCGTGCCGGCGGAACTGGCGCCCCTGGCGGCGGTGCAGAGCTTCTATGGCGGCATCCACCGCATCGCCACCGATCGGGGCCTGAACCCCGACGTTCCCCCCAACCTGGCCAAGGTGACGGAGACGGTCTGACATGCGCCATCTTCTGACAGGGGCCCGCCTGTTCACCGGCGACGTCCTGCTGGATGACCACGCCCTGCTCCTGCAAGGGCCCGACATCCTGGACATCGTGCCGGCGGTCGCCAGCGTGGCCGGCGCGGCGCGCGTGCTCCTGCCGGAAGGCAGCCTGCTGGCCCCCGGGTTCATCGACACCCAGGTCAACGGCGGCGGCGGCGTGCTGTTCAACGATACCCCCACCGTCGCCGGCGCTTTGGCCATCGCCGCCGCCCATCGGCGGTTCGGCACCACCGCGCTGTTGCCCACGGTCATCACCGACGACCTGAACACCATGATGGCCGCGGCGGAGGCGGCCGCCGACGCCGCGGCCGTGCCGGGCGGCGGCATCATCGGCGTCCATCTGGAGGGCCCTTTCCTGAACCCCGCCCGCCGTGGCGTGCACAAGGAGGCCCACATCCGTCGCCCCAACGGCGTGGATCTGGACCGGCTGTGCGCCCTGCCCCGGCATTTCGGGGATCTGGGCCGTGTGATGCTGACCGTGGCGCCGGAGCAGATGGACGACGCCGACATCGCCCGCCTGGTGCGCGCCGGTGTGATCCTGGCCGGAGGCCATTCCGCCGCCAGCCACGAACGCACGCAAGCGGCCTTGCGTGCCGGCCTGCGTGGCTTCACCCATCTGTTCAACGCCATGCCGCCCATCAGCAACCGGGCGCCGGGCATCGCCCTGGCGGCCATGACCGCCAAGGACGCCTGGTGCGGGCTGATCGTCGACGGCGTGCATGTGCATCCGGACTTGCTGGCCCTGGCCCTGGCCGCCAAGCCCAGGGGCAAGATGATGCTGGTCACCGACGCCATGCCGCCCACCGGCACCGACGCCGCCACCTTCACCCTGTATGGCGAGCGTATCCATCGCCGCGACGGGCGGCTGGTGACCGACGACGGGGTCCTGGCGGGCGCCGACATCGACATGGCGCAGGCCGTGCGCAACACCATGCGCCTGCTAGGCCTGGAACTGGAGGAGGCTTTGCGCATGGCCTCGCTCTACCCCGCGCGATTCCTGGGAATGGACGGGCGGCTCGGGCAGCTGGCCGCCGGCTTCCAGGCCGACTTGGTGCTGTTGGACGCGCGGCAACAGGTCCTGGGCACCTGGGTCGCCGGCCAGCGGGATGGCGTGGGCGCCCCAACCTGAGAGTCAGGCCCGCCGCGATCCGCGTTATATTTCATACGATATCCCACTGTACAATTGTGCAGGCGATTTTCCTTGCGCGCCCATAAATACGCCATTGTGTCTCTGACAGCGGTGTCTCATCATACGGTGGAATAAAGAAATTAATTTTCACAAGGGACCCGGCCCCATGCAGCCGCCCTTCGGCCACACGCAGTCCGAGTTTCATCGCACCTTGGGGGCCAGCCTTTCCGGTACGAATTTGGAACGCGCCGGCGATCACAACCAGCGGGTCATGCTGCAGGCCATCCGTGTGAGCGGGCCCCTGACCCGGGCTGATCTGGGGCGGATCACCGGGCTCACCCCACCAGCCATCGCCAACATCACCCGGCGGCTGCTGAACGAAAGTCTCATCCTTGAGGTGGGCCGCCTGCAGGGCACGCGGGGCCAGCCGGCCATGCGCCTGGCCATCAACCCGGATGGTTGTTTCGCCATCGGCGTCAATGTCGACCGTGACCATGTGACCCTGGTGGTCCTGGATCTGCTGGGCCAGGTACGGCACCGCGCCGTGCTGGAGGTTGAGTTCCCCCTGCCCGAGGCCGTCGCCGCCTTCTTCAAGGCGCAGGTGGAGGACCTGGTGCGAAGCCAGGCCTTTCCCCGCAACCGCATCATCGGCGTCGGCGTATCCCTGCCCGACGATTTGGGCCGGGTGAACCTGCCCAACCGGCCGAAAAGCTTCGAGGCCTGGAGCACGGCCGACATTCCCGGCCTGTTCACCACCATTCTGCCCCTGCCCGTTTTCATGGAAAACGACGCGGCGGCGGCGGCATTGGGGGAACTGCAGTTCGGCCACGGCCTGCACGACCCCAGCTTCTTCTACGTGCTGATCAACCAAGGCCTGGGTGGCGGAATTGTCATCGACGGCCAGTATTTCAGGGGCGCCCAAGGCCGAAGCGGCGAGCTGGGGTTCCTGCCCATCGTCTCCCCCCGCACGTCGGCCAGAACCCTGGAGGAAGCGGTGTCGCTATCGGCCCTGTGCGCCTATCTCGCCGCGCGCGGGCGCACCGTCACGCGACCGGAGCAACTGCTGGAGATGGACGCCGTCGGGCAGCAGTTGCTGAACGACTGGCTGGACCTGGCGGCCGAACTGCTGACCATGCCCATCGTGGCGGTCAGTTGCCTGGTGAATCCCGAGGCGGTGTTCTTCGGCGGGCGCCTGCCGGCCCCGCTGATCGACCGGCTGGCGCAGTTGATCAACGACCGGCTGTGGACCCATTCGGGCGCCATCCCCGTCATCGTGCCCGTCCGCCGCGCCGCCACGGCCGTTGACGCGCCGGCGGTCGGGGCGGCGTTGCTGCCCTTCAACGACCGCCTGTTACCCACGCGGACCACGCTGATGAAAACGGCGACCGACTGACCGCATTAATTATTTCATTTTGCCTTTTTAATGAGTATGGTCCTTTCAGGGACATACTCGAAAGGCCTGGAATAAGGGCAAGGGCCTGCTTACGCGCTCCCCATCCATCCGTTACCAGCCGGCCTGCGAGAGGGCTTACGCATGATTCAAATCGGGGTCGATTTTGGCGGCACGAAGATCGAGGCCGCTGCCCTGGATCTCAACGGCCGTTTCCTGTCACGGCTGCGCGAACCCAATCCCGGCAGCTATGACGCCGCCATCGCCACCATCTGCCGCCTGATCCATAGAGTGGAGGCGGAAGCGGGGACGCAGGGCACCGTGGGGATCGGCGTTCCAGGCTCGATTTCCCCGCAGACCGGCCTCATGCGCAATGCCAATTCGGTTTGGCTGAACGGCCGCATCTTTCACAGCGATGTCGCCGCCGCTCTGGGCCGTGAAGTCAGGGTCGCCAATGACGCCAACTGCCTGGCCCTGTCCGAGGCTGTGGACGGCGCCGCCGCCGGCGCGCGCATCGCCTTCGCCGTGATCCTCGGCACCGGGTGCGGCAGCGGCCTGGTGATCGACGGTCGCCTGATCGAGGGCGCCAACGGTCTGGCCGGGGAATTGGGCCACGTCTCCCTGCCCTGGCCCAAAGCCGACGAGGTGCCGGCGCCCGATTGCTGGTGCGGCAACAAGGGGTGCCTGGAAACCTGGGTGTCGGGCACGGGCTTGAGCCGGGAGTTCAAGGCGGTCACCGGCCGCAAGATGGATGCCGAGACCATCATCCAAAGCATGCGCCGCCACGAGCCGGATGCCGTCGCGGCCTTTGATCGCTTCATCGACCGGCTTGGCCGCGGCTTGGCCTTGGTCAGCAATATCGTCGATCCGGACGTCTTCGTCTTCGGCGGCGGCCTGTCCAACGTCACCGAAATCTATGACCGGCTGGCCGGCGCCATCCGGCCCTATCTCTTCACCGATGTCTGGGAAGCGAAACTGGTCCCGGCCCGATGGGGTGATTCCTCCGGCGTGCGCGGCGCCGCCCGACTGTGGGAACGCACGCTGTAATGCTGCCCCCTCGGCACTGGGCCGCGGTGGTCATGACCGCCATGGCCGCCGCCGTGTCACCCATCGCAGAGGCCGCATCTCCCCTGGACTTGTCGGCGGCCGTGGTCGTGGCCCCCGGGGTCGAGGGGCCGGAGGCCGCCGCCGTCGACATGCTGGTGGATGAGGTACGCAAGCGCACCGGCATTGCCTGGCGCCAGGTGTCGGTGGCGCCTGACGTGCCGGCCCGCATCGTCATCACGCATGCGGTCGGCAAACCGGAAGGCTATCGCCTCACGACCCGACTGCAGGGGCAGCAGACCGTGCTGACGATCGCCGGCAACGACAGCCGGGGCGTGCTGTTCGGCATCGGGCACCTGCTGCGCACCCTGTCGATGACCCCGGGCCACGTCGCCCTGGACCAACCGCTGAACCTGTCTACCAGCCCGGGCCAGCCGGTGCGTGGCCACCAGATCGGCTATCGCTACAAGAACAACACCTACGACGCCTGGACACTGCCGCAATTCGAGCAGCAGATCCGCGACCTGGCGGTGTTCGGCGCCAACGCCGTCCAGTTGATCGCCCCGGCGTCGGACGATGCGCCCAGCAGCCCCCTGTTCCCGGCCCCGGCCCTGGAGACCACCCTGGGCGTCGCCCGCTTGGTGGACAAATACGGGCTGGATTGCGACCTTTTCTATCCAGAGCTGCGCCAGGACTATGCCGATCCGGCCACCGTGGCGGCGGAGCTGGCGGCGTTCGAGGATCTGGTGCGGCGCTTCCCCCACCTGCACGCCGTCTATGTCCCGGGCGGCGATCCGGGCCACACGCCGCCGGACCTGCTGTTCCCCCTGCTGGAAAGACAGGCGCGCATCCTGCGCCGCCACCACCCCGGCGCCCAGCTGTGGGTGTCGGCCCAGGGCTTCGACCGGGCACAGTATGAGGCTTTTTACCGTCTGCTGGCCCGACGCCCGGCCTGGCTGACCGGCGTGTTCTTCGGACCGCAGTCGCGCGACCCGCTGTCCGTGCAGCGCGCCCGCATTCCCCGGCGCTATCCCATCCAGTTTTATCCCGACATCGGCCACACCCTGCACGCCCAATTCCCCGTGCCGCACTGGGATCCGGCCTTCGCCCTGCTGGAGGGACGGGAGCCCATCAACCCCCGCCCCCGGGACGAAACACTCATCTTCCGCCACTTCGCCGGCCTGACGGCCGGGTTCGTGACCTATTCGGAAGGGGTGAACGACGACGTCAACAAGGTGCTGTGGACGCGCCTGGGCTGGAGCAGCGCCACACGGCCGGACGAGGCGCTGCGTGACTACGCCCGCTATTTCCTGGGCGCCCGCGAGGGGGACCGGCTGGCCGCCCTGATCCCGGCGCTGGAGCGCAACTGGATGGGGCCCATCTCGGTCAACAGCGGCATCGCCGCCACGCTGTGGGCCTTCCAGGGGCTGAAGGACCAGCCTGACCTGAGGGACAATTGGCGCTTCAAATCCCTGCTCTATCGCGCCACCTACGATGCCTACGCCCAGGCGCGGGCCAAGGCGGAAGCGCGGCGCGAGGCGCAGGCCCTGGATATCCTGGCCCAAACTCCCACCCGCGACAGCCGGGACGCCATGGCCGCCGCGACCGCCGCCCTATCCCAGCCGGACGATGCCGAAACGGGGCGCCTGCGCGAACAGCTGTTCGACTTGGCGGGCCGCCTCTACGCGCATGTGGGGCTGCAGCTGAGCGTCGCCCGCTACGGAGCCTCAGGCATAGAGCGGGGCGCCAACCTGGATCGGGTGGATACGGGCCTGAACGACCGCGTCTGGCTGACGCGGCGGTTCGCGGAAATCGCCGAACTGCCGGATGAGACGGCGCGCCAGGCGCGCCTGGCCGAAATCATCACCTGGCGGCAGCCGGTACCCGGCAGCCTGTACGATGACCTGGGGGACCCGGGGCATGAGCCGCACCTGGTGCGGGGCAAGGCCTATAGCCAGGATCCGGAACTGTACGACAGCGCCATCGACGGCATCGCCGACCGGACGCCGGATGACGGCTGGCGCCTGTCCTGGGTCACCTACGCCGAGACACTGTATGAGCGGCCCATCCATCTGCGCTACCGGCACCTGGATCCGGCGCGCCGCTACACCCTGCGCGTCACCTACGCGGGCGAGGATTATGCCTTGCCCATGCGCCTGACGGCCAACGGCACCATCGAGATCCATGCGGCCCTGCCCCGGCCGGCCAATCCGGCGACCCTGGAGTTCGACATTCCCCCTGCCGCCATCCGCGACGGCCGGCTGGATCTGGAATGGACGCGACCGCCAGGTTTGGGCGGCAGCGGACGGGGGCACCAGGTGGCCGAGGCCTGGCTGATCCCCCGGCCCTGAGTTCGTCAGCGGGTCACGACACCCAACTCGGCGAAGGCCACCTGGCCCTCGCCCCCCGCGGCCCGGGTGATTTCCAACCGCAGGAAGCGACCGGTGCGCACCTCCGGGAACATCACGCGCTGCTCACCCGTGTTGGCAGCGATGTTGGCGAACTCCCCCGCCATCGCCGGCCCCCAGGTTTTGCCATCGGCGCTGACCTGGAGGCGATAGTCGCCCGGCGCGCCAACCCCCGGGGGGCGCTGGCCCGCCGGCAGCAGGGTGATGCCCTTCAGCGGGCGCATGGCCCCCAAATCCACCACGACCTCATGGGGCAAGTCGCGCCCGCCGGTGACCCACAGGCTGCCGGGGTCCTCATCGATGATCGCCTCGGCCCCCGGCGCCGTGGCCGACACCACCCGCCAATCCGCCTTGGACACGTCGAACCGGCGCATGGCGACGCCGCTGCTGGCACCGGTGCGCGGCAGGTGGCAAATGGCCTGGACGATACCGCCGTTCGGCAAGGGGAAAGCATCCTGGTAGAGGGGGGAGCGCAGGGTGGGAACCTCGCCATCGATGGTGTAGTGCAGGATGGCGCCCGGAATATCGCTGGACAGCGCGACCAGGCCACGGCGGTCGCGGCGGATGCCCGGCTCCTCCACCAGGTCGGGCAGACGGAACAGCGCCACCTCGCGGATGGCCGGGCAAGCGTCCGCATCCAGGATGCGCAAGCGCAACCGGGTAGTGCTGACCGGGGCGGGCAGGCGCACCAGGCGCTGGCTGCCGATGGCGGTGTGGCGGGCGAGTTCCGCCCAACTGCCCTGCCCGCCGTCCCAGACCTCCAGCGTGAAGGCGCCGATCCGCTGGCCCAGCGGCAGATATTCGCGCAGGCGCACAACGTTGAAGGTGCGCGCCTGGGGCCATTCCAATGTCATGTCGGCTGCGCGGGCGGCATCCGGCGGCGCCCAATAGCTGTCCGCCCGCCCGTCCAGGACGTTGCCGGGGTCGAAGCCGGGTCCGCGTACGGCATTCGCCTGGACTACCGCCCCCTGGGCCAGGTCCCTGCCGAAGGCGGCGCGCAGCAGATCGCCCCAGCCTTTCAGCACGCTGGCGTCATGGTCCGGGATGCGGCCACGCCGGTCAGGGGGCAGGTTCAGGATCAGGTTGGCGCCCCGGCCCACGGACTCGAAATAGATCCGTGTCAGACGTCCCACCGATTTCACGTCGGCATCCTCGCGCGCGTGCCAGAACCAGCCGGGCCGCAGGGAAACGTCCACCTCCGCCGGGCGCCAGTGCGTTCCCCCGCGCACACCATGCTCCCCAATCTCCTGGGTGTAGGGGGTATCGCCCACCGTCGCGCGGCAAGGGTCGCCGGCATACCCTTCCTCATTGCCCACCCAGCGCGCATCGGCACCCCAGGGCCCATGGGCGTCACTGCCCCAATTACCCCAGATGACGGCGTCCGGCTGGTATTGCCGCACCAGGGCCCAGGTGTTGGTCCAGTCGTAATAGCTCTCGGCGTCGATGGAGCGCTTTTCCCGTGCCCCGCCGTAATAGCCGTCGCCCCCGTTGGCACCATCGAACCACATCTCGAACAGGGGGCCGTAGCCCGTCAGCAGCTCACGCAGCTGGTTGCGGTAATAGGTGATGTAGGCGGGTCGGCCATACTCCGCGTGGTTGCGATCCCAGGGGGAAAGGTAGAGGCCGAACCGTAGGCCGGCCCGCCGGCAGGCGGCCGCCATCTCCCCCACGATGTCACCCTGCCCGTTCTTGTAGGGGCTGTTGCGGATGCAGTGCTCGGTATACCGCGTGGGCCAGAGACAGAAGCCGTCGTGGTGCTTGGCGGTCAGGATCAGGCCCGTCAGACCCGCCGCCTTGGCGGCCCCGGCGATCTGGTCGGCGCTGAAGTCCGTGGGGTTGAACAGGGCCGGCAATTCATCGCCATAGCCCCATTCCCGATCGGTGAAGGTGTTGATGCTGAAATGGACGAAGGCGTAGGCCGCCATTTCATGCCAGGCCAGCTGCCGTGCCGTCGGTACCGCCCCCCAGGGCTGCGGCGCCGGCACCTGCCCTGCCGAGGCGCCCACCAGGGACAGCGCGCTGGAGGCGGCACCGGTCGCCAGGACGGCACGGCGCGACGGCAGGAACGGGCGGGACATCGGCTGGGCTCCCCGGCATGGCTTATCATTAATGAAACTGAATTAAATTAATGATGCCATGCCTGCGGAAGCGTTTAAAGACCTAAACCCGTGTGGCGGTGAAGGATGGCGGCCGGTCCTCCACCGCCGCACCGAAGCGGGGGTTGGGCTTCGGGCCCAGGGTGAAGACCAGGCGACCGCCCTGTATCAGGTCGGCATGCCGGATCCAGGTCCGGGTGTACGGCTTGCCCTGCCAGGTGACCGACTGGATGTAGGGGCTGTCCGGGGCGTTGCCCGCCGCCTCGATGGTCAGGGTCCGGCCCTCCCCCACCGACACATCCACCCGGTCGAACAAGGGGGAGCCGAAAACATAGATGGGGGTGACGGGATCGACGGCGTACAGGCCCAGCGCGCTCATCAGGTACCAGGCGCTCATCTGGCCGCAATCCTCGTTGCCGGCCAGACCGTCCGGGTCCGCCCGGTACATGGTCTTCAGCAGGCTGCGCACCCGCGCCTGGGTCTTATGATGGGCGCCGGTGTAGGCGTAGAGATAGGCGATGTGGTGGCTGGGCTCATTGCCATGGGCGTACTGGCCCACCAGGCCGGCGATGTCCGGCGGCGCGTCGTCCGGCAGGTCGGAACTGGTGGTGAACAGTTCATCCAGCTTGCGCTCGAACGCCGCCGGGCCGCCGAACAATTCCATGTAGCCATAGATGTCGTGCTGATTCAGGAAGGTGGCCTGCCAGGCATTGCTTTCGGTGAAGTCGCGCCATTTGCGGCTATGGCCCATGCCGCGCGGGTCGAAGGGCTGGGCCCAACTGCCATCGGTGAAACGCGGCCGCATGAAGGTCATGTCGCGGTCGAACAGGTTGCGGTAGTTCAGCGAGCGCTTACGGAGCGCGCTGGCGTCCTCCGCCGCCCCGACGGCATCGCCCAGGCGCGCGATGGCCCAGTCATCATAGGCGTATTCCAGCGTCTTGCTGACCGCCTCCTCCACACTGTCGCTGGGGATGTAGCCCAGGCGCCGGTATTCGGGCAGGCCGCTGGTCTGGCCCTGGAAGGCCTGCTTGCGGAAAATGGGCCAGGCGGCCTTGTAATCGACGCCGGGAATGTCCTTGGCCGCCGCCTCGGCCACAACCACGGCGGAATGCCAGCCGATCATGCAGCCCGTCTCGGTACCCTGCAGGGGCCACACGGGTGGGCCGGCGGGGCTTTCCTCCGCCATGCGCACCAGCCCGCCGACGATGTCGCCCACCCGGCTAGGCGGCTGAGCCAGGGTGAACAGCGGGTGCAGGGCGCGATAGGTGTCCCACAGCGAATATGTGGAGTAGTTGTTGGCCCCCGCCGGCAACTGGCGCACCGTGCTGTCCATGGCGCGGTAGCGGCCGTCCACGTCGCTGAAAAGCGTGGGCGCCAGCAGGGCATGGTAAAGGGCGGTGTAGAAGATCTTGAGGTCGGCGGCGTCGCCGCGCTTGGTGACCGCCAGGCGGCCCAGCTCCGCCTCCCACGCCGCCACGGCGGCGGCGCGCACGCCGTCGAAATCCCAGCCGGGAATTTCCGCGTCCAGGTTGCGCAAGGCGCCGTCGATGTCCACGGCCGACAGCCCCACCTTGACCAGCAGCGGCGCGGCGCTGGCGTCGGGCAGGTCCAGCACGCATTTCAGCGCGGCGCCCTCCACCTCCACCGCGCCCTCGGGCATCGCGTGGTCGTTGCTGTACAGCCGCGCGCCAGCGAAGGGCCGCGACAGCTTCAGGGCGAAATAGATGACCCGCCCCTGCCCCCATTGATGGACGTGGCGCCCGCCCACCAGTGTGTCCTTGCCCACCACGCGCAGCGAGGCGCCGGTGACGCGGGTGACGGAGCCGGCGGGATCCTGGAAGCCGTGGGCGAAATCGATCAGCAGGTGGGCGCCCGCCGTCTGGGGGAAGCGGTAGCGGTGCAGCCCCGCCCGCGCCGTGGCCGTCAGCTCCGCCTCGATGCCGCTGTCCTTCAGGCGCACGCGGTAATAGCCGGGTGTGGCCTGCTCATCCGCATGGTCGAAGCGGGCGCGGTAGCCCTCTTCCGGGTTCTCCGGTGTGCCGGGGTCCAGGCGGACAGGCCCCACCCGGGGCACCACCAGCACGTCCAGCATGTCGCCCACGCCGGTGCCGCTGAGATGGGTGTGGGAAAAGCCCAGGATGGTGGGATCCTGGATGTGATAGCCGGAGCACGCGTCCCAGCCGGCGGTGTTGGTGTCCGGGCTCAGCTGCACCATGCCGAAGGGCACCGTGGCGCCGGGGTAGGTGTGGCCATGGCCGCCGGTGCCGATGAAGGGATCGACATACCGGCAGAAGCCCGCCCCGGCTTTTTGGCCGGTGCCGGCGAACACGGCACCCGAACCGCCCGCCAGCGGCACCAGGGCCGCGGCGGCCACACCGGTCAACAGGTCACGCCGTGTCATCATGGGAAGGCCCTCCATCATCATCGCCGTTCAGGTCAAAGGCTGGCGCAGCAGCGCCGGCTTGCGCGCCATCAGATCCAGGATCAGTTCGCCGAACAGGCTGTTGGCCCAGGCGAACCAGGGTCGGGTGAAACGGCCGGGGTCGTCCTGGCCGAAAGCCTCGTGCATGAATCCGGTGCCGGCGTGCGTGGTCTTCAGCCACACCAGGCACCGGCGTATCTCCGCGTCGTCGTCGCTGGTCAGCGCCCGCACGATCAGGGACATGGGCCAGATCATGCCCAGGCCCACATGCGGCCCGCCCACGCCCTCCGCCGCTTCGCCCCGGAAAAAATAGGGGTTGCGGCCGCTCAACACCCATTGCCGGGTACGGCGGTACAGGGGATCGCCCGCATCACAGCAGCCGAGATAGGGCAGGCTGAGCAGGCTGGGCACGTTGGCGTCGTCCAGGAACAGGGCGTTGCCGAAACCGTCAACCTCATAGGCCCAGACGTCCTGGCCCCCGCCGTCCCCCACGCGGCCGTGGCGAACCAGCGCCGCCGCCACGGTGTCGGCCAGGCCACGGCAGTCCGTGGCCAGATCCGCGTCGCCATGGATGGCCTGCGCCATGTCGGCCAGCTGACGCAGGCTGGCGACGGCGAACAGGTTGGCCGGAATGAGGAAGGGCAGGACGCAGGCGTCATCGGACGGCCGGAACATGGAATGGATCAGGCCGACCTTGGCCGTGGGCGCGCCGTAACCGTCCAGGGGCAGCGTGTCGCTGGGCGTCTCACTGGCGCGCTGGAAGCGATAGGGGCCTGGGCCATCCAGTCGCTGCTGCTCACGGAGCGTGCGCACCACCAGCCGCATGGCCTGGCGCCAGGCGGTGTCGAAGGGGGCGGTGTCGCCCGTCGCCCGCCAATAGCCGTGGGACAGGCGGATGACGTGACACAGGCTGTCCACTTCCCACTTCCGCTCCGCCACGCCGGGCTTCATCTCCGTCATGTCCTGGACGGCCCAGCCTAACGGCGTGGCGGCACCGGCGTCGCGGCTGAAGGCGTTGGCGTAGGGATCGATCAGGATGCAACGCGCCTGCCGGCGGATCAGGCCCTGATACAGCAGCCGCAGGGCCGCGTCCCGCCGCGCCAGCGGCAGGTAGGGCCACACCTGCGCGGCACTGTCGCGCAGCCACAGGCAGGGAATGTCGCCGGTGATGACGAAGGCGTCGGGCCCGCCGTCCAGAATGCCCAAGGACACCGTGGTATCCAGGGTGTTGGGATAGCAGTTCTGGAACAACCAGTAGAGTTCGGGATCGGCGATGGCGGCGCGGGCATCACTGATCACCGCCTCCACCGCCGGGCTGGCATAGCCACGGGCGGCGGGTGCCGGCCGTCTTGAAGCCTGGGAGGGGGCGGCCCGAAGCGGCCCCGCCAGGCCCAGGCCGGCACCGGCCACGGCCATTTTCAGCACATCTCGGCGTCTAGGCATCCACGTCCCATGTCTGGGGCCCGTAAAGGGGCGGGCCGGTTCCACCAGCCTCACCCCGGCAGAATAGGGAAAGGTCCTGGTGACCGCCACCAGGACCTTTCATCACAGAGCAGGATCAGTAGCTGTACTTCATGCTGACCAGGATGGTCCGGCCCGTCTCCACCACGTCGGAGATGGCCAGGCTCTCCTTGCCGATGTGCGACCAGTAGGAGACGTCGTCGAACAGGTTGGCCACCGACAGGTCGGCCCGCACGCCGGAGCCGAAGTCATAGCCGGCGTGCAGATCCACCCGCTGGGACGAACGGACCCACAGGTCATCCCAGCTGCTGCCCAGGCCCAGGTAGTCGTACTGGGCCACATAGGCGCCGGTGTAGTGGTAGATCAGGTCCAGGGTGAAGCCGTCCTTTTCATAGAAGGCCTCGATATTGGCCATCCATTCCGGGGCGTTCTGGATGCGCTCGTTCGGATCCAGCCCGGCGGCCTTGGTATCGACCGAGGTCCACTGCCGCGTGAGGTTGGCGCCGATGCCGAAACCGTCGAACGGCGCCGGCATGTCCTGGAACTTCTGCCGGGCGGACAATTCGACCCCGTAGACCTGACCGTCCCCACCGTTGGTGGGATGATGGAAGATCACGGAGTTGCTGTTGGTGACGGCGGGGTTCGAATAGGTGCTGCCGTTGTCGTAAATGTAGTTGGACAGCTGCTTGGCGTAGCCCGCCACCACCAGGGTGCCACCATGGCCGCTGTCCCACTGGCCGGAGACGTCGTAGTTGACGGCGGTGATGGCCTTGAGGTTGGGGTTGCCCTCGGTGATGGTGGTGACGCCGTTGGAAATGCTGGTCTGCGACCCGCCACCCAGCTGCACGAAGGGCGGACGAGTGTAGCTGGTCCAGATGGCCGCGCGGTAGACCGAATTGTCGTCGGGCCGGTAGTTGGCGAAGATGCTGGGCAGCGGCTCGTTGTAATGGGTGCCGTTATAGCCCCAGTGGCCCGCCAGCTCATTGCCGTCGGCATCGTGCGGCGTCACCCAGAAGGTGTTGTGGATGGCCGTGTGTTCGAAGCGGAAGCCGGGGATGACCTCCAGGTCGTTGAACTTCAGGTTGGCCATGACGTAGGCCGCCGTCACCGCCTCGGTGCCCTTCTGCGTGTTGCAGTTCCAGTTGTTGACGTAGAGGCTGCTGCAGCTGTCCAGGTTGCTGGGGCTGGAATAGGTGTTGTACAGGCGGAACAGGGCGGCCTGGTCGATGACCGGCACCGGCCAGTTGTAGACGCCGGGATAGACCGCGGAATAGTTGCCGTTGATGATGCCCAGTGAGCCAAAGGTACGGCCGTCGGTGAAGTTGCCGTTGTACCAGTCGCGGTTGGTCACTTGGCGCTCGCTGTCCTGATACTTCACGCCGAACTTGATGTATTCCAGCGGGCCGGCATCCACATCGTAGCGGGTGTCCAGCTTGGCGCCGCCCCGCACCTGGCCGCTGTACTGCTCCGTCAGTTCGCCCCGATCGCGGGCCGGCAGGCTGGCGACGTTGCCCAGCTGCGAGATGATCTGCGAGCCGACCAGGGGATAGGGCAGGTCGTTCACATATGTCGCCAAGACGTTGTTGCCGTAAGCGAAGCCGTTGCCGTCGTTCTGGGTGGAACGGGTGGAGATTTCGATGTGGTTGGGGCGGTCGTTGTCACCCCAGCTCAGGAACACGCTGGGGCTGAGGGTCCAGTTGCCCCACTTCTTCTCCCCGCCCAGCTGGGCGGTCGCCAGATCGGAATATTCCGGGTTGGTCTCGTACCACAGGCGCGTGGACAGGTACTGGATGTTGGGGTGGTACAGGCCCGTGCTGCCGATCTGGTCGTAGGTCACGTTCATGCCGACCAGCTGGCTCAGCGTGCTGTTCTGTTCCGTCTGCGCCACGGCGTAGCCCAGGCGGAAATAGGCGCTGGTGGTGTCGTCCGGCCGCCAGTCCAGCGAGACGTTGCCGCCATAGCGCTCGGTATAGCCGGAGGAGACGCCGGCATTGAAACCGGTGGTCTCCAAATTCTTGGACGGGTCCAGGTTGCTGGGGTTGCTGCCGTCGGCGTTGGCCACGGCGAAGGCCCAGGCGTTGTCGCAACAGGTGGACTCCATCACCGCGCCCATTTCGCTGTTGGCGTAGTGGCGGATGTCGTAATAGGCGCTGACATAGACGCCGAACTGGTTGTCGCGGCCGAACTTGCCCGCCGCCTCACCCGCCAGGCCGTAGCCCAGGCTGTTCTTGTTGTAGTCCTCCGCCCGCGTCTCCAACCGGCCGCTGGCCGTGAAGCTGAACATCAGCGGCTGGTTGTAGTCGAAGGCCGTGGGCGTGCGGAAATCGACGGTGCCGCCGATGGCGTCGCCGTCCATGTCGGCCTTGGACGTCTTGTTGACGACAATCGTGTTCAGGCCGGACGGCGGCAGCAGGCTCAACTGCACCTCGCGGCTGTAGGGCATGCCCTGGGCGACGTTGACGCCGTTGATCAGGTTGACGTTGTATTCACCGTTCAGGCCGCGGATGGAGGTGAACATGCCCTCGCCGCGCGAGGCGCCGTCGATGCCGCCCACGAAGGACTGGCCCGTGTTCATGACGTTCACGCCGGGCAGCAGGCCCAGCGCCTCGGCCACGTTGTGCACCGCCGTGTGTTCCAGGTCCGCCGCCGACATGACGTCGACCGTGTTGCTGGCGTTCATCTGCAGGCTGGAGGCCTGGTAGCGGTTGGCGGCGACGATGATCTCTTCCAGCGCAGCGGTGTAGGCCTCGAAGCTGACGGTCACGGCGCCGTCCTTGGGCACGGTCACGCGGGTCGAACTGGTGTGAAGGCCGGCGCGGGAGGCCGTCACCGTGTAGGTGCCCTCAGGCACGTTGGCCAGGGTGAAGGTGCCATCCTCACCCGAAGCGGTGGAATATGACGTGCCGGGAATGGTGATGGCCGTGGCGGCCAGCGGCTTGCCCGTGCCCGGGTCCACGATCGTGCCGGTGATGCTACCTGCCATGGCCGGCAGCGAGAACGCCATCACCGTCGATCCCGCCAGAAGGCCAGCCCTGAATTTGCCCAGGCCCATGTCTTGCTCCCCGATTTAGTGGAGCGGCGGCCGGTTTCCCCAAGGCTTTCGGTCTCTGGGGAAGGGGTGGTTCAGCGCGCCGTTCTACCTACACAGGAACGCCTGGCCGGCACCCAAGTCAATTCATTTTTTCTATTTTCATTATTTTTGATCTAAAAATTTCATTCCAAGCTTAGATCCGTGTGGAACCCAAATTCAGAGATATGAGGGAAACCGTCGGCGAAGATATTGGAATCGTTCGGATCACTGCGGCAAGCTATACGGACGCATCGGCTGATGAGACGATCAAACCGCAAGGTGCCGTTTCACAGGGCGCACCAGAGGGCGCCTTTCCCACCCCTCTTCGGGGTCATCGCCACTTGCCGGTGCAAAGGCCCGGCCGGGGCGAAACCCTTGGGGTGCGCCGGCCGGTTCCGCAGGGCGGCCGACATTCCACCCTCGGCCCAACTCGCGATTCTCCGCTTGCGGCGAAGGTGTGGAAAATAATTTCCAAATGTCGTTAAATGGGAATATAATTATTAAAACGCCGTCATCATACGACTAGGGAAGCCCCCAGCCATGGCCGTCATCCGCCGCCGTCTCGCCGCCGCCTTGGCGGGCACAGCACTTGCCACCATGCTGACGCTCGGCGCTGGCGCAAAGGCGGACGCCCCGCCCGCCGCAGCCCAAGGGTACACGCCGACGGCGGAGAATCTGGCCGCCCGGCAGTGGTTCCAGGACGCCCGCTTCGGCGTCTTTTTGCACTGGGGCCTGTACAGCGAACTGGGTGGCGCCGGCAAGATGGGCATCGCGGAATGGATCATGGATGAGAACCAGATCCCCGCCGTTCACTATGAACGCCTGGCCAGGTTCTTCAACCCCACGGCCTTCGACGCCGACGCCTGGGCGCGGACCTTCAAGGCGGCCGGGGCCCGCTATGTCGTCATCACGTCGAAGCACCATGAGGGCTTCGCCATGTTCGCCAGCAAGGCCAGCCCCTACAACGTCGTCGACGCCACACCCTTCCGCCGCGACCCGCTGGCCGAGTTGGCCGCCGCCTGCCACAAGGCCGGGCTGAAGTTGTTCTTCTATTATTCCCAGCTGGACTGGCACCATCCAGACTACTTCCCGCAGGGCACGACGGGGCACGCGTCGGAACGGCCAGCCGGCGGCGACTGGGACCGCTACATCGATTTCGAACAGGCGCAGTTGCGGGAGCTGCTGACCCACTACGGCCCCATCGGCGGCATCTGGTTCGACGGCTGGTGGGACCAGAAGGACACGGCCTACCGCGACCGCTGGCGCCTGGAGGAGACCTATCGCCTGATCCACAGCCTGCAGCCGGCCGCCCTGATCGGCAACAACCACCACCAGGCGCCCTTCCCCGGTGAGGATTTCCAGATGTTCGAGCGCGATTTGCCGGGCGAGAACAGCATGGGCTTCAACAAGGCCGGCATCAGCGATCTGCCCCTGGAAATGGCTGAGACCATGAACGGCTCCTGGGGCTTCAACCTGATCGACGACCAGTACAAGTCGACGGCGACACTGGTGCGCAGCCTGGTCAGCGCCGCCGGACGCGACGCCAACTTCCTGTTGAACACCGGCCCCATGCCCAATGGCGAGCTGCAGCCGGAGAACGTGCAGACGCTGAAGGACATGGGGCAATGGCTGAAGCGCTATGGTGAAAGCGTCTACCAGACCCGGGGTGGCCCCGTGGCCCCACGCCCCTGGGGCGTGACCACCCAGGCGCCGGGCCGCGTCTACGTCCATGTGCTGGACTGGAAGGACGGGCCCTTGTTCCTGCCGCTGACCCAGGCGGTGCGCAAGGCGACCCTGCTGCGCGACGGCGGCACTGTGCCGGTCCAGGCCCGGCCCGAAGGGATCGAGCTGACCCTGCCGGCACCGGCGGGCGAGGCCATGGACGGTTGGGACCGGGTGATCCGCTTAGACCTTCAATGACGGAACGGAAGCGGGCGGCGACGATGGCGCAGGGCCGATCTTTCCGGCCCTCTTCCGCACCCCGGCGGTGTTCCCGCTCCCATAGATACGCGTAGGGCATAGATACGCGTAGGGAGTGACAAGGCCCGGCCGCGGCGTCGGTAGGCTCATGAAGGTCAGTCTTCAAGAAGCTTGTCGAGATGATCGAATTCGGCGGGCACGGCGCTATCGGCGATGGCCTTGAGGGTGTCCGCATCCAGATCCTCGACCTTACGGGCAACCCGCCCCTTCATCACCATCTCAAAGAACGCTGCCGACACCAGCACCGTATGGGTCCGGCCATTCTTGGTGATCGCCACCGGAGCCTGTTGCGCGGCGTCCTGGTACCGCCCGACATGCTGCTGGAATTCGCTCGATGTTACTTTCATGGCCTCGCTCCTTTTATCTAAAATAGATAAAATGGATAAATTTGGCGAGGGCAATGGACGTCAGCGGCGCATGATCCAGTCGTGTGCGGGGTCGTTGCGGAATATCCAGCGCCGCTCCGGCCCCGCCATCACGTTGAGGTAATAGAGGTCGTAGCCATGGGGTGCCCCCACCGGGTGGTATCCCCGGGGAACCATGACGACATCGCCGTCCTGCACGCAGATGGTCTCATCCAGGCTGCGATCATCGGTGTAAACGCGCTGGAAGGCGAAGCCCTGGGGTGGATTCAGGCGGTGGTAATAGGTTTCCTCCAGCGCCGTCTCCCGCCCCGCCTCGGCCGTGTCGTGCTTGTGCGGCGGATAGCTGGACCAGTGGCCGCCGGGGGTGATGACCTCCACCACCAACAGGCTGTCGGCCGGCTTGCCTTCCGGCAGGATATTGCGGACATGGCGGGTGTTCGTGCCCTGGCCCCGCACCTCGCGTGGCATCTCATCGGCCGCGATGACGCGAGCCTGGGCGCCGGCCCGGCCCGGCGCAGTGCAGACGGCCAACTCGACGGCGTCCGTCGCCACCACGCGATAGGCCTGGCCCGCCGGCATGTAGACCGCACCCGGCGCCTTGTCCTCGAACACGCTGGCGCGGCCGCCGAGTGGGCCCAGATCCTGGCCCCCCGCCGTCACCCGCGCCGTGCCGGACAGCACCACCAGGCAGGCCTCGCGCCCCGGTTCCACCCCGTCCAGGGCCTGGCCCGGCGCCAGCCGGTGCAGGCGGAAACCGACATGGGTCCAGCCGGCGCTTTCCGGCGTCACCTCCAGCACGCGGCCATCGGCACCGGGCGCCTGGGAGCGCACCAGCAAGGGCGACGCGCTCATGACGCCACCGTCAGGCCGGCGCCCGCCGCCGCCTGCCGCAGGTGGCGCAGCCCCATCTCGCCGTACCGGCGCGGATCGGCCTTGGCGGGGTCCTGTTCCGCCTCGATGATGACCCAACCGCCATAGCCGATGTCGGCCAGGGCGCGCATGACGGCGGCATAGTCCAGGCGGCCGTCGCCGGGCACGGTGAACATGCCGTCCAGCACGCCGTCCAGGAAGCTGCCGCCGCGGTCCAGCAGGGCCTGGAACACCGGCTGGCGCACGTCCTTGCAATGGACATGGGCCACGCGGCCGGGATGGGCGCGGATAACGTCCACCGCGTCGATGCCGCCCAGGGCAGCGTGGCCGGTGTCCACCGTCAGGCCCACCGACGAACCGGTGTGGGCCAGGAACCGGGCCAGGTCGTCCGGCCGCTCCACCACCGTGCCCAGGTGATGGTGATAGGCGAAGCGCAGCCCCTGCCCCGCGATGTAGTCGGCGACCTCGGTCAGCCGCTGGCCGAAGACGGCCCATTGGGCGGCGTCCAGCCGGGGCGTCCGGGCCAACGGCCGGGCGCGGTCGCCATGAATGGCGTTGCTGGTCTCGGCATGGACGAAGACGGTGCTGCCCATGGCCTTCAGCAGGGCCAGGTGCCCTTGCAAGGCGGCGATCTCGGCCGCCGCGTCATGGGCCAGCAGGTTGCCGCTGTACCAACCGCCCACCAGGTCCAGGCCATGAGCGGCCAACAGGGGCTTCAGCGCCTGCGGATCGCGGGGAAACTTGCCGCCCAGCTCTATGCCGCTGAACCCGATGGCGCGGGCGTCGGCCAGCACCGTTTCCACCGGCGTCGCCCCGCCCAGCTCGGGCATATCGTCGTTGATCCAGGCGATAGGACTGACGCCGAAGCGGATGGATCCAGAGCTAACGGACATGGGGGCTGATCTCCCTAACGTTGATCTTTTGTCTTCTCGTCATACGCCGCGCGGGCCTGGCGGACGGATGCCCGGTCGGAGACCTCGGGCACGGCCACGTCCCACCAAGCGCCGCCGGCTGCGGTGGACGCGGCCGGGTCGGTGTCGATAACGATGACGTGCACGCCCGTGCCCGATCGCGCATCGGCCAGGGCGGCCTCCAGCGCGGCGATGTCCGCGACCTTGCGCGCCGTGGCGCCCAGGCTGGCGGCATGGGCGGCGAGGTCGATGGCCGGCAAGGTCGCGTGGCGCGTATCCGCCAGCAGGTTGTTGAAGGGCGCCCCGCCGGTGGCGCGCTGCAGGCGGTTGATGCAGCCGTAGCCGCGGTTGTCCAGCACGGTGATGGTCAGCTTCAGGCCTAGCATGGCGGCCGTGGCGATCTCGGAATTCATCATGAGATAGCTGCCGTCGCCCACCACGACGTGGACGTCGCGCGCCGGTTCCGCCATCTTCGCGCCCAGGCCGCCGGCGATCTCATACCCCATGCAGGAATAGCCGTATTCCACATGGTAACCGCCCGGCCGCCGCACGCGCCACAGCTTGTGCAATTCCCCCGGCAGGCCGCCGGCGGCGCAGACCACCACCGCGTCCTCCGCCGCCTGGCGCCACAGGGCGCCCAGCACCTGGGCATCCGTGGGCAGGGCATTGCCCTCCGGGGCCGCCATTGCCGCCTGCCACGCCCGATCCCAGTCCGCCGCCGGGCCCGCCAGGGCCCGCGTCCAGTCCGCCGGCACCCGCCAGCCGGCCAGCAGCGGCGCCAGGGCGGCCAGCACGGCGCCGGCGTCACCCACCACACCCACAGCCCCCTGCTTGGCCGCGTCATGGACCGCGACGTTGACCTGGACCAGCGTCCGCGCCGCCCCCTGGAACAGGGCGCGGGATCCGGTGGTGAAATCCTGCAGGCGCGTGCCTATGCCAATGATCAGGTCCGCCTCGGCCGCCGCCGCGTTGGCCACGCCGGTCCCCGTGACGCCCACGGCGCCCAGGTTGGACGGATGATCCCAGGGCAAGGCCCCCTTGCCCGCCTGCGTTTCCGCCACGGGGATGCCGGTGGCCGCGCCCAGGTCGGCCAGCAGGGCTTCCGCCCCGGCGTACAGCACGCCGCCGCCGGCGATGATCAGGGGACGCCGCGCCCCCCGGATGCGAACCACCAAGTCGGCCAGGTCATAGGGGTCGGCCGGCGGGCGGCGGACACGCCACAGGCGGGGGGCGAAGAAGTCCTCGGGATATTCACACGCCTCCGCCTGCACATCCTGGCAGAAGGCCAGGGTGACGGGGCCGCAGGCCGCTGGATCGGTCAGGACCGCCATGGCCTTGGGCAGCGCATCCAGGATCTGCTCGGCCCGTGTCAGCCGATCGAAATAGCGCGAGACCGGCCGGAAGCAGTCGTTGGCCGACACGGTGCCGTCGCTGAAATCCTCGACCTGCTGCAGCACCGGGTCCGGCCGGCGGCTGGCGTAGACGTCGCCCGGCAGGAACAGAACGGGCAGGCGGTTGACATGGGCCAGCGCCGCCGCCGTCACCATGTTGGTGGCGCCCGGCCCGATGGAGGTGGTGCAGACCATGGCCCGCCGGCGGCGCGCCTGCTTGGCGAAGGCGATGGCGGCATGGGCCATGGCCTGTTCGTTGTGGGCGCGGTAGGTGGGCAGGGCATCCTGACTGGCCTGCAAGGCCTCGCCCAACCCCGCCACGTTGCCGTGGCCGAAGATCGCCCAGCAGCCGGCGAAATAGGGCACCGGCCGCCCGTCCGTTCCCTCGACCAATTGCGCCGCCAGATAGCGCACCGTCGCCTGGGCCGCCGTCAGGCGCAGGCCCCCGACGGTCACTTTCCTTGTCCCCCGGCCACGGCCGCGCGGGCCCGCCGCCAGGCGTCCACCAAGGTTTTCAGCTTCCCCGCCATCATGGCCACCACCTGTTCATCATCCAGCCGGTTGGCAAGCCAGCCGCGCGCGGCATCATAGAAGATGGTCCGCCCGACGGCGAAGCCCTTGACGATGCCGGAGGGGGCCGCCGCCTGGAAGGAGGCCAGCAGCTCCTCCTCCGGCGCCGACAGGCCCAGCAAGACCACCCCCCGGCAATAGGGGTCGTTTTCCAGCACCGCCCCCTCGATGTTGCGCCAGGCCTCCGGGTCGGTCACCGGCTCCAGCTTCCACCAGTCAGGCTTGATGCCCAGGACGTACAGGCGGCGGATGGCGCGGGCCACCGTCATGGCGTCGACCGGCGACCCGGCGGGCACGATCAGCTCGACAAGCAATTCATGCCGCGTCTTGCGACAGGCGTCGAACAGGCGCAGCAACTGCCGCTCCTGCCGGTCGCGCATGTCGGCGGCATCGTCCGGATGATAGAAGACCAGGCACTTGACCACATGGTGCAGGGGCCATTCCGCCAGTTCCGTCGCCACGTCGGCGGAGCTTTCGAACACCAGCGGGCGGGACTTGGGCTCCTCGATGGGGCGGCCGATCCAGTAAGGATCGTCGGCGGAGCTGGCCAGGGCCTCGAAGCCGTAGCGGCCGTCCAGCAGCAGGCCGAAACGGTCGTCGCCGCCGGCCACCGTCTCAACCGCCCGCAGGGCCAGGGTCTTGAACACCGGGATGCGGGCCGGGTCCGCGCCCAGCTCCCCCACCAGATCCTCGAACTGGCTGCGGTGGTCAACGGCCAGCACCGTCAGCTCGTCATAGCGATGCCGCCGGGTGGTGGCCCAATGGATGTGTTCCAGTTCCGCGCTGTCGCGCAGGCGGTGGGGCAGGCTGGGCTGGGCCAGGAACCATTCCAGTTCCGGCCAGGTGGGCATGGCCGGTGCGCAGCCGTGGCGGGACACGACGATGGCGCCGCAGGCGTTGCCCCAGGCGCAGCAGCGCTCCAGCGGCTCATCCCGCAGCCAACCGCGCAGGAAGCCCGCCATGAAGGCGTCGCCGGCGCCCAGGACGTTGAACACCTCCACCGGGAAACCGGGCACCACGATGCCGTCCGCCAGGCTGGCCGGGATGGCGCCAGGGAAGGCGGTGCAGCCTCCCGCCCCCTGCTTGCAGACGATGACGGCACCGGTCAGGGCGCGGATGGCGCCCAGCGCCGCCAGCGTGTCGGTCACGCCGCCCAGGATATGGATTTCCTCCTCCGTGCCGACGATCAGGTCGCACAGGGGCAGCGCCTCGCGCAGGCGGCTGGTGACGCCCTCATGGGCGACGAAGCGGTCTTCGCCCCGGTCGCGGCCGGCCAAGCCCCACAGCACCGGGCGGTAGTCGATGTCGAACACCACACGGCCGCCGTTCTCCTTCACCAGCCGCGCCGCCGCCACGCTGGCGGCGAAGGCCTGGGGCTGGGACAGGTGGGTGCCGTTGATCAGCACCGCCCCGGCATGGCGCAGCCAGTCACGGTCGAGGTCCACCACGTCCAGCGCCATGTCGGCGCAGTTCTCGCGATAGAAGATCAGCGGGAAGTTTTCACGGTCGCGGATGCCCAGGACCACCAGGGCGGTCAGCCGGTCGGGATCGGAGACGACGCCGGTGACGTCCACCCCTTCCCGCTCCAGCTCCTCCCGGATGAAGCGGCCCATGTGGTCCGCCCCCACCCGGGTGACCAGGCCCGTGCGCAGACCCAGGCGGGCGCCGCCGGCCGCGGTGTTGGTGGGACTGCCGCCCAGGTATTTGGCGAAGGACGCCATATCCTCCAGCCGGCCGCCGACCTGCTGGCCATAGAGGTCGACGCTGGATCGGCCGATGGCGATCAGATCCAGCGACTTGGGAAGGGTTTGGATGAGGGATTGCGCAGAAGACGCCATGCCGGTTCCAGCCTTGGGGGTGCCGGGTCAGCACCCGATAGAATGGAACATATATTCCATGTCGTTTGTTTTTGTAAATAACGTATCGCGAAATGACTCAGGCTTTCCGCCGACGGGGCCGTGACAGCTCCTTGGCGCCCGCCCGTTCCCGCTCGAACGCCAGGCTGATGACCAGGGTTTGCGCCAGACACAGCGACGCCGCCAGCGAGCGGAAACCACGCACCTCGAACTCGCGCACCTGCAGGACGTGGACGGCCATCTTGGCCATGGGGCTGACCAGGCTGTCGGTGATGGTCAGGACCTTGGCGCCGGCGGCGACCGCCGCCTCCACCGCGTGCACGGTCTCCTCGGCATAGGGGTGGTAGCTGACGGCGATCAGCAGATCCGTGCCCCCGACAGCCCCCATCTGCTGGCTGGTCAGGCCGCCGACGCCATCGACGAAGATGGTGCGCTTGCCCACCTGTTGGAATGAATATGCCAAATACGAGGCCACCGGAAACGCGCGCCGAAAGCCCATGACATACAGGGTCTGGGCCTGGTCGATCAGCTTCACCGCGCGCGCCAGGTCGGCCTTGGTCATGGTCTGGCCCAGGTTCGCCAGCGCCAGCGTGTCGCGTTCCACGAACTCGGCCAGCAGGTCGCCGCCGTCGCCGGACCCCGCCTGGTGGTCCAGGGCGGCGTTGAACTGGCGCACGCGCTCGCCATAGCCCAGCGCGGTGTGGTTGGCCAGCAGGCCATCGCGCAGCAGGCGCTGCATGGGCATGGCGCCGGAATAGCCCAGCGCCTTGGCGAAGCGGACGATGGCCGAGGGTTGGACGCCCGACCGCTCCGCCACCACGGCCAGGGTTTCCAACGCCAGATCGTCCGGATGGTCCAGGACGAAGCGCGCGATCTGCTGCAGCCGCTTGCTGAAGGTGTCGTAGCGTTCCAATATGGCGGCCCGCAGCTCTTCGGCCGTGCGCGGCACGGTGGCACTCCCCGTCATCGCCCCTCCAAAATCCTATCTGGCCCCAAGAATAGACGCTCGCCAGGTGAAGGCAACGCCACCCGGCGTTATGGATATTCCACCATACCCCATGGTATGATATTTTCATTCCATAATGTGATGATGACCGCCCCGCTGAAGCCGAAATGCCGGGCCAGCCGGGCGGCCGGGCCTTGACAGGGAGCCTGCATGTTCGACATCGCCATTCTGGGCGCCGGCCGCATCGGCCGCATCCACGCCCGTAACGTCGCGGCCCACCCGGCCCTGCGCTTGAAATACGTCACCGATCCCAACGCCGCCGCGGCCGACGCCGTGGCCGCCGAGACCGGCGCGGGGGTCACCGGCCTGGACACCGTCCTGGCGGACGATGGCGTGCGGGGCGTGATCATCGCCAGCTCCACCGACCTGCACTTGGACCAAGCCGCCCGCGCCATCACCGCCGGCAAGGCCGTGCTGTGTGAGAAGCCCTTGGACATGGATCTGGGCCGCGCCCAGGCCGCGGCCCCGACCTTGGGCGGCGACGTTCCCCTCATGCTGGGCTTCAACCGCCGTTTCGACCCGCACTTCGCCACCCTGAAGGCCCGACTCGAGGCCGGCGCCGTGGGGCCGCTGGAAACCCTGCAGATCACCAGCCATGACCCGGCCCCGCCGCCCGTCAGCTACATCAAGGTGTCCGGCGGGCTGTTCAAGGACATGGCCATCCACGATTTCGACATGGCCCGTTGGCTGCTGGGCGAACCGGTGGTGGAGGTGTATGCCGCCGCCAGCTGCCTGGTGGATCCGGCCATCGGCGAGGCCGGGGACGTCGACACCGCCAAGACCATCCTGCGCACCGCCACGGGCAAGCTGTGCGTCATCAGCAACAGCCGCCGCTCCGGCTATGGCTATGACCAGCGCATCGAGGCCTTCGGGTCCAAGGGCCTGCTGCGCGCCGACAACATCCTGGAAAGCAGCGTCTCCACCTGGGGTGGGGCCGGCGGCAACCCGGGTGCTGCCAGCGACGCCTTCCAGAACTTCTTCCTGGACCGCTATGCCGAGGCCTATCGGCGAGAGGTGACCCATTTCGCCGAGATCCTGGCCGGCACAGCCAAGCCCAGCGTGGGTTATGCCGACGGCGTGGCGGCCCTGGCCCTGGCGGAGGCCGCCGCCCAATCCGTCGCCACCGGCCAGGCCGTGCGCCTATGACGACGGCCCTGGAGCCTGCCTCCCAACCGGCCCTGAGGCCCGTCCGCGGCATCGGGCTGGGCGGCGGTCTGGCCGCCAACATCCTGAACATGGTGGGCATCGGCCCCTTCATCACCATTCCCCTGGCCATCTCCGCCATGGGCGGGCCGCAGGCCATGCTGGGCTGGCTGGTGGGCGCCGTGCTGTGCGCCTACGACGGCCTGGTGTGGGCGGAGTTGGGGTCCGCCTTCCCCCGCTCCGGCGGGCCCTACCATTACCTGCTGCACGCCTTCGGGCCCGCCCGCCTGGGCCGTCTGTTCAGCTTCCTCTATCTGTGGCAGTCGCTGCTGATCGGTCCGCTGTCCATCGCCTCGGGCACGGTAGGGCTGGCGCAGTACGCCAGCTTCCTGGCCCCCGAGATGAAGCCCTGGCACATGATGGCGATCGCGGCGGCCGTCTGCCTGGTGAACACCGTCCTGCTGTACCGCGACATCCGTTCCATCCAGCGCCTGTCCATCGCCATCACGGTGGTGGTGGTGGCCGCCTGCCTATGGATCGTGTTCAGCGGCGCCCTGCATTTCGACGCCAAGCTGGCCTTCGACTTCCCCGAGGGCGCGTTCAAGCCCACGGGCGCCTTCTGGATGGGCATGGGCTCCGCCACCCTGATCGCCGTCTATGATTACGGCGGCTACAACAACGTCTGCATGATCGGGGAGGAGATCAAGAACCCCGGCCGCACCATCCCCCGCGCCGTGCTGCTGTCCATCGCCATCGTCGCCCTGCTGTACCTAGGCCTGAACCTGTCCATCCTGGGCACCCTGCCCTGGCAGACGGCGCAGAAGTCCAGCGCCGTGGTGGCCGATTTCATGCAGGTGATCTACGGCCGCTGGGGCGGCGTGGTCGTTTCCGTCCTGATCCTGATCGCCAGCTGGGGGTCGGCGCTGGTGGTGCTGCTGGGCTTTTCCCGGGTGCCCTACACGGCGGCGGTGGATGGGCGCTTCTTCAAGCCCTTCGCCCGGCTGCATCCCACGGGCCGCTTCCCCACCGTATCGCTGCTGTTCATGGGCGTGGCCTCGGCTATCGCCTGCTTCTTCTCGCTGGCCGACCTGATCGCCGTGCTGATCGTCATCCAGACCTTGTTCCAGTTCACCGCCCAATGCGTGGCGGTGGTCATGCTGCGCCGGCAAGGGGCAGCGGCCCCGGGGCAGTTCCGCATGCCGCTATATCCCCTGCCCGTCATCATCACCATCGCCGGCTGGCTGTATATCGTCGCCACCAGCCAGCCCCGGCACATCGCCATCGGTATCGGCATGCTGGCGCTGGGTGTCGCGATCTATCTGGCGCAATCGCGGCGCGAGGGGGCCTGGCCCTTCCGGGTGCCGGCCTGGCGGGCGCCATGAGCGTGACCAAGACCCACGACGTGGCCGTGGTCGGCGAGCTGTACATCGACCATGTGCTGAGCGGCTTCACCACCTGGCCCCAGCCGGGGGAGGAGGTGGTGACCGACGCCTACACCCGCGAGGTGGGCGGTGGGGCCGCCAACACCGCCTGTGGCTTGGCCCGCCTGGGCCGCGCGGTCCAGCTGGTGGGCATCGTGGGCGAGGCCGACGCCGCCTGGTTCCGCCAGCGCCTGGCCCCTTATGCCCTGGACACCGGCGGCCTGCGCATCGGCGACGGCGCCACTGGGATCAGCATCAGCGTCTCCACCCGCGAGGACCGGTCCTTCTTCACCCATATCGGCGTCAACCGCGCCCTGCCGGCCCTGCTGTCCGACCCGGCGACGGTCGCCGGCCTGGCCCGCGCCCGCCACGTGCATTTCGCCCTGCCGCTGGATCGTGCCGTGGCCGACGCCCTATTGCCCGCCCTGCGGGACGCCGGCTGCACCACCTCGCTGGACGTGGGGTTCCAACCCGGGTGGCTGCCCGACCCGGAGAACCATGCCACCTGCCGCGCCGTCGACCACCTGCTGCCCAATGAGAAGGAGGCGGCGCTGTTCTGCGGCAGCGACGGGACGGAGGACTATCTGTCCCTGGCCCGCCGCCTGGCCCTGCCCAATCCCGTCCTGAAGCTGGGGCGGCGCGGCGCCCTGGGCCTGGACGGCGACGCGACCCTTGGCGCGGCCCCACCGCCAGTGGATGCCGTCGACACCACCGGCGCCGGCGACGCCTTCGACGCGGGCTACATCGACGCGCTGCTGGACGGTGCGCCGGTGCTGGAACGCCTGCGCCGCGCCTGCATATGCGGTGCCCTGTCCACCCGGGTGGCGGGCGCCTTGGGGGGTATCCCCGACCGAACGGAACTATGGAGCACTTATGAGCAATCCTACCAACCGTAAGATCGCCATGATCGGCGGCGGCGGCGTGCGCACCCCGCTGGTCATCTTCGGCATCAACGAGGCGGCGGAGGCCCTGGGCGCCCGCGAGATGGTGCTGTACGACCCGGACCAGGAACGTCTGAAGGTCATCGCCGCCCTGGGCCGCGCCGTCGTCGCCAAGGAGGGCGGCAGCCTGGTCATCCGGGAAACCTCCTCCATCGAGGACGCGGTGGAGGGCGCCGACTTCGTCCTGAACAGCGTGCGCGTCGGCGGCATCGCCTCACGCGCGGCGGATGAGCTGGCGGCCATCAAGCACGGCTATCCCGGGCAGGAGACCACCGGCCCGGCCGGCGCCGCCATGGCGCTGCGCACCGTGCCCGTGGCCCTGGACCACGCGCGGGTGGTGGAACGGCTGGCGCCCAGCGCCTGGATCGTCAACTTCACCAATCCCGCCGGGCTGATCACCCAGGCCATCAGCACCCACACCAAGGCGCGGGTGGTGGGCATTTGCGATACCCCCACCGAGCTGCTGCACCGCATCGCCCTGGCGCTGGGCGCCCGCCATGACGAGGTGGTGTGCGACTATGTCGGCCTGAACCACCTGGGCTGGGTGCGCCGCATCCGCCTGCGCGGCGAGGACGTGACCGACCGTGTGCTGGACGACGACAGCATCCTGTCGCAGCTGTACACCGCCCCGCTGTTCGACTTCGCCATGATCCGCACCCTGCGGCTGATCCCCACGGAGTACCTGTTCTTCTACTACAGCCGCCGCCGCGCGCTGGAGAACCAGAAGCGCCAGGGCAGCAGCCGGGGCACGGAGGTGGAGCAGCTGAACCACGCGCTGTTCACCACCCTCAAGGACCGCCTGGGCGCCGACGATGGCGAGGGGGCGGTCGCCGCCTACGCCGCCTATCTCAACCGCCGCTCCGGTTCCTACATGAAGCTGGAGGCGTCGGCCGGTTCCGCCTTCGACAAGGACGCGCCCTTCGACGAGGATCCCTTCCGCGTGGCCAGCGGCTATCACCGCATCGCCCTGGACGTCATGACGGCGCTATGCGGCGACAAGCCCGCCCGCATCATCGTCAACACCCGCAACGACGGCGCCGTGCCCAACCTGCCGGACGACGACATCGTCGAGACGCCCTGCCAGATCAGCCGCGACAGCATCATTCCGGAACCGCTGGAGCCCCTGCCCGACGAAGTCCACGGCCTGGTGCAATCGGTGAAGTCCTATGAGCGGGCGGCCATCCGCTCCGCCATGAACACCGACCGGCTGACGGCGCGCATGGCCTTCCTGATCCACCCCGCCATTGGGGAGTGGGAGCCGACGGACCCGCTGCTGCACGACCTGTTGGACCGCTGTATCCACTGCTGATCCCGACCGCTGATACAGGCCTCGCGAGAGAGGAACAGCCCATGAGCCCATCGCCAGCCCCCCCATCCCCCACCCGCCTGGCGTTCGTGGGGGAGGGCCTGTCCGGGACGACCGGCGCCCAGGCGCGGGACCACAACCAGCGCATCATCCTGCAGTCCGTCCGCGCCGCCGGATCGCTGTCCCGGCCGGAGGTGGCGGCCATAACCGGCCTGACCAGCCCCACGGTGGCTTACATCTGCCGGCGCCTGGTGCGGGATGATCTGCTGATGGAACGGGATCCGCCAGTCGCCGTCCGGGGCCGGCCCGGGCGGCTGCTGTCGGTCAACCCGGCCGGGGCGCTGGCCTTGGGGGCGGATATGGAGGGTGACCGGCTAACCCTGACGCTGATGGACCTGGGTGGCCGCGTACGGGACCGCCTCACCCGGCTCATTCCGCGCGAGGCCCCCACCGCCTGGGCCAACGCCATCGCCAGCGGCATCGAGGATCTGGTCGGGCCACCGGATGCCGGGGAAGCTGTTCCGATCGGGCTGGGCTTGGCCTACGCGTCGGACCCCGGCCAGGTCCTGGCCGCAGAGGTGACGCGGCGGCTGGCCGCGCGGCTGCCCTATCCCATATATGCCGAAACCATGACGGTCGCCACCGCCGCGGGCGATCTGCAGTTCGGGCCCGGCCTCCACGAGCCCAGCTTTTTCCAGGTGCTGATCGGACAGGAACTGAGCGGCGGCCTGGTCCTGGAGGGACGGCCCTTCCCGGGAACCGGGGGGCACGGCAACGACATCAACCTGCTGATTCCCCATGGCGGGCCGTCAGCCGCCCAGGGTATGGGCCCCGAAGGCATGGGCAGCATCGTCTCCCTGCCCGGCCTGCACCGGCACATGGCGTCCCATGGCCTGGCCACCGACAGCCAGGACGGCCTGTCAGCCCTGGCAGGCGAGGGCGAGGTCCTGGCCGCGGACTGGGTCGAGACCTGCGCCCGCCTGCTGGAAGGGCCCATCGTCACCATCACCTGCCTGGTCAACCCGCCCGCCATCCACCTCAGCGGGCGGCTGCCGGCTTGGCTGCTCAACCTGCTGGCCCATGCCCTGAACCAGCGCCTGGATGGGATGAGCCACCTGCCGGGCCGAGTGCGCATCGTGGTGGCGCCCGACGCCATGACCCTTGGGGCCGCCACCCTGCCCTTCCTGCAGCGGCTGCTGCCCAAGCATGACGTGCTGCGGAAGCGGGCCGCCCAACGGACCCAAGAAATTCCGGGGACCCAGGCCAGCGGTCAGGCCTGACGCACCACGACGTTGCGGCTGAAGCCGAACTCGGCACCGGCCGGCGTGCAGAACAGCAGATCCAGGCGCCGTTGGCCGCCGCCCGGGACCAGGGTCACCTCCATCCGCCCCGGCGCCGCGTCGGTCTTGCGGCCCAGCAGGCGCCCCCCCTCATAGACGTCGCAGGCGCCGACCAGGCTCAGGAAGGCCACGCGTCCACCCTGTCGTGCCACCTTGGCCTGCGGGGTGAAGCGGACGGAGCACAAGGTGTAGCCGTCCGCCGTCTGCGGGTCGTGCGCCCAGCGCGTGCCGAAATCATCCCACGCCGTCATGTCCGCATCCCGGTAGGTCAGCGCCTCCGCCGCGGTGGCGGCCGGCGGAGCGGCGTACCAGGTGTCCAGGATCAGATCGGACGTGGCCGTGGCCTGAACCGCCGGGGCCGCGACCGCGTCCACGGTCACGCGGGCGCTCGCGGGCTTCAAGCCGGGTGCCGCGGCCGTCAGCTTGAGGGATCCGGCGCCATCCATCTGCGTCCGCACGATGACCTGGGCCAGGCCGTTGAACAGGGCGCGACGGTCGCCCTTCTCGGACGCCGTGCTGTTGGGGTCGCCATTGCCCAGGCCAATGATGTCGCCGCCCTGGATCGCGAAGGTGACCAGGTCCTGGGCCAGCGGCACCGGCCGGCCCTGGGCATCCACAGCCTCCACCGTGACGGGCGTGGCGTCCAGCCCGTCGCCGCGCAGCCGGTCGCGGTCGGGGGTCAGCTTCAGGGCGACGGCGGGGCCCGTCGTCTCCACCTGGGTGCGGGCCGTCACCTTGCCCCCGGCATAGCCCACCGCCTCCAGCCGCCCGGGCGCGTAGGCCACCATCCAGTGGTTCATCTCATAGGGGTCGACCAGCTGGCGCCCTTGGGAGCGGCCGTTCAGGAACAGCTCCACCTCCTCCATGTTGGCGCAGGCCATGACCTTGACGGGCTGGCCCTCCCGCCCCGCCCAGTTCCAGTGCGGCACCAGGGCCAGCACGGGGCGGCTCCGTCACCCATTGGGCCTGGTGGATATGGAAGGCGGCCTTGGCGAAACCGCACAGATCCATGATGCCGTAGAAGGAGGAATTGGAGGGCCAGCCCCAGGGCGACGGTTCCCCATGGTAATCGAAGCCCGTCCAGACGAAGCCACCGGCGATGAAATCCCGCGTCGCGATCGCCTTCCAGGCGGCGCGGTGGGTGTTCCAGTCCTTCACCGGGTCGTCATAACCGGCGATGGTGCGGCTCTCCTTGTCCGTCTCATAGGCGCCCCGAGTGCTGAAGGCGCTGGTGTCTTCCGAGGAGATCAGCGGGACGTCGGGATGGGCGGCGTGGAAGGCGTCGTACTTGTCCTGCTGATAGTTGAAACCAACCACATCCACCGCCTGGGACACGTTGACCGGGGTGAACAGGCCGCCGTTCATGGCCGCCGTCACCGGGCGGGTGGCGTCCAGCGCCTTCACCGCGTGGGCCATGCGCCGCACCATCTCATACCCCGCGGCCGAGCCCTGCATCGGTTCCTCGTTGAACACCGACCACAGGATGACGGAGGGATGGTTGCGGTCGCGCCGCACCATCCATTCCAGCTGGGCCAACGTGTCGGGCGACGGATTGAATTGCCGGTTCTCATCCATCACCAGCAGGCCGTGACGGTCGCACAGGTCCAGGACCACAGCGGATGGCGCGTTGTGGGTGCAGCGGATGGCGTTGCAACCCAGTTCCTTCAGCCGGCGGATGCGGTAGTCCCACAGCGCGTCGGGTATGGCGGTGCCAACACCGGCATGGTCCTGGTGCACGCACACGCCCTTGATCTTGAGCGGCCGGCCGTTGAGGAAGAAGCCCCTGTCCTTGTCGAAGCGGGTGGTGCGGAAGCCGCAGGTGGTGGTGACGGCGTCGATGCAGCGATCGCCCGCCATCAGCCGGGTCTGGACACGGTAGAGGGTGGGTGTCTCCACGCACCACAGGCGGGGGCTGGCCACGCCCAGGTCCAGGCGGGCCACACCCTGGTCCAGGGGCGGGACGGATACCGGCGTCTGGCCGCTGGCCACCACGCGGCCCTCCGCATCCTCCAGCGTGCAAGCCACGGTCATGGCGGCGGTGGTCTTGCCGGCATTGTAGGTGGTGACCTCCACCGGCAGCACCCAGCCGTCGCCCCGCGGTACCGGGTGGGCATAGACCCCGTCGGTGACGATATGGACCGGATCGCGCTTCACGATGCGGACGGGGCGGTAGAGGCCGCCCCCCTCATACCACCAGCCTTCCATGGCATGGGCGTCCACGCGGATGGCCAGGGTGTTCAGGTCGTCGCCGAAGGTGGCGAAGGGCGTCAGGTCGATGGTGATGCCGTTGTAGCCGCTCCAGTTCCGGTCCACGACCGTGCCGTTGAACCACAGGGTGGCGTGGGTGGCGATGCCGTCGATCTGCAGCTCGATATGGCGGCCCTGGTCGGCCGGATCGAAGCGCAGGGCGGTGCGGTACCAGGCGATGCCCCGCCGGCGGTAGCCCTGGGCGCGGTTGGCGTCGGCCTCTATGGGCTGGAAACTGACGAAATCATGGGGCAAACGCACGTCGGCCCAGTCGGAATCGTCGAAGCTGGGGGCGGCCGCCCCCCAGGCCTTGCCCGCCTTGGCATTGTCGTAAGAGTCGTCCTGGCTCAGGATTTCCGGGAAGGGGATGTCGCCTTCGAAGAAGCGCCATCCCTGGTCCAGCGCCAGCACCTCGCGGGATGAGGTAACGGATCGCGCCGCCACCGGGGATGCCGCGAGGGCGCCCACTGCATTGGCGGGGCCATACCCGGCCGCCACCACGGCCACGGCACCCCCGGCCTTCAACATCTGCCGCCGGCTGATGCCACCGTCCCTGACCGCCACCGCATCCTCCCCCGCTGATTTCCCCGCAGATGCTAATGGGCGGTCTCGGATGTCGCAACGACTATTTCATATTTATATTATTTAGAAATTTCATTCCACACGATCCGGCTCCTCGGGCAGGCGTGGGCGCGGCGCCGGGGGCCGCCACGCCGCCCTTCCGGCACCACTTCCTCTGATCACGGAAACTCGTTTCCGATGGCCAAGTATAAGCCGCGGACGCCATGAGCATTCCCGTCATGGCGATGGCGTAGATGCGCCCCCAGCAGGTGGACGACGGCATCGGCGGCGTACCCACGGCGGCTGTAGTCGGGACGGTGGAGATGGTCGGGGTGGGTACCGATGGCGTCCCCCTGATGGAATCGGGACCCCGTCAGCGGCGGCGGGGTGGGGGGCGGCGGGTGGGAGCGGCGGACCCTGGCCGCTCGTCCTTGTGCCGGTAGGTGATGCGCCCCTTGGTCAGGTCATAGGGCGTCATTTCCACCGTGACCCGGTCACCCGCCAGCGAGCGGATCCGGCTCTTGCGCATCTTGCCGGCGGTATAGGCGATGATCTCATGCCCGTTTTCCAGCTTCACACGGAAGCGGCCATCGGGCAGCGCCTCTTCGACGTAGCCGTCGAATTCGAGAAATTCTTCCTTGGCCATTGCATCCTCCCAAACAGGAAAAGGCGGCGGCTTGCCTATGCAAGCCGCCGCCGCTCGTCCGGACAAGGAGGAGGTCAGAGGGCGCGCAGGTTTTCCGCCGCGGTCTTGCCCTTGCGCGGATCGCGGACGGCGTCGAAGCTGACCTTCTGGCCTTCATTCAGGCCGCTGAGGCCAGCGCGCTCAACGGCGGAGATGTGGACGAAAACGTCGGAAGAGCCATCCTCGGGCTGGATGAAACCAAAGCCCTTGGTGCTGTTGAACCACTTGACGGTACCGGTGGACATGGGATGCCTTCTGGGATTTTTCCCGTTCGAAGCTGCCCGCCGCGAGAGTGCGGACGGGCATCAAAGTCACGACAGGGAAAAGAACCGGCATCAGCCGGTAGATGGCCCAGTAGCAAAGTCGACCTCTCCAGCATCCGCCTCGCCGCGCCAAACCACAAGCGTTTAGGCCTTTCGTTTAGGACATGGCTGCAACCCGGGCCAACGGCATGATCTTCTAGGCGCCCAACCGTCGCAGGTCGGCATCGACGGCGGCGGCATAGGCCTGGCCGAACAGGCGCAGATGGACCAGCAGCGGCCACAGCCGGTAAACCGGCAGCCGCCCGCGCCACCCCGCGTCCAGGCCCAAGGCGTCGAAGAAGGCGGCCGGTGGATGGTCGAACAGGGTCAGCATGGCCACGTCGACCTCGCGATGACCAAAGTGACAGGCCGGATCGATCAGGCCGGAGACCCGCGCGCCGGACACCAGGACGTTGCCGCCCCACAGGTCGCCATGCAGCAGCGCCGCCGGCGGGCGCTCCGGAATATGGTCGCGCAGCCGATCGGCCAAACGCTCGATGCGGGCGCGGAGGGCGGCACCGACATGGGCGGTGTGGCAGCGCAGCCTGTGCTCCGCCCAGAATCCGGCCCAGTCATCGGTCCGGGCGTTGGACATGCCCACCGCACCCAGGTTGTGGTCGTGCGGCCAGCCATAGGGCTCGGCGGCCGGCGCGTGCAGCCGGTTGAGGCATGTCGCCAGATCGTCCCACGCCGGCGTACCATCGGCGGGCAGCTTTTCCATCACCAGCCAGCCGCCACCCGTCGCCAGCACGGCCGGTACCGGAACGCCCTTGGCGGCGATGGCGCGCAACATGTCCGCCTCCCGCCAGAGGCTTTCCCCCTGCTTGGCGACCGCCCGCGTGCCGTCCGACAGCACCAGCTCGTAAACGGTGGAAAGGTCGCCCCCCGCCATGCGGCGTGAAGACAGCACAGGCCGCCCCAGCAAGGCGGACAAACCGTCCGTCAAGGTGTCCATATCATCCTCCCGTCGGCTACAGGCCCGTGAGAGTGAACAGCCAGGCAGCCCAGATGCCCAGCGCCAGGCAGGGGCCAAAGGGCATGGGCGTGGCCGCGTCCACCCGCCGGCCGGCCAGGCGCAGCGCCGCCATCGCCAGCAGGCCGGCCAGGGCGGCGATGAGCAGCATGTGAGGCAAGGCGGTGGGGCCCGCCCACGCCCCACCGGCGGCCAACAGCTTGGCATCCCCCCGGCCAATGCCGTCACGGCCCCGGAACCGACGGTACAGGATTTCCAGCAGCACCAGGCCGGCATAGGCGATAGCCGCGGCCCCCAGCCGGTCGACCGGCAAACTCCCGTCCTGCACCCAGGTCACCAGGATGCCGCCGGCGATCAGCGGCAAGGTCAGAACGTCGGGCAGGATCATGTGGCGCAGATCGATCCAGGCCAGGGCCAGCAGGGTCCATCCCAGGCCGGCGCCGGCATAGAGCGTCAGCGGATCCAGGGGCATCAGGAACGCCAGACATAGGGGCGGCAGGATGGCGGCCAGCTCGATCGCCGGATGGAAGGCGCCGATGGGGGCCGCGCAGTGCCGGCACCGCCCCCTGGACCACAGATAGGACAGAATCGGCACCAGATCGACCGGCCCCAGCACGTGCCCGCACCGGTCGCAGCCCGACCGCCCCCAGAGGATGGAGCGCCCCGCCGGCAGCCGGGTCACGACCACACCCAGGAAACTGCCGACGAAGGGGGCGGCGATCAGCAATGTCCAAAGGGTGATGATATCCACTGTTCCGTCCCTCGATGCGCGCCGGCACCCCCAGCATGACCGCCCCCATACCCCTCCGATTCGCGAGGGAATTCAACCGCCAATCGGGCTCGATGGCCGGCAACGGGACGTTAACGCGGCTGAAGCGGCGCCACACTTTTGAATCCTTCAAAATTTTAAGTACAGGTTTTTTGTCACCGGTTACCTGTCCGGAAAGGCGAGGCACCCATCCTTTCGATGGCTTGTGCTTCGTCGAAGCATAACTCTGCGTTCCAGGTAACAATGTATACTGTTTCATCGAATTCAAAGTTGTAAGCGAGAACTTTCCCCCTTTGGACAGTTATGGCAGAATTTTCTAACCAATCCGGACATATGAATTCGGAATATATGGCAGTAACGTCGGAACGACATCGATAACATTTTAGAAATTAACTATTTCTTGGACTCGACGGCGCGGGTTTATACAGCTCCACGAAGAAACGCGCCCGCTCAGGCGGCGCCACTGCAAGAGAAGACGGGGCATGTCTCTCGCACGTTGGGGGCTTAAAATGACAGCTCGTGCCTTGCTCGCGCCCTTCGGGGCGCTGAGGGTTCTGTTTGTTGCGTTAATTATTAGCGGTATTTTAGGAATGTCCGCCGCACGGGCGGACAACGGCACGGCATTGCCACCGTCCAACCGCATCTCCATCAACCTGGGCGAAACGCCATGGCGCTTCCTGAAGGACAGCGACCCGGCCAACGCCATGGATCCCGCCTATAACGACACCCCCAGCAATCCCAATCCGAACGAGGTATGGACCTCGGTCGGCGTGCCCCATTCCCCCAGCGACAACGACACCTTCCTCAATCTGAAGTCCGGTGGCGGCCAGGGTCAGCTGACGGGCAACATCACCTGGTACCGCAAGCATTTCTCGCTGGATAACGCCTACAAGACCCGCAAGATCTTCGTGGAGTTCGAGGGCGCGCACATGGGTGCCCGCGTCTTCATCAACGGCCATTTCATCCCGGGCAACAGCCTGGTGAACCCCAACGCCACCCACGTCGTTGGCTTCGTGCCGTTCATCGTCGACATCACCGACTATGTGAAGTTCGACGGTGCCGACAACGTCCTGGCGGTCAAGGTGGCCCGGGGCGACACCTTCTTCACCAACCCCAACTTCTCCGGCGCCTTCCGCTTCGGCCAGGCCGACAGCGGGCTGTTCCGCCCGGTGTGGATGTACATCACCGACCGGGTGCACATTCCCCGCAACACCTACGCCGTGCTGAACACCTGGGGCACCTATGTCTCCACGCTCAGCGCCAGCGACGCCTCGGCCACCGTGCGCGTGCAGACCAACGTCGCCAATGAGTACGCCAACGCCCAGACGGTGACGCTGAACACCCAGATCGTGGACACGGCCGGCAATGTGGTGGCGTCCGCCCAGGACACCAAGACGCTGGCCTCGGCGCCGCTGCCGGCCACCCCGGCGCAGAACGCGCCCGAGACGGCGCCGCCGCCCGCCACCTTCGACCAGACGCTGACGGTGGACCACCCCACCCTCTGGTACCCCAACAACAGCCAGTGGGGCCGCCCCTACATGTACACGGTGGTGCACACCGTCAGCGTGGACGGCGTCGTGGTTGACGCCACCACCACGCCGCTGGGCATCCGCACCATCGCCTGGGACCAGAACTTCCCCATCATCAACGGCCACGCCCACTACCTGTGGGGCGCCTCGGGCCGCTACGACTACCCCGCCCTGGGATCCGCCGTGCCGGAGGAACAGCAATGGCGCGACGTGGCCCTGCTGGCCAACGCCGGCGGCAGCCTGTACCGCCCGGGCCATTCCGCCCAGGGACCGGAGTTCCTGGCCGCCGCCGACGCCTTTGGCGTGATGATGGTCCAGCCCAGCGGCGACGGTGAAAACGGCTTTGCCCACCTGTGCCCGGGCGACACCTATGTCGGCAACTGCACCGCCTCCACCCTCGACATCGAGATGAAGAAGGAGGTGCACCGTGACATGATCGTGCACGACCGCAACAACCCGTCCGTGCTGGCGTGGGAGGCGGACAACGGCGTCACGGACACCGGCTTCGCCCGCGCCCTGAAGTCCCTGTCGGAAACCTGGGACCCGGTCCTGACCCGCGCCCAGTCCGACCGCACGCCCGATGCCGCCAACGGCGACATCCTCGGCTGCACGGGCGACGGCTGCGACATCGGTGTGAAGCGCGACAACCCCAACGTTCCGGCCTGGGGCTCGGAATACTGGGACAACGGCGTCGGCCGCGACCTCTATGACTTCGAACTGCCCTTCGCCGCGCTGTACATGAAGCAGTGGGTGCAGAGCGTGGCCATGAAGTCCTTCGGCATGGCCCACTGGTACCTGGCCGACACGCCCGGCGAGATCGTGACCCAGGTGGACGGCCCCGGCTCGCCCACCGGTTCCGCCAGCGGCCACACCCCGGAAAGCATCCGCGGCAACGGCGCCTCGATGATGGACGCCAACCGCATTCCCCGCCTGCTCTACTACATCTACCAGGCCGCCTGGACCCCGTACGACACCCGGCCGGTCGTGAAGCTGGCCTATCACTGGAACCGCATGGGCCAAGTGCGGGTCAACGCCTTCTCCAACTGCCCGTCCGTGCGCCTGCTGCTGAACGGCCAGCGCCAGGGCGGCGACATGACGCCCAACCCGCTGACCAGCGACGTCAGCCCGGACATGACCCAGAACACCACCCTCCTGCCCACGCAGGTGCATTGGGATGTGATGTGGGCCGCGGGCACCCTGACCGCCCAGTGCCTGGACGCCAACGCCCGCGTGGTGCTGGACGCCGCCGGCAACCCCATCCAGGACACCCAGGTCACCGCCGGCACGCCGGACCACATCCGCCTGACCGTCACCCCGGAACTGGTTCGCCCCAGCGGCCAGCCCTTCGCCGTGCAGGCCAACGGCACCGACGCCGCCTTCATCACGGCGGAGGTGGTGGACGCCAATAATGTGCGCGTCCCCAACGTATCCCCCACCCTGACCTTCGCGGTCAGCGGCCCCGGCACCTACCGCGGCGGCGCCGACCATTACGTCAACGACAGCCAACCCGACGGCTATCACGCCCCGGGCGACCCCAACCTGACGGCCGAGGGCGGTGTCACCCGCATCGCCGTGCGCGCCCAGTTCACCCCTGGCACCGTGACGGTCACCGCCACGGCCCCCGGCCTGGGCGCCGGCACCGCCAGCTTCCAGACCGTGCCCACCACCGGGCCCAGCCTGGGCGCCAACGGCAACCTGTCCGTCCCGCCCACGCCGGCCGGCCAGCTGTCCATCGTCACCCCGCCGCAGGACCAGACCGTCACCGTCGGCCAGACGGCGACCTTCACCGTGCTGAGCGCGGGGGCGGCGCCCCTGAGCTACCAGTGGCAGCGGGGCGGCGTCGCCATCCCCGGCGCCACCAGCTACAGCTACACCACCCCCGCCACCAGCCTGGGCGACAACGGTGCCGCCTACAGCGTCATCGTCTCCAACGCTTCGGGCGCCAGCGTCACCTCCACGGCGGCCTTGCTGATCGTGGTGCCGCCCACCGTGCCCACCGTGCTGACCCAGCCCAAGGGGGCGACGGTCATCGCCGGCCAGAACGCCAGCTTCAGCGTCCAGGCCAACGGCTCGCCCGTGCTGAAGTACCAGTGGTTCAAGAACAAGACGGCCATCACCGGCGCCACGGGGGCGATCTACAACACGCCCGTGCTGACGCTGGACGACAACGGCGCCAGCTACACGGTGGTGATCACCAACACGGCGGGCAGCGTCACCTCCGACGCCGCCGTCCTGACCGTGGGGGCCGCCACCCCGCCCACCATCCTGACCCCGCCCGCCAGCCAGGCGGTGCCGGTGAACCAGACGGTGGTGCTGTCGGTCCTGGCCTCTGGCACGGCGCCGCTGCATTACCAGTGGACGCATGACGGCGTGGCCGTCGGCCCCGACGCCGCCAACTTCGTCATCCCGTCGGTGCAGACGGGCGACGCCGGCGCCTACACCGTCACCGTCACCAACGTGGCGGGCACCATCACCTCCAAGCCCGCCGCCACCCTGTCGGTCAGCGGCAGCAACGGCACCAACCTGGCCCAGGGCAAGACGCCGCTGGAAAGCAGCGAGCAGAACGGCGGCCTGACCGCCAAGTACGCCTTCGACGGCAACGCCACCACCCGCTGGTCCTCCGCCCCACAGATCGACCCGTCCTGGGTGGGCGTGGACCTCGGCTCACTCCAGACCTTCGACGAGGTTGTCCTGGTGTGGGAGAACGCCTACGCCACGGAATACCAAATCCAGGTTTCCAACGACGAGGGCGACAACAAGACCTGGACCACCGTGTACCCGGCGGACGGCAGCATGGCCGTGGGCCACGGCGGCACGGAAACCCTGGCCTTCCCCAGCACCACCGCCCGCTTCGTGCGCATGCTGGGCAACAAGCGCGCCACGGACTACGGCTACAGCCTGTTCGAGTTCCAGGTCTACGACGTGCCGCAATGCGGCACGGCAACGGAGCGCTATACGCTCCAGCCGGCCAAGTCGGGCACCTACGTCTCGCCCATCGCCGGCATCCCCAACGGGCCTTTCGTGCCCACCGTGGTCGACAACGTCAGCGGCCTGACCTGGCAGCAGTACGTGACGACCTTCACCCAAGCGGGCGCCCAGTTCACCCGGCCGGTGGCCGAACAGTACTGCGCCTCCGTAGGCATGCGCGTCCCCACCCAGGACGAGGCGCTGACCATCGCCGGCAACAACTATTCGGCCTGCGCCTTCCCCAACCCCTGGACCACCTGGACCGAAACCGACGTGGCGGGTGAGGCCGACCGGTCCTACTTCGTCTCCTCGGCCGGCCAGTCCTCCTCGCAGATCACCGACAACTCGCCGGGCTGGGCCCTGTGCGTGGTGGGCAAGCCGCTGGCCGCCCCCACCATCACGGCGCAGCCCGCCAACCAGACGGCGCCGCTGGGCGGCACCGCCACCTTCACCGTCGGCGTCGGCGGCCCCGGCCCCTTCAGCTACCAGTGGCTGGAGAACGGCGCGCCCATCGGCATCACCACCGTTCCCACCTTCACCACGGTCCCCCTACAGGCGACCGATGACGGCGCGTCCTTCAGCGTCATCGTCAGCAACGGCGGCGGCAGTGCCACCAGTGCTGTGGCCACCCTCACCCTGAACGGCACCGCCGGCGACGGTAACGGCAACACCGGTAATGGCGGCAACGGCAACACCGGCGGCAACACCGGTGGTGGTGGCAACAATGGCGGGGGCAATAACGGCGGCGGCAACGCCGATCCGCTGGCGCCGCCCACCAAGTCCCCGGCGTCGGACCTGGCCGCCGGCAAGAAGGCCACGGCCACCAGCGACCAGGGCGACGGCTATCCGGCGTCGGCCGCGGTGGACGGTGATCTCAACTCCCGCTGGTCGTCCGGCTTCAGCGACACGGAATTGATCACGGTCGATCTCGGTGCCGTCCAGACCGTGGACCGCGTGGTCCTGCGCTGGGAAGCCGCCTACGGCGTCGGCTATCTGATCGAGGTGTCGACGGACAACAAGTCCTGGAAGACGGTGCACACCGAAACCCAGGGCAAGGGCGGGGTCGACGACATCCGCTTCGACGCCACCCAGGCGCAGTTCGTGCGGATGAGCGGCACCAAGCGCTCCAGCCAGTACGGCTACAGCCTGTTCGAGTTCGAGGTCTACAACACCGCCACCACGCCGCAGTACGCCCTGACCGCCACGGCTGGGGCCAACGGCACCATCCTGCCCGGCACGGTGTCGGTCCTGGCCGGCGCCACCCAGACCTTCACCTTCCAGCCGGCCAACGGCTTCGCCGCCACCGGCGTGACGGCGGACGGCCAGAGCGTGGGCCAGGTGGCCAGTTACACCTTCACCAACATCCAGGCCACCCACACCGTGGCCGCCACGTTCAGCGTCTCCTCGGCGGCGGTGGACCTGGCCTTGCACCAGCCCGCCACCTCCAGCGAGCTGGAGAACGCGGGCTACCCCGCCGGCAACGCGGTCGACGGCGACCCCAACACCCGCTGGTCGTCCGCCGTCGCGCCCACCGCCTGGCTGCAGGTGGATTTGGGCACGCCCAAGGCCTTCAACCGCGTGGTGCTGAGCTGGGAGAATGCCTACGCCGTGGGCTACCAGGTCCAGGTGTCCAACGTGGGCGGCGCCGATGACCAGAACTGGACCACGGTCCATCCCGAAACCAACGGCAAGGGCGGGATCGAGGACATCACCTTCACCGAAGTGACCGCCCAGTATGTGCGCCTGAAGCTGACCCAGCAGTCCGGCCCCTATGGCTACAGCCTCTGGTCCTTCCAGGTGTACGACATGCCGACCCCCCCGACGCTGACGGCCCAGCCCGCCAACGTCACGGTGACGGCCGGCCAGACCGCGCAGTTCACCGTGGCCGCCACCGGCACCGCCCCCTTCACCTACCAGTGGTACGTGAACGGCACGCTGGCGGCGACCACCGACGCCCCCCTGTTCACCACCAAGAGCCTGACCACCGCCGACAGTGGCACCACCGTCAGCGTCGTCGTCGGCAACGTGGCCGGCACCGTCACCAGCGCCAGCGCCACGGTGACGGTGACTGCCCCACCCCAGACGGGGACAGGGTCGGGCACGGGCGACACCGGTAACGGCAACACGGGCACTGGCGGCACGCCGCCGGTCTCCACCAACGCCAACCTGGCCCTGGGCGTCACCATGACGGCCAGCGGCACGGAGAATGACGGCTACCCCGCCGGCAACGCCGCCGACGGCAGCACCAACTCGCGCTTCTCTTCCAACTTCGACGACCAGGCCTGGCTGCAGGCCGACCTGGGCGCGGTGCGGGCGGTCAACCGGGTGGTCCTGCGCTGGGAGAACGCCTACGGCGTGGGCTACCTGATCCAGACCTCCACCGACGGCAAGACCTGGAACGACGCCTACACCCAGACCAACGGCAAGGGCGGGGACGAAGATCTGTCCTTCGCCACCGTGAACGCCCGCTATGTCCGCCTGCAGGGGGTGAAGCGCTCCTCCGGCTACGGCTACAGCCTGTTTGAGTTCGAGGTGTACAACACCGCCAGCACGCCCCGCTTCACCGTCACGGCGACGGCGGGCGACAACGGCGCCATCACCCCGTCCGGCGCCACCCAGGTGCTGCAGGGGGCCGACCCGCGCTACACCTTCACCGCGGCCGACGGCTTCGTCGTCACCAAGGTGGCGGTGGACGGGCAGGATATCGGTCCCCAGGTCGCCTACACCTTCACCAACGTCCTGGGGCCGCACAGCCTCGCCGTCACCTTCGGCCCGGCCTCGGCCGGCGTGGACCTGGCGGCGGGCAAGGCGACCACGACCAGCGGGACGGAGAATGACGGCTATCCCGCCGGCAACGCGGTGGACGGCAACCCCAACACCCGCTGGTCTTCCGCCTTCGTCGATCCGTCGTGGATCGCCATCGACCTGGGATCCCCCAGACCTTCAACCGCGTGGTCCTGAGCTGGGAGAACGCGCACGGCATCGCCTACCTGATCCAGGTGTCCAACGTGGGCGGCACCGACGACAAGGACTGGACCACCGTCTACACCCAGGCCGCCGGCAAGGGCGGGGTGGAGGATTTGGGCTTCACCCCCGTGACCGCCCGCTACGTCCGCCTGCTGGGCACGCAGCGGTCCAGCCCCTACGGCTACAGCCTGTTCAGCTTCCAGGTGTTCAACAACCAGGCGGACCAGGCGCCCACCATCACCAGCCAGCCGCAAAACCAGACCGTGGGCCTGGGCCAGAGCGCCAGCTTCTCGGTCACGGTCAGCGGCACCGGTCCCTTCAGCTACCAGTGGCAGCGCAACGGGGCCGACATCGCCGGTGCCATCAGCGCCAGCTACAGCACGCCGGCCACCACCAGCGCCGACAACAACGCCCAGTACACCGTCGTCGTGACGGGTCCGCAGGGAGCCAAGGTCACCAGCACCCCGGCCATCCTGACGGTCAACGCCAGCGGCCTGCCCTACACGGTCTTCCCCGGCTTCGTCGGTGTCGACCTGCAGAACAACACCCACGGTACCTACAGCGACGACCAGGTGTACGTGGCCGTTATCGGCCGCGACCCGGCCACGGGGCAGTTCGCCTGGCTGAAGCCGGACGGCACCCTGACGGCCGCCAGCGCCGCCGACAATGACGGCGCCGGCCACCTGACCAAGAACGGCCAGAACTACAGCAACTACTTCTTCACCCTGGCCCAGGCCAAGCAGCTGAAGTTGCCCAAGATGGACAGCGGGCGCGTGTTCATCGCCCTGGGTGAGCCGCTGTACATCAAGATCCTGATGGATGCGAACAACCAGGTCGGTTACGCGGGGCCCAATCCGCTGAACGGCACGGACCCCAACATCAACGTCTATTACGACTGGTACGAGTTCACGTACAACGCGTCCGGCTTGTGGATCAACACCACCCAGGTGGACCAGTTCGGCCTGCCGCTGCTGGTGGACGTCTACGGCGCCAACAACACCTTCCACAAGCAGACCGGCATCAACCAGAGCCGTGCCGCCCTGTATGACGCCTATGTCGCGGAGACGCCGGCGGCCTTCCATTCGGCCCCACTGTCGCCCTACCGCATCATGGCGCCCTACAACGGCACCTTCGACGTGGGCCAGGCCAACGCCACCTACTTCGACGGCTACGTCGACCAGATCTGGGCCTACTACGCCACCAACACCCTGACCATCGACATGTGGGGCGGCGCCCGCCGCTTTGTCGGTCAGGTCCAGGGGGGCCAGGTGCAAGGCGGCCAGATGGTGTTCAGCGAGGTCGACCTGAAGAACGGCGCCTACGTCGGCGGCAGCTACATCGTGAACAAGCCGACGACGCAGGACGTGCTGCGCGGGGCCGGGGCCCTGCACACCGGCAACGACACCGAACTGGCGCTGGAGGCCCAGCTGTGCGCGGCCTTCAACCGCCACATCATGGACAACGCCGGGGCCTGGGCCACGCCGTCCGTCTGGTACAGCGCGGCGCCGGCCAACTTCTACGCCAAGTTCTGGCACGACCACAGCGTCGGCGGCCTGGCCTACGGCTTCGCCTACGACGACGTGTCGGACCAGAGCTCCACCATCACCACCGACACGCCGGAGCACGCGGTGTTCGGCATCGGCTGGTGACGGCGGCGACGTCAAGCAACTGAAAGGACGGCGGCGCCTGAAAGGGCGTCGCCGCTTCTTCGCATTTCAGGGCCAGTAATCTTTTGGGGATAGGGAAATGAGGGGATTTGAGAACAGGGCGCGCGAGCGGGGCTTCACCCTGCTGGAACTGCTGGTCGTGGTGCTGATCATCGGCCTGCTGGCCTCGTACGTGGGCCCCAAATACTTCTCGCAGGTATCTAAGTCCGAGGTGACGACGGCCAAGGCGCAGATCGAGGCCTATGCCAAAGCCGTGGATAATTTCCGCCTGGACGTGGGCCGCTTCCCCACGACGGAGGAAGGGCTGGCCGCCCTGATGACCCGCCCGGCCACCGACGGCGACAAATGGAATGGCCCCTACCTGCGCAAGGACGTGATCCCGGACCCCTGGGGCCACCCCTACCTTTATCGCTCCCCCGGGGAGAAAGGTGAGTTCGCCATCACCTCCTATGGCCGGGACGGCCAACCCGGCGGCAGCGGCCCCGACGCCGACATCAGCAACGAGTAGGCGGCCAGGCGGGGATCATTTCGAATGCGGTATGAGGTCCGGGCGCTGTCGCCCGATCACCTGATGACCCAGCTGGTCCTGGACGCCCAGGATGAGGACGACGCGCGCCGCCAGGCGGCGACGCGCGGCCTGGCCGTGGCCGAGGTGCGGCCGGCCAAGGGCCTGCGGATGCCCGGCACCCTTGGGGGGGCCACCGCCCGTCAGTGGTCGCTGGTGCTGTTCAGCCAGGAGCTGTTGGCCCTGCTGCGCGCCGGGCTGTCCATCGTCGAGGGGTTGGAGGCGCTGTTGGAGAAGGAGGCGAACGAGACCGCGCGCGCCATCCTGCAGCGCCTGCTGGCCGGCCTGCGTGACGGCAAGCGCCTGTCGGTCGTGCTGGCGGAACAGCCGGCGCACTTTCCGCCACTCTATGTCGGCATCGTCCGCGCGGCGGAGGGAACCAGCGACCTGCCCCGCTCGCTCGCCCGCTATCTCGACTATCGCCAGCGGGTGGACGGCGTGCGCGGCAAGGTGGTCAGCGCCGCGATCTATCCCTGCATCCTGGCCCTGGTGGGCGGGGCCGTGTCCTTCTTCCTAGTGGGCTATGTCGTTCCCAGCTTCGCCCAGATTTACCAGGGCACCGGCCGTTCCCTGCCCTTCCTGTCGCGCCTGCTGATGGACTGGGGCCGCTTCGCCGGAGCGCATTCCGCATCGCTAGCGGCGGGCATCATCGCCCTGGCCGCCCTGCTCGCCTTCGGTGTCCGGCAAGTCGTCCGGCGCGGCGGCGTGGGCCGGCTGCTGGCGGTCATCCCTGGCATGGCGGCGCGGGTGCGGATTTATGAGCTGTCGCGCCTCTACCTCACCATGGGCATGCTGCTGGAGGGCGGCATCACCGTGGTCGCGGCCATGGCCTCCATCCAGGGCATGATGTCGGCCGACGTGGCCGCCCGCCTGCGGCTGGCCAGCGACGCCGTGCAGGCCGGCACCCCCCTGTCCGATGCCTTTGAGGCCCAGGGCCTGGCCACGCCCATCTCGCTGCGCATGCTGCGCGTGGGGGAACGCTCGGGCGAGCTGGGCGCCATGCTCACCCGCTCCGCCGAGTTCTACGACGGGGAAATCGGGCGTTGGATCGACCGCTTCACCCGCATCTTCGAACCGCTGCTCATGGCCGCCATCGGCATCATCGTCGGCGCCATCGTCGTGCTGCTCTACATGCCCATCTTCGACCTGGCGGACAGCCTGCAATGAGCCAAGACGCCCTCTTCCCAGCATTGGATGACGAGGCCCTGCTGCGCCAGGCGCGGCGGGCCGCCCTGACCAGCCGGCGCGGCACCCTGGCGGAGTTCGACGCCCTGGCCGGCGGGGAAGCGCGCCAACGCCTGCACCGCCTGGGCCGGGTGCTGGGCCTGCCCGTGCTGGAGACGGCGGCCATGCTGGTCCTGACGCCGGCCCTGGATCTGCTGCCCCTGCCCCGCGCCATGCAGCGCCACTGCGCCCTGCTGCGCGCCGAGGGCGGTGAACTGCTGGCCGCTGTCACCGACCCCTTCGATGCCGACCTGCTGACCTGGCTGGAAACCCAGGCGGGGGCTGAGATGGGCGTGGCCCTGGCCCTGCAGGCCGACATCCACGCCTATCTGTCCAAGCTGGAAGAGTCCGTGCGCGCCATGGACAGCGTGGTCCAGGCCGGCGACGGCGACCGCCGCGACGGCCGCACCGCCGCCATCCTGTCCTTCGCCAGCGTCAGCGAGGCCGCCAGCCCGGCGGTGAAGCTGGTCAACTCCACCCTCTACGACGCGCTGAAGGCCGGCGCGTCGGACATCCACATGGAAAGCACGGCCACCGGCCTGGCCATCAAGTACCGCGTCGACGGCGTGTTGGATCGGGGCACGGCGATCAACGGCACCGAAACGGCGGAACAGGTCATCAGCCGCCTGAAGGTGCTGGCCGAACTGGACATCGCCGAACGCCGCGTGCCCCAGGACGGCAGTTTCCGGGTGGAGGCGGCGGGGCGTGAGATCGACCTGCGTGTCTCCATCATGCCCAGCATCCATGGCGAGGACGCGGTCATCCGCATCCTGGACAAGCGCGCCATGATGGCGGCCTACGGTGCGCTCAGCCTGGAGACGCTGGGCTTCGACGCCGCCTCGCTGGCCATCCTGCGGGAGCTGGCGGAGGAACCGCACGGCATGCTGCTGGTCACCGGCCCCACCGGTTCGGGCAAGACCACCACGCTGTACGCCGCGCTGACGGAAATCCACAACGGCCGCGACAAGATCATCACCATCGAGGATCCGGTGGAATACCAGCTGCCGGGCATCCTTCAGATCCCGGTGAACGAGCGCAAGGGCCTGACCTTCGCCAAGGGCCTGCGCAGCATCCTGCGGCACGACCCCGACAAGATCATGGTGGGCGAGATCCGCGACCGGGAAACGGCGGAGATCGCGGTGCAGTCGGCCCTGACGGGCCATCTGGTGCTGACCACCGTGCACGCCAACAGCGTGTTCGACGTCTTCGGCCGCTTCACCCACATGGGCATCGACCCCTACGCCTTCGTCTCCGCCCTCAACGGCATCTGGGCCCAGCGCCTGATCCGGGTGAACTGCCCCCACTGCGCCGCCGACTACGTGCCGGAGGACGGCGAGTTGCAGCGCCTGGGCCTGACGGGGGAGGTCATCGCCGGCTTCCGCTTCCGCCGCGGCCCGGGCTGCGGTGATTGCCGGGGCACCGGCTATAAGGGCCGCCGTGCCATCGCCGAGATCCTGACCCTGACGGATGAGCTGCGCGAGATGGTGGTGGAGAAAAGCCCCATCCGCCTGATCAAGGACACGGCTTACCGCAATGGCACCCGCAGCCTGCGCGACGTGGCCATGGCCCTGGCGCGGGAGGGCGGCACCACCCTGGCCGAGGTCAAGCGGGTGACCCAGCATGCCTAGGCCCACCCTTCCCTCCCTCACCCGTTTCCTGGGCGGCCGGCTGGAGCTGACGCTGACTCGCGCCAGCCTGTCGCTGGCGCTGCGGCGCAAGGCTTGGGGGTCTCCCGTTTCCCTGGTGGAGCTGCCGTTTGCCGGCACCTTTCATCCGGACGCGCTGGCCCCCACCCTGGCGGCGGGCCGTCTTGCCGGTCTGCCGCTGTCGGTCACGCTGGGCGACGATTTGGTGCGGCTGTTCATGGTGGCGCCGCCGGGCAACGCGCGCGGCCTGGGTGACATCCGTGCCGTGGCGGCACTGCGCTTCCAGCGCCTCTACGGCGAGGATATCGCCGCGTGGCGCCTGACCTTCGACGCAGCGGTGGACCAACCCTTCCTGGCCTGCGCCATGCCGCAGGCGCTGCACGCCGCCCTGCTGGACCTGGCCCGAACGCACCGGTTGGCGCTGACCGCCGTCACCCCGCGCTTCGTCACCGCCTGGAACGCCGAACACCGGCGGCTGGATGGCGCCTGGCTGGGCGTGGCGCAGGAGGGGGCGATCACCCTGGGCTGTGTGGACGTTCCGCCCGGCGGAGGCGCCGCCGGTTTGATGGCGGTGCATCGCCTGGCCCTGCCGCCGGGGGCGGACGCCCGCTGGCTGCGCGATCAGCTCCGCACCGTGGCGCTGCGCCATGGCCTGGCGGACCCGGCGGCGCTGAAGCTGGTGGGACGGCCCTTGCCCGGCTTGGCGACGCCCGCCGCCGGCACACCCATCTTGACCTGGCAGACCGTGGCGCCCCGGCCCACGGCCACTCAAGCCGTCGCCTACCTTTTCGGCGGAGGACAGCGCGCGGGATGAGACGGCAGACCATCAACTTCGCTCCCACCGGCTATACCCGGCTGAAGCAGGAGACGCCCGCCGCCGCCAAGGTGCTGGGCGTCATCGGCCTCGGTCTCTGCCTGACGGCGGCGCTGGAGGCGAGGGACCGGCTGGACCGCCTGTCGGCCCTGGACCACGCGGTGGCGCAGGCGGAGGGTGACCTGAGGGCGCGTACCGGCCGCCGGGCGCTCCCGCCCGATATTCCCATTCCCGAGGCGCAGGCCACGGCGGTGAACGCCGCCGTGCGCCAGCTGAACCTGCCCTGGCGCGCCGTGCTGGACGCGGTGGAGGCCGGCACGCCCAAGACGGTCGCCTTGCTGGCGCTGGAGCCTGACGCCCGGCGGGGCCTGATCCGCATCGAGGCGGAGGCGGCGGACGGTGAGGCCATGCTGGCCTACGTGAAGCAACTGAAACAGCAGCCCCTGCTGGCCGGCGCCGTGCTGGTGAAGCACCGGACGGAGGAAAGCCAGACGCGCCGCCCCCTGCGTTTCCAGATCGAGGCCGGGATTGCCGCCGGGGGGACGCCATGAGCCTGTTGTCAGCCTCCGCCCCCACGCTGCTGCTGCGCGCCCGCCTGGCCCTGGGCCGCATCGGCTGGACCACCCTGCTGGCCGGCACCCTGTTCCTGGCCGGCACCGCCGCCTTCCTCATCGGCCTGCCCGCCCTGCAGGCGCGGCTGGATGCCCGCCAGAACGATCTGGCGCAACTGACGGCGCGGGTGTCCCACGCCGCGCGACAACCCCAGCCGGCCACCGCCCCGCTGCCCTCGGCGCAACGCAACCTGCAGGCCTTCTACGACGCGCTGGGCGACGTGCGCTATGTCGACCAGGACGTGGCCGTCATCCTGGATGAAGCCGACCGTCAGGGCCTGAGCATCGCCCAGGCGGACTATAAGCTGGGCTATGACAAGGCCGGCCTCTACCACGTCTACACCATGCAGATGCCGGTGACCGGCAGCTATGCCGCCATCCGGGACTTTTGCCGGCAGGTGCTGCTGTCCTTGCCCTATGCCGCGCTGGAGGAGGTCAGCGTCAAGCGCTCCGCCATCGGTGACGCCACGGTGGAGGCGCGGTTGCGTCTGGCGCTCTATCTGGACGGTCCGGCGGATTATGAGCCGGGCAAGACAGCGGACGGGGGGGCGCGATGAAAGCGCGCCAGGCCCTGATGCTGACGGCATTGGCCGCGTCCGCAGGCCTCGCCATCTTCGGCGACCGCACACCCAACGGCGGCGGTGACATGGTGGAGCCGGTGTCGCGCCCACAGCCCGCGACAGCCCCCAAGGCGACGCCCACCGCCAAGCACAAGCACGCCCCCGCCATCCTGGCCCTGCTGCCCCGTGAGGAGCTGGTGGGGCCGCGCGATGAGGATAGGCCGGCGTCCACCCTGTTCGCGGCGCAGACCCTGGACCGCGCGCCAACGGCGGTGGCGGCCCAGGCGCCCGTGGCGGCGGCGTCCGGCACACCGGGACTGCCCTTCACCTATCTGGGCAAGAAGTATGAGAACGCGGCCTGGGAGGTGTACCTGGCCATCGGGGACCAGACCTACTTCGTGCGCGAGGGCACGGTCATCGACCAGAAATACGCGGTCAACCAGATCCGGCCGCCGGTACTGACGATGACCTACCTACCAACCAAGCAGCAGCAGACGATGACGATCGGCGGGGAAGAGTGATGGGGGTTGTGAGGGGGTGGCGGCTCGCCGCGCGCAAGGGGGTTTCCCTGCTGCTCAGCGTGGCGCTGACGGCCTGCGCCGGGCATTCCGCCTATCAGGACGGCGTGAACCTGGTGGCCGAAGGCAAGATGGACGACGGCCTGGCCAAGCTGCAGGAGGCCTATCGCCAGGACCCGCGTGACGTGCAGGTCCGCACCGCCTATCTGCAGACGCGGGAACGGGCCCTGACCACGGATGTGGAGCGGGCGGACAAACTGGCGGCCGCCGGCTCGTATGACGAGGCGCGGGCCCTGTACCGCCACGCCCTGGGCCTGAACGCCAATTACGAGCGCGCGCAGGACGGTCTGGCGGCGCTGGAGGCCCGCGCCCGGCAGGCCGGCTGGATGAACGAGGCCGACGCCCTGCTGTCACGCGGCCAGGTGGACGCCGCCAGCCAGAAGCTGGCCCGCGTGCTGACGGAGGCGCCGGCCGACCCGCGCGCCCTGGCGCTGAAGCACGCCATCGACACCCGCCTGGCGGCCAGCACGCCCCAGGCGCGGCTGGCCCAGGTCTACCACAAGCCCATCACCATCGAGTTCAAGGACGTCAGCCTGAAACAGGTATTCGAGGTGATCGCCCACACCTCGGGCCTGAACTTCCTGTTCGACAAGGATGTGAAGACGGACCAGCGCACCTCCATCTTCCTGAAGAACAGCACCATCGAGGCGGCGGTGCGCCTGGTGCTGCTGACCAACCAACTGGAACAGCAGGTGTTGGACGGCAACACGGTGCTGATCTACCCCAACACCCAGGCCAAGCAGAAAGACTATCAGGAGCTGAGCGTCCGCACCTTCTACCTGGCCAACGCCGAGGCCAAGACCATCGCCAACACCCTGAAGACCATCATCAAGGTGCGCGACATCGCCGTGGACGAAAAGCTGAACATGGTCATCGTCCGCGACACGCCCGAGGCCATCCGCATGGCGGAAAAGCTGGTGGCGGTGGAGGACGTGCCGGATCCCGAGGTCATGCTGGATGTGGAGGTGCTGGAGATCCAGCGCAGCAAGCTGCAGAACTTCGGCATCCAATGGCCAGCCTCCGCCAGTTTCCAGCCCTCCTCCCTGGGCAGCCTGACGACGGGCGGCGACAGCTCCTCCAGCGGTTCCTCGGGCGGCAGCAGCGGCAGTGCGAGCACCAGTTCCGCCGTGTCGCTCTATGACCTGACGCACCAGACCACGCGCAACATCGGCGTCACCGTGGGCAGCGCCACGGCCAACGCCAACCTGCAGGATTCCGACGCGCGGTTGTTGACCAATCCGCGCATCCGCGTGCGCAACCATGAGAAGGCCAAGATCCTGATCGGGCAACGGCTGCCCAACATCACCTCCACCGCCACCTCGACCGGATTCCTGTCACAGTCGGTGAACTATATCGACGTGGGCCTGACCCTCAATGTGGAGCCCACGATCTACCTGGACGACAACGTCGGCATCAAGCTGACGCTGGAGGTCAGCAGCATCATCCGCCAGGTGACGACGCAGACCGGCACCAGCGCGTACGAGATCGGCACCCGCACGGCCAGCACGGCCCTGCGCCTGAAGAACGGGGAAACCGACGTGCTGGCGGGCCTGATCGACAGCCAGGAGCGCACCTCGGGCAACAAGCTGCCGGGCCTGGGCGACGTGCCCGTGCTGGGCCGCCTGTTCGGCGCCACGACGGACGACGACCAGAAGACGGAAATCGTCCTGTCCATCACCCCGCACCTGGTGCGCAACCTGCAACGCCCCGACGTGAACGACGCCATGTTCAACGCCGGCACCGAGACCAGCATGCACACCGCCGTCTCCGGTTCCGGCGGCGGCGGCGTTTCCACCACCACCACCGTGGCGCCGGTCTCGCCCATGCCGCCGACGGCACCGGCCACCAACGGAACCAGCAACGGCACGAACGGGTCGTCGTCCACCACCGGCGGGGGCACGGGGGCGGTGAACGATCTGGGCCTCGGCCTCAGCCAGAACGGCGTGGGCGGCGGCACCGTCGGCGGGGCGGAGGAAGGCGCGGCGGGCGCCGTGCCGGGGGCGGGCACCGCCCAATTGCAGCTGCAGGGCACCAACCAGGCGACGGTGGGCGGCACCGTCACCGTGAGCCTGCTGGCGCAGGCGACGCAGGGGGTCACCAGCTTCCCCGTCACCCTGGGCTTTGACGCCGCCAAGCTGCAGGTCACCAACATCGCGGAGGGGCCGTTCCTGAAACAGAACGGCGCCAACACCAGCTTTTCCAGCCGTCTGGGCAACGGCCAGGTCATCATTTCCGACAGCAGCACGGGTGGTGCCGGGGTCACCAGCCAGGGCGTCCTGGCCACGGTGACCTTCAAGGCGCTGGCCGCCGGGTCCACCAATGTGCAGGTGGCGAGCGCCTCCCCCATCGGGGTGGACGGCGTGCCCATCACCCTGCTGTCGCCCAGCCCCTACACCGTGCAGATCGCCGCCAAATGACGGCGCAACGCACCTCAGAGGCGGGGTTCACGCTGGTGGAGCTGCTGGTCACCCTGGCCATCGTCGGCCTGCTGGCCACGCTGGTCCTGCCGGTGGCCCAGGTGGCGACCCAGCGAACACAGGAGACGGAGCTGCGCCGCGCCCTGCGCGACATCCGCGCCGCCATCGATGCCTATCACCGCGCCAGTGATGACGGTCGCATCCCCAAGGAGGCCGGGACCACCGGCTATCCCCCCGACCTGGACGTGCTGGTGACGGGGGTGGAGGACCAGAAGGATCCGGAGAAGCACAAGATCTATTTCCTGCGCCGGGTGCCGCGCAATCCGCTGGCCAGCGACCCCGACCTGGCCGACGCCGCCACCTGGGCCAAGCGCAGCTATGCCAGCGAACCCGACGACCCGCAGGAGGGCGACGACGTCTATGACGTCTACGCAGCCAGCCCCCGCGTCGGCCTGAACGGCGTCCCCTACAACAAATGGTGAGGGCCATGGCGCGACGCGCGGCGAAGAAACGGGCCGCCGGCTTCACCCTGGTGGAGCTGCTGGTGGTCATGGCCATCATCGGCATGCTGCTGAGCCTGGCCCTGCCCCGCTACTACCACGCCATCGACACATCAAAGGAGCGGGTGCTGGCGGAAAACCTGCGCGTCACCCGCGACGCCATCGACAAGTTCTACGGCGACACCGGCCGCTATCCCGAAGCCTTGGACGAGCTGGTGCAGAAGCACTACCTACGCGCCCTGCCCTTCGACCCAGTGGCCGACAGCGACAGCGCCTGGATCATCGTCCCGCCGGAGGAGCAGTTCACCGGCAACGTCTACGACATCAAAAGCGGGGCGCCCGGCACCACTCATGACGGCAAGGCCTTCGGGGACCTATGATGACCCGGCACTTGGCCAAATCACGCCCCAATGAGGGAGGCTTCACCTACCTGGGCCTGCTGATCATCCTGGCCATCATCGGCGTGGTGGCCGCGGCCAGCCTGCAGGCCGGCGCCCTCATGCAGCGGCGCGCGGCCGAGGAAAGCTTGCTTGACATTGGCTCGGACTTCCGCGCGGCCCTGCGCGGCTATGCCGACAGCACGCCCGCCGGCCTGCCACGCTCGCCCCGCACCCTGCAGGATCTGGTGCGCGACCCGCGCTATCCCGGGGTGCGCCGCCATCTGCGCCGGGTGCCACCCGATCCCATGGGCGGCGACCAGCCCTGGGGTCTGGTCATGAGCCCGGATGGCGCCGGCATCATCGGCATCTACAGCCAGGCGCCAGGCCACCCCATCAAGCAGGACGGCTTCCCGCCCGCCTACCAGGACTTCCGCAACCGCGACCGCTACGCCGACTGGGTCTTCACCCAGGCGCCGGCCCGCAATTCCCAGCTGCCCTCGCGGCCCATTCCCCTGGGCCCGGGCGCATCCCCGCCACCCAACCCCGGCGCCGGCTCCTCCGGCTCCTCCGGCTCCCGCTGATACCCTCCCCAGTCCAGGACCAGAAACCCGTGCGAACCGCCCTTTCCGCCCTGATCACATCCTACCTGCTGCTGGCCGGCACCACCGTCCAGGCCGGGCCACAGGCCACCCGGCAGCCGGATGATCTCGACACCCGCATCCACGCCTATCTCCTGGCCCACCCCGAGGTGCTGACGGAAATGCAGCAGGCCCTGGCAGCCAAACAGGCGGCGGAGCGGGATGCCCAGACCCGCGCGACCCTGGCCGCCAACCACGACGCCCTGGTGGCGGACGCGGGCGACGCCGTCCTGGGCAACCCCAAGGGCGACGTCACCATCGTGGAGTTCTTCGATGACGAGTGCCCCTACTGCAAGATGATGGCGCCGACGCTAGAGGCGGTGGTGAAGGCCGACCCCGGCGTGCGCGTGGTGCTGAAGGAACTGGCCGTCCTGGGCCCCGGATCGGAAATCGCGGCACGCTATGCCCTTGCGGCCCGGCAACAGAGCAAATACCTGGCGCTGCACGCCGCTCTGATGGCGGACAAGACGCCGGAACACCAGCTGACCGAGGCGCGCGTGAAAGAGATCGCCGCCGGCGTCGGCCTGGACACCGCCAGGCTGGAGCGGGACAGCCAGTCTGCGGACATCGTCGTCCGGCTGCAGCGCACCCGCGCCCTGGCCCAAACCATCGGCATCCGGGGCACGCCCGGCCTGGTCATCGGCGACACCGTGCATTCCGGCGCCATGACACCCGACGCCCTGGTCAAGGCCATCGCCGCCGCGCGGGCCGCCAAGACGCCCTGACCGGAACAGCGCGACGGGTCGTCAGTGCAGCCAGCCCGCGTCCTGCCCGTGGCGGATTTCCGCAGGCCGGACCAGGGCCGCCGACACCACCGTCACCCGGTGGATGCGGCCGTCCAGCCGAGCCTCCCAGAAATCGAGGAACTGGCGGAGTTGCGGGAAACGCGGTGCCTGGTCCAGCTCCTGCCATAGATAGGCTTGCAGCAAGCCGGGATGGTCGGGCATGCGATAGATGATCTCAGCCGTGGTTAGGCGCCAGCCCAAAAGTTGCTTTTCCAAGTCCGTCATGACGTCCTTCCAACCAGGGTGCGGAGGATGGAATTCTGGCATCACCGGAGTGCCGCGCGTCAATATTTATCTAGTCTCTCCAAATAGTTAGCAGCAGACGGCAGTGGCTGCTGCCATCAATCCCCCTCCATGGGCTTGCGAGGGTTGTACTCGGCCGGCCGCCAGTTCCGCAGGAAGGATTCCAGCGCCGGGTCCGGCGATGGCGGCAAGGCCAGGCGCACGGTCACGTATTGGTCACCCCGAGCACCCGCTGAGGATATGCCGCGTCCCTTCAACCGCAGCCGGGTGCCGTCATTGGCCCCCTTGGGGATGGTCATCAGGACGGAGCCGTCGATGGTTGGAACCCGCACCTTGGCGCCGAAAACCGCCTCGTGCAGCGTGACGGGCAGGTCCAGGTGAACATCGTCCCGGTCGCGCCTGAACCATGGATGGGGCCGCACCGACACCGTGACCAGCGCGTCGCCAGGAGGTCCGCCAGCGGAACCCGAGGCGCCTCGGCCTCGCAGCCGGACCTTGCCCCCCTCTTCAAGCCCTGGTGGCAGGTCCACATCCAGCCGTGTCCCGTCGGGCAGGGTCACACGATGGCGTCCACCTTTCGCCGCCTCAACAAAGTCCACGGTGACGCCGACCGATATGTCCTGGCCTTTGCGCGGCCTCGCACCAGGTCGGGAGCCGCCGCCGAACATGTCGGCGATGATGTCCTCAAAGCCGCCCATCCCGCCGGCGTTGGACGTGAACTGGAAGCCGCCACCGGACGCGCCGGCGTAGTGGCGCCGGGCATGGGCCTGCAGCCGCTCGTTGCCGTCAGCATCGATTTCGCCGCGGTCGAAGCGGGCCCGCTTGGCGGCATCCGACAGCAGGTCATAGGCGGCGGTGATCTCCTTGAACGCGCGTTCCGCGTCGGGGCGGTTCTGGTTGAGATCGGGATGATGGGCTTTGGCGAGCGTGCGGTACGCCCGGCGGATTTCCTCGGCCGAGGCGGTTCGCGATACGCCCAGGATGTCATAGGGATTGCGCATCTATCGTGCACGCGCTCAGTGAAGGGGAAGCGCACGGATGGACACGCCCGTCCCATCGCCCGTGTCGGCGGCGCCGTCACGCAGAAGGTCAAGCAGCGTACCTGAGTCCGGCAGGCCATCCATCTGGCCCACCAGGGCAGACAGCACTTCGGCGCAGGCCTGCACCAGGACCTGGTTGCCCGGCATCTGTTGGTGAACCATCACCAGGTTGTCGACCAGGTCGCAGGCCAAGGCGTATTCCCGTGTTCCCGGCAGGCTGGGGGCCGGCAACGGGGTTGCCGGTGGCGCGCTCCCTGAGTCCTTCAAGGCGGCCAACTTGTGCTGCAGCAAGCAGGCACCCACGCTGCCGTCGATCAGCGTGGCGGCCGACACCTCGCCATCCGCCTGCACGACGAGCTGGCGCAGCAGGCGCAGGGCCGACAGGCAGGTCCCCGCCGCCGCGGCACGGTCCGCGCCATCGGCCGCCAGCGCGACGGCCGAGCGGACCAGGGTGGTGACAACTGGAAACATGGCGATACCCTCCTCACGAGCGATACCGATTCAAACAGCCGGTCCTTCGCGGCACCGGCAACGTCAAGGTGACGTGCTGACATCGGGCCGGGGACACGCCGCCGGCGCGAAGGCCGGCGGCGGCTCCCTTCATCCTCGGCCCTCAGGCGGCTTTCTTTTCGTCGGCTTGATGCTCTTCCAGGCGCGGATTGGCGCCACCGGACAGGATTTCGATGCGGCGGGGCTTCATGGCCTCCGGCAACTCGCGCTTCAGATCGATGGTCAGCAAGCCGTTTTCCAGCGAGGCGCGGTCGACGAAAACGAAGTCCGCAAGCTCAAACCGGCGCTCGAACGACCGGGCCGACAGGCCGTGGTGCAGATAGTGCGCCTTTTCCTCATCGGCCTTCCGGCCCTGGACGACAAGCAGGTTGGGATGGGCGGTTAGGGTCAACTCGTCGCCCGACCAACCCGCGAGGGCGACAACGATGCGGTAGGCATTCTCGCCGGTCTTGAGAATGTCGTAGGGGGGATAACTGTCCGCCGGACTGGTGGTGGACAGATGTTCCAGCACGGACGCCAGACGGTCAAATCCAACGCCGGAACGAAACAGGGGCGAAAAATCGAAAGCGCTCATAGCCATGTCCTCCATTGAGCAACGAGGTACGAGCGGCCCCGGGACCCACCCGGGAGCCGGTTCGGGCCGGATCCGCAATCGGCATCCAGCGCCTATGAATATAGAGAATATCGGCAATACATCAATAATAAATTTGATATAGGCGAATCTTCAGACAATTGCGTCGGGGGAAATAGCAATAACCACGGCGACAATCGCCGCCGTGGCAAAGTATACCCAGTCTATTATGTTATGATTTCTTCAGTCGAAATCCGTCGGCACCTGGGCGGCAGGCTTCTTCTCCGGAAGCTGCGCGACCATGGCTTCGGTGGTGATCAACAGGCCGGCGACAGATGCCGCGTCCTGCAGGGCGGTTCGCACCACCTTGGCCGGGTCGATGATGCCGGTGGCCACCAGGTCGCGGTATTGCCCGGCCTGGGCATCGAAGCCCCAGTTGTAGTCCGGGTTATCGGTGACTTTGCCGACGACCACCGACCCGTCGTAGCCGGCATTGCTCGCGATTTGCCGCACCGGCGCCTGCAGCGCCTTGCGGATGATGTCCACGCCCATGCGCTGGTCGTCGTTGGCCGGCCTCAGCCCCTCCAGGGCCTTCACCGCCCGGGCCAGGGCGACACCGCCGCCTGGCAGGATGCCTTCCTCCACCGCGGCGCGGGTGGCGTGCATGGCGTCGTCAACGCGATCCTTGCGCTCCTTCACGTCCACTTCGGTGGCGCCGCCGACGCGGATGACGGCGACGCCGCCCGCCAGCTTCGCCAGGCGTTCCTGCAGCTTTTCACGGTCATAGTCAGAGGTGGTCTCCTCGATCTGCGCCCGGATCTGCGCGCACCGCGCCTGGATGGCGTCCTTGGCGCCCGCGCCCTCGACGATGGTGGTGGTGTCCTTGCCAATGACCACCTTCTTGGCACGGCCCAGCATGTCGATGGTGACGGTGTCGAGCTTGATGCCCAGGTCTTCGGAGATGACCTGGCCGCTGGTGAGGATGGCGATATCCTCCAGCATGGCCTTGCGGCGATCACCGAAGCCCGGCGCCTTCACCGCCGCCACCCGCAGACCGCCGCGCAGCTTGTTCACCACCAGGGTGGCCAGCGCCTCGCCCTCGACATCCTCGGAAATGATCAGCAGCGGCCGACCGCTCTGCACCACCCGCTCCAGCACCGGCAGCAGGGCTTGCAGGCCGGACAGCTTCTTTTCATGGATGAGGATGTAGGGGTCCTCCAGCTCCACGGTCATCTTGTCTGCGTTGGTCACGAAGTAGGGCGAGACATAGCCCCGGTCGAACTGCATGCCTTCGACGATGTCGAGTTCGGTGTCGAAGCTCTTGGCCTCCTCCACCGTGATCACGCCCTCGTGACCGACCTTCTCCATGGCCTTGGCGATCATCTCGCCGATTTCGGCCTCACCGTTGGCGGAGATGGTGCCGACCTGGGCGATCTCGGCGTTGGTGGTGATCTTCTTGGCCTTGGTCTTCAACTCTGCCACAACGGCCTCGACGGCCAGGTCGATGCCGCGCCGAAGATCCATGGGGTTCATGCCGGCGGCCACGGCCTTGGCGCCCTCGCGCACGATGGCCTGGGCCAACACGGTGGCCGTGGTGGTGCCGTCACCCGCCAGGTCGTTTTGCTTGGACGCCACTTCGCGCAGCATCTGCGCGCCCATGTTCTCGAACTTGTCGGCAAGCTCGATTTCCTTGGCGACGGTCACGCCGTCCTTGGTGATGCGGGGCGCGCCGAAGCTCTTCTCGATGACGACGTTGCGACCCTTAGGACCCAGCGTGACCTTGACAGCGTCCGCCAGGATGTCGACGCCCCGCAGCAGGCGCGCGCGGGCATCGGCCGAGAACTTCACGTCCTTGGCTGCCATTTCCTTCTCCCGTGATGAAGTCCTGCCTCAGGCGGCTTTGCGGGCCGCGCTGGTGTCGATGACGCCGAGGATGTCGCTCTCCTTCATGATCAGGAGATCCTCGCCGTCGATCTTGATCTCGGTGCCGGACCATTTGCCGAACAGCACCCGGTCGCCGACCCGGACGTTCAGGTCGATGACACGGCCCTGTTCGTCCCGGGTGCCGGGACCGACAGCAAGCACCACGCCCTCCTGGGGCTTTTCCTTGGCGGTATCGGGGATGATGATGCCGCCAGCGGTCTTCTGTTCGCTGTCAACGCGGCGCACGACGACGCGGTCGTGCAAGGGGCGGAATCGCATGGGGGTCACTCCTCATTACAAGCGAATGCCATGGATTTCTAAGGCGGCCCGCCCTTCTGGGCCGAGCCGCAGCAAAAATTTATTCAGCCTGAAATCCATGTCAAGAGGGGGCCCACGGCGGTTGAGCCAAAAAAATTCCGGCCGGGATTTCCAGCCTTAACAGGTGGTTGCCCCGCCAGCCCCACCGCGAATTACCACGTCGGAACGGATGGCGGCGGCACGCCCGGTCCCCCGCGATCCGCCGGTGATCAGCACCATCGTCCCCCAAGCAGCATGGATTTTTTCTTCTAGGGCTTCGACTTGCGCGGACGGCGCTGGCCCACCCGCTCGCTCCATCCCAGTTCGCGGCTGATGTCCTGGGCCACGCCCATGACCTGGGCGGTCAGGCCCTCCATACGGGCGTCGCTCATGTACTGCGCGGCGCTGGAGACGCTGATGGCCGCGACGATCTCGCCACTGGCGCCCCGGATGGGGGCGGCAACGCAGCGGATCTGGTCCTCATTCTCTTCCAGGTCGAAGGCGTAGCCCTTGGCCGCGTAGGCGCGCATGCGCTCCAGCCAAATGGCCAGTCCGACACTGGACCCCTGCGCCTCGTAGAATTCGCGCCATGCCGGCTCCCCATGGTCCAGGATCAGGGCCTTGCCCAGGCCGGTGGAGGCGATGGGATGGCGTTCCCCCACACGCGAGCCGATCACGACCCGACGCCGGCCGGGCACCTTGTCCAGGTAGAGCGCCTGGAACCCGTCCAGGATGCCCAGATGGACCGTGTCCTCCGTCGCCGCCGCCAGACTTTCCAGATGCGGCCGGGCCAGACTGGGCAGGTGCATCTGCTGCTGCGCCAGCCAGCCCAGTTCCAGCAGCTTGGGGCCCAGGCTATAGCCGCCGCGCGCCACGAAGGTGAGGTAGCCCCGCTCCACCAAGGCGGAGGCCAGGCGGTGGGTGGTGGATTTGGTCAGGCCCAAACGCTCCGACAGCGCCGGCAGGGCGATGGCTCCCTCCGCCACGGCATCAATGACGTCCAGGCCACGGAACAGCGTCTGGCTGCCCGCCGTCTGTGTTCCCGCCCCCTTGGCATCCTCGTCCGTCTCTGCGGCGCTTGTCCTGGATGAATTGGCCATATTATGATCTATCCTATCATTTAATGGAATATCGGGCGGGCCATTTGTGGCCTCGGCATGAGAATGGCCCCGCGTAAGGGCTTTTTCCAGAGATTTCCCGATATCTGGAATATTGATCAGCATACCGGTCCCGATATCCCCCGGGACAGCATCGGTGACAGCCCGATATTCCGGGTCATTCTCGGGCTCCGGCCCCGGTTGTGACCGCTAACATACTGACACATCTGCAGTATTGCTCAAAATAACAATCTTGCAAACATAGCGTTGACGACTTAATTCCCATTAACTATAATATTATCCCATTATATGGTATTATCTGGCACGAGCCCAAACCACCCCCTGGGGCGGTCCGGTATGCGGGTGATCGCGCCTAATAAAACGGGGAGGCAACAACAATGAGTGATCACACGATGGGAAACCGTCGGCGGCAGCTGCGCGGCACGACGGCGATGATGATGGGCTTTGCGGCCTTCGCGGCCCCCTTGACCCAGTCGGCCCGGGCGCAAACAGCGCCACAAGCCGACCAGGCTTCCCCCAACGGCCCCCAAGCCGGGGATGGACTGGAAGAGATCATCGTCACCGGATCGCGCATCCGGCAGGGCGGCGCCTCCACCCCCGTCAACACGGTCAACGCCGAAGACGTCAAGCTGTCGGGCAACGTCAATATCGAACGCATGCTGGCGCAGCTGCCACAGGCCGTGGGCTCCCAGTTGGGCAGCGCCACCTCCAACACGGTTCCCGGCGGCTTCGCCGACGTCAACCTGCGTGGGTTCGGCGCCACCCGCAACCTGGTGCTGGTCAACGGCCGCCGCTTCGCCATCTATGGGCCTGAGCAGGTGACCGACTTGAACACCATCCCGGCCAGCCTGATCAAGCGCACCGAGATCGTCACCGGCGGCTCCTCCGCCGTGTATGGCTCGGACGCCATCACCGGCGTGGTCAACTTCATCATGCGCGACGACTTCGAAGGCATCGAGGCCCGGGCGCAGATGAACATCGACCAGCCCACCGGCACCCCCGTCTACAACGTCGACCTGACGGCCGGCGGCAACTTCGCCCAGAACCGCGGCAACCTGGTGGTGGCCGCCAACTACCTGGACCGCCGCGCCATCACCCGGGGAGAGCGCGGCAGCTACGCCTATGACAGCCTGTCCGACGGCTGCGTGGTCAAGGGCACCAGCAGCCCCGACCATGCCGGCACGCCCTTCACCCCGTCCGCCGGCAAAGGCTGCGTCGCCGGCGGTGGTGAGCTGGGCTTCGTGGCCGGCGGCAGCGGTGACATCCCCAACGGCCGCTTCTCCGGCATCCCGGCCTTTGGTGGGTCCAACACCGCGCTGAACGAGGCCTATGCGGCGGCCGGCCTGGGCAGCCTGACCTCGCGCGGTTTCACCTTCAACAGCCAGGGCACGGCGGCGCGGCCGGAGATCACGCCCCAGGACGACTTCAATCTGGGCCCCGACAACTATCTGATCCAGCCGCAGAAGCGGAAGATGATCAATAGCTTCGGCCATTACGATTTCACCGACAAGCTGCGCGGCTTCATGGAGCTGCACTACAGCAACAACGAGGTCGACGCCCGCCTGGCCTCCACCAACGTGGGCGCGCCCACGCTGTTCAACGTCAACAACCCCTATCTGACGCCGCAACTGCAGGAGGTGCTCCGCCAACTGGACCTGGCGGAGACGGGCAAGACCACCGTGTCCGCCGGCACCGCCACCTACACCACCACCCCCGGCGACGGGCTGGCGGTGCTGACGGCCGGTCGCCGCTATATCGAGGCCGGGCCGCGCCTGGCCATCGAGGAGCGCAACGTCTACCGCGGCGCCTGGGGCATCGACTGGGACATCGGCGACGCCTCGCCCGACTATCTGACCGACCTGAAGCTGAACGCCTATTACACCTACGCCCGCAGCGAAGACACGCTGCGCCTGCAGAACGCCATTTCGCGCAGCCGGCTGCAGGCGTCCCTGTTGTCGGCCAACGGGGCGGCGCCGGTCTGCAACATCTTCGGCGCCAACGTCAGTGCCGCTTGCGTGCAGGCCATCGCCATCAACGCCACCAACACAACCATCGCCGAGCAGCAGGTGGCGCAGGGCAGCCTGACCGGCACCCTGTTCCGCCTGCCGGCCGGGCCGCTGGGCTTCTCCGTCGGGGCGGAATGGCGCGAGACCAGCGCCACCTTCACACCCGACAGCTTCCTGGCTTCCGGCGACGTGGCCGGCTTCAACCCCGGCCTGCCCACCAAGGGCAGCATCGGCGTGAAGGAAGGCTTCGGCGAGGTGCGCGTGCCCCTGCTGAACGACATCTTCCTGATCGACGACCTGACCGCCAACGGCGCCTTCCGCTATTCCGAATACGACCTGACCGGCATCGGCGGCGTCTGGACCTATTCCGGCGGCCTGGATTGGAAGGTGACGCCGGACGTCGCCTTCCGCGGCCAATACCAGCGCGCCATCCGCGCGCCCAACGTGAACGAGGCCTTCGGCGGCGTCAGCCGGGTGGTGGGCGTGGCCACCGATCCCTGCTCCAGCCGGGCGCCGGCGGCGCAGCAGACGGCGGCCGTTCGCGCGGCCTGTATTGCCACCGGTGTCCCCGCCAACGCCGTCTTCACCGACGCGGTCCAGCCCAACAGCATCTTCGCGGCGGATTTCGGCGGCAACCCCAACCTGCGTGAGGAGCGTTCCGATACCGTGACGGTCGGCACGGTGCTGACACCACGCTTCGTGCCCGGCCTGAACCTCAGCGTCGACTATTTCAACATCAAGCTGGAGGGCGCCATCGCGGCCCTGGGCGGCGGCCTGCAGAACACCCTGAACCTCTGCTACAACGTCATCCAGAACCCCAGCAGCGAGTTCTGCCAGGCGGTCCACCGCAACCCGGTGACCGGCGAGATCAACGATCCCTTCGTGGTCAAGGTGCTGAACGCCAACACCGGCCGCATGCAGACCTCGGGCCTGGACTTCGCCGCCAGCTATTCCTTCGACGTCGACGTCGGCATCCCCGGCATCGCCCGCACCAGTTCCTTCGACATCAGCACCACCTACACCTACCTGGATGATTTCACCCTCACCCCGGTGGCGGCGCTGCCCAACATCCAGAACCATTGCGAGGGCTCGTTCGGTCCCACCTGCGGCCAGCCGCTGCCGGTGTGGCACGGCAGCACCCGTGTCACCTGGAACCTGGACCAGCTGAAGCTGAGCGTGCGGCACCGCTTCATCGACGAGGTGACGACCGACCGCTATCTGGTGCCCCTGCGCCAGGGCTCGGCCTCCACCCCGGCCCTGTCCAGCATCGCCTATCCCACGCTGGACGCGCAGAACTACATCGATCTGTCGTTCAGCTACGACGTGAACAAGAGCATCCAGGTGTTCGGCGGCGTGAACAACGTCTTCGGCACCCTGCCCCCGGTCACCACCCAGGGGCCCAACGCCAACACCTTCTCCGCCACCTACGACGTGCTGGGGGCGGAGTTCTTCTTTGGCGCCACGGTGAAGTTCTAAAGGCCTGATCGGGTGGCGGCGAACACCTCGCCACCCCAACCGGAACGGACGAGGCAGAGCATGGTGGACCGCCGATCCCTTATCCTGGCCGCGGGCTTCGCGGCCGGCGCCGGCCCCGCCCTGGCGGCGAGCCGGCCGCCCGACAGCGGCGGCGAGGGCTGGATCGACGTGCGGCGCTTCGGCGCCAGGGGCGATGGCCGCGCCATCGACACCCCGGCCGTCAACCGGGCCATCGAGCATGCCGCGGCCCGGGGCGGCGGCACCGTCCATTTCCCGGCCGGCACCTACGCCTGCCACACCATCCGCCTGAAAAGCCGCATCACCCTGTACCTGGATAATGGCGCCACCCTGCTGGCGGCGGCCCCCACCGCCACCGAAGGCTATGACCATGCCGAGCCCATCGGCGACTGGGGCGCCTATCAGGATTTCGGCCACGGCCACTGGCGCAACAGCCTGATCTGGGGCGAGGATTTGCATGACATCGTCATCGCCGGTCCCGGGCTGATCTGGGGCAAGGGGCTGGGCCGGGGCGATGGCAAGGACAACTGGCTGCAGGACCCCAGCGGCCCCGGCACGGGCAACAAGGCCATCGCCCTGAAGCGCTGCCGCAACGTCACCCTGCGCGACTTCAAGATCCTTGAGGGCGGCTGGTTCGCCCTGCTGGCCACCGGCGTCGACAACCTGACCATCGACAACCTGCTGGTCGACACCAACCGCGACGGCTTCGACATCGATTGCTGCCGCAACGTGCGGGTCAGCAACTGCACGGTCAATTCCCCCTACGACGACGGCATCTGCCCCAAGAGCAGCTACGCCTTGGGCGAAGCGCGGGTGACCGAGAACCTGACCATCGCCAACTGCCTGGTCACCGGCAACTACCAGGTGGGGTCGGTCCTGGATGGGACCTGGCGGCGCATGCCGCCGGAATTCGCGTCCAAGATTCACGGGCGCATCAAGTTCGGCACGGAATCCAACGGCGGCTTCCGCAACATCACCATCACCAACTGCCTGTTCGAGGAAAGCCGTGGCCTGGCGTTCGAAACGGTGGACGGGGCGGTGCTGGAGGACGTGGCCGTCAGCAACATCGCCATGCGCGGCATCGTCGACGCCCCCCTGTTCCTGCGGCTGGGCAAGCGCATGCGCGGACCGGCCGGGGCCGCCGTCGGCACGCTGAAACGCGTCTCCATCCAGAACATCATCAGTTCCGGCGCCACGGCCCTGCCCTCGGTCATCGCGGGCTTCGGCGACCGGCCCATCGAGGATGTGCGCATCGCCGACTGTTATTTCCATCAGGTGGGTGGCGCCCCGGCCGCCATGGCGGCCCTGGCCCCGCCGGAGGCCGAGCTGGCCTATCCCGAGGCCACCATGTTCGGCGACCTGCCGGCCACCGGCTTTTTCATCCGCCACGCGCGGCGGGTGCAGATGAGCAATGTGGAGGTGGCCGTGGCCGCCCCCGATCCCCGTCCCGCCATCCGGCTGGAGGATGTGGTGGACGCGGATTTCTTTCGCCTGCGGGTGCCCAAGGAGGCGCCCGCCTTCGCCTTGGAGAGGGTGGTGGACTTCCGGTCCACCGGCGCGCGTTGGCTGCCCGACACGGTGGCCGATGGTCCGGTCAGCGGGCGGTTCTGAGCCCGCTGGTTGGCCGGAACCCGGTACCACACCCTTCCTGCCGGGTTCCGGTCTTTTTACTGACTCACTTATAAATCCTATTTTTTGGTATCGTTTCCTATAATACGGAATTATCATGCCGATGATAAAACGCAGGGGAAGCTCCTGGGCGAGCCCGGTTTCGGCGCCGACCTCAACCCAGCCGTCACACTCCACCGCCCCTATACGCATTGAGGCAGACCCATGAACTTCTTCCGCCACTCCGCGGGCCCGAGGCCGAACCCCAGTCATCCGGCGACGGGGGCCGCGCGATGACGGCCTACGCGGAACGCTTCGCCGGACGGAACGCCATCATCACCGGCGCGGCTTCCGGCCTGGGCCTGGAGGTCGCGCGCCGCATCATCACCGAGGGCGGACGCGTGGTGCTGTGGGACCTGAACGCCGAGGCTCTGGCGGCGGCGCAAGCGGAGATCGGCGCCGTCCATGCCGTGGCGTTGGACGTCGCCGACCCGGACGCGGTGGCCGCCGCCGCCACGGCCAGCGTGGCCGTGCTGGGCAAGGTCGACATCCTGGTCTGCTCCGCCGGCATCACGGGGCCGACGGCGCCGGTGCAGGATTTCCCCATCGACGGCTGGCGGCGGGTGATCGACATCAACCTGAACGGCATTTTCCACTGCTGCCGCGCCCTGGTGCCCCATTTGCTGACCAACGGCTATGGCCGCATCGTCAACGTCGCGTCCGTCGCCGGCAAGGAGGGCAACCCCAACGCCTCCGCCTATTCCGCCAGCAAGGCCGGGGTCATCGGCCTGACCAAGTCGCTGGGCAAGGAGTTGGCGACCAAGGGCGTGATCGTCAACGCCATCACCCCCGCCACCTTCGACAGCCCCATCCTGGACCAGCTGCCGCAAAGCCAGATCGACTACATGCGCTCCCGCATCCCCATGGGGCGGCTGGGCGACGTGAAGGAAAGCGCCGCCATGATCTGTTTCATGGCGTCGGAGGAATGCAGCTTCACCACCGCCTCCACCTTCGATACCTCTGGGGGCAGGACGACCTTTTAAGTTCCGGCTCAGTTCCGGGTCACGGGCGCCCGCGCAGAACGGCGCCTTTCGGGAGGATAAGAGACGTGCGGGACCTGCCGTTCATCGACGCCCATGTCCATCTGTGGGACCTGGGGCGGCTGCGCTACCCCTGGCTGACACCGCCCTTCAACGACGGCGGGCCGAACGGCGACGTGGCGCCCATCGCCGCAAGCTACGGCTTGACCGATTATCGGGCGGAGGCGGCGGGATGGAACGTCATCGGCATCGTTCATGTCGACGCCGGCGCCCATCCGGCCGACGCCCTGGCCGAAACCGACTGGCTGCAGGACCTGGCCGCCAACGAGGGCCTGCCCAGCGGCATCGTCGCCTTCGCGGCATTGGACGACCCGGAGGTGGAGACGCTGCTGGCGGCGCACGCGGCGCGGCCCGCCGTCCGCGGCATCCGCCATATCGTCAACTGGCACCCCGATCCCGGCCGCACCTACACCCCGCGCGACGTCACCCGGGACGAGGCCTGGGCCCGGGGCTTCGCCCTGCTGGAACGCCATGGCCTGTCCTTCGACCTGCAGGCCTATCCCGGCCAGTTCTCCGCCCTGGCGGCGCTGATCGCCCGCCACCCGGGCATTCCCGTCATCATCAACCACGCGGGCATGGGCGTGGATCTGGACGCCGCCGGCCGCGCCGAATGGCGCGCCGGCATGGCGGCGCTGGCGGCCTTGCCCAACGTCTCGGTCAAGCTGTCGGGCATGGGCTTCGCCTTCCGCCCCTGGCGCGCGGACGCCGTGCGCGGCCGGGTGCGGGAAACGCTGGACCTGTTCGGCGCGAACCGGGCCCTGATGGCCAGCGACTTCCCCACCGATCGGCTGTTCGCCGGCTTCGACGCCACCCTGGGCGCGCTGGCCGACGCGGTGGCCGACCTTACCCTGACCGAGCGCCGCGCCCTGTTCGCCGGCAACGCCAACCGGGTCTACCGACTAGGCCTGGACATCTGAGGAGACCGCGACCGTGCCGGCCAATCCCCTGCTGGGTGTGTTCTTCCATTGGTTGGGTGGCCTCGCCTCCGCCAGCTTCTACGTTCCGTATCGCGGCGTGAAACGCTGGTCGTGGGAGATTTATTGGCTGACGGGGGGCATCGTGTCCTGGCTGATCGCGCCCTGGCTGCTGGCCACCATCCAGACGCGGGACCTGGCCGGCGTCATGGGCCGCATCCCCCTGCCCACCCTGGTCTGGCCGGTGGTGTTCGGCATGCTGTGGGGATTTGGTGGGCTGACCTACGGCCTGACCATGCGCTATCTGGGCCTGTCCCTGGGCATGGCGGTGGTGCTGGGCCTGTGCACCGTGTTCGGGACCCTGATCCCACCCATCTTCCAGGGGGACCTGCAGGCCAAGCTGCTGGACAGCGCCAGCGGCAACATCGTGCTGCTGGGCCTGGCCGTCACCGTGGCCGGCATCGCCGTGGTGGCCCTGGCCGGCGCCGAAAAGGACCGGGATCCGGCGCCGGCGCGCACGGCTCAGGCCATCGCGGAGTTCGACTTCCGCAAGGGTCTGGCCGTGGCCGTCTTCTCGGGCGTCATGTCGTCCTGCTTCGCCTTCGGCCTGACGGCGGGCGAACCGGTGAAGGCCCTGTCGGCAGCGGCCGGCACGGGGCCGTTGTGGACCGGCCTGCCCGTGCTGTGCCTGGTGATGTTCGGCGGCCTGCTGACCAACGCCGTCTGGTGCGGCTGGCTGATCCGCCGCAACCGCAGCGCCGGGGAATGGCTGGGCCGGCCTTCAGCGTCGGGCGGCCGTCCGCCCCTGCTGACCAACTTCATCCTGTGCGCGCTGGCCGGCGCGGCCTGGTATTTCCAGTTCTTCTTCTACACCATGGGTGAAAGCCAGATGGGCCGCTTCGGCTTCTCCAGCTGGACCCTGCACATGGCCAGCATCATCATCTTCGGCACCCTCTGGGGTTTCGCCTTCCATGAATGGCGGGACGCCCGGCGGCGCGTGCGCTGGATGGTAGGGGGTGGCGTGGCGCTGCTGGTCTTCGCCACGATCATCATCGGCTACGGCAACAGTCTGGCGGCATGATGCGGACACGGTTCCTGCCGCTGGCCGCCGGGCTGGCGCTGGCGGCGTGCGTCCCGGCACCCAAAGGCGCGACCTACACCAACCCCATCCTGTACGCCGACTATTCCGACCCGGACGTCATCCGGGTGGGAGACGATTATTACCTGGTGGCGTCCAGCTTCCACTTCTCCCCCGGCATTCCCATCCTGCAGTCCCGCGACCTGGTGCACTGGTCCATCCTGGGACATGTCCTGCCCCGGCTGACCTTCGGGCCGGACTACAGCATGCCCGGGCCCTTCGCCCTGACCGACACCACGTCCAAGCCGACCACCAACACCCGCTATGCCGGCGGTGTATGGGCCCCGTCCATCCGCCATCACGACGGCCGCTTTTACGTCTACTGGCCCACGCCGGATGAGGGCATCTTCATGGCCACGGCCGCGCGGGCCGAGGGACCGTGGTCGGCGCCCGTCAAGGTCATCGATCAGCCCAAGCTGGAGGATCCCTGCCCCTTCTGGGATGAGGACGGCAGCGCCTGGCTGGTGCATTCGGTGCACGGCGCCGGGCCCCTGATCCTGCACCGCATGAGCCCGGACGGCACGCGGGTGCTGGACGCCGGCACGGTGATCGTGGAAGACAAGGCCGCCTTGCCCATCCTGGAAGGCCCCAAGCTCTACAAGCGCAACGGCTGGTACTACATCCTGGCGCCCTTCGGCGGGGTGGAGAAGGGGGCGCAGGTGGCCTTGCGGGCCCGCGACATCCGTGGCCCCTATGAGCACCAGGTGGTGCTGAGCCAAGGCACCACGGCACTGGCCGGCCCGCACCAGGGTGGCTGGGTGGAAACCCCGTCCGGCCAGGACTGGTTCGTCCACTTCAACAGCGCCGGCGCCTTCGGCCGCATCGTCCACCTGGAACCGGTGCGCTGGATCGACGACTGGCCTGTGATGGGCGACCGCATTCCCGGCACTTATGGCGGCCAGCCGGTGGCGACATACCCCACGCCCGACACGGGCGCGTCCACGAACGACCGCCTGCAGGATTCCGATGAGTTCACCGGCCCGGTCCTGGGCCCGCAGTGGGAATGGAACCACAACCCGGATGACAACGCCTGGAGCCTGACGGCCCGTCCCGGCTTCCTTCGCCTGACCGCCCGGCCGGCGGAGCATCTGGTGACGGCGCGCAACACCCTGACCCAGATCCTGCAAGGCCCCCGAAGCCGCGTCACCGCCCGCCTGGACCTCACCGCCATGACGCCAGGGCAGCGGGCCGGCCTGGCCCTGTTCGGGGTGAAACCCAGCTGGATCGGCGCCGTACGGGATCCGTCCGGCACCCACCTGGCTCTGGCCGTCGCCGGGGACGAAAACGCCGGCCCCGCCGTGGCGGCCAAGACCCTTGAGCTGCGGGCCGAGGTCGCACCCGACCAGACGGTGCGCTACAGCTACAGCCTGGATGAGGGCCGATCGTTCCAGCCGCTGGGCGGCGCCATCCCCCTCACCCGCTTTTCCTGGTGGAAGGGGGCGCGGCCCGCCCTGTTCACCTTCACGCGCGGCGCCGACACCGGCGGCTTCGTCGACGTCGATTGGCTGCATGTGGAGCGGACATGGTGACCTTGCCCCGCCGCGACTTCCTCGCTGGATCCGCCGCCCTGGCGGGCCTGGGCCTGGCTCGTGGAACCAGCGCGGACGAGGCGCGCGACACGCCGCGCTACACCACGGACAACGCCCGCTGGCAGATGGCCTATGACAAGGCGCTGGCCATCCTGGACGGCAATGTCCAGGTGCTGCCCCACATCAGCCGGCCGGTGCTGATCGAGGGCTCGGTCTATCGCGGCATCTGGCAGGAGTGCGGGCCGCACGAGAGTTTGGTGTATCGCAAGTTCCGTCCCGACGTGGCCCGTGACAGCCACCTGACCTTCTTTGAGCTGCAACGCGCCGACGGCCAGCTGCCGGCCAACAACAAGGTGACGGAGACCGGCTTCGGCCAAATTCAAATGGTGGTGCCCATCGCCGCCACGGCCTGGGAGCTGGCCCGCGCCACCGGTGACGGGGAGTTGCTGGAAACGGCCTATCGCGCCTGTGCCGCCTGGGACGGCTGGCTGACGCGGTATCGCGACACGCGCGGCACCGGGCTGGTGGAGGGCTTCTGCACCTATGACACCGGGCACGACAACAGCCCGCGCTGGGCGGGCGTGCCCAACCAGTGCCCCAACAAGGACGCGCGTCGGCACGCTCCCCTGCCTACGCTCCCGCGCCTCTGCCCCGACCTGTCGGCCACCGTTTATGGTGGTCGCCGCGCGCTGGCGGCCATGGCCACGGCCCTGGGCCGGAAGGGCGAGGCCGACCACTGGATGGAGCGGGCTGAAATCCTGCGCGGCTTGATCCTGTCCCACCTTTATGTGGCCGAAGACGCCGCCTTTTATGATCTGGATGCGGAGAACGGCTTCGTCCGCGTCCGCTCCGACGTCCTGAGCCGGGTATGCGGCGAGCACGTGCCGGACGCGGCATTGTTCGACCAGCTGTGGACCCGCCAGCTGCACAACCCGGCCGCCTTCTGGGGTCCCTATCCTCTGGCCTCCGTCGCCTTGAACGATCCCGCCTTCGTGCGGCCCATTCCCTCCAACAGTTGGGGCGGCGCCACCCAGGCCCTGACCGCCCTGCGGGCGGGGCGCTGGTTCGACCATTACGGCCGGTCGGCCGAGTTTTCCGTCATGATGGGCCGCTGGTGCCAGGCCATCCAGACGGACATGAGCTTCCGCCAGCAGATGGACCCGATGACCGGCGTCTTCACGGCCGGCGAGGACCAGCCCAACTACTCCCCCACCGCTCTGGTCATGGTCGACTACACCTGGCGGCTGGTGGGCGTGTGCGAAGACGCGGACGCGTTGCACTGGAACATCCGCCCCGGTCACGAGGCGGCGCGGGGAACCCGCCTGTCCCTGCCCATGGACAACGGCAAGACCGCCACCATCGCCTATCGGAACAAGGGCGCCGTGCTGCGCCTGGCTGGACGGGAGGTCGCCCGCGTCGAAGGGGGCGCGGCGCGCCTGATGACGGGCAAGGACGGTTCCCCCCGAGCCCTGGTGGGTATAGAACCGGGGGTGCAGACCGTCACCCTGCACCTGCCTGGACATCTGACGGACCGGCCTCGCCGCACCCTGACCCTGCGCGCCAATGAGCGGATGCCGCTTGCCTGACCCGCTGGCGCCCCACCAGAATACGCGTCTCCGCCACCCCGATGGTATCGCCCGATGACCATGCCACCTGGCAACCTGCTGACCGGCCTGCCCTCCGCCCGGGAGACCGAGCGGTTCATCGACATCCTGCGCCGCCCCGGCTGCCGTATCGAGCAGATCGTCTCCCACGGGCAGGTGACCCCGGTCGACCAGCCCTATTGCCAGGCGCATGACGAGTGGGTGCTGGTCCTGGCTGGCGCCGCGCGGGTGGAGGTGGCCGGGCGCGAGACGGCCCTGTGGCCCGGCGACCATCTGTTCATCCCAGCCGGTGCCAGCCACCGGGTGACCTACACCGACACCGGCCGGCCCACCGTCTGGCTGGCCATCCACATCGGTGAGACCGCGCCAGACCACCAGGGATGACACGGCCGGCGGCTGGCCCAACAGGTCGGCCACGATGCGCAGGCGCTACGCCAGGTCCTGGCTGGACGCCGGGGTTATTGTCAACTGGGAAGCCACCGGCGACGACAAGCCAACCACAAATGAAACGGCCCGGCAGCTTTCCCCGCCGGGCCGTTGTCATCTGTGCGCCTTACGCCCGTCTTACCAGCTGAGGCGGAAGCCGGCGGTGAAGACGTGGTCGGTCTCGTGCCGGCGGAGCGTGCCGTCGTAGTTGGCGTAGAGGTTCAGGTTGTCGCCTTCCTGCAGCGTCAGGCCGCCACCGATCCCCAGCGCGTTGGCGCCGGTGTCGGGGCCGGTCACGGCGAAGGTGGTGCCCGCCAGCGCGGCCTGGCTGGTCAGCGCCCGGTCGCGGAAGTCGTGCAGCCAGGCCGCGCGCAGGGCCGGGGTGATCACCGTGCCGCCGTCCGTCTTCCAGCTGGCCGAGGCCCGGCCGCCCACGCTGCTCTGCAGCGCCGTGGCGTCCAGGTCCTGCAGCACCAGGTCCAGGGCGCCCGCCCCCGTCTCGGTGAAGCCGTCGCGGCCCACCTTCAGCCACTGGATGCCGGCCTGCGGCTCCAAGGTCAGGTTGGACACCCGCACCCGGTAACCGGCCGTGACACCCGCCGACAGCTCGTCACCCTTGGTGTGGCCGAAGGCCGTGCGGCTGAGGCCGCCGAAGCCCAGGGTCCGCGCCGTGTCGTACTGGTCGTAGGTGTAGCCGGCGTTGCCGGTGACGAAGAGGCCATCCCCCAGGTCGACGTTGCCGTAGGCCGACAGGCCGTAGCTGCTGGTCTCATTGGACCCGCCCGAGGTGCTCTGCAGCAGCACGCCGGCCAGGCCCACGGTCACCCCTGGCGCCACCGTGCGGTCGCCGCCGAACAGGCCGCCGCCGGTGTTGCTGTGGCCGCCCGCGGCGTTGCCGTCACTGTCCACCCGGGTGAACGCCCCCAGGCCCTGGGCCCAGAAGTGCCAGCCCGCCTCCGGCGCCGAGCCGGCCGCCGCCCCGCGCTCGTCCGCCACCGGCATCGCCACGGCGTCGCCGCCGCTGGCGACGCTGGTGTAGAGCGTGCGGCCGACCAACTGGGCCTGCATCGTACCCTGCATGCCGCCCGCCACGCCGTCCCGCACCGCCGCCAGGCGCTGGCCCAGCACCTGCGTCACCGCCAGGCCCCGGTTCAGGCTGTAGGCCACGATGTTCGCCTGGCTGCCGCCGCCGATCTGCGCCAGGGCATCCAGCGACGCCCCCACCGTGGGCAGGCTGTACAGCGCCTTCAGCACGGTGTTGAGGTCGGCGTTGCCGGCCCCGGTCAGCCCCGCCACCACGCGGCCCATGGTCCGCTGGTTCGTGTTGGCGCCCAAGGACGCCAAGCTGCCATAGGTGGGGGTGACGTACAGGTCGATGGCGTTGCCGCCATACAGCGCCGTGAACTGCGTGCCGGCCAGCAGCCCGCTGCCGGGCTGGGTGATGCTGGCGAAGGTGCCCTGCACGCCGCCAGCCGCCTGCACGATGGTGAAATCCGTGCCCAGGCCGGGAGTGTAGGTGTTGGTGGCCTTGCCCGACATGCCGCGCAGGTTGGGCTGCAGCACCGCGCCGGAACCGATGACGTAGCTGCCGCCCGTCACCAGGACGCGGGAGTAGTTGCCGTAGCCGGCCCCGGTGCCCGTGCCGTCGATGTCGATGGACAGCACCGACTTGGCCGCTTGCGTCAGCCCGTTGGTGAAGGTCAGCGTGCCTGGCGAGTTGCCGGGCGCCAGGATGCCGGAGACGGAGGCCTGGCCAGTCACCACGCCGGCGCCGCGCAACGCGCCACCGGAACCAATGGCCACATTGCCGCTGATGGTGCCGTTCATCGACACCTTGCCCGCGTCCACCGTCACCGACTGGCTGATGGTGCCACCGGCATCCACCGTCATGACCGGCGTGGCGCTGGCGATCTGCGAGGCCGAGACCGTCGCGCCCGACACCTGCACCGGCGCGTTCACGTTGCCGGAGATCGACAGGCTGCCACCCGTGACCTGCACCGGCTGGCTGCTGACGATGGTGCCGCCGCTGGCCACCGACACGTTGCCCCCGCTGACCGTCACCGGCGCCGTGATGGTGCCCGCCACGTTCACGCTGCCCGCGCTGGCCGTCACCGACTGCGTCACCACGCCGCCGCTGCTGATCGACACGCTGGCGCCCGAACCCGACACCGTCACGGGCGCCAGGATCGTACCCGCGACGTTCACATTGCCGGCACTGGCCGTCACAGATTGCGTCACCAAGCCACCGCTGGCAATCGACACGCTGGCGCCCGAACCCGACACCGTCACAGGCGCCAGGATCGTGCCCGCCACGTTCACGCTGCCCGCGCTGGCCATCACCGACTGCGTCACCAAGCCGCCACTGCTGATCGACACGCTGGCCGAGCTGTCGCTGACCTGCACTGGGGCCGCGATCACACCGGAGACGTTGACCGAGCCGCCGCTGATCTGCATCGGCTTGTCACTGGCGACCACGCCGCCGCTGGCGATCGACAGGCCGCCCGAGGATACCTGGATGGGAGTGGAGGTGTTGACCACGCCGCCCCTGCCCACAGCCACATCACCGCCGCTGACCACCACCGGCGCCGTCACAGTACCGCCGACCGCCACCGAACCACCACTGACGTTCACCGTCTGCGTGCCGGCGATGGTGGCGCCAGAGCCAAGGCTGATCGTGCCGGCGGACACCTGGCCGACCGAGGCGCTGCCGCCGCTGATGTTGACGGAACCGCCGGCGATGGTGTTCAGCGTCGACTGGCCGCCGCTGATATTCACCGTGCCGCTGCTGATGGTGTTCAGCGTGGGATTGCCGTCGGTCACATTGACCGTGCCGCCCGCCACTTGGTCCACCGTGGTCGATCCGCCGCTAATGGTCGTGCTGCTGCCGGCCCCGATGGTGCCGTCCAAGACGGTGACCACCAGTTCGGTGTGGCCGCCCACAACCGTGGTGGTCGATGTCAGGCTATGGCCAGGCGCCACGAGGTTGTAGCCCGTGTAGGACGACGCCATGTCACCGGCGGACAGGATGGTGTAGGTCTGGCCGTTCATCAGGCTGAAACCGGAAGTGGTGTTCAGGATGATGGCGCCGCCGCTGACCGCCGCGGTGCCGCTGATGTTCAAGCCGCCATAGGTGTTGGCTGACGACACACCCACCAGCAGCGCGCCCGAACCCGACTGCGCGTAGTTGCCCGCCACATTGACGATCGTGTCCACGCGCAGCGTGGCGCTGCCGGTATTGGTCAGCGTGTGGGACCCCACGTTCACGTCGACGCCCAGCGCCAAGTTGCCGCTGGACAGAACCACGTTGCTGGCCGTGTTCGTGAGCGTGCCGGCCGTGCCGTTCATACCAATGAACTTGCCGAACGTATCCCCGGTGCCGCCAACAATGACCAAGTCGCTGGACGAGCTGTTGATGACGTTGCCCGCGATCACCCCACTGTTCACCAGGGTACCCAGCACGCCGGTGTTCCGGATGGCCGCCACGCCGCCGGCGATGGTGCCACTGTTGGACAAGGCGCCGATGGTGCCGGTGTTCAGGATACCGGTTTGGCCACCCTGGATCAGGCCGCTGTTGGTCAGCGTGCCAATAAGCGCCGTCGATGCGGCATTGGCGATACCGACGCCGGCCCCACCCTGGATGGTGCCGCTGTTGACCAGAACGTCAATCGTGCTGGCCAGGGGTGCCAGCGTGGTGAAGACGGTGGAGATGATGTTGTCGTATCCGAAGCCACCGACCGTAATGGAACGGGTGACTTCCACCACGGTTTCCTGGCCATTGACGATGCCGGACTGATCGCCGCTGAGCATGCCGGCGTTGGTCAGCGTCCCGATCCTGCCGGCCATGGGGATGCTGTCGGTCCGCAAGGCGAATTCAAGATCGTAGTAGATTTGGCGCACAGTGCCAAAATTCTGGAGACCACTGCCGGTGGCGGCGATGGTGCCGCTGTTCGCCATGGTGCCGATGGTGCCGACGACGCCGACACCGGCCAAGCCCGCCGTGATGACGCCGCTGTTATTGATGGACCCGACGGTGGCGCCGTAGACGGTGCTCACCCCCATCAAACTGCTGGCGAAGCCTTTCAACAGAATGCCCGTGCCGGCAGCGCCGGCGGCAATGGTGCCGGCATTGGCCAAGCTGTCCAGCGTCACGGTGCTCATGGTGCCACCCACCTGCACGCCCGCTTGGATGCCAGCGATCGTTCCCCCGGTGGCGTTCATCAGAAGGCCGGTGCGCGCGGCCAGCAGGTCCACGCCCACGGCGACCGATCCCACGGTGTCCTGGATCAAGCCGCTGTTCAGTAGCGTGCCGATGCTGCCGCCCACGTTGATGGCCGCCGTCGGGCCCAATCCCAGGATGCTGCCGCCCGCTTCATTGGCCAGGGTGCCGATGCTGCCGTTTATGGGAAGGACGGCATAGGGATTGACGCTTTGGCCGGTGCGGATGCCCGCCGCCCCGGCGATGACACCGCTGTTGCTGATGGTGCCGACGTTGGCGGAGCTGAGGACCAGGCCGCCGCTGTAGCTATAACCTGACGCGATGGTACTCACGGTGGCGCCCCGAATGGTACCGGTGTTGGTGATGGCGCCGATGTTGGTGACGGGGGCTGTGGCTGTGGCCGACCCGCTTACGGCCAAGCCCTGCACTCGCCCCTGGATCAGGCCGTTGTTGATGATGGAGGATACGCGCGCCGCACTTCCGATACCGACGCCGATACCGGCATAGGGCGTGGCGGAACCTATGGTCGCTCCCGCAAGATTGGTCAGCGTGCCGACCGTCGCGATGCTTACGGAGGACAAATACGTGTAGCCGTGCACACTGATATCGCCGATCGTGCCGGCGTTCACCACCGTGCCCACGGTGGCGGTGTCAACCGCGACGCCCAGCTGACCGGCGGCGATGGTGCCGCCGGCATTATTGCTGATGACACCGACGACGGCGCCATTGGCGACGGAAAGCGCGGTGCCGCCATAGACGATGGTCCCACCAAAGGGCGATGAACCGGCCAGGATACGGCCATCGTTGACGATCGCCGCGACCGTCTCGCGGCCACCGATGGCGATGCCTCCATTCCCGCTGATGACGGTTCCGCCCGAATGGTTGGCGATGGTGCCGACCTGGCCGGCAACCGTATCGTATGAATACAGTTGTATAGCCGTGCCGCTGCTGATGGAGGGATCGCCCCCGATCAGGCCGTCATTAACCAGCGCACCGATGCTGCCACCCTGGAACTGCAGCGCGTTCATGGCCGTGATGGTGCCGCCTGCCAGGTTCAGCAGGCTGTCGATCCGGGGTTGCGCCGCGCCCGTCAGGCTGGACACGGATCCGCTTAACGCGACGTAATAGCCTTTGATCAGGCCGCTATTGGATAGAGTGCCGATGGTCCCGCCCATCAGCTGGATCGCACCCTTGTTCTGCTGAATCGTTCCAGTGCTGGTGTTGATCAGGCTGCCGATGCTGGCCGCCGATTGGCCCACCGCACCATCGGACGTCAGACTGATGCCCGCGCCGGAGAAGACGGTGCCACCGCTGATCAGGCCCTGGTTGAGCAAGGTGCCGATGGTGCTGTCGACCAGGCGCATTGCGGTGCCGCCGACGATGGTGCCGCCGATACTGTTGATCAGTGTCCCTATATGAGGGGCATCCGGCACGTCTGCAGCGGACATGATGATGCCCGCCGACGTCGTCCCGGCGATGGTACCGCTGTTTGTCAGCGTGTCGATCACCCCACCGTGGAAAGAAATGCCCTGATAGCCGAGAATGGTTCCGGTCCGACCGTTCACCAGCTGTGAGATCGATGCGATGGCCGGGATCGTTCCCACCACGGAAAAGGTGTGGGAATCCAGCTGATAAAGATCCTCGGATACCAACATGATCGCAGGCGAGAAAGCGCCGCCGAAAGTGGAACCATTGCCGAGAATGGAACCATTATTGACGAGGGTACCAACGCTCCCACCCCCTAGTTCAATAGCGACCCCTCCAAACCCGGAGGCCTTGATCACCGCGCCCTGCATGTTCGTCAGCGTGTCGATGCTGGCGATGGTCGTAGCCGCGCTGACGGGTGACCACTGCGAATACAACAGGATGCCGTATGATCCACCGATGGTGCCGCTGTTGACGAGACTGCCGGCGTGGCTGAACATCTGAATACCGACGCCCTGCCCACTGGGCGCCACGGCCAGGATGGTGCCACTGTTGGTGATCAGGTTCACCGGACGGTTAAAATCCACGCCCACGGCATTGCCCAAGCTGCCCTGGGCCAGGATGGTTCCCGCATTGGCGAAGGCTGATGCGGTCCCCCCATAATGACGCCGACGGCGACTCCATTGCTGACACCGACCGTTATAAGACCGTTGTTGGCCAAGGTGCCGATGGAGGAGTTGGCTTGAACCAGGACAGCTACCTTGGACGCGAACGATCCCGTCTCGCTGATCGTGCCGTTATTCGTCAGATTGCCGGAACCCACGGAAATTGGACCAGAAGCCGACGTTATGGTGGTGTCCGCCCGCGCGCCGGAGGAAGTGGCGGCAATGGCGAGCGCGGAGGCGGACAGCAGCAGAGCGCTCAGGCAACGGGGCGACACCTTGGACATCAGGGCTCCTTGGAATATGACTTTATCGCTATGGGGAAGGCAATGGATCGGAAGTAAGGCGGACACATTTGTATTATCTCATCAGATAATTGCAATCATTGCGCAGTGAGACGCCCAAGCCGTCCACGCGTCACAAGATTTTTCCACGACCTTGCGCTACTGTTGTAACCAACGGCGGCGTGACCGGAATGAAACTGGGTCCCGCGGCCCCCCTTTGGGGCTTGCCAAGGGGAACGGCCGCCACCCCCTGACGCGACTCCTTCCATTATCCCTGAAGCGGCTCAGCCCTCCACAAACAACGCCGATGACGCCATCACCGCGACCATGTGATCGATGAACGCGCGCACGCGGCGGGGCACCAGGCCGCCGCCGACATATACGGCGTTGACCATCTCCAGGTCGCCGGGGTTGTAGGCTTCCAACACAGGCACCAGGTCGCCGCGGGCGATCTGTTCGGCCACATGCCAACGGCTGAGGCGCGCCAGGCCCATGCCGGCCAGTGTCATCTGTCGCAGGGTTTCGCCGTTGTTGACCTGCAGCGTGCCCGTCACCGGCATTTCCACCTCCCGCCCCCCCTCCCGGAAGGGCCACCCCACCCGGCTGCGGCGGAAGTTGAAGCCCAGGCAGTTGTGACGGGCGAGATCGGCCGGCGCCTGTGGCGTGCCGTGGCGCGCCAGGTAGTCGGGGGCCGCGCAGATCACCCGCCGGCTCTGCCCCAGCTTGCGGGCCACCAGGGCGCTGTCCGGCAGGGTGCCCACGCGGAAGGCCAGGTCGGCCTTCCGCGCCAGCAGGTTCACCACGTCGTCGGTCAGGCTGAGATCGATGGTCAGGTCGGGATGGCGCTCGAGAAAGGCCGGCAGGGAGGGTGCCAGCACATGCGTGCCGAAGGGGACGGAGGCGTTGATGACCAGCCGGCCGCGCACCGTGCCCGACCCCACCGCCTGGTCGGCGTCGTCCAAGGCGCGCAAGGCCCGCTCCGCCGCCTGCAGATACCCCCGCCCCTCATCCGTCAGGGCCAGCGCCCGGGTGGTGCGGTTCAGCAGGCGGGCGCCCAGCCGCGCCTCCAGCCGGGCGACCAGCTTGCTGACGGCGGACGGCGTCAAGTCCAGGGTACGGGCGGCGGCGGAAAAGCCCCCTTCCCGCACCACGCGGACGAACACCTCCATCTCGCCGGAGCGTTCCATCTGCACGCGCGCCATTTGATCCTGCTATTCACAGATATTATTCTTGTTTAGTCCATACCCTGCCTGCCCGCCAGTCCCTAGGTTGACGGCGTAACGTCATCGGGACGTGAGGATTTGAGGAGTTTGGGTCATGGACCTCAAGATCGCGGGCAAGACGGCCCTGGTCACCGGATCGACGGCCGGCATCGGTCTGGAAATCGCTCGCAAGCTGGCGGTGGAAGGGGCCGGCGTCGTCCTGTCCGGCCGCGACCAGGAGAAGCTGGACCAGGCGGCGGCGGGCATCCGCGCCTCGGGCGGTGCCACCGTGAGCGGCGTGCGCGCCGACATCACCACGGCCCAGGGCGCGGCCGAGCTGCTGCGCCAGGTGCCATCGGTGGACATCCTGGTCAACAACCTGGGCATCTATGAAAGCAAGCCCTTCGCCGACATCTCGGATGCGGATTGGCAGCGCTATTTCGACGTCAACGTCATGAGCGGCGTGCGCCTGACCCGGCACTATTTCCCGCAGATGCTGACGCGCGATGACGGCCGGGTCATCTTCGTCTCCAGCGAGACCGGCCTGGCGGTCGACCCGGCCATGATCCACTACGCCATGACCAAGACGGCGCAGCTGTCCATCGCGCGCGGCCTGGCTGGCCAGACCAAGGGCACGCGGGTGACCGTCAATTCGGTCATGCCCGGCCCCACCCGGTCGGAAGGCATCGTGGATTTCCTGCGCAGCGTGTCCAGCAAGCCGGACGCCACGGTGGCGGAAGCGGAGGCCGAGTTCTTCGCCACCGCCCGGTCCCGGATCACTGCTGCAACGCATGATCGAGCCGGAGGAGATCGCCAATATGGTGGCCTTCCTGGCCAGCCCCCTATCGGCCGCCACCAACGGCGCCGCTGTCCGGCTGGAAGGCGGGCTGATCAACACACTGGCGTAAGGCCTGCGCCTCTGGGCCGTTATGGGAGTTCTGAAATCAGAACTCCCACAAGCGCTCTATCTCACTTCGCTTGCCACACCTCGGGATGGGCGTCCATGTAGTCGCCCAATGCCTTGGCGATCTTGGCGTCGTCCGCCAGGCTGGGATGGGAATGACAGCCGCTGAAGGCAATGTCATGCATGGGCAGGAAGGCCAGGCGGCTATCGCCCGCCGCATGCAGCTTGTCCGCCACCTTGGCCACTTCCGCCGCGATCTCGCCATCGGCCATATCGGTCGCCCACAGCAGGAAATAGGCTTGAGGATTGTGGGCACGTAGGGCTTTCACGAAGTCGACGTAGGTCAACTCATAATCGGCGTGCAGGGCGTCGCGGGTGGCCCACTTCTCCCCCGCGTGCAGGGGCGTGGTGAAGTCGTTGGTGCCCAGGGCGATGACGATGACCTGGGGATGCCAGGCCGGATCGTCATAGCGGACGGCATGGTCGAACAGGGTGTAAGGGTAGGCCTGCGGCAGGGTGTCGGCGGCGAAGCCGTTGTAGTTGCGGACGATGCCCCGGCCGGAGATGGCGTTCACCTGGTAATCGGCACCATAGCGGCCGGCCAGGCGCGGCGCGATGCCTTGCGAGGTATCGGTTGTGTCCCACACCTCGGCCGTCGTGCATGTCTGCTGGAACGCCGCCTGGTCCGCGATGTTGCCGTAGCCCACGGTGTGGCTGTCGCCGATGAACTCGATCTGCCGCACCCGCGCCGGAATGGGCAGCGGCTTGGTGCCCGCCGGGGCGTAAAAACCGCCGAAGGCGCTGGGGCCCGCCTGGGTTTCACTGGCGGTGTCGACGCGCAGGGTATGCGCACCCGCCTTCAGTCCCGTGACGCGATAGACACCCGGCTTGGGCTTCACCAGCGCCGCCGGCGCGCCGCCATCGACGCTGATGCGCAGACTGACGTCGCCAGGGCCGACGCGGAACAGGGCCGAAGGCCCCATGAAGCGGGTCTCGACATAGGTGCCCGGCCACTGCCGGCGGAAACCGCCGTCGCTCCCTTCGGCCAGCACACGGCCGCCGATGTGCCCCGGCAGGACCGCGGCGCCAGCGGGCAGGTCGGCAACGGGCTCCACCTTGGGTGCCCCGTCACGGGCCATCTCACCATGGGCCGCCGCGTCCCTGGCCAGGACCGGGCCGGTGGCCAGGATGGCCGTAAGCGACAGAACGAACGCCGACATCATGTTCAGGGACTTCACCGCGATTCTCCCACCATCAGACTTATATGCCAAATGGCGGGAGAGTAGCGGTATCGGTTGCCGCCTGCCAGTCCGGGAACTACAGCGTCCCAAGCTGACCGTAGGGGTGCGGCCGCAGGATGTCCTCGAGCCCGATGCGTCGCAGAAGCTCGGCCCGCACCCGGTCGGCGACACCGTTCACCACCTCGCAGCCATCGCTGGCGGGATCGACGTGGGTGCGAAAGGGACGCTGGCCATACGGCATCTCCACCACCCGGGCCAGGGCGTCGGCGACAAGACGGGCATCGGCGTCCGGTGGTTCCAACTTGGCCAGGCCCGCCTCCGCCACCTCGGCCATGCCCTTGTCGGGCCCCTGCTCATAGGCCAGGACGGTGGCCAGATCCGCCGGCCGGCCGGCATGGGCGAAGTGGTTGGTGCCCTTGGTGAAAGCCCCCGGCACCAGGATGTTGGTCTCGATGCCCCAGCGCGCCAGTTCGCCGGCGTAGCTGACGGCCAGGCTGTCCATGGCGGCCTTGGCGGCGAAATAGGGCGCCAGGTACGGCGGCGTGCCGCCGCGGGCGCTGCTGGACGACACCCAGATCACCAGGCCCCGGCGCTGGCGCCGCATCTGTGGCAGCACGGCGCGATTCACCCGCTGGGTGCCGATGACGTTGATGTCGTAAAGCTCGGCGAACTGCTCGGGCGTGAACGCCTCCGCCGGGCCCAGAGACATGTGGCCGGCATTGTGCACCAGCACGTCGATGCGGCCGTGTATGGCGACGATGGTGTCCACCGCCCGGTCCACCGATGCCTGCGACTGCACATCCATCTCTATCGTCCGCAGGTCGGACCGATGGTCCTCCGCCCAGGTCGCCGCCTCAACCACCGCCCGCGCGTTGCGGGTGGTGGTGTCGCGCATGCCGGCGTAGACGGTGTGGCCGTTCAGGGCCAGGGCGCGCACGGCCAGGGCGCCGAAGCCGCTGGACGCGCCGGTGACGAGGATGACCTTGGACATTGGCGGGACGCTCTTCCTGGGGTTGGACGCCGGTTGGGTTGAAGGCCCAGGGACCGGCGGGACGAGGGGAAGGTTAGGGCGCCGGCGCCGCGGCCCAACAGACACACCTAGGTTTGCCCATACCTTGGTTTATCCCCGCGCCCCATAAGCAATCGAACGCGGATTTCGTTGCACAAATGCGATACTATTTACCAACCGCTAGGCCCTTGATTATCCTGGGCATGACGCAACACCGCAGGCCCGGCCTGGACAATAAACACGGGCGGACCATGGGCCCCTCTCCTTCGCACCCCCGTCGGGCGGCGCCGCGCCGGCGGTTACGGCGCTTGGTGGCGCTGGCCAGCCATGGCCGCGCGCAATGCCTGGCGGCGGCCGTGCTGGCGCTGCTGATCTTTTCCGCCGACGCCTTCAGCCCGCTGCAGGGGGCGGTGGCCGTGCTGTATACCGCCGTCGTGCTGTTGGTGGCCATCTCCCACGGACGGCGGGCGGTGACGCTCACGGGCCTGACCTGCGCCGCCCTGACCGGCGGCGCCTTCCTGGCCGGCCATCTGGACGATCTGTCGGAAGGGGCGGCCATGCGCCTGGCCGTCAGCCTGACGGCCATAGCCATCACCACCTTGCTGTCGCTCAGCAATCGCAGCGCCCGCACCGCCATGGCGGAGCAGGCCCGCATCCTGGAGCTGACGCACGACACCGTGGTCATCCACGACGCCGACGGCGTCATCCGCTATTGGAACGATGGCGCGGAACATCTGTACGGCTGGACCCGGGAGGAGGCGCTGGGCCAACCCTGTCAGCAGCTGCTGCAGACCGCTTACCCGGCGGACGAGGTGCGCCAGGCCCTTGCCCAGGCCGGCCACTGGTCCGGCGAGCTGACACGGGTGCGCCGCGACGGCCGCCGCATCGTGCTGGCCAGCCGCTGGCTGGCGCGCTTCGACGGCCAGGGTGGCAACATCGGCATTATCGAAACCAGCGCCGACCTGACGGAACAGCGGCGGGCGGACGCGGAACGCCAGAGGTCCGAGGGACGCTATCGCGCCATCTTCAACGCCGCCGGCTTCGCCATCTGGGAGTCGGACTGGACGGACGCCTTCCGCGTGCTGGAAAGGGCGCGCGACCTGGGCGGCGGCGACCTCAAGGCCGGCCTGGCCCTGCACCCCGATCTGATCCGGCAGGCGGGCCAGGCAACCCGCATCCGCGCCATCAACGCCGCCGCCGTCCGCCTGTTCGAGGCCGAGGGGGCGGAACAGCTGCTGGCGGGCAGCATCGTCGCCATGTACACGCCCAGCAGCGAGGCCGCCCTGGTCCAGGTGTTCGCGGCCCTGTCGGCGGGAGAACGCATGGTGGAGGCGGAAGGCCAGTTCCGCACCCTGTCGGGCGGCATGGTGGACGTGGTCCTCCGTGTCACCGTCCCGCCGGAGGATGAGGACTGGTCGCGCATCCTGGTCATGGCGCTGGACGTGACGGAGCGCAACCAGGTCCAGGCCAAGCTGGCGCAACTGAGGACCGAGCTGGCGCATGTGTCGCGCATGAGCACGCTGGGCCAGCTGGCGGCCTCCATCGCGCATGAGGTCAACCAGCCGCTGTCGGCCATCATCACCTACGGCAAGACGGGCCGCCGCTGGCTGGCGCGGGGGCCGGAGCACGCGCATGAGGTGGAGGACTGCCTGCAGCATGTGGTGACCAACGGCACCCGCGCCGCCGACGTCATCGCCCGCATCCGCGCGCTGGCCCGCAAGGCGCCGCCCAAGGCCGACAGCCTGGCGGTGGAGGCGCTGGTGGCCGAGACCGTCGCCCTGGTGGGTCGCGAGGTGCAGGCCAAGGCCATCGCCGTCCGCGTCCTGTGCCCCCCTAATCTGCCGCCGGTCCGGGGCGACAAGGTGCAGGTGCAGCAGGTGCTGATGAACCTGCTGATGAACGCCATCCAGGCCACCGCCGCGCAGGTGACTCCGATCGTGGATGGCGATACCGACCGTGACATCACCATCCTGGCGGAGCGGGCGGGCGACCTGGTTCGGGTGGCCGTGCGCGACAGCGGCGGCGGCATCCAGAACGTGGAGCCGGCGGCCCTGTTCGAGCCCTTCTTCACCACCAAGGCCGATGGCATGGGCATGGGCCTGTCCATCTGCCGTTCCATCATCGAGGCGCACGGCGGCCAGATCAGTGCCGCCAACAACGACGGCGGCACCGGGGGGACCCGACGAGGCGCCACCTTCGCCTTCACCCTGCCGGTGGCGCCGCAGGAACAGGCGCCCGATGAGAAGGTTGATCGGGATACCGCCGGCGAAAGTGGCGACGCGCACGCCGCGTGACCCCGTGCCAATTCGCGCTGCCGCCAATTAACATCTATGTATGATGGGCTCTTCCCGCCGGTCGGGTTACAGGGGGGCGGTTGACGGAGATGCGCGGCGCCAACAGCGCGCACCCTCTGCCGGCCCTTGACTGGCCGGTGCGCGTCTGGAGGCGGAGTAAGGGCCCTGAGCAATCCCATGATCGCGATCGTCGACGATGACGCGGAAGTCCGCGGCAGCCTGCTGAGCCTCATGCGCTCCGCCGGGTTCGATGCCCGGGGCTTTGATGGGGCGATGGCGTTCCTGGATTCCCCATGGCTGGGTCAGGCCGCCTGCCTGATCACCGACCTGCACATGCCGGCCATGGACGGCCTTGGCCTGCAGGCGGCGTTGCGCGATGCCGGCAGCGATCTTCCCGTCATCATCATGACCGCCTTCGCCGACCCCATCCTGCGCCAGCGGGCGCTGGATGCTGGCGCTGTGGCCTTCCTGTGCAAACCCCTGGACCCGGAGGAGCTGCTGGCCAGGGTCGAGGCGACGGTGGCGGGGCGGCACGCCTAGCCCCTTCCCATCCGCGGAAGGACAACCCGCTCACGCCGGATTCCTTCCCACGAAGAACTCGCGGAATGGATCCATGCTGGGCTGCAGGCCTGCATCGACCAGGCCCTTGCGTAGCGCCGCCATCTGCGGATCGTGGATACGTTGGGTGGGCATGCGCAACGGGCCGCCGTTATAGCCCTGCAGCCAGCCCTGGAACTTCCAGGCCTGGCGGTTGATGAAGTTGCCGCCATGCATTTGGGCACCCAGGGCGCCTTTGATCTTTCGGGCGGGATGCAGCTGCCAGTAGATGGCCGTCGCCTCGTCGAACTTGCCCTCGCGCAGCAGGGTGAAGACGCGCGGGATCATGGAACCGTAGTACTCATGGTCGCTGGTGGCCGACAGCTGGATGGGCATGATCTGGCTGAGCGGGATCAGCTCCCCCTCGATGGGCATGGAGATCACCACTTCCTTGCCGAACAGGCGGTCGCACTCGATCACGCTCTGGATGGAGGGGAAGCCACCCTCCGCCTTGATGGCGGCGATGTTGGGGCAGTCGTCCAGCAGGCGCCGGATCAGGCTGGCCGGGATGTCGGACGGATGGATGCGGCTGGAGAAGCCCCACAGGAACATGGGGAACAGCATGACGGCCAGGTTGGTCGCGTCGCACACCGCCTTGGTATAGTCGTAGACGTCCTGCTCGCTCTCCGGATAAAAGTTGGGCGGATAGGACAGCAGCACGAACTCCGCCCCCGCCGCCTCCGCCCCGCGCACGGCCTCAATGTTCTGTTCCAGGTTGTTCCAGCTGGCGTGATGGGTCACCACCAGGCGCTCGCCGGCCTCATCCTTGATGATGCGCAGGAAATCCAGATACTCCACCAGGGTGATCGACACCTCTGACACGCCCAGCGTGCCTATGAAGCCATGCTCGATGGCCAGGCGGGTGTCGTGGCGGATGGCCGCCTCGTTGATGCGGGTCAGGTCCGAGGTGAAGGATGGGATGGTGCAATTGATCACGCCCACCAGTTTTTCACGCGCCCACTCGCGCGCCTCGTTACGGCGATAGCCGGCCATAGCCTTGTTCCTTCTTCTTCCGCGTCGCCGCTCAGACGCCGCTGCGCGCGCCTTCCCAAGCGAGGTATTTCAATTCCAGATACTCATCGATGCCGTAGATGGAGCCCTCGCGGCCCAGTCCGGACTGCTTGACCCCGCCGAAGGGCGCGACCTCGTTGGAGATCAGGCCGGTGTTGATGCCGACCATGCCGCTCTCCAGCGCCGCCGCCACCCGCCAGATGCGTTCGGCGTCCCCGGCGAACAGATAGGCCGCCAGACCGAATTCCGTGTCGTTGGCCAGGCGGATGGCCTGGGCCTCGTCAAGGAAGCGGATCAGCGGCGCCACCGGCCCGAACGTCTCCTCCCGGCAGATGCGCATGTCGGCGGTGACGCCGGTCAGCACGGTGGGCTGGAAGAAGCGGCCGCCCCGGGCATGGCGACCACCGCCCTGCGCCACCGAGGCGCCCCGGGCCACCGCGTCGGCGATGTGCGCCTCCACCTTGGCCACGGCGTCATCGTCGATCAGGGGGCCCTGCTGCACACCGTCCTCGAACCCGTCGCCGACCCGCAGATTTCCCACGGCCTGGGCCAGCCTGGCGGCGAAGGCGTCATAAATGCCATTCTGCACATAGACACGGTTGGCGCTGATGCAGGCCTGGCCGGTGTTGCGGTACTTGGTGGCGATCAGGCCGGCCACGGCCTTGTCGACATCGGCGTCGTCGAACACCAGGAAGGGAGCGTTGCCGCCCAGTTCCATGGACATCTTCTTGATGGTCGCCGCCGACTGGGCGATCAGCACGCGGCCCACCTCGGTCGACCCCGTGAAGGTGATCTTGCGCACCAGGGGATTGCCGGTCAGTTCCGCCCCCACGACGCGCGCCGGGCCGGTGACGACGTTCAGCACACCGGCCGGCACCCCCGCCTGGGCCGCCAGCGCCGCCAGGGCGAAGGCGGTCAGCGGGGTCTGCTCCGCCGGCTTCACCACCATGGTGCAGCCGGCCGCCAGGGCCGGCGCCGCCTTGCGCGTGATCATGGCCGCCGGGAAATTCCAGGGCGTGATGGCGGCGCAGACGCCCACCGGTTCCTTCAGGGTGACGATGCGGCGACCAGGTTCGGGGGCGGCCATGACATCGCCCTTCACCCGTTTGGCCTCCTCCGCGAACCATTCGACGAAGGACGCGGCATAGGCGACCTCGCCCTTGGCCTCGGCGTAGGGCTTGCCCTCCTCCAGCACGATCAGGCGGGCCAGGTCGTCGGCGTGCGTGACCATCAGGTCGAACCAGCGCCGCAGAATGATGGAGCGCGCCTTGCCGGACAGTGCCCGCCATGCCGGCAGCGCGCGATGGGCGACCTCGACGGCGCCCGCCACCTCGTCCCGGCCGAACTGCGGGATCAGGGCCAATTGCTCGCCCGTCGAGGGGTTCAGCAGCGGCCGGCCTTCCCCCGACCTGGCCGTGACCCAGGCGCCGTCCACATAGGCGGCGGATTTCAAGAGGGTGGGATCGTTCAAGAGAGCCGAGGTCATTTCTTGCCTTTCCGCACCGGCGTGATGCTGACGGGCAGCATCGTGCCGATGCCCAATTGCCGTGCCCGGCCGGCGCACAGCGCGGCGACCGCCAGGTCTTGGATGGCGGCACCCACCGACTTGTAGAGCAGGATCTGGTCCGGTGCCGTGCGCGCGGGATGCCGCCCGCCGATGACGTCGGCCAAGGCGACCAGCCGGCCCTCCCAGCCGACGCCCGCCCGCGCGGCGGCGATCATGTCGCCGGTGTCGTGCGCCACCTCCTCCACCATGTCGGCGACGATCAGGTCGGCGCGGCGGATGGCCTCCGGATCCAGTTCGCGCTGTTCCGGCAGGGTGGAGCCGATGGAGATGACGGTCATGCCGGGCCGCAGCCACCCGCCCAGCAGGGTCGGGCTTTCATCGCGGGACCGTGCGGCGCAGATCGCCACGTCGGCGTCCCCCAGCGTGGCCCGCGCGCTGTCAGCGTCGCGCATGGGGATGCCCAAATCGCCCAGTTCCGCGATGAAGCGGGCGCGGCTGTCCGGGTTGGGGCTGTAGACCGACACTTGGTCGAGGGGCCGCAGGGCCGCCAGGGCGCGGACATGGTTCTTGGCCTCGAAACCCGAACCGATGACCGCCACCCGCAGGGCGCCCGCCGACGCCAGCGCGTCCGCCACCACGGCGGAGGTGACGGCGGTGCGGAAGCCGGTGATGGAATTGCCGTCCAGCAGGGCCACCAGTTCGGCCGTTTCCTGATCCAGCAGGGGGATGAGATAGGAGGCGACGCCGGCCCGGATGTTGGCCGAGATGAGCTTGGCCCCCATCAAGCCACCGTCCGGGGCGATGCCGCTGAGGGTACGCAGCCACAGTCCCTGCCGCCGCGCCATGGTGCGCGGCGGAAACAGATCGGGTGCAGCAGGTGCCGCGTACGCCGTCTTCAGCGCGTCCGCCGCCGCCTTCCAGTCAAAGACCGACCGAACATCAGCATCGGTCAGGAAAAGCGGCAGCGGGGTTGGTTCGGTGTTCTGGGACATGAAGGCCCTTCGATTTCGGTGCCCAAAGGACGCGGCCACCCATTGGTGGAAGGCCCCGCATCGCGCCGCGTTCCAGGCCCGTGCGGTCCCTCTCAGCTACACGTCACAGATCAATACGTCAATCGATTTGAATCAATATTGTTATTGATCAGATTGAGCGGGGCGGGGAAATCGTTAAGATGCGGTGGTGGAGGAAGCGCCGGTGAAAGCTGTGGATGACCTGGACCGTTTGCGGGATTTGATCGAGGCGACCGGGCGTACCGGCGAACAGCGCCTGCCCCCGGAACCCAAGCTGGGCGAGGTGCTGGGGGTTTCGCGTGGGAAGTTGCGCACGCTCCTCAAACGGGTCGAGGAAGAGGGGCTGATCTGGCGCCACGTTGGCAAGGGCACCTTCATCGGCCAGCGCGACCTCAGCGCCGAGGCGCAGACCCCGCTCCCCATCAGCCTGGGCGACATCATGGAGGCCCGGCTGGTCCTGGAACCCCAACTGGCCGCCCAGGCTGCGATCCATTCGACCGCAGCCGACCTTCAGGCGATGGATGCGTGTCTGGCGGAGATGTCCGAATCCAGGTCCTTGCCCTTATGGAGGCGCCTGGACGAACGCCTGCACCGGACCGTCGCCGAAGCCAGCCATAACATGCTGTTATTGCTGCTGTACGATACCCTGCGCGCCCAAGGCCGCCCCAGCCTCAACAGCCGGATCGATGCGGTTTATGGCACGGCCGCCACCTCGGCGACGGCGGCGTCGGACGTGGAGCATCGTTCCCTGGTCGACGCCATCCGCGCGCACGATCCCGAGCGCGCGGAAAATTGCATGCACGACCACCTCCGGTCAGTCAGGACGAAGCTGTTCGGACTGAGATAGGCCGCTCAATCTGCCATATTGATATGCATTAATATGGGCACTCTCGCCGGCCTGCCAAGCCGGAGTCCCCGCCCCCAATGCCACGATCCCATCCAATCGACAAATCTAGGGACCCGCCGGCAGATCCTTGCTCGTGGGATCCCAATGTTCATCGGCTTTCCCGTCCTTGAAACGCCACATGTCGAACCATGTGGTCGTATAGGTCTTCGACGAGTCCTTCGGGTCCTTCAGGACACGCGGGAAGACCACGGTCACCAGATCACCTTCCGCCAACACGGCGACCACAGGCGTCGCCATCTTCTCCGGCACCGGCTTCGGCGCCCGCTTGAACATCTTGCTGAAGAAAGCCACCACATGGTCGCGGCCGGACGGGACCAAGGGATTGTGCTGGTGGTAGCCGGCCGTCAGCCAGCGATCCGCCTCATCCCAATGATCGGCTTCAAGCAGGTCCTTCACGATATGATAGGCCGCCTGCTTGTTGCGGTTGAGCATGGGATCGGGGCTGGCGAACAGCGCGTCCGCATCCCTTGCCCCCACCACGGCCTCCTGCGCGCCGGCGCCGCCAATGGCGCCAGCCGCGGACGGGGCGATACCCACCGGAAGAACGCTGAGGGTTCCCCGCATGCTGATCCGCTCCCCCGATTTCGATTATTGACGTTCGGCTATTGAAGATTGACGAAGGCGCCGCCGTCCACCAGCAGGGCGGCGCCGGTGACGTAGCGCGCCATGTCGGAGGCCAGGAAGACGATGGGGCCGGCCAGGTCCTCCGGCACGCCCAGGCGGCCCAGGGGGATGCGTGCGGCCATGCGGGCGCGCTTTTCCGGGTCGGCCAAGTCGTCCTTGTTGATGGCGGTCTGGATGGTGCCGGGCAGGACGGAGTTGCAGCGGATGCCGTGGCGGCCCAGGGCGATGGCGCAGGACTGCATGAGCGAATGCACCCCCGCCTTGGTGGGGGTGTAGTGGGTCTGGTACTCGCCGCCCACCAGGGCACTGATGGAACTGACGGCGATGATGGACCCGCCCCGCCCCTGCTCCACCATCCGCCGGGCCGCCGCCTGCACCATGAAGTAGGCGCCGTGCAGGTTGACGCGCATCGTGCGCTCCAGCACCTCCACCGGCATGTCGAGGAAGGCGTGGAAGGGGCAGATGCCGGCGTTGCTGACGAAGACGTCGACGCCACCGAACGCCTCCACCGCCGCCTGGACGAAGGCGGGGGCCGCGTCCGGGTCGGCCACGTCGGAACGGACGGCGAGGACGCGCCGGCCCAGGGCGGTGATGGCGTCCACCACCGCCGCCGCCTCCCCCTCATCGCCCAGGTAATTGATGGCGACGTCGGCGCCGGCGCGGGCGCTTTCGATGGCGGCGGCACGCCCTATCCCCTGGGACCCGCCGGTGATCAGCACCGTTTTCCCTTCAAGCAGCATGGATTTTTCCTTCACGTTTGCCGGCGCCGACGCCGGCGGTTCATGCCTTCTGCCGGCGTGGCCGGCGGCGACCGGCCCGCTCACTCCACCCCAGTTCACGACTGATGGCCAGGGCCGAGCCGGCCACCTGGGCGGTCAGGCCCTCCATGCGGGCGTCGCTAAGCTGAGGTAACCGCGATCCACCAGGGCCGACGCCAACCGACGGACGGTGGACTTGGTCAGGCCCAGGCGCTCCGACAGCGCCGGCAACGCGACGATCCCCTCGGCCACGACATCAATGACATCCAGCCCCCGCAGCAGGGTCTGGCTGCCCGACGGCGCGCCCTTGCCCTTCTCCTCGGGTTCCGCATCACGGGATTTTCTCGAATATCCCATATTGATCTTTCCGATGTCGCATCATGGAATTATTTACCGATCGCGGCGCGACGGACAGGGATTATGAGTTAGGTGCGTCAATAATTCCACATTTTTCCCGTAATCTGGGACACACTGCCACAATCAGCAGCATCGGCACCAAACAGCATAAGCGATAAAAATCGCCGCAACATCACCAGAAGCTTGAAGAATTGCGCAGCCGCTGTTGACACCGGTTACCGATCACAATCGCGCCATTCCCATGTGCCGAAGGCAGCAGACGCCCAGATGGGCATTAATTTCACATTTTGATCATCATTTGCACAATATGGTTTGACTCGGCCCGCCACCGGCGATAGCATCCCCTGACAAGACCAAGACAGGGACGAAATCACCTAAGGGCCGCAAGGGCTTGCCCTTTGGCGCGTGCCGATCACGCGCACCGCACTCACACCATCATTGGGCGGACAGGACGCCCCAGCCGGCGCTTTCAGCAAGGCGCCGGACAGGGGGCGCATTGCGCCCGGTCCATAACGCGAACGACAACGAAAACATAAAGGGAGACGCTCAGGTGGGACACCGCTGTCAATCCATCCACCGGCCCGCCGTCGCCAAGCCCCTGGCGGCGGTGCTGACCTTTCTGCTGGCCACCGCCAGCGCCCAGGCGCTGGCCCAAGTCGGGACCGCCCCGGCCACGACCCAGGGCGGCACGGCCGACACGGCCGAAGCGCTTGAGGAAATCATCGTCACCGGCACCAGCATCCGTGGCATCCAGACCCCATCCTCCGCCGTCACCACGGTGACGCGCGACGACATCGTCGCCACCGGGTCCACCACGGCGACGGAACTGCTGCGCTCTCTGCCCCAGGTGGGCAACTTCAATTCCACCGGCAGCAACACTGGCTTCGGCCAAGCCAACTTCGTGGACCAGCCCGCCATCCACGGCGTGGGCGTGGGCAACGGCGGCGGCGGCCTGACCCTGGTGCTGTTCGACGGCCTGCGCCTGCCGGGCGCCGGCATCAACCAGACGGCCCCCGACCCGTCGGCCATCCCTGTCTCCGCCCTGGAACGGGTGGAGGTCATCGCCGACGGCGCCTCCTCCATCTATGGGTCGGACGCCGTGGCCGGCGTCATCAACTTCATCCCCCGCCGCAACTACGACGGGGCGGAAACCCATCTGCAGGCGGGCTTCGGCAATTCCTACGACACCCAGAACTTCAGCCAGCTGTTCGGCAAGACCTGGGATGGCGGCTCCATCCTGCTGGACTACGAGCATTCGGGGAATTCGGAACTGAAGCCCGGCAGCCGCTCCTACATGTCGGACAACGCCACGTCCAAGGGCTGGGGCGACAACCGGGTGCAGAACTGCCCGGTCGCCAACATCACCGCCGGCGGCGTGACCTACGGCTTGACGGCCACCGGCGCCTTGAAGGCGGGCCAGCCCAACAAGTGCGAAGGCCGGCTGGATGACGACCTCTACCCCGACCAGCACCGCGACCAGGGCCTGATCTCCATCCGCCAGGCCATCACCGACGGCATCGAGCTGTTCGCCAACGAGATCTATAGCCGGCGCGTCATGACCACGCGCATAAGTTCCACCTCCGCCCAGGCCTCGCCCAACAACAGCGGCTTCTCCGTCACCGTTCCTGGCAGCAGCCCGTACTATGTCGCTGTCCCCGGCCTGGGCGGTGGGGATGAGACGGTCACCTACTACCCCGGCGGGTCATTCCTGAACCACACCACCACCAGCACCCAGGTGGCCAACGTCGGCGCCGACATCGACCTGACCCACGGCTGGCAGGGCAAGGTGGTGGGCAATTTCGGGTTCGAGCGCGACGACGTGCGCCAGAACGGCCTGAACCAGACCCTGGCCACCGACCTGGCCGCCGCCGGCACCCTGAACCCCACCGGCATCGGTGCCGCCAACAGCCCCGCCGTGATCGGCGCCTTGCGCGATTTCCAGACCCGCTACAGTGGCGAGCAGTTCCTGGAGGAAGGCCTGTTCAAGGCCGACGGCCCCCTGTTCGACCTGCCTGGCGGCACCATCAAGGCGGCCGTGGGCGCCGACATCCGGCATGAGCGCTTCGCCGCCAGCAACAGCGTGGGCCCGACCAACCCCGCCAGCTGGCTGACCGCCAGCGAGGCCGCCGTCTCGTCCTTCTCTTCCATCGGGGAGCGGGACGTGAAGTCGGTGTTCGGCGAGCTGTCGGTGCCCATTGTGGGCGATGACAACGCCGTGCCCGGCATCCGCGCCGTCAACCTGTCGCTGGCCACCCGTTACGACAGCTACAGCGACGTGGGCGACACCACCAACCCCAAGGTCGGCCTGACCTACACCCCCTTCGACGGCCTGACCCTGCGCGGCAGCTTCGGCTCCAGCTTCCACGCGCCCAGCCTGGCGGACGCCGGCACGGCCATCGACACCCGTGCCATCCGCTTCAGCGACTTCGTCAGCTTCGACCCCAACAAGTATTCGATCATCCTGGCGGGCGGCAACAAGCTGAAGCCAGAGACGGCGGACACCTACTCCGCCGGGTTCGACTACAAGCCCAAGGAGCTGCCCGGCCTGAAGGTCAGCTCCAGCTACTTCCGCATCGACTACTACAACGTCATCACCTTCCCCACCTTCAACCCGGTGACGCAACCGCAGAACCCGGTCTATGACGCCTACCGCGTCTACAATCCGACGCTGGCCCAAGCCCTGGCGCTGACCAACGGCTTCCGCCACGACGGCAATTTCAACCTGGCGGCGCAGCTGCCCACCGCCATCTATGATCTGCGGCGCCAGAACTTCGCCGATGAGTTCATCCAGGGCGTCGATTTCGACATCAGCTATGGCTGGGACGCCGGCCGGGTGGGCGCCTTCACGGCGGGGCTGGCCGGCACCTGGCTGTGGCAGTTCGACCAGAAGGTGAAGGGCGCCACCTCCATCAACACCCTGCTGAACACCGACTACGCCATCGACTTCAAGGCCCGCGCCAGCCTGATGTGGACCCTGGACGCCTACACCGCCGGTGTCTTCGTGAACTACACCAACGGCTACAGCAACGCGAGTACGGGCGGCCTGGGTGTCCAGAAGGTGGACAGCTTCACCACCGCCGACCTGCACCTGGCCTGGAACGTCCCCGGCCAGGGCATGATGGGCGGCATCCAGGCGACGTTGGACGTGAACAACGTCTTCGATACCGACCCGCCCTATTATTACAACACCAACGGCATCTCCGGTGTCGACCTGACCGCCGCGTCCCCCCTGGGCCGCGTCATCTCCATCGGCCTGACCAAGAAGTGGTGAGGCCGATCGCCGGGCGGGGCGGCCCCGCCCCGCCCGGCACCTGGTACCCGTACGGTCTCATCACCGTATTTTCTCCTTCCTCCCCTGGCGGGTGTCGCGGGCGATGGTGCGAACGATCCTCCGCGGCACCCGCACTTTTCCTTTCCAGCCGGGGCCAGGCCTTGCCACCCTCTGGATCCCATAGAATCAAAAGCCTGCTAGGGAGCGCGCGACTGACCATGAATCGCCGGGAAATGCTGTTGGTCGTGGGGGGGCCGCCGTGGCGGCCGCCGCCTCTTCCGTGGTGGCGCCCAAGGCCGCCCAGGCGCAGCCCAAGGAGTTCGAGCCCGCCGTGGCCGGCGAGCCCAACGCCGCCTGGGGCGCCAGGGCCGACGCGCTGACACCGGCGCTGACCGAGACGGCCCAGCCGCCGCTGGCCCTGGTGCGCGCCGTCGCCGATCCTGCCGCCCCCTTGCGCTGGCGCATGGAGCCTGAGGACGAAGGCCTGGCCGGCAGCACCTTCAAGAAGGGCGACAGCTTCATCCTGGACTTCGGCGGCCACCGCACCGGCCACCTGGCCTTCCGCCTGGAAACCGTGGGACGGGAGCCCGATGCCCCGGCCCGCCTGCGCCTGACCTTCGGCGAGGTGCCCAGCGATGTGGCGGAACCGCTGTATCCCTACAATGGCATGTTGAGCGGCGCCTGGCTGCCCGATGAAATCGTCAACATTGACTATTTACCCCAGGCCGTGCAGTTGCCCCGCCGCTACGCCTTCCGCTATGTGAAGGTGGAGGTCATCGACACCTCCTCCGGCTTCAGCATCCGGTTCGAGGACGTGAAGGCCATAGCCCTCACCTCCGCCCAGGCCACGCCGGCGCCGCTGTCGTCCAAATATTCCGACTTGGCGCGCCGCATCGACGCCGTGGCCCTGGCCACCCTGCGCGATTGCATGCAGACCACGTTCGAGGATGGCCCCCGCCGCGACCAGCGCCTGTGGGTGGGCGACCTGCGCCTGCAGGCCCTGGCCAACTACGCCACCTTCAAGCGGAACGACCTGGTGAAGCGCTGCCTCTACCTGTTCGCGGCCTACCGCCGGCAGGACGGGCTGGTGGCGGCCTGCGTTTATGAGAAGCCCAGGGCGCGCTACGGCGGCATCCACATCGTCGACTACGCCGCCCTGTTCAACGTGGCCCTGGCGGACTACTTGGAAGCCACGGGCGATGAGGCGACGGCGCGGGAGCTGTGGCCCGTGGCCAAGCGCCAGCTGGAGATCATCGGCCAGCGCATCAACGCCGACGGCCGCTATGTCGACCCCGGCAACGTCTGGATCTTCATCGACTGGGCGCCCGATCTGCATAAGGACGCGGCCATCCAAGGCCTGCTGGTCTTCGCCCACAAGCGCACGCTGGACCTGGCGCGCAAACTGGGCGTGCAGGCGGAGGTGGCGGACTACCCCGCACTGATCGGGCGCATGACCAAGGCCGCCCGCGGCTATTGGGATGCGTCGGCCAAGGCCTTCGTCAGCGGGCCCAACCGCCAAGTGTCCTGGGCCTCCCAGGCGTGGATGGCCATCGGCGGGGTGCTGCCGGCCAAGGACTGCGCCACCGCGCTGAAGACGGCGTTCAGTCGCGCCGACGCGGTCAAGCCGGTGACCCCCTACCTCTACCACTACATGGTGGAGGCCATGCTGGACAGCGGTCTGGAGAAGGACGCCAAGGCCCTGGTGGAAAACTATTGGGGCGGCATGGTCAAGGCCGGCGCCGACACCTTCTGGGAGGTCTATGACCCGGCCAAGCCGCTGAGTTCCCCCTACGGCGACATCCACATCAACAGCTACTGCCACGCCTGGAGCTGCACGCCCACCTACTTCTACCGCGCCCGCGGCATGGTGGCCTAAGCCCCATCCCGACGTCCTTCGATCATGCCTAGGAGCAGCGTTCCCATGACCCTCCCCACCATCAAACAGGTGCGCGCCTACACCGTGCGCGGCGGCGGCGCGGACTATCACGACCAGGGTGCCGGTCACTGGATCGACGACCATATCGCCACGCCCATGGCCAAGTACCCGGAATATCGGCAAAGCCGGCAGAGCTTCGGCATCAACGTCCTGGGCACCCTGGTGGTGGAGATCGAGGCCAGCGACGGCACCGTCGGCTTCGCTGTCACCACCGGCGGCGAGCCCGCCGCCTACATCGTGGAAAAGCATCTGGCCCGCTTCCTCGAAGGCCGCAGCCCCACAGACTATGAGAAGATCTGGGACCAGATGTACTTCGGGACCCAGTACTACGGCCGCAAGGGCTTGGTGGTGAACGCCATCTCCGGCGTCGACCTCGCCCTGTGGGACCTCTTGGGCAAACTGCGGCAGGAACCGGTGTACCACCTGCTGGGCGGGGCCGTGCGCAATGAGCTGAGCTTCTACGCCACGGGATCCCGGCCCGATCTCGCCAAGGGCATGGGCTTCATCGGCGGCAAGATGCCCCTGCACCACGGCCCCGCCGAGGGCGAGGAGGGGCTGAAGAAGAACATCCAGGAATTGGCCACCATGCGCGAGCGCTGCGGCGACGACTTCTGGCTGATGTTCGACTGCTGGATGGCGCTGGACCTGAACTACGCCACCCGACTGGCCCACATGGCGCACGAGTACGGCCTGAAATGGATCGAGGAGGCGCTGAGCCCCGACGATTACTGGGGTTACGCCGCACTGAAGAAGACCGCCCCCGCCGGCATGCTGGTCACCACCGGTGAGCATGAGGCCACCCGCTGGGGCTTTCGCATGCTGATGGAAATGGAGTGCTGCGACATCATCCAGCCCGACGTGGGCTGGTGTGGCGGCGTCACCGAGCTGCTGAAGATCTCCGCCATGGCCGACAGCCGGGGCGTCATGGTCATCCCCCATGGCTCCAGCGTCTACAGCTACCACTTCGTCATCACCCGGCATAACAGCCCCTTCGCCGAGTTCCTGATGATGGCGCCCCAAGCCGACCAGGTGGTGCCGATGTTCCATCCCCAGCTGCTGGGCGAGCCCGTGCCCGTCGACGGCCGCATCAAGGCCACCGCGCTCGACAAGCCCGGTTTCGGTGTGGAGCTGAACCCCGCCGTCACCCTGCACCGCCCCTACACGCATTAAACATATTGCAAGGTCATACCCCATGAAGCTCTTGCGCTACGGCCCCCAGGGCCAGGAGCGGCCCGGCCTGCTGGACGCGGACGGCCGCATCCGCGACCTGTCCTCGCACGTGGCCGACATCACCCCCGACGTGCTCTCCCCCGCCGGGCTGGCACGGCTGAAGGCCATCGACCCCGCCATCCTCCCGGTGGTCGACGGCGGTCCCCGGCTGGGCGTGCCCGTGGCCCGTGTGGGCAAGTTCCTGGCCATCGGCCTGAACTATGCCGACCACGCCAAGGAAGCCAACCTGCCCGTCCCCAGCGAACCCATCCTGTTCACCAAGGCCACCAGTTGCCTGAACGGGCCGGACGACGACGTCATGCTGCCCCAGGACAGCGCCAAGTCGGATTGGGAGGTGGAATTGGGCGTGGTCTTCGGCCGCACCGCCCGTTATGTGCCGCAGGACCGGGCGCTGGATTATGTCGCCGGCTATGTCCTGGTCAACGACGTCTCTGAACGCTTCAATCAGAAGGAACGCGGCAGCCAGTGGGACAAGGGCAAGGGCCACGACACCTTCGGCCCGGTGGGCCCCTGGCTGGTGACGGCCGACGAGGTGGGCGATCCGCAGGATCTGGACATGTGGCTGGACCTCAACGGCCGGCGCATGCAGACGGGCAACACCCGCACCATGATCTTCGGCGTGGCCGAGCTGATCGCCTATGTCAGCCGTTTCATCACGCTGGAGCCGGGCGACATCCTGACCACCGGCACACCCCCCGGCGTGGGCGAGGGCCAGAAGCCCGACATGGTGTTCCTGAAGGCCGGCGACGTCATGACCCTGGGCATCGGGAAGCTGGGGACGCAACGGCAAAAGGTGGTGTCGTGGTTCGACCGGGAGGAGCAGGCGTGACGACAGTGTTTGAAGGCCGCTTCGACGGTCGCACCGCCATCGTCACCGGCGGCGCCTCGGGCCTGGGCAGGGAAACCGCCCGCCGCCTGGTGGCGGAGGGGGCCAAGGTCGCCCTATGGGACGTGCGGGAAGATGGCTTGGCCGGGGCCGCCGCCGAGGTGGGGGCGGTCCACACCGTGGCCCTGGATGTGACCGACGCGGCGGCGGTTGAGGCCGCCGCCAAGGCCAGCCACCAGGCCCTGGGCGGCCGGGTGGACATCCTGGTGGCGTCGGCCGGCATCACCGGCGCCACCGTGCCGGTGCATGAGTTCCCGCTGGACAGCTGGCGCCGCACCATCGACATCAACCTGAACGGCTTGTTCTACTGCTGCCGCGCGGTGGTGCCGCTGATGTTGGCCAACGGCTATGGCCGCATCGTCAACGTCGCGTCCGTCGCCGGCAAGGAGGGCAACCCCAACGCGTCCGCCTATTCCGCCAGCAAGGCCGGCGTCCTGGGCTTCACCAAATCGCTGGGCAAAGAGCTGGCGACCAAGGGCGTGATCGTCAACGCCATCACCCCCGCCACCTTCGACAGCCCCATCCTGGACCAGTTGCCACAAAGCCAGGTGGACTACATGCGCTCGAAAATCCCCATGGGCCGCCTGGGCCATGTGGCGGAAAGCGCCGCCATGGTCTGTTTCATGGCCAGCGAGGAATGCAGTTTCACCACCGCGTCGACCTTCGACACGTCCGGCGGCAGGACGACGTATTAGTCATGCCTCCGCCTTGAATGGAATGGTTGGAAACACACCAACCTTTTGTTTTGTCGCGCGATTCAAGGCTCAGGTGGTCCCGCCTGAGCCGGTTCCTCCCTAGGGGGGCGTCAGCGCATAAAAAGACTGGGGAGGTCGATACAGATGGGCGCCAATCCCGTATTGGGCGTGTCCTTCCACTGGCTGGGGGGCCTTGCCTCCGCCAGCTTCTACGTGCGTCATTGGGCTGGGCAACTATCTGGGCGCGCAGCAGGCTGAGGATGCGTGGGCGGGGGCCGCGGGCCAGGGGCGGACCTCGAGCCCCCGCTTGCCCGCTAAGGCGCCCGGCCGGCAATGCGGTCTATGAAGTCGCGCTCGGGCCGCTTGTCCACCCCGGGCGCGCCGATGCCGGACGGGCGTTCATGCTTGCCTCCCAAACCGTCGATGAACCGTCGCGCCGGATCCTCCTGGGGTAGGGCCGACGTGGGGACGGGGTCATGCCGAATTCCGGAATCCCGTTCACCCGCAAGCGAAGCGATGAAGGTTTTCGCAGGGTCATCCCGCCACGCGGCCAGCGCCGGGCTGGACATGATTCCAACCAGGACCAAGGCGCCAACCGGCGCCCGCAACATTTTGTGGATCGAGGCGGACATCTTCTTTCTCCGGCGACGCGCCGGACCGCCGCCCTGGAAGGAGGGGCATGGGCGACCGGCCGCTCATGGACCAGCCCCGCGCCGTCGTGCGCGGGGTGCAGCACCAAGCTACCCCGCTAAAGTATGTGTCTAGTGACGAATATTCTATATCATCACTCATCACGAATCCGGATGTCCGCCATGCCCTGGAGGTCTGCCGCCGTGCCGCCGCGACGGACCTGGGTCACGAACCACCCCGCCCACCGCCGTTGCCCGTGAACCGGGGCGTCGGTGGCGAGACGCGGTTTATGGGGGATATCGCGGCTGCGCGCGGTCGACCGAACAGGCGCGCCCATCCCTGACCGGCGGCAACGTGATCAACCCGTCGGCTGGCGGTTCCAAGACGGCCGCCGACTGTTTCCGCACGAAAAAAGGCCACGCCGGCGGGAAGCCGGCGTGGCGCGCAAGGGGGGTGTGACGGCCCCCGGGAGGTCGCCATCACGTCTCGCGGAAGCCAGGGTCAGACGTCCGCCATCTCCGGCACCGCCTTGCCGGACCCCAGATCGACACCGGTCACAGGGTCGCTTTCGGGGTTGGACATGGTGCGGGCCATGAGGGCCCTGGCCGCTTCCTGCTGGGCGTCGGTCAAGGTGACGGAGGGCAGGCCATCCCCGCCGTCCAGGGGCAGGCTGCCCTCCACGTCGTCCAGCCGTTGCCAGGTCCCGCCCGTGTTCCAGGGCCCCTCGGCATCCCCTTCGCCCTGGGATGTGTTGACGTAGAGGTCCGCGAACTCGGCCTTGCCCGGCAGCTTTCCCGGCGGGAAGTTGGGCTCGATGGCGTAGAGCGCCTTCTCGAACGACTTCTGGTGCGCGATCTCGCGCGTCATGAGGAAGCCCAGGGCGTCCTTGATACCGGGATCGTCGGTTATGTTGATCAGCCGCTCATAGACGATCTTGGCCCGGCTCTCCGCCGCGATGTTGGAGCGCAGGTCGCAGGTCGGGTCGCCGATGCTGTCGATGTAGGCCGCCGTCCACGGCACGCCGGAAGAGTTGGTCAACGATGGCCCGCCCCCGTACAGCAGCGCCTGGGTGTGGCTGTCGCCGCCCTGGTTCAGCGCGGCATAAAGGTCGGCCTCCGCCATGTTCGCCTCGGCCAGGTCGCCCTTGATGCCCTTGTTGAGCATGGCGACGATGCTGCCGATGATCTCCAGGTGGCTCAGCTCCTCCGTGGCGATGTCGAACAGCATGTCCTTGCGGCCGGGGTCGGTCTCCCCCAGCGCTTGGGTGAAGTAGCGCATGGCGGCCGCCAGCTCACCTTGCGGTCCGCCGAACTGTTCCAGCATCAGGCTGGCCAGGACGGGATTGGGTTCGGCGACCCGCACCGTGTACTGCAGGCGCTTGTTGTGCATGAACATCTTCTTCGTCCTTCTGATTCCTGTCGTGTCCCATGAGCGATACCGCGCCCTCGAAGCGCCCTTTAAAAGGGCCCGAGTTTGGAATTGTTCCAATAAAACGGATCAATAAAAATAGTTGTCAAACAATTGCCAAGACGAAGCTTCGCTTTGCGAGAATGGAAAAATCTATTTTCAAATAAATCTACATTCCCGCGCCGTTCCTTCCCATCGCGGCGGAACCGGAAGCGCCGTCCCGGCTTGTCTGCGCACGAGGGTGCGGACGCTGGGTTGGGCGGAGTGACGCGTTACCGCCCGTCAGCCACCCGCTGTCCCCGGCCCCGCATCCCACACACCCGGTAAGGAGGATGGCCCATGGCCACGAACGAGGAACATCTACGGGATTGGCTGCGCGACGCCCACGCCATGGAACGGCAGGCGGAAACCATGATGACCGCCATGTGCGAGCGCATCGAGAACTACCCTCCCGTGCGCGACAAGCTGCGGGAGCATATCGCGGAAACCCGGACACAGGCCCAGCGCCTCGAGAGCTGCCTGGCCCGCCTGGGCGACGACAGCTCGACCCTGAAGGATCTGGCGGGACGCGCCGCCGCTTTCGGCCAGGGCTTGGGCGGCATGTTCGTGAGCGACGAGATCATCAAGGGCGCGCTCGCGAGCTTCGCCTTCGAAAACCTGGAGATCGCCTCGTACACCATCCTGATCGCGGCGGCGGAGGCGGTGGGCGACGCCGAGACGCGCGACCTTTGTGAACAGAGCCTGCGTGAGGAACAGGCGATGGCCGCCTGGCTGGCGGAGCATCTGCCCGCCCTGACCAAGAAGTACTTGGTACGTGACGAAGTGATGGAGGAAGGCGGCAAGCGTTAGATGGCCAATGCCCCGCCGACATGCATCCCAGATCATCCGGGAGGGAATTGATGACTTCGCACGCCCCCGGCCCCACGCCGCCATCGCCCAACGAACCCCGGCGGGGAACCACCTCCATCAGGAAGAAGGACATCGTCCGGGAAGCCAGCGAGGATTCCTTCCCCGCAAGCGATCCACCGGCCTGGACCGGCGTCTGCGGCACCTGCCAGCCGGGAGAGAAGACCGATCTGGCGCAAGCCAGGGACGCCCATCCCCGCCGGGAAACCGCCCCGGGAGCCGATGTGACATAGGGTTACGGGGGGGGGGGCGCCGCGGGATCTCATTCCGCGGCCAAGCCCTCCGCCTGCAGGCGCCACATGCGGGCGAACAGGCCGTTGCGCCGGCGCAGATCCGCCGCCGGGCCATCCTCCACGATGCGGCCATCGTCCATGACCAGGATGCGGTCAAAGGCCGCGACGGTGGACAGCCTGTGCGCCACGGCGATGACCGTGCGCCCGGCCATGAGGTCCACCAGCGAGCGCTGGATCCTCAGCTCGGATTCCGTGTCCAGGGCGGAGGTCGCCTCATCCAGGATGAGGATGGGGGAGTCCTTCAGGAAGGCGCGGGCGATGCCGATGCGTTGGCGCTGGCCACCCGACAGCTTGGTCCCCCGCTCACCTACCAGCGTTTCGTACCCCTCCGGCAGGGACCGGACGAAGTCATGGCAGTTGGCGGCGCGCGCGGCGGCGTGGGCCTCCTCATCCGTGGCGTCGGGCCGGCCGAAGCGGATGTTTTCCAGGATGGTGCGGTGGAACAGGGTGATCTCCTGGGGCACGACGGCCAGGGCCGCGCGCAAGTCGTCCTGGCGCAAGCCGCCCACGGGCCGCTCGCTGATCAACAGTTCCCCCTCCTGAACGTCGTAGAGGCGCTGCAGCAGGCTGACCAAGGTCGACTTGCCGGCGCCGGACGGCCCCACCACCGCGACCTTCTGGCCGGGCGGGATGCGCACCGTGAGGTCGCGCAGGGTTTCCGCCCGGAAGGGAACGCGGGGCTTGTCCTCATCCCCGTCATCGTCCGTCGCCGTCCTGGACGCGCCATAGGTGAAGGCCACCCGGCGCAGCTCCACGGCGCCCGGCTCGGCCAAGGGGTCGAAGGGGGCGCTGGCCGGGTCGTCGGTGATGGTGGGGCGCAGGCCGATGACCCGCAGGGTGTCTTCGATATGGCCGACCTGCTGCACCATGTCCACCAGGGCCAGCGCCAGGTCGCGGGCGCCATGCAGGATGCGGAACGTCAGGGCGCTGACGATCACCACGTCGCCGGTGGTCACCGCCTTCTGCCCCCAGCGGAACAGCACCCAGGACAACATGGCGCCGGCCATGAGCCACAGAACCACGTCATAGAGCATGCGGGTCTTTTCCATATGCATCCAGCTGGCCTTCTGCATTCCGGCCTCTTCGCGGAAGCCGGCCGCCAGCCGCTCATGTTCCCGCCGCCGGGCCGAGAACGCCTTGACCGCCCACATGTTGGAGATGACGTCGGTCAAGGCGCCCGCCACCTCGCCCGCGCGGGCGGCGTAGGCGCGGTGGAGGGGCTGCCCCCCTGGCCGAACAGGATCAGCCCCGTGGTCACCAGGGTCACGAACGCGGCCAGCGCCGCCGCCATGCGCCAGTCTATGGTGGCGAACACCACCACCGCGCCCAGGAAGTCCACGCAGGGTGGCGCCACCCGCCAGATGACCGTGTTGCACAGCGCCCCGAAATTGCCGGCGGTGGCGGTGATGCGCTGGCCCAGCGACCCCGCCAGGTTTTCCGTGAAGTAGCGCATGGGCAGGCTGCTGAGATGGGCGAACAGGTCCAGCCGCATGTCGACGCCAACCCCCACGGTGGTGCGGCAGCCCAGCCAGCCGGTCAGGCGCCACAGGACGCTTTCCAGCCCGATCAGGCCGATGAACAGCGCCAGCGGCCGCCACACCGCCACCGGCACGCCGCCGCCGTCCGGCGCGCTGGCGGACATGGCGTCGATCAGCAGTTTCATGCCGTACTGCACGGCCACGGCGCAGGAGGCCGCCCCCAGCACCAGCAGCGCCAGCAGCAGGCAATGCCCCCGCCAGCGCCGGACGTACCGCGCGATGAAACGGCGGGGCGACGTCAGATAGGCCGGCAGGCTGGCATCCGTCGGGCTTTCGCGCTCATCCATGCCGGGCACCTCCCGCCAGCGCGCCGTCCAGCACCAGCGGCGGACGGAGGAGCGGTCTACCGCGCCCTTCCAGGCCCATCAGGCCGTACTGCATCGACAACTCATCCATCATGGGCTGATGAATGCGGCTGGGGCCGGCCGGGCCCCGTGCGGTCAGCAAGCCCACTTCGCAAGCCCGCTCGTCATCCCAGCCGGGATAGTCCAGCACCGGGTATAGGCAGACGCCGCGCACGGGGACGCCGCACGCCCGCGCCTGGCGCACCTCGGCACAGACATAGTGCAGCCAGGATGGACGCGCGCTGCCCTCCGCCCCCGTTTCCGCGATCAGCAGCGGCCGCCCGTACCGGGCATGGAACTCCGCCAATATCTGGTGCAGGGGCCGATAGCTGTGGTGGCCCAACGGAATGGTGCTGCCGCCCTGGTACCATTGATTATGCGGGTAGAAGTTGACGCCGACGATGTCCAGGTAGGCCGGCGCGCCGCCCAGGCCGGGTTCCTCCCGGCCGCTCAGCATGTCGTAGGTCTGGAACTGCGACAGGCGCCGCCGTTCCGCCGCCTCATGCTCTTCCAGCAGGGGGGCGGCCGCCGTCACGTGGATGGCGGGCTCGGCATAGACGAAGCGGGCCTTGGGATCGACGGCCCGAACGGCGTCGACCGCGGCGATGGCGGCGCGCACCAGCTGCGCCTTCAGCCGCTCGCCCTCCCCCCTCGCGAAGGGGTTCATGTAACCCTCGTCCCCCCGGCCCACGCCAGGAAGGAGATTTCATTTATCGGACAGAAGAAGGGCGTGGCGTCGCTTTCCGCGCGGATGAGCCGGGCCGCCGCCGCCGCGAAGCGGGCGAAACGGTCCACGAAAGCGGGTGACCAGACATCCAGGTCATCCGGCCAGCCATAGTGGCAGAGATCCCAGATCACCTGGACCCCCGCCGCCCTGGCCGCCCGCAGCTGGGGCAGGAGGGTCGACCAGTCATACCACCGGGGCCCGACCTCGACCCTGTGCCAGCGGATGCCGTCCCGCACAGCGTGGATGCCGGCGGACGCCAGCAGACGGTAGTCCGCCTCGGCATGGCGGTCGTGGCCGGTGGCGGCCAGAATGTCCAGCCGGCGCCCATCCAGGCGACGGTGGGTCGAGCACTCGAAGCCACCCAGAAAGAAACTTCGGAACAGATCCCCATCCTGCACGTCCATGTCACCTCCGCTCCCGGCCCGATCCCGGTCACGGGTCCGGCGGGGGCATAATTCCCAGGCGGCCCCCAAGTTCGGCCGCCGCCTTCATTTTTTTATTTCTTGAACGCATCCATTCCCAGACGGCCCCCCGGGGAACTTTCCCTCCGTCCTGTTCTTGGAGCTTCAAACGCCGGGACACGCCACTGGAACACGCCAAGGCGACCACCCGGCCACCTCCCCCCACAGCGAACCCCGGATTCCCCGGGCGACAGGAGTAATGCCATGCAGGATGCACGGGCAATCAGCCCTCGCCTTGACTCGATTGCCCCCGGCGCGGCCCGCGCGCCCGACCTGGTCTGCTTTTCCCATCTGCGGTGGGATTTCGTGCGCCAGCGCCCGCAGCATCTGCTGAGCCGCGCGGCCAGGCACTACCGGGTCCTATTCATTGAGGAAGCGATCTTCACGACCGATGACGAAACGGCCCTGCCCCGCATGGACATCACACCCCGGACCGACGGCGTTTCCGTCGCCGTGCCCATCCTTCCCTCGGGCCTCGATGGCGACGCCATCACCTTCCATCTGAGCCGGCTGACGCATGCGCTGTTGGCCGGCCGCGATCCGTCATCCCGGGTGCTGTGGTACTACACGCCGGCGGCCCTGGATTTCACGGGCGACATTCCTGCGGCCGTGACGGTCTACGACAACATGGACGAGCTGTCGGCCTTCCTCGGCGCCTCGCACCGCCTGCTGGCCCAGGAAAACGCCCTGTTCGCCAAGGCCGACCTGGTGTTCACCGGCGGCATGAGCCTTTACGCGGCCAAGCGTCATCGCCATCCCGCCGTGCACGCCTTCCCCTCCAGCATCGACGCGCGCCATTTCGCCCAGGCCCGGAGCTATGACGGGGTTGAGCCGCCGGACCAGGCGGACATCCCCCATCCGCGCATCGGCTTCTTCGGCGTGATCGATGAACGCATGGACCTGGACCTGGTGGGGCGGCTGGCCGACCTCAGGCCCGACTGGCACTTCATCATCCTGGGCCCGGTCGTCAAGATCGACGCGGCCAGCCTGCCCCGGCGGCCCAACCTGCATTGGCTGGGACCGAAGGGCTACGACGAGCTTCCCCGCTACCTGGCGGGCTGGGACGCGGGCTTCATGCCTTTCGCCTTGAACGAGGCGACACGCTTCATCAGCCCGACCAAGACGCCCGAGTTCCTGGCGGCCGGCGTGCCACTGGTGTCCACGCCCATCACCGACGTGGTCACTCCCTATGGCGCCAAGGATCTGGTCAAGATCGCGGACGACGCGGCGGCCATGGCGATCCACCTGGACGGGCTGCTGGCGCAGCCGCGGGACCTGTGGCGGGCGGCGGTGAAGCGCCAGTTGGCCGCGACCTCCTGGGACAAGACCTGGGCCGCCATGCGGGCCCTGGTCGAGGGCGTCGCCACGGCCAAAGCCCGGCCCGGGCGGAAAAACCCCCCGGCCGCGCAGCCGGCCAGGCAAGTGTTCCCGACGGCGCCGGCGGAGCAGGAGCCCGCCCATGTTTGATTGGTTGATCGTCGGCGCCGGCTTCGCCGGCAGCGTGCTGGCGGAACGCCTGGCCAGCCAGCGGAACGAGCGTGTCCTGCTGATCGACCGCCGGCCCCACATCGGCGGCAACGCCTATGACCATTACAACCGGGACGGGCTGCTGATCCATGAATATGGGCCGCACATCTTCCACACCAACAACCGCCAGATCGTGGACTACCTGTCCGCCTTCACCGGGTGGCGGGACTATAGCCACCGGGTGCTGGCGTCGGTGGACGGCACGCTGGTGCCCATCCCCATCAACCGGACGACGCTGAACACGCTGTACGGCCTATCCCTGGCCGATGACGCGGCGGCGGCGGCCTTCCTGCGCGCCAGGGCCGAACCCGTGGAGGTGATCCGCACGGCGGAGGACGTGGTGGTCAGCGCCGTGGGACGTGAGCTGTATGAAAAGTTCTTCCGCGGCTACACCCGCAAGCAATGGGGCCTGGACCCCAGCCTGCTGGACAGGTCCGTCACCGCCCGCGTACCCACCCGCACGAACACGGACGATCGCTACTTCACCGACAGTTTCCAGGCCATGCCGCGCGACGGCTACACGCGCATGTTCGAGCGCATGCTGCGCCACCCCAACATCAAGATCATGCTGCAGACCGATTACGCCGACCTGCGCGGCGTGGTCGCCCACAAAAGGCTGGTCTACACCGGACAGATCGACGAGTTCTTCGGATACCGCCACGGCCCACTTCCCTACCGGTCGCTGCGGTTCGAGCATGTGACCCTGGACCGGACGCTGCACCAGCCGGTGGCGGTGGTGAACCACCCCCAGGACCAGGCCTACACCCGGGTGACGGAGTATAAGCACCTGACGGGCCAGGTGCACCCCAAGACGGCCCTGACCTACGAATACCCCAGCGACGTCGGCGACCCGTACTATCCCGTGCCCCGACCCGAGAACCAGGAGCTTTACCAGCGATACGAGGCGCTGGCCGACGCGACGCCGAACACCTGGTTCGTCGGCCGCCTGGCCACCTACCGCTACTACAACATGGATCAGGTGGTGGGCCAGGCCCTGGCCACGTTCCGGCGCATCGAGGAGCGTGTGCCCCGGCCAAGCACCCCCGCCGCGCCGGCGGGGGCCGCCCTGGAAATGGCCGGTGACGGTTAAGAGGGGCGGCCGGCGCCGTCCCTGCCCGGCCGGGATGGCGCGATATGGGTGAAGCCCTCCCCCGCCGGCGTGGACCGCCATTGGCCGAGGGCCGCCCGCATGTCCTCCAGCCCGGCCCGCCACCGCTCGGCGATGGACTGGGCGGAGAAATTGAGGCTTTTGCCCACCTTTTCATGCGCCGGGGCCCGGTGGGTGGCGTGGACCAGGGTCAGGCCACCCGGCAGGCCCGCGCGCCGCCGCAGGGCATACTCGCGGCGCAAGGCCGCCAGCGCGCGCTGGGCATGGCCGGCGCACTGCAAATCCTGGCACCGGGCCAGCGTGGCCGCCATGTCGGCCGGCGGCGGCCCGTCGATGGAGAACAATTCGCTGGCGAAGCACAGCAACCTGCCCTCCGGCATTTCCAGCACGGGCACGTCCAGCGGCATGTTGTTGCGGTGGACCGGGTCGCACAGCAGGCGGCCACCCAGGTCCACCGGCGGGAACAAGGGCATGGCCGCGGTGCTGGCCAGCAGGTGCCCGCCGGTGATGGGTTCCGCGGCGCTGTCGAAATAGACCTCCTCCCCCGTCACCACGTCCAGGCAGCCCACGGTCAGCCGGATGCCGCCGCCGTTCAGCAGGCCATAGTCCAGCAAGCCTTCCAGCGTGGCGGCCAGGGGATGGTGGTCCATGAGGGCGGTGTCGTCGGGCAGGCCCGGCAGCAATGTCAGGAGGCCGGGGAAGCGCCGCGTGAAAAATCCCGGCCGGCCCATCACCAAGGTCCCCAGGGTGTGCGCCTCGTTGTAGTCATCCCGGCCGGCGGCCGCCAGCCAGGGCGGACTGACCGCGCTGGCCAGTTCCCAGTATCGCCGCAGCCGCGGCAGGCGCAGTTCGGCCGGGTTGCCGGGGATCAGCGCGCCCGTGACGGCGCCAATCGATGCCCCGACGATCCAGTCAGGCTGGACGCCGGCTTCGGCCAACGCCTCATAGGCGCCACCATGATAGGCGCCCAGCGCGTTGCCCCCGCCCAGGACCAGGATGGTCGCGTCCGCCTGCCTGTCCATCGGAAGGAAATCTCCACCGCCACGAGGATATGGACGTGACAAGAAGCCGAAGCTCCTTCGCTTCCCATGGCGGGGCGTCCCGTCGTCGGAGGTATTTCGGAAGACATTCGGGGAGAAAGGTGCCCTTCATATTCCGGCTTATGTCCCTTTGGCTAATATCCCTTGGCGCCTTTCAATGTTTCCCTTCGCACCGAACGGGTAGCAATTCTCCCACTCTTCCTCTCTGAGGAGGCGCTTCGAAAAGTACCACCCTCTTCCTTTCCACGGTCCTAAACCGGTTTGGCCGGAAACCGCGCCGCATCCCGATGGCGATAGGGCGCGAGGTTTCAGGGAACGGCCGACGAAATCCCGAGTTGGGAGACCTCAGCTTCGGGAGTATCAGCAACCTGTAATTCGCAGCGAGGGCCGCCTTGGCTGAAACGAAGACCCTATCGCCCAGGGCCGCAACCGGCATCACCGGTCTGGACGATGTCCTGGTCGGCGGACTTTCGCGCCGCCATGTGTTCCTGATCGAAGGCGAACCTGGTTCGGGAAAGACGACCATCGCCCTGCAGTTCCTGCTTCAAGGCGCCGCGGAGGGGGAGCGGACCCTGTACGTCACCATGTCGGAGACGGAAGACGAGCTGCGCGAGGGTGCCGCGGCGCGGGGATGGAACCTGCCGTCCAGCATCCAGATATTGGAGCTGGTGCCCCCCGAAGCGCTTCTGGACGCGGAGCAGCGCCAGACCCTTATCCACGCCTCGGAACTGGAACTGGGCGAGAGCATGGAACGCCTGGTCAAAGAGGTCGAACGCGTCAAGCCTGACCGCATTGTTTTGGACAGCCTGTCGGAACTGCGCCTTCTCGCCCAAAGCTCCTTGCGGTATCGGCGCCAGGTGCTGACGCTGAAGCACTATTTCGCCCGCCTGGGCGCCACGGTCCTGCTGCTGGACGACCTGACCACCGACACCTGGGACAGGACCGTTCACAGCGTCGCCCACGGCGTCGTCCGCCTGGAACAGCTGGCCCCCGCCTATGGCGCCGAACGGCGGCGGCTGAGGGTGCTCAAATATCGGGGAACGGCCTTCCGGGGCGGTTTCCACGACTTCGTCATCGGCGCCGAGGGCGTCCGCGTCTTTCCCCGCCTGGTCGCCACCGAACACAAGACGCGCTTCGCGCGCGACGAGTTGAAGAGCGGCAACGCCGCCCTGGACCAGCTTCTGGGTGGCGGGGTGGAAGCCGGCTCCAGCACGCTGGTCATCGGTCCGGCGGGAACCGGCAAGTCGCTGCTGGCCCTGACTTTCGTCGCCGCCGCCATCGCGCGCGGCGAAAAGGCAGCGATCTTCGTCTTCGACGAGGAAGTCGGCCTGCTCTTCAAACGGATGAAGGCCTTCGGCATCGATCTGGAGACGCTGCGCAAGAGGGGGGACGTGTTCGTCGAGCAGGTGGACGCGGCCGAACTGTCGCCCGGTGAATTCTCGCACCGGGTCCGCGCCGCCGTCGATGAACGGGATATCAAGACCGTCGTCATCGACAGCCTCACTGGCTATGAAGCGGCCATGCCGGAAGAACGGGCCCTTGTCCTTCACCTTCACGAAGTCATGCTCTACCTCAATCGCCAAGGGGTGACCACGTTCGTGACGGTGGCGCAGCATGGCTTGTTCGGCACCATGGAAAGCCCGGTCGACATCACCTATCTGGCCGACACGGTGATCCTGCTGCGCTATTTCGAGGCGGACGGCGATATCCGCAGGGCGGTATCCGTCGTGAAGAAACGGACGGGCGCGCACGAAAGCACGATCCGGGAATACCGCATCGGGGATGGCGGCCTGCAACTGGGCGAGCCGTTGCGGAGTCTTCAGGGCGTGTTGCGCGGCACGCCGCTCTATACCGGCGCGCGCGAGGCCCTGTTTGGCGGAAATCGAACGTGATTCCCGGCCCGCATTCCCTCTGCACCCTTATCCTGACCCCCACGGGGCGCGACGCGACAATCGCCGCCGGCATCCTGCGCGACGCCGGTCTTTCCTCATCCATCTGCCACGATGTGGGTGAGCTGCATCAACAAATCGTTGCCGGCGCCGGCATGGCGCTGGTGGCCGAGGAGGAATTGCTGAAGGCCGATCTCGCCCCCCTGTTCCGCTGGGTGGCGGAGCAGCCTTCCTGGTCGGATCTGCCCTTCATCGTGCTGACCCTCCGCTCCGCGCCCACCACCGGACCGGCGGCTGAAATGCTGGCCGATGGATTGGGCAACGTCACGTTCGTGGAACGGCCATTCCGCCCGACCTCGTTGGTCAGCCTGGTCCGGTCCGCCAGCCGGGGGCGGCGGCGGCAGTACGAGGCCCGCGGCCGCATCGAGGAGCTGCGGGAAAGCCGCGACCGGCTGGCGCGCGAAACCCACATGCTCGAACTTCTGAACCAGACCGCCATGCGGATCGCCGCCGGCCTTGATCCGCAGACGGTGGGGCAACGCGTCGTCGACGCCGGCGTGGAACTGACCGGGGCCGCCTATGGCGCCTTCCACGACACCACCGGTTCGGCCGGGGCTTCCCGCCCGCCCTATGCCTGGTCGGGCCCGGCGGCGGACATCTTCGCGGCGTTCCCGATGCCCCGGGACCTCGTGCGCCATGACGACATCACCCAGGACCCACGGTATGGCCGGAATGATCCGGATCGCGGCGGGCCGGGGATCGCCAGCTACCTGGCCCTGCCCGTCCTCTCGCGCTCGGGCGACATGCTCGGCGGCCTGTTCTTCGGCCACCCGGACGCCGGCATGTTCGACGAACGGTCGGCGCAGATGGCCAGCGGCCTGGCCGCCCAGGCGGGCGTCGCCATGGACAACGCGCGTCTGTTCCGGGAGGTGCGGGGCATCAACGCCACCTTGGAGGCGCGGGTCGCGGAGCGGACGCGCGAGCGCGACCGGATGTGGCGCCTGTCGAATGACCTGATGGCGGTCCTGGATGCCGAGGGCGCGCTGCTGGCCATAAATCACGCCTGGACGGCCGTGCTGGGCTGGCCGGAGGAGCGGCTGCGCGTCACCAACCTGTTCGACCTGGCCCATCCGGAGGATGTCGGGGGCATCAAGCACCAGATGAGGCGGCTGAAGCGGGGGGACCCGATATCGAACTTCGAGGGCCGGCTGCGCGCAGAGGATGGAAGCTTCCGCAGGATAGCCTGGACCGCGTCGCCCGATGAAGGCCTGCTCTACACCGTCGGGCGTGACGTCACGGCCCAGCGTGAGGTCGAGGAGCAGTTGCGCCAATCGCAGAAGATGGAGGCCGTGGGCCAGCTCACCGGCGGCATCGCCCATGACTTCAACAACCTGCTCCAGGGCATCACGGGCTCGCTGGATCTCGTCAACCGCCGGCTGACGCAGGGGCGGACCAGCGACGTGGAGCGCTTCACCGCCGCGGCGATGGCCTCGGCCCATCGCGCGGGCGCTCTGACGCACCGCCTTCTGGCGTTCTCCCGCCGTCAGCCGCTGAAGCCGACGCCGGTCGATGCCAACATCCTCATCGCCTCCATGGCCGATCTGCTGCGGCGCAGCCTTGGGGAGCGCATCGACCTGGAACTCGTGCTGGCGGACGGCCTGTGGCCGACGCTGTGCGACCCCAATCAACTCGAGAACGCCATTCTCAACCTGTGCATAAACGCGCGCGACGCCATGCCGGATGGCGGCAAGCTTTCCATCGGGACCTGCAACGCCCATCTGGACGATCGGCACGCCGCGGGCGCCGGCGATGTGCGGCCCGGGCGCTATGTCTGCATTTCCGTGACCGACACGGGCGTGGGCATGTCCCCGGAGACGATCCGCCGGGCCTTCGATCCCTTCTTCACGACCAAGCCGCTGGGCCAGGGCACGGGACTGGGCCTGTCCATGATCTACGGCTTCATGCGGCAGTCGGAAGGGTACGCTCGGATCGAGAGCGAGCTGGGGAAGGGCACCACGGTCAAACTCTACCTGCCGCGTCACGACGGGCGGGGGGAAGCCGCCGAGGCGAGCCTGGGGACGGTGGAAGGCCATCATGCGCGCCCGGATGAGGTCGTCCTGGTCGTGGAGGATGAGCCCGTGGTGCGCGGGCTGATCGTCGAATTGCTGGGCGAGTTGGGGTACCGGGTGCTGGAGGCCCACGACGGGCCCTCGGGCCTGGCCATCCTGCAATCGGACCAGCAGGTCGATCTGCTCATCACCGACATCGGGCTGCCGGGGCTCAACGGCCGGCAGATCGCCGAGGCCGCGCGGCCGGCGCGGCCCGGGCTGAAGGTCCTGTTCATGACCGGCTACGCCGAAAACGCCATGCCGGCGCAGGGCTTCCTGGAACAGGACGTGGAGTTGATCACCAAGCCCTTCCCCATGGAGGTCCTGGCCCAGCGCCTCAGCAAGATGATGGCGAGATAAAACGGCGTTTCCGGAATCAAGGCCCCCCAAGTCGGGTTGAAACGCGACCAGGGCCTGGGGGATGGGAACCGTCAAGCGGCCCCAAGCGCGTTGCCGATGGCCAGGGCAAGCTCTTCGATACGGTAGGGCTTGGCCAGCACCTGGTATCCGTGCTGCGCGGCGGCCTCCTCGCTGTAGCCGGTGGACAGGATGACCGGCAGGCCGGGACGCAGGCGCTTGACCTCCCGCGCCAAATCCAGCCCGTTCATCGCGCCCGGCATGACGATATCGCTGAACAGCAGGTCGAAGTCCCGCCCGGCCCGGACGAGGTCCAGCGCCTCCTGGCCGTTGGGCGCGTGCGTCACGTTATAGCCGAGGTCCTCCAGCGCGGATCCGATGATCGGCGCCAGGATGGGGTCGTCCTCGGCCACAAGAATCCGGGCGGTGCCGCGGGGGGCCGAGCCTTGGAGCGAACCCAGGGACCCCTTGGGCGCGTCCATCGCCCGGGGCAATATCAGGGACACGGTCGTGCCGGCCCCCACAGCGCTGTCGATCCAGGCGCCGCCGCCCGACTGGTGGGCGAAACCATAGACCTGCGACAGGCCCAGCCCGGTTCCCTTGCCCGTCGCCTTGGTGGTGAAAAAGGGGTCGAAGGCCCGTGCCACCACCTCGGGCGGCATGCCATCCCCGGTATCGGACAAATAGACCCGTACCGCGTCGGTTCGCCCTTCCCAGGCGCTGACGTTCTCCGCGCCCAGCACCAGCCTGCCGCCCGCCGGCATGGCGTCACGGGCGTTCGCCGCCAGGTTCAGAAGCGCCACCTCCAGTTGGACGGGATCGGTTTGGACCGGCCAGACGCCGCCGGGGAGATCCAGCGTCACCTCGATATCGCCCCGGACCACCTGCTTGATCAGGCCGATGCAGCTCAGCAAGGCGTTCCGCAGGTCGACCGGTTCCACATCCATCTGGCGCTGGCGCGAAAAGGTCATCAGTTGCTGTATCAGCTTGGCGCCCCGGTCCACCGCCTGCATCCCGGCTTCGACCAGCCGCGCGTTGCGTCTTCTGTCCCCACCGCGGCCGATCATCTGCAGGCAGCCGGAAATGGCCTGCAGCAGATTGTTGAAGTCGTGGGCCATGCCGCCGGTCAGCTGGCCGATCGCCTCCATCTTCTGGGCGTGGCGCAGCTTTTCCTCCAGCTCCCGGCGCTCGGTGTTGTCGCGCGTGATCTTGGCGAAGCCCACCAGCTTGCCGTTGTCGTCGCGGATGGGATCGATGATGACATGCGCCCAGAAACGGCTGCCGTCCTTGCGGACGCGCCACCCCTCCTTTTCGTAACGGCCTTCGGCTTCCGCGACGGCCAGGGCGCGCGCGGGCAAGCCGGCGGCCAAGTCCTCCTCGGTATAGAAGCGTGAGAAGTGTGCGCCGACGATCTCTTCGCTTCGATACCCCTTGATCCGCTCGGCTCCGGCGTTCCAGTTGGTCACATGGCCGGTGGGATCCAGCATGTAGATCGCATAGTCGGTGACGCCCTGGACCAGCAGGCGGAAGCGCGCCTCGCTCTCCCGCAGGGCCTGCTGGGCCTCGCGCCGCTCTGTGATGTCCCGAGTGACCTTGGCGAAGCCGATCAAGGTGCCAGCCTCGTCCCGGACGGGGTCGATCACGACGCTGGCCCAGAACCGGGTGCCATCCTTGCGCACGCGCCAACCCTCGGCCTCGAACCGGCCCTCGTTGGCGGCGATGGCCAGGGCTCGCTGAGGCACCCCGGCCTCGCGATCCTCCTGGGTGTAAAAACGGGAAAAGTGCTGGCCCAGTATCTCACTGGCCTCATAGCCCTTGAAGCGCCGGGCGCCAGGGTTCCAGCTGCTGACCACGCCGGTCGCGTCCAACATGTAGATCGCGTAGTCGTCGATGGCGTCCACGAGAAGCTGGAACCGCCGGCTGTCGCCCCCAGGTGCTTCGCCGGTCGCGATATCCGTTTCCAACGGCAAACCCTCAATCATGCCCTCGATCCCGCGACGGCCGCGAAACAAGGCCACCGTCGCCCAATCCGGACGCCATTTAGATCATGATCCGGATGAACAATACTATTAATAAAAGGGGGATATTTATTTTGGTATAAATAGTAATAAATTAAATAACGTTGATTTCACAAACATCTAAAGCAACTTCCGCTCTGATCCGGCGCCATGGGAGGGGGGTTCTGGCCACGCCGCCGACGTGGCCAGAACTGCCGTCCGCCCCGAGGGAGCGAAGGCGGCCGGCTTCGGATGGCCATTTGGCTATCCGAACAGGATCACTGCCAGTGTTTTTGATTTGCCGAATGACCTACGGTCCAGGGCGGTGTCCCCCCAAAGCGCCCTAACGATGACCGTGGGACGCCTCGCCGCCCTTGCGGCCAGCCTCCGACGCCCGTTCCGGATTGTCCGCGAAGTTGCCGCCCCCACCCCGGTTGCCGCCGCCGGACGCCTCGCCCCCCTTGCGGCCAGCCTCGGCCGCCCGCTCGCGGTCGTGGGCGAAGTTGCCGCCGGAGGCCTCACCCCCCTTGCGGCCGGCTTCAGCGGCCAGTTCACGGTCCTGGGAGAAACTGCGCTTCTCGTCCGGAACGCTGGCGCCCCCCTTGCGGCCAGCTTCGGCGGCCAGTTCATGATCCTGCGAGAAGCTGCGCTTCTCATCGGGCACGCTGGAGCCGCCCTTGCTGGCGATATCCCGCTGCTTGTCCTCGTCCATCGAGGCGAAGCCGCGATTGGAAGTTCCATTGTCCTTGCTCATGACGTCCTCTCCATTCTGGGGAAGCACCGCCGTCTCCGGAATCGGCACATCAAGCGCACCAAGCCCGGATGTCTTATCTTTTTGACGGTGTGCCATATAAAGGACACGCGTTCCTATTTGTTCCAACTTTGGCGGAATAAAGCCATAAAATGAAGTACAGATAAGTCAAAGCTGCGCTTACATCTCAGATATACATGGATTTCCACTTGCACGCGATCGGGCTGGACCGTTCACACCCATGCTTTCATCCTGATCATTTGATGAAGATTTCATTCCGTATGGAACGGAAGCCGGCGTCGGCGCTTTTCCGCCAGCAAGCCCTGGGGCGGGACCATACCGAACCGTCCCATCAGACCGGAGAGCAAGCCATGGCGCAAAAGACACTGCAAACCATGTTCATCGAGGAACTGCGGGACCTCTACAGCGCGGAACGCCAGATCATCCGCGCCCTGCCGAAACTGGCCAAGGCGGCATCGGCCGACGATTTGCGCCAAGCGCTGGAGACCCACCTGGAAGAAACCCGGGGCCAGGTGGAGCGGCTGGACAAGGTGTTCGAGACGCTGGATACCAGCAGCCGCAGCCGCGGCAAGAAGTGCGAGGCCATGGAGGGCATGCTGTCGGAAGCCAATGAGCTGCTCGACCTGGGCCTGTCGCCGGAGGCCTTGGACAGCGCCATCATCGCCGCGGCCCAGAAGGTCGAGCATTACGAGATCGCCAGCTACGGCTCCGCCATCGCCTGGGCGACGGCGCTGGGGTACGACGAAGCCGCCGACATCCTGGCTGAAACGCTGGAGGAGGAAAAGAACGCGGACCAGATCCTGAACAAGGCGTCCCGCACCGTGAACGACACGGCGGCGGAACAGGTCCGCGCGGCCTGACAGGCCCGGAACAAAGGTCCCGGTCAACCTCGACCGGGACCCCTGGCCCGTCAGGGCGCCTCCCCGAAATCCAGGTTCCGGCTGAAGAAGGGGATGACCTGTTCCTGGATGCGGAACGCCACGTGGCTGGTGTGGGTGCCCGGGTAAATCTCAAAGCTGTTGGGAATGTGATAGGTGTCCAGCGCGTCATGCAGCTTGCCGGCATCGACCTTGAGCCCATCCTGGTCGCCCACATCGATGGCGATGGCGCGGTAGCGGCGCAGCGCCCCGACATATTGGTCCATGAAGGCCAGCGGAGCGTTGGCCGCCCATTTGGCCAACACCTCCGGCCGCTGCTGCCCATCCTTGACGGGCAGATCCAGGTACAGCGGCGGGTTCTGCGGGTTGGGCGACCAGGCGGCGGCGGTGGCCAGTTGCGCCCGCGCCATGAACGGCAGCGCGCTGGAATCCGCCGGCGCCTTCGCCGCCTCCAGCGCGTCCCAGATCTTGGGATCGATGGGGCCCAGGGCGCGCGGCGACAGACAGCAGGGGCTGAGCATATAGAGCGCGCCGAAGACGTCGGCGTGCTTCATGCCGATGCGGCTGGTGCCGTAGCCGCCCATGGAGTGGCCGGCCAGGCCCCGGCTCTCCCGCTTGGCGATGGTGCGGTAATGGCCATCGATATAGGCGACCAGGTCGCGGGAGATGAAGGTCTCGAAGTCCCCCGTGGTCACCGAGCTTGAATACATGGAGCCGTTGTGGACCGTCTTGCTGTCCGGCAGGACGACGATCATCTCGCGCGCGCCTTGGGCGTAGGCGCCCTCGACCGTCTGGGGCACATGGATTTCCGCCATCCACTGGGCGGCGCCGATGGAATAGCCGTGCAGAGCATAGACCACCGGATAGCGCCTCTTCGGGTTGGCGGCATAGCCGGGCGGCAGCACCACGTAGACGTCGCGGTCCACGGCATCGCCTTCGAGATTTCCTTCCAGCGTGGGGGCGTGCACGGTGATGTGTTCCACCGTCACCGCGCGGGCGCCGGGCACCGGGTCCGGCGCCTCCGTCGCCACTTGCGCTCGGGCGGGGCCGACGCCCGCCCCCACCGCCAACGCCATGGCCAGGCAATAGGCCGCTTTTCTCATTCGTTCCTCCCTGGGGATATCATTGGCCTGGGAATATCATTGGCCGGCGACCCGGGCGGGGCCGCGAACCGGAAACTCGTAGATCGAGGTGGAGAGCGCCGGCACGGTCAGCGGCTCGCGCAAGGACGGGGCCGGCGCCTCGATGATCGTCACCTGCGGGGCGGCCCCAACCTTGTTCTGCGCGTCCAGGGCCGGGCCGCTCAGCCGCCAGACGCGGCCGGCGCCATCCGCCTGCGCTCCCTGCACCGCCAACGACAGCGGCTGCGGCTGGAAGGTGGCGTTGACCACGGCGACCCGCAGCGACCGCCGGTCGGGGCTGAGACCGGCGACGATGTCCAGCGGATAGGTCGGGCTGCCCGACTTCACCAGGGGATGATCGTAACCCACCGCGAACTTGGGGTCCGGTTGCGGCGCGTCGCCCGTCACCGCCACGGGGATGACACCGGCGCCGAACCGTTCCCCATACAGTTTGAAGACCTGGCCGGTCGCGTTCAGGGTGGCCCCCGCCGGCGTCGCGTCCAGGGTGGAGATGCCGAAGGTGAAGGCGCTCATACGGATGAAGTCGGAATGGCGCAGCATCTCCTGCAGCACCATGGAATACGCCAGGGCCAGCTTCAGCGTGGGCTTGTTGCCGGCCCCGATGTAGGCGTACTCGTCGATGGACAGGAAAATGGGCTTCTGCGCCATCGCCGGGAAACGCCGCTGGTAGATGGCCCATTCCTCCGCCTTCATGCGCACCTGGTTGGCGGGGGCGCGGGCGAATTCCATCAGCTCATCCGCCGGCGGGGCATCGGGGCGCTTCTCCACCGTGTCGTACCAGTGCTCGCTCAGGCCGTCGAAATCGCCCCAGGCCTTGGCCAGCAGCCCGCCCGTCCAGTCGTTCTCCGTCCCGAACTTGGGCTGGATGCTGTCCAGGCTGGCGTTCTCCTTGGCGTCACGCGGGTGCATCTGGTCCGGCATAGCGCCGGAGCCGATCAGGGTGATGGTCGGATCCACCGCCCGCATCGCGGCGGCGAACTCGCGGTGCTTGATCATGAAGTAATCCAGCGAGGTGCGGCCGATCTGCCACCAGCCGTAAGGCTCGTTGCCGATGTTCCAGTAGCGCACGCCGTAGGGCTCGGGATGGCCGTTGGCGGCGCGCTTGGCGCCCCATTCGCTGGTCGCGGGGCCGTTCAGGTACCCCACCTCCTCCGCCGCCGAATGGGCGTCGCCCAGGCCGGCGTTGACCGTCACATAGGGGTCCACCCCCAGCAGGCGGGTCAGCGCCATGTATTCGTCCATGCCAAGGTCATTGGGCTGCATGGCGCTCCAGGCGTAGTCGTAGACGGGGGGCCGCCGGTCGCGCGGGCCCAGGGCCTGATGCCAATCCCAGTTCGACAGGAAGTTCCCGCCCGGCAGGCGCCAGAAGCCGGAGTGCAGCGACTTCAGCACGGCGATGGTGTCGGCCCGCCAGCCGTCCACATTGTCCGCCGGCATGAGGGTGACGGTGCCCACGCGGAAGAAGCCCGTGCCGGTGCCTGTCACCTCGAACCGGGCGTCCGTCGTGTCGGCGCCCGGCTTGAAGGCGAAGTCCAGGCTCTGCCATTCCGCCGTCAGCGGCGGCAGGGTGACCGCCTGGCGGTCGCCCGCGCCCGGCCCCCAGACCAGCGCCACCGTCAGCACCGTGCCGGGGGTTCCGTTGGCGACGATATGTCCGACATATTCACGCCCCTGCGCCACGCCCAGCCCGCCCTGGCCGAAGCCATGCGGCGCAGCCGCGTCCACCGCCACGCGAACGCTCTGCGCACCGACATAGGGCTGGGCCCGGTCCATGGTCACCGCCGCCTCATCGCCGATGGGGCGCCATTTGCGATTGACCAGGGCCGGCTTGCCCTCCACCGACAAGGGCTGCGGCGGGTCCTTTCCCTCGGCGACGACGGGGAAGTAGAATTTCCGGTCGTCCAGCAGTTCCGCCCACAGCGCACGGTTCATGAGGCCGCCGATGGGTTCGATGAACATGCCATAGGCGTAGGGCGTGACGGCGGCGCTGGCCCGCGTGGCGTCAACCCGCGCGATGACGGGGCGCGTGGCTACGGGTTCCGCCGCCGCGTGCGCTGCACTACCCAACAATATTGTCGAAAGCGCGAAAACCGCCCCCAGGCGGCTGTGCGTGGCTGCCATCGTTCCCTCCCAGGTGGGCCCTTCCCTGACGGGTCGCCCGGTTTTTGCCCCCCGTCCGTGACGGCGGGAGGTGTGCATGTCGCGCAATGTGAGCGCTAACATGATTTAATTGTCTGAGTATTTGATTTGGAGTCAAGATGTGTCAGGGTGGCGCCACAAAAAACGGGCAGCCACAAAAACGGGAGGAACGGGTGGCGTCGGGCGATTGGCGGAGCGAGGACGGCCGGAGGGGCCGGGCGGCCGGGCGGCGGGGGCGAATGCGCACCGTGGCGGCCGGCCTGCTGGCGCTGAGCCTTTCGTCCGGGCCGGGGCTGGCCCAACCCGTGCCGACACCGGTGTCCATCACCGTGGATCTGGCCCATCCGGTGGGCCCGGCCCATCCCCTCTACGCCTGGTTCGGCTATGACGAGGCCAACTACACCACCATGCGGGATGGCCGGGCCCTGCTGACCGAACTGCACGACCTGGCGCCGGTGCCGGTGCACGTCCGCACCCATCATCTGCTGAGTTCCGGTGACGGCGTTGCGGCCCTGAAATGGAGTTCGACCAACGTCTATTCCGAGGATGCGGCCGGCAACCCCGTCTACGACTTCCACATCCTGGACGGGATTTTCGACGCCTACCGCGATGCCGGCGTGGTGCCCATGGTGGAGCTGGGCTTCACCCCCAAGGCCCTGGCCAGCGGCACAGGAACCTATGAGGACGTCTACCCCGACGCCGCCATCGGCGGCACCGTGCACAGCCCGCCCAAGGATTACGCCAAGTGGCGGGCGCTGATCCGCACCGTGGTGGCCCACCTGGCGGACCGCTATGGCCGACAGACCGTGGCCGGCTGGTATTTCGAGGTGTGGAACGAGCCGGACATCCCCTACTGGCACGGCACGCCCGCCCAGTATTTCCGGCTGTACGACACCACCGTCGCGGCGGTGCGGGAGGTGCTGCCCCAGGCCAAGGTGGGTGGCCCCGCCACCACCGGGCCCGGCGGGGCCAGCGGCGCCCAGTTCCTGAAGGACTTCCTGGACCACGTCGCCGCCACGCGGGTGCCGCTGGACTTCATCTCCTTCCACGCCAAGGGACAGCCCACCATCCAGGACGGGCAGGTCACCATGGGCCTGGCGCAGGAACTGACGGACGTGGACAAGGGCTTCGCCTTGATCGCCGGCCACCCGGAATTCCGTTCCCTGCCCATCATCCTGTCAGAGGCCGACCCCGAGGGCTGCGCCGCCTGCTCCATGACCGTCAACCCCGCCAACGCCTATCGCAACGGCGCTCTCTATCCCGCCTATACCGCCGCCGCCTACAAGCGCCTGTTCGAGCTGGCCGACCGGCACGGCGTCAACCTGCTCGCCATGCTGAGCTGGTCGTTCGAGTTCGAGGGCCGGGCCTATTTCGAAGGTTTCCGCGACCTGTCGACCAATGGCGTCGACAAGCCCATCCTGAATTTCTTCCGGATGGCGGCGATGCTGCGCGGCACCCGCGTCGCCACCGCCGGCCCCCAGTCCCACACGGCGGCCGACATCATCGCCCACGGCGTGCGCGACGCGCCGGATATCGATGCCCTGGCCACCGCCGACGCGCGCGGCGCCGCCGTGATGGTGTGGAACTATCATGACGAAGCGAAACCGGCCGGCGGTACGGCCGTGGCGTTGACTATCACCGGCCTGCCCAAAACGGCGGCGCGGGTGCGGCTGAGCCACTACCGCATCGATGACCGCCACTCCAACGCCTACACCGCCTGGCAGGCCATGGGGTCGCCACAGAACCCGACCCCGGCGCAACTGGCGGAGCTGAAGGGGCAGGCCGGGCTGCAGCTGGCGGAATTGCCGCGCTGGCTGGCGCCCTCGGGCGGCGTCGTCCCCCTCACCCTGGACATGCCGCGCCAGTCGGTCTCGCTGCTGGCGCTGGATTGGTAACGACGGCCCCGGCCGACCTGTAAAAGAACAAGGAATGGGAAGGAAAAGAATGCGTTATCGCCCCCTGACACGCGCGCTGCTGCTCGGCGCCGCCTTCTTCGCCGCCAGCACCCAGGTGCGCGCGGACCAGCCCGCCTCCCCCGCCGTCGGCGAGGCGTGGCAAAAGGCGCAAAGCCTGGTCGCCCGCATGACCCTGGATGAGAAGCTGGGCCAGCTGGTCAACGTGGCGCCCGCCATCCCCCGACTGGACATCCCCGCCTACAACTGGTGGACGGAATCACTGCACGGTGCCATCGGCGCCGTCCCCACCACCAACTTCCCCGAGCCCATCGGCCTGGCCGCCACCTTCGACGCGCCGCTGGTGCACGACGTGGCGGAGACCGTCAGCGTGGAGGTGCGCGCCCTGCACACGCTGGGCCGCGCCACCGGCCACCTGGGTCGCATCGGCACCGGGCTGGACACCTGGTCGCCCAACATCAACATCTACCGCGACCCGCGCTGGGGCCGCGGCCAGGAGACCTATGGCGAGGACCCCTATCTGACGGCGCGCCTGGCGGTGGCCTTCGTCGGCGGCATGCAGGGGCCCAACCCCGACCTGCCGGACGTGGTAGCCACACCCAAGCATTTCGCCGTGCACAGCGGCCCGGAATCGACCCGCCATGCCGCGAACGTCTACGTCTCGCCGCACGACCTGGAGGATACCTACCTGCCCGCCTTCCGCGCCGCCATCGTGGAGGCACGGGCCGGATCCGTCATGTGCGCCTACAACCGCATCGACGGGCAACCGGCCTGCGCCAGCGACCTTCTGCTGAAGGACCATCTGCGCGGTGCGTGGCACTTCACCGGCTATGTCGTGTCGGACTGCGACGCCGTGAAGGACATCGCCGACAATCACAAGTACGCGCCCGACCAGGCCGCCGCGGTGGCCGCCGCCCTGAAGGCTGGCGTGGACAACGAGTGCAACGTCGCCACGCTGTTCGGCGGGGGCGGCGGGCTGGCGGCGCGCTACAAGGAGGCGTACACGCGCGGCCTGATCGGCGCAGCGGACGTCGACCTGGCGCTGGTGCGCCTGTTCTCCGCCCGCTACCGCAACGGCGACCTGCCCGGTCTGGACCGCCCCAAGCAAAACGTGCCCGTGCAGGCCATCGGCACGGCCGAACACCAGCAGCTGGCGCGCAAGGTGGCCGGTGAAAGCATGGTGCTGCTGAAGAACGACGGCGTGCTGCCCCTGAAGCCCGGCGTCAAGGTGGCGGTGATCGGCCCGCACGGCAATTCCACCCGCGTGCTGCGTGGCAACTATTCCTCGGCCCTGTCGGCCCCGCCCGTGTCGGTGCTGGACGGCTTGCGCCAGGTGATGCCGGGCGCCCGCATCACCCACGTCCCCTTCAACGAGACCGTCATGGACGGTGACCCGGTGCCCACGTCCGCCCTGGTGACGCCCGATGGCAAGCCGGGCGTGCGGGCGCAATATTTCAACGCCAACGGTTCGGTGAAGGCCCCGGCGCCGGACGCGCCCTTCGGCTCCATGCCGCCGCTGGAGGTGACGTCCAAGCCCGTGCTGACGCGGGTCGAGGCTGGCGTGGGCGGCAGCGGCCATGACCAGAAGTCGGTGACGGAGAATTACCGCGTGGTCTGGACGGGCTTCCTGGTGCCGCCGGAGTCCGGCACCTATCGCCTGGGCCTGACCGGCTTCTCCGGCGGGGAGTTCGAGTTCGACGGCCGGCGCGTGGACCTGGGCACGTTGCTGTGGGGTGACCTGCCCAAGCTGGAAACCGTAACCCTGGAAAAGGGCAAGCGCTATCCCATCCGCATCGCCACCGACGTGCACGGTATGGGCGGGGTGGAGTTCCTGTGGAAGAGGGTAGCATCCGCCGCCGACGACGGTGACCTGGCCGTGGCCGATGCCGACGTCATCGTCGCCGCCGTGGGCCTGAGCGCCGATCTGGAAGGTGAGGAGATGAAGCGCCAGATCGAGGGTTTCGCCGGCGGCGACAAGACCTCCCTCGACCTGCCGGCGGAGCAGCGCCGCCTGTTGCAGGCCGCCAAGGCCACCGGAAAGCCGGTGGTGGTGGTCCTGTTGAACGGCAGCCCGCTGGATCTGTCCTGGGCCAAGGACAACGCCGCCGCCATCGTGGAGGCCTGGTACCCCGGCCAGGCGGGGGGCCTGGCGGTCGCCGACGTGCTGTCGGGCAAGACCAACCCCGCCGGCCGCCTGCCGCTGACCTTCTACCGCAGCGTGGCCGACCTGCCGCCCTTCGACGATTACGCCATGACGGGTCGCACCTACCGCTACTTCACCGGCCAGGCCGTCTACCCCTTCGGCTACGGCCTGTCCTACACCCGCTTCGACTACGGCCCCGTGACCGTGCAGCCGACGCATGGCGGCGCGGAGAACGGCGTGCGCGTGACGGCCACGGTGACCAACACCGGCGACCGCGCGGGCGACGAGGTGGCGCAGCTGTACCTGAAGCCGCCGGCGTTCGAGGGCGCACCCCGCCTGGCGCTACGCGGTTTCCAGCGCCTGTCCCTGGCGCCGGGCGAAAGCCGCACGGTGTCGTTCGAGCTGTCGCCCCGTGACCTCAGCTTCGTCACCCGTGACGGCGACCGCCAGGTCATGGCCGGCACCTACCAGGTCAGCGTCGGCTCCGGCCAGCCGGATAGCGGCGTGCCCGTCCAGCAGGGGCAGTTCACCACCACGGGGGCGCTGTCCATCGAGCGGTAGGCGAACGGGCGCGGCCCGGTCCTTCCAGGGCCTAGGCGTTGCAAGTCCTAGGCCTTGAAGGATTGGGCCGTATCCCGCAGCGCTTCGGTGATCAGCAGGCGCATGGCGTCGCGCGCCGTCTCGGCATCGCGGGCGGCGACGGCGTTCAGGACATGGCGATGCAGGGGGATGGGGTCGCGCAGCACCACCCCCTCGCGCAGCTTGTGGATGGTGCTCCACCGCACCGCCGCCCCGATGCTGACGGCCAGCGACCCAATGAGCGGATTGCCGCTGGCCTCCAGCAGGGTATCGTGGAAGTCGGCGTCGGCGGTCTGCCCCTTTTCCGCCGCCAGCGTGTGGCGATCCATGATGTCCAGCGCCGCCGTCATGCGGGCCAGCTGTTCCTCGGTGCGCCGCTCCGCCGCCAGGGCGGCGATGCCCGGTTCCACGATCATGCGCAGCTCGAACAGGCTGTAGATGAACTCCTTGCTGGGCTCGGCGGCGAAATGCCAAGCCAGGATGTCGGGGTCCAACAGGTTCCAGCGCGATCGGGCGCAGACCTGGGTGCCGCTCTTGGGCCGGCTTTCAACCAAACCTTTGGCCGCCAGGATGCGCAGGGCCTCGCGATAGGCGGAGCGGGAGACCTTCAGCCGCTCGGCATTGACGATCTCGTTTTCCAGGACATCGCCCGGCCGGTAGCGGCCGGTGACGATGTCAATGCCCAGCTGACGGGCCACGGCGCCGTGCAGCCGCCCCATCGGGGAGCCCCGGCCCAGGCGGGTCAGCCCGGCGATCAACTCATCCATGCAACATTCCGCCGGCGCTGACGTCCATAGGTGGCCCATCCAGGGGCCGCCGCCCCACCGTTGTAACATTCGGGGCGGCAACGGCGCCAGATATCGACCGCCCCCCTTCAGCGGGGATCGTAACCCGGCTTCTTATAAAGGGTCGCGGGCTTCTCCACGATGTCGGGCTTGTAGACCGTGTCCACCCAGTCGTGGGGCTCGACGTCCTCGATGCTGACGGACACGGACGCCTCGCTGCTGCCCATGTGGATCATGAGGGTGCGGGTCAGTTCCTCGGCCAGCTTGGCCTTCTGCGCTTCGCTGCGGCCGGCATACATCTTCACGATGACGTGGGGCATGTCAGGCGGCTCCGTACTGATCGTCGCTGACCGGTTCCAGCCAATCCACCGCCGTGCCGTTCAGCTTCTCCTGGATGGCGATGTGGCTCATGGCCGTGGTCGCGGTGGCGCCGTGCCAGTGCTTCTCCCCCGGTTCGAACCAGACGACGTCGCCCGGCCTGATCTCCTCAATGGGGCCGCCCACGCGCTGTGCCCAGCCGCAACCGGCGGTGACGATCAGGGTCTGGCCCAGGGGATGGGTGTGCCAGGCGGTGCGCGCACCCGGCTCGAACGTCACCAGGGCGGCGACCACCCGGGCGGGGTCGGCGGGCGAGGCCAGTGGGTCGACCCGCACCGAGCCGGTGAAATAGTCGGGCGAGCCCTTGCCTGAGGGCTGTGCCCCGGCGCGCTTGATCTCCATCGTCGTCGTGCTCCGCTGATCTGATCGGCTGGCCATCTTAGCAGAGGCCGGGGGCGCCACCAGGGGCCCGCGGTCACGCATGGCCTTATGAGTTGGGCTCGTGAATGGCCGCCCTTCGCGGCGGCCCAACTCTTCCCCTACAGGTTGCTGCGCTTGCGAAAAGTGCCGGAGTCCCGATGCCGCGCCGCCGTTGTCCGGCAGCCGAGGGCCGGTGAGACCGCTCTCAGCACCCCATTGCCGTCCGGGATGTTGGTACAAATGACACACTCACCGTCTCAAAAGCGCAATCTTCAGATTTTTGTCGCCCCTTCCGGCACCCTGTGGTAGCGTTACCATTGCATAGGGTTGAGGGCTTTCCACGGCAGTGGCAGCTTAGAATTACTCTAGCGAACGGGAGGATGAACGCTGGCCGGCAAATCATGCCGCTTGGCCGCCAGCCATAAGTTATACACGGGATTTTGCATATAAATATGATAGCGCTAACAGCAGCTGTTGGCGTTTCCGTATTTCTATGTCCCGTGCCCGGTATCACAAACAAAACCAGCGCCTTAAAACTAGGGAGGGATAATATGGTGAGTTTCCAAAGAAAAAAGGGAGCGCCCAAGTCACCGACGGCGAATTTCCGCACGGCCGTTCTGGCCGGTGTTTCGCTGATGACCATCGCCGGCCTCGCGGCGCCTGCATTCGCGCAAACGACCCAGCCCAGCCCGGGCAAGGGCGGCGCGAATTCCGACACGCTGGAAGACATCGTCGTCACCGGCATCATCGGGTCTTTGCAACGTAACCTTGATATCAAGCGCGAGGCGGACGGCATCGTCGACGCCATTTCGGCCGAGGACATCGGCAAGTTCCCCGATTCCAACGTCGCGGCCTCCATGCAGCGCATTCCCGGCGTGTCCATCAGCCGCGGCACCAGCAGCATGGGCGGCGTACCCACCTCCACCGGCGACGCCACCGCCATCACCGTCCGCGGCTTCGGCCCCAGCTTCAACGAAACATTGTTCGACGGCCGCGTGTCCGCCTCGGCGGCCAGTTCCGGCCGCGGCTTCGACTTCAGCTCCGTCAGCTCCGACTTCATCGGGCAGATCGATGTCCTGAAGTCGCCGGACGCGTCGCTGTCGGCCGGCGCCATCGGCGCCACCGTCAACATCAAGTTCCCCAAGCCGCTGGAACATTCGGGATTCCGGGCCGCCGGCTCGGTTTCCGGCTCCTACGCCTCCGACGCGGATGGGGCTTCTCCCAACGGCGCCATCCTGGTCAGCGACACCTTCGCCCACGACACCTTCGGCATCCTGGTGGCCGCCGGCTTCAACGAGACCCAGACCCTGGGCAACCACGTGAACAGCCAGGGCTGGATCGGCACCACCAGCGACAAGTTCGGCAGCCTGGCATCCGGCACGCCGTCCGGCGTTCCGGCCTGGTTCATCCAGGACTACGGCCTGTACCAGGAACACAGCGACACCATCCGCAAGTCCGGCCGCCTGGCCCTGCAGTGGCAGCCGTCCGACCAGATCGAAATCACGCTGAACGACGACTTCCAGCGTGAGGACGCCCACCAGAACCAGTACGGCTACAGCATCTGGTTCAACTCGGGCGCCCTGCAGAACGTGAAGCTGAACAGCAACGGGTCGGTGGTCGATTTCGTCCAGCCCAACACGCCGACCGACTTCCAGGCCCAGTACAACAGCCAGGTGCTGGAAAACAACCTGTACGGCCTAAACATCAAGTGGACGCCGACCAACAACTGGAAGATCACGGTCGACGCCGCCCGCTCGGAATCCTGGCAAAACCCCGACGGCCAGCTGACCAGCCTGGACGCCGACGTGGGCTACGGTTCCTGCGCCAGCGGCACCTGCATCAACACCAACAATGTGGGCATCACCGGCGTCGCGGCCGGTGCCCTGCCCTACCCCACTGTCTACGGGCCGAACGGCGACACGTCGCACTTCACCAACGGCTTCATCGGGTCGCACGTCTTCCCGATGAGTTCGACCCGCAACTACAACGTCATCGATCAGGGCAAGGCCGAGGCTGAATGGAAGAGTGGCGACACCACCATTCGCTTCGGCATGCAGTACATCGATAACAAGGAAGATCTGGCCAGCTACGACAGCTTCACCAACAGCGATTGGCAGGCGTACAGCGGCTATGGTCCGGCGTCGGGCTCGCCCACGGGCGTGGCGTTGCCGCAGGACTGGTTCACCAAGACCTTCAGCACGTCCAACTTCATCCCGGGCTTCGCCAACAACGGCAACCTGCCGCCGCAGATCCTAATGGCCAATCCGGGCCAGATCCTGAACTACCTGCAGGGCCTGGGCAATCCGCAGACCAAGAACATCCCGGGCTTCAACTACGGCTGCTGCACCCCGCCCTTCGACGGCACCTATCGCCTGATCCTGTCCCCGGGCTCCAAGCGCAATATCGAGGAAGAGACCTACGCGCCTTATATCTCGACCACGTTCAAGACCCAGGTGGCCAATATGCCGCTGAAGGTCAACCTGGGCGTTCGCGAGGAAATCACCCACGTCATCTCCTCTGGCCTGGGCCAGACGCCGACCGCCTTCACCGTGACGCCGGGCGACAAGACCGCGTTCACGGTGGCCTACGGTCCGGTCAGCACGGTCGAAGGCACCAACAATTACCAGTACATGCTGCCCAACCTGGACTTGACCTTGGGCGTCACGGACGACTTGCAGGTGCGCTTCAACGCGTCGCGCACCCTGACCCGTCCGCCGCTGAACAACATGACCCCGGTCTACAGCATCACCACGCAGCGCGTCGGCACGGTGTCGGCCTCGGGTGGCAACCCCAACCTGATGCCCTACCTGTCCGACAACCTGGATATCGGTGCCGAGTACTACTATCAGCGCAACTCCTACGTCGCCCTCGATGGTTTCATGAAGAGCGTCAGCAACTTCGTGATCGGCGGCACCTCGCAGAAGACCTTCGCCGGCGTCATCGACCCGACCACCGGCAAGGACATGCAGTACAGCTACAGCACCTACGTCAACGGACCGACGGCCGAGGTTTACGGCCTGGAAATGTCCATCCAGCATGTGTTCGATGACACCGGCTTCGGCTTCCAGGCGAACGCCACCGTCGTCGGCACCAACAAGCCCTACGATCCGCTGAACCTGGCGGTTAGCAACTTCGCCGTCACGGGCCTGGCCAACTCCGCCAACTTCGTCGGCTTCTACGACAAGTACGGGTTCCAGGCGCGTATCGCCGTCAACTGGCGCGATGAGTACCTGGACCACTTCGGCCAGGCGCAGGGCGGTTCCATCTACGGGTCCGAACCGACCTTCGTCGATCCGGCCTGGGAAGTGGACTTCAGCACCAGCTACGACATCAATGAGTATGTGAGCGTCTACTTCGAAGCCTTGAACCTGACCAATGAGACCTATTCAACTCATGGCCGGTACCAGGAACAGTTGCTGGACGCCGTCGCCTACGGGCAGCGGTACACCATTGGCGCGCACTTCAAGTACTAAGGTTTGTTTGTGAGCGTACCTTCCTCCTAAACTCCTGGGGGGCCGCCGTGGCACGTGGCGGCCCCTTTTTCCCTCTGAAGGAGCGGGAGAAAGGCCTTACACTGGACCGATGCCGGACGCCGCATGTCCCCGCCAGGGAGGGGGGCCGGCGTCCCTGAAAACCAGGATGCCTTCATGGATCGTCCCATCCAGCATATCGTCATCGTCGGCGGCGGTACCGCCGGCTGGCTGACCGCGGGCGTCATCGCCGCCCGGCACAAGGCGCGCATGGCCTCGGGCTTCAAGGTCACCTTGGTGGAATCCCCCAACGTCGCCATCATCGGCGTGGGCGAGGGCACCTGGCCCACCATGCGCACCACGCTGGAAAAGATGGGCGTCTCGGAGACGGAGTTCTTCCGCCATTGCGACACCGCCTTCAAGCAGGGCGGCAAGTTCGTGGGCTGGACCACGGGCGCCCCCGACGACGCCTATTACCACCCGCTGATGCTGCCCCACGGCTGGTCGCAGGTGAACCTGGTGCCCCACTGGCTGCAGGACGCGCGCGGCCGCACCTTCTCCGCCGCCGTGTGCCCGCAGGAAGCCATCTGTGAGGAAGGCCTGGCGCCCAAGACCATCGCCACCCCCGAATACCGAGGTCTGGCCAACTACGCCTATCATCTGGACGCCGGCAAGTTCGCCAGCTTCATGCAGAAGCACTGCACGCAAAAGCTGGGCGTCCACCATGTCCTGGCCGACGTCACCCAGGTGAAGCAGGACGAAAGCGGCGACATCACCACCCTGGTGACCGGGCAGGCGGGTGAGATCACGGGCGACATGTTCGTGGACTGCACCGGTTTCCGCGCCCTGCTCATCGAAAAAACCTTGGGCGTGGGCTTCAAGGACTGCCGCGACGTGCTGTTCTGCGACACGGCGCTGGCGGTGCAGGTTCCGCACGAGAGCGACGACGCCCCCATGGCGTCGCAGACCATCGCCACCGCGCAGTCATCCGGCTGGATCTGGGACATCGCCCTGCCCACCCGGCGCGGCCTGGGCTATGTCTATTCCAGCGACCACATCGACGAGGAGGCGGCACGGGCCGAACTGGCGCGCTACGCCGGCACCCAGGCCGAGGCGCGCAAGATCCCCATCCGCGCCGGCCATCGCGAGATGTTCTGGAAGAACAACTGCGTGGCCGTGGGCCTGGCGGCAGGTTTCCTGGAGCCGCTGGAGGCTTCCGCCATCATGCTGATCGAACTGTCGGCCAAGATCATCGCCGACCAGCTGCCCGCCCGGCGCAGCGTCATGGACATCGTGGCCCGCCGCTTCAACGAGGTGACACACTACCGCTGGGGCCGCATCATCGATTTCCTGAAGCTGCACTACGTCCTGACCCAGCGCACGGACACGGCCTTCTGGCGCGACAACGTCGACCCGGCCAGCATACCCGAGCGCCTTCAGGATCTGCTACGCCTGTGGAAGTACCGCGCCCCCTGGTTCCTGGATGAGTTCGATCGGCTGGAGGAAGTGTTCCCCGCAGCCAGTTACCAGTATGTGCTGTACGGCATGGGCTTCCGCACCGAGGTGGATTTGGCGGACAACGGCGCCAGCGCCACCCTGGCCAGCCGCATCATGGAAGAGAACGCCGCCATGGCCCAGAAGATGCGGGCCAACCTGCCCAAGAATCGCGACCTGGTGCGCAAGATCCGCGACCACGGCATGCAATCGATCTGAGCCCGGATGGGACCCATGACCAATATCGCCATCGTCAACGCCCACGCCCACCGCGACCTGCAGGTGAAGGCCAAGGCCAGCCCCGCCTTCGACGCCAAGCATTTCGTCGCCGTCATCGTGGCCGAATTCCCCCTGCTGGCCGTGCAGTGTCCCATCCTGCTGTCCAAGGACGCGGAAACCGGCGCTTTCGTCTGTGGCGCCGTGCTGGGCTTCGCCCAGAATGAGAACCTGTTCCTGACGCAGGACGGCTGGCAGGGCTATCGCCCCCTGACCCTGCAGCGCGGCCCCTTCTACACGGTGGGGGAGGATCTGGCCATCGACCTGGACGATGCCCGGGTGGGCACCGACGCGGGCGAGCCGCTGTTCTCGCCGAACGGGGAGATGACGCCCTATCTGCGGGGCATCATCAACGCCATGCAGGAGCTGCGTCCGGGGCTGGAGCGTACTAAGCGTTTCATCGAAACGCTGATGAACCTGAAGCTGATCGAGCCTATCGACATCAGCCTCAGCTTCGACGACGGCAGCCAGCATGAGCTGGCCAACCTGTACACCATCGATCGCGAGGCCCTGCGCGCCCTGCCCGACGCCGCCGTGCTGGACCTGTTCCGCCGCGGCTACATGCAGCTGATCTACCTGATGATCGCGTCGCTGAAGCACGTGCCCCTGATGGCGGAACGTAAAAACAAGCAGCTGACCGCCGGCCTGGCGTCGGCCCCCGCCTGGGGCTGACGGACGGCGGCCTGAGGATCGCACGGCCATGACGACCGCGGTCGATGAACGCGACGGCAGCGCCATCACCTCGCGGGAGCAATTCCTGACCGAGGTGGTGGCGGGCGGCCGGCCCTTGGTCCTGCGCGGCCTGGTGGCGCGCTGGCCGGTGGTGGCGAAGCCCACGCCCGCCGCCCTGCGCGACTATCTCGGCGGCTTCGGACCTGGCGTCGCCATGGAGACCTTCGTCGGCCCGCCGGAGATCCGGGGCCGCTATTTTTATGGCGCGGACCTCAAGGGCAACAATTTCGAGCGCCGCACCCTGCGCCTGGGCGAGGCGCTGGACCAGATGGTGCGGGGCCTGGACGACCCCGCCTCCCCCACCCTCTACGCCGGGTCGCTGACCCTGGACGACCATCTGCCGGGCTTCGCGGCGGAAAACGCCATGCCCCTGCTGCCAGCCGGCGTGGCGGGGCGCATCTGGCTGGGCCACGCCTCCACCGTCGCCACCCATTACGACGCCTTCGAGAACCTGGCCTGCGTGGTGGCCGGCAAGCGGCGTTTCACCCTGTACCCGCCGGCGGCTGTGGGCGACCTTTATGTCGGCCCCATCGACAACACCCTGTCGGGCCAGCCCATCAGCCTGGCCGCGTCCGACCCTGACAACCCCGCCTACCCGCGCTTCCACGCCATCCGCGACCAGGCGCTGGTGGCCGTTCTCGAGCCCGGCGACGCCCTGTTCCTGCCCAAGCTGTGGTGGCATCAGGTGGAAGCGACCGCCCCCTTCAACGGCCTGGTCAACTACTGGTGGGACGCCTTCGCCACCGGCCCGGACGCCCCCTTCACCAGCCTGCTTCTGGCCATGATCACGATGGCGGAGCGGCCGGAGGCGGAGCGGCAGGCCTGGCGCGCCTTCTTCGACCATTACGTCTTCCGCCCCCAGGGCCATCCCCTGGCCCACCTGCCGGCGGAGCAACACGGCGTGCTAGGCCCGTTGAAGGCTGGCAACTACGGCCGCATCCGCGCGCGGGTGATGCAATTGCTGCGGGGGGGATAGTTCCCACGGGCGCAGCCCCGCCCTCTCAGCCCGCCATCGAAACGATCATCCGGTCAAACAGGCGGTCAGGCAACAGCCAACGCATGAACAGGACCGTTCTCGCCATATAGCCCACCGCATAGCGTGTCCGGGGACGAGCCGCAGTCACAGCCCTGGCAATGGTCTGTCCGACGACCGAAGGATCCGAGAGTTGATTGCCGGCGTAAAGTTTGGCCATGCCGTCAGCCACCTTCCTCACCGCGGCGGCATACGCGCTGGAGCCCGACGTCCTGCGGAGATGATCGACGGCGATGCCACCCCACGGAGTCCTTATCCCGCCCGGCTCAACAATGATGACGTCGATACCGAAAGGCGCCGTTTCGATCCGCAGAGCATCCGACCAGCCTTCAAGCGCATGCTTGGTGGCGTGGTACCACGCACCGAAAGGCGAATAAATCTTTCCCCCAATCGATGTGACATTGACGATTTTCCCGAAGTGGTTTTCCCGCATCGCCGGCAGGACAAGCTGGGTCAGGCGCGCAAGGCCGAAGATATTGACCTCGAACTGGCGGCGCGCTTCCTCCAAGGGCACCTCTTCGACAGCGCCGTAAGATCCGTAACCGGCGTTGTTCACCACAATATCGATCCGGCCTTCGCGCGCCTGGATGGCTTCGACGCAAGCGTGGACCGACGCCTCGTCGGTGATGTCGAGCGGCAGGACGCGGATACCTTCCTCCTCCAGGGGCTTCATCAATTCAACCCGTCGCGCGGCAGCATAGACGGTGAAGCCCTCCTTCTTCAGAAGACGCGCCGTGGCGGCGCCGATGCCGGACGAGGCGCCCGTGACCAATGCGGTTTTGGCTTTCATGGTGATCTCCTGGTCTATGTCATTTAGACATTTATCGTCTTTTTGTCAAAATTGACATTTGGCACTCGTTTGTCAATATGTCCGCCATGAAAGAGAGAGAGGAAATGATCTGCGAGGCGGCCGCCCGCCTGTTCATGCATTACGGCGTGAAACGGACTGGCATGAACGACATCGCACAGGAAGCCGGCGTCGCGCGGCAGACGCTCTATAATATCTTCCCGAATAAGGAAGCGGTCCTGCTGGCGACAAGCCGCCTTTTTATGGATCGAGCACTCGAAGAAGCCGAGAGAGAGCTGCTAAAGGGCGGCGACTTGGGTACTCAGATCGATATCGTCTTCGAGTACCTGGCCAGGCGTCCCTATGCGATGCTGCACGCCTCCCCCCACACCGAAGATATCCTGGAGGGCGTAAGCGCTGAAAGCCGGAAGGTGATCGCCGAAAGCCACGACAAATTTCGCGCGGTCATCGAAAGGCTGCTGACACCGGCGGAACAAAAAATCCATGCGTCCGGAACGACCGTTCCCCACCTTGCCGACGCGGTACGAAATTTCGCGTCCGCCGCGAAATACGAGGCGCGCGATCAAGCCCACCTCGATGAATTGCTCAAAAGCCTGGCGACGATGGCCTTGCGTTGCGCGACGTGACGGGATCGGCAACCTTTGACCGTCAGCTTCCCGCCGAACAGTGCCGGTCGATGAAGGCTTGGTGGTGGGGCATGGTCTGGACCACGCGGCCGATGACGTCGTGGATGTTGGCCAAGGCACCGCGCATCTTCTCCGGATCCAGCAGGTCGGTCAGCGGGTCGTAGCGGCGCGGGATCAGGCCCTGGCCGGTGAAGACGTAGAGCCAGCTTTGCTCGGGGAACAGCTCGGTATCCTCGCGCTGGATACGACCATGGCTTTGGAACAGCTCGATCTTGGACTTCAGGCTGTCCGGCCACTCGATGCCGGCGCAATGGCGCCAGAAGTCCGTATCCCGCCGTTCGTTGGTGGCGTAGTGCAGCACCAGGAAGTCGCGGATGCGCTCATACTCGAACGCCACCATCCTGTTGTAGCGGGCGATGTCCGCAGGCTCGCACCGCCGGTCGGGCAGCATCTGGATGAACAGGGCCAGGCCCCGGTGCACCATGTGGATGCTGGTGGACTCCAGGGGTTCCAAAAAGCCGCTGGCAAGGCCCAAGGACAAGCAGTTGCGCTTCCAGGTTTCACGGCGGCGGCCGGTGACGAAGCGCAGGATGCGGGGGTCGGCCAGCGGCTTGCCCGCCAGGTTGGCCAGCAGGGTCTCCCGCGCCGCGTCGTCGCCCAGGAAGTCGCGGGCGTAGACCACGCCGTTGCCTTCACGGTGCTGCAGCGGGATGCGCCATTGCCAGCCGGCGTCCCGCGCCGCCGCCAGCGTATAGGAGGGCGGCGCGCCCGTCCGCTCGCTGGGCACGGCGACGGCACTGTCGCACGGCAGGTAGCTTTGCCAGTTCTCATAGCCGGCCTGCAGCGCCTCTTCGATCAGCAGGCCGCGGAAGCCGCTGCAGTCGATGAAGAAATCGCCTTCAACCCGGCGGCCATCCTCCAGCCTCAGGGCGTCGATGAAGCCATCCTCGGGCCGCAGGTCGACCTTCACCACCTTGCCCTCCACCCGGGTGACGCCCCGCGCCTCGGAGTAGGTGCGCAGGTATCGGGCGAACAGGGCGGCATCGAAATGCAGGGCGTAGGTGATACCCTCCAGCGGCGATCCCGGCGCCTTCACCGGGCGCATGAAGCGATTGTGCGCGGCCGCCTGGGCCTGCAGCGAATATTCCTCCAGCGGGGCGGCGGCGCCGGCCAGTCGCTGCCGCATCCAGTAGGCGGGGAAGCCTATCCCCTCCATCTCGAAGCCGGTGTGGCCGAAGGGATGGAAATAGGAATGGCCCAGGCGGGTCCAGTCCTGGAAGCGGATGCCCAGCTTGAAGGTGGCGTTGGTCTGGCGGATGAGGTCGTCCTCATCGATGCCCAGCACGCGGATGAAGTTCATGATGGGCGGGATGGTGGCCTCACCCACGCCCACGGTGCCGATCTGCTCGGATTCCACCAGCTGGATATCGCACTTCAGGTTGCGCAGGAACCTGGCCAGGCTGGCGGCCGCCATCCATCCGGCGGTGCCACCGCCGACGATGACGATGCGGCGCAAGGGCGCGTTGGTAGCGGTATCATTCGAGATCTGCGGCGAAGTATGCGGCGCGGCCATGCGTTGGGTCCCGGCGATGTCTCTCCCTGTTCCTCCTTTCTATCGTGGCGCGACACGCGGCGTCACAACTTTTTGTGGCGCGCCCCATAAATCGCCGAAAGACTTGAAGCCGGCGGGCCTAATCGCCAGATTGGCGGCCATGCGCTGGTTGCTCGCCCTTCTGCTGCTGTTCACGGCGGTGTTCGACGGCCCGTCCCTTACCGAGATGGCGGGCGGCGCGCCGACGTGCGGCATCGTCCAGGAGCATGTGGCCGTGGACGGGGCACCCGACCCCACCGATGGCCTGCGCCACAGCGCCGTGCATTTCCACGCCGGCCAGGGCCCCTGCGGCCATGTCCATGTGGCCGATGCCGTCGGGCCCACGCCCATGCCGGGGCCCAGCGTCATGATGCGCCTTGCGGCCCTTCCGCCGCTGGACCAGCCCTACACCACCCGCGCCCTGGCCCCACCGGACCGGCCCCCGGCCGTCTGATCGATCCCCGCGCTTTCGCGCCCTAGCGCCGCCCCCCAGGGGTGGCCCGATCGATCCTGCCTGTCCGGAGCCTTTATGCGCATCCCGATCTTCGGGCTGGCCACGGCACTTGCCGTTGGCCTGGCCACGCCCCTATGGCCCGCCTGGGCCACACCCCCAAGCGACACCCCCCTCACCGCCCTGGTCGCCCAGGCGCTGGCCACAAATCCGCGCCTGAAGGCCGCCGAGGCCCGCGCGGCCGCCGCCCAGGGCGACGTAATGCAGGCAGGTGTGCTGCCCAATCCGCAGGTCTCGCTGCAAACGGAGAACCTGGCCGGGTCCGGCCCCTATCGCGGCACCCGCGCCATGGAAACGACCATAGGCCTGAACCAGATGGTGGAGCTGGGCGGCAAGCGCGGCAGCCGCCAGGCGGTGGCCACGGCGGCCGGGAACCGTGCCCGCCTGGACGCCGACATCGTGCGCCTGGACCTGGTCCGTGATGTGCGCGTGGCCCATGCCGCCCTGTTGGCCGCCACCGCCCGCCGCGCGATCGTGGAGGAACAGCGCGGCCTGGCGGCGGAAACCGCCCGCGCGGTCGCGGCCCGGGTACGATCCGGCCACGACAGCGCCATTCAGGAGGATCGCGCCGCCACCGACCTGCGCCAGGCGGAGATCGAGGCGGCCCGCGCCATGCGTGACGAGACCGCCGCCCGCCGCAGCCTGGAACTGTTGGTGGGCGGCCCGGTGCCGCCGCTGGATCCGGCCGCCCTGCGCGACTTGGGCGCCGCCCTGCCCGTCGCTGCCGGCGGGACCACCCCCGACGTGGCCCGATGGCGGGCGGAGGTGGGGCGCACCCGCGCCGCCATCGCCGTGGAGCGGGCGCGGGCCGTGCCCGATGTGACCGTGGGCGCCGGCGTGCGCCGCTTCAACGACGGGCGCGACACCGCCCTGGTGCTGGGCGTCACCATCCCCATCCCGGCCTTCGACACCAACCGGGGCGGCATCCATCGTGCCTATCAGGAGAGCACCGAGGCGGAGATGGAATTGGACCGCGCCACCCGCGACCAGGACACCGCCCTGGCCATCGCCCGCGATCGCGTGGCGGTGGCCCGGACCGAGGCCGAGACACTGGCCGGACAGGTCGTCCCCGGGGCGGAACAGGCCGCCGCCGCGACCCGTGAAGGCTACCGCCAGGGCAAATTCCCCTACCTGGATGTGCTGGACGCCCAGCGTACCCTGCTGGCCACCCGCCTGACCCTGGTCGCCGCCTATCAGGACTATCACCAGAGCCGTGCCGACCTGGACCGGCTGACCGGCGCCGAGGAGGCCCAGCCATGACCCGTATCTCCACGCAGACCCTGTCGCGCCTGGGTGCCGGTGCGCTGGCCCTGGGCGGGCTGGCCGTCTGGATCGCCACCGGCGAGGCGCCCAAAGGCCAAGAGCCCGCCGCCCATGAAGCGCATGATGACGGACTGGTGCGCCTGACGGCGGAGCAAGCCAAAGCCGCCGGCATCACCACCGCCATTGCCGGCCCCGGCCGCCTGGTCCGTCAAGTGCGCGTCACCGCCACGGTGACGGCCGACCAGGACCACATCGTCCATATCGCCCCCCGCATCGCCGGTGTGGTGGCGGAGGCGCGCAAGAAGCTGGGCGACGCCGTCGCGGCCGGCGAAGTGCTGGCCCTGATCGACAGCACGGAGGTCGCGGACGCCCGCGCCGAGTACCTGGCGGCACGGGAAAACGAGGAGCTGGCCCGCACCACGGCGGCGCGGGAGGAGGCGCTGTGGCGGCAGCGCATCTCGCCCGAGCGGGATTACCTCCAGGCCAAGGCGGCGGCGGCGGAAGCCGGCATCCGCACCGGCCGTGCCCGCCACAGCCTGCAAGCCTTGGGGCTGGATGAAACCAGCGTGAGGTCCAAGAGTGCCAATCTGCAGCGGCTGGACCTGCGCAGCCCCATCGCCGGGCACGTCATCGCCCGGGGCGCCACCCGAGGCGACCGCCTGGCGGCCGACGCCGACGCCTATGTCGTGGCCGACCTGGCCAGCCTGTCCCTGACCTTCCCCGTCTATGCCCGCGACCTGCCCTTCGTGGCGGTGGGCAAGGAACTGGGTGTCAGCGGCGCGGACGGCCGCACGGCCACCGCCCGCGTCACCCATGTCGGTCCCGTGCTGGATCCGGCCACCGGCGCCGCCCCCGTGGTGGCGACCCTGGAAAACCCGGACGGATCCTGGCGGCCCGGCGACTTCGCCACCGGCACGCTGGCCGCGGACGCGCAGGAGGCCGCCCTGCTGGTGCCGGAGGACGCGGTGGTGACGCTGGAGGGCCGGACCCAGGTGTTCGTGCCCGTCCCCGGCGGCTATGAGCGGCGCCCTGTCACCCTGGGCCGGGGCGATGGCACCCGCGTGGAAGTGCTGGCCGGCCTTCAGCCCGGCGACAGCGTCACCGCCGGCAACGCCTTCATCCTGAAGGCGGAGGCAGGCAAGGGCGACGCCGGCCATGATGAGTGAGGAGCCTATCCATGCTTGAGCACATCCTCACCCTGTCCGTGCGCCACCGCTGGATGATGGTGGCGCTGGCCCTGCTGGCGATGGCCGTGGGCGGCTGGACGGCCCTGCGCTTGCCCATCGACGCCGTGCCCGACATCACCAGCAAGCAGGTGCAGATAAACACCACCGCCCCGGCCCTGTCGCCCGTGGAGGTGGAGAAGCAGGTGACCTTCCCCATCGAGACGGCGCTGGCCGGCATCCCGGAGTTGGAGGGCACCCGCTCGCTGTCGCGCAACGGCTTCTCCCAGGTCACCGCCCTGTTCGCCGAGAACGTGGACATCTACTTCGCCCGCCAGCAGGTCGGTGAACGCCTGGGTGAGGCGAAGGCCGCCTTGCCCGAGGGGGCGGAGCCCCACATGGGGGCGCTGTCCACGGGCCTGGGCGAGGTCGCCATGTGGACCGTGTCCCTGGCCCCCTTCGACCCCGCCAAGGTCACGCCGGGCGCCGCCGGCTGGCAGGCCGACGGCAGCTACCGCACGCCGGAGGGCCAGGTGCTGACCACGGAGGCGCAACGGGCGACCTATTTGCGCACGGTGCAGGATTGGATCATCCGGCCGCAGGTGAAGGGCGTGCCCGGCATCGCCGGGGTGGACGCCATCGGCGGATACGTGAAGCAGTACCAGGTGGCGCCGGATCCGCAGCGGCTGGCCGCCCGGGGCCTGACCCTGACGGATGTCGCACAAGCGCTGGAGCGCAACAACACCAGCGCCGGCGCGGGCTACCTGGAACGGCGGGGGGAGGCCTACGTGGTACGGGCCGATGGCCGCCTGCGCGATACGGAGGACATCGCCGCCGTGCCCATCGCGACCCGTGACGGCACCCCCGTCCTGCTGCGCGACGTGGCCGCCGTGACCCTGGGTCATGAACTGCGCAACGGCAGCGCCAGCGAGAATGGCCGGGAGGTGGTGGTAGGCACCGCCCTGATGCGGGTGGGGGGCAACAGCCGCACGGCGGCCGCGGCCGTGACGGCCAAGCTGGCCGACGTGGCCCGCACCCTTCCCCCGACATCAAGGCGGAGGTGGTGCTGAACCGCACCAAGCTGGTGGACGCCACCATCCACACCGTGGGCAAGAACCTGGCGGAGGGCGCCCTGCTGGTGATCGTGGTGCTGTTCGCCCTACTGGGCAATATCCGCGCCGCCCTGATCACCGCCGCCATCATTCCCGTGACCATGCTGCTGACGGCCACGGGCATGGTGCAGGCCGGCATCAGCGCCAACCTGATGAGCCTGGGTGCGCTGGACTTCGGCCTGATCGTCGACGGCGCCGTCATCATCGCGGAGAACTGCCTGCGCCGCCTGGGCCACCGCCAGCAGGCCCTGGGCCGCCCCCTGGCGACACCGGAACGGCTGGCGGAGGTGGTGGCCGCCTCGACGGAGATGATCCGCCCGTCCGTCTACGGCCAGGCCATCATCATCCTGGTCTATGTGCCGCTGCTGACCTTCACCGGGGTGGAGGGCAAGATGTTCCAGCCCATGGCCCTGACGGTCATCACCGCCCTCGTGGCCGCCTTCGTCCTGTCCCTGACCCTGGTGCCGGCGCTGATCGCCCTGGTCATCACCGGGCTGGTCAGTGAGAAGGAAAACCGTGTGGTGGCGCAGGCCAAGGGCTGGTACGCGCCCATCCTGGAAAGGGCCTTGGCGGCACCATCGCCCTGGATCTTCGGCGCCGCCTGCCTGTTCCTGGCCAGCGTGGGCCTGTTCACCCGCATGGGGCAGGAATTCATCCCCACGCTGGATGAGCAGGACATCGCCGTGCAGGCGGTGCGCATCCCCAGCACCTCGCTGTCCCAATCCACCGCCATGCAGAGGGAGGTGGAGCGGGCGGTCGGCGCGATGCCCGAGGTGGCCTTCGTCTTCTCCAAGACGGGCACGGCGGAAATGGCGGCGGACCCCATGCCGCCCAACGCGTCAGACACCTTCATCATCCTGAAGCCGCGTGCGCAATGGCCGGACCCGGCCTTGCCCAAGACCGCGCTGGTGGCCCGTGTCGAGGCGGCGCTGGGCCAATTGCCCGGCAACGCCTATGAGTTCACCCAGCCCATCCAGATGCGCTTCAACGAGCTGATCTCCGGCGTGCGCAGTGATGTGGCGGTGAAACTGTACGGCGACGACTTCGAGGCCCTGCAGGCCTCGGCCAACCGCATCGCCGGCGTGCTGCAGGGCATCACCGGCGCGGCCGACGTGCGAGTGGACCAGGCGGCGGGCCTGCCCACCCTGGACATCCGCGTCGATCGCCAGACCGCGGCCCGCTTCGGCCTCAGTGCCCAGGACGTGCAGGACGTCGTGGCCATGGCCGTGGGGGGGCGGGCCGCCGGGCAGGTCTTCGAGGGCGACCGCCGCTTCGACGTCACGGTGCGGTTGGCCGACCCCTTGCGCAACGACCTGGATACTTTGCGCGCCCTGCCGGTGCCCTTGCCCGACCAAGGCAAGGGGGGCCCGCGCTTCGTACCGCTGGGCTCCGTCGCCAGCTTCACCTTGGCGGAAGGACCCAACCAGATCGGGCGGGAGGACGGCAAGCGGCGCATCGTCATCCAGGCCAATGTGCGCGGCCGGGACATCGGGTCCTTCGTGGCGGAGGCGCAGGCGCGGCTGACCACGGTGTCCCTGCCGCCCGGCTACTGGGTGACGTGGGGCGGGCAGTTCGAGAATTTGGCGGCGGCGCGCGACCGGCTGGCGGTGGTGGTGCCGGCCTGCTTCGCCGCCATCTTCCTGCTGCTCTATGGCGCCCTGGGCTCGGCCCGCGATGCCGGGCTGGTGTTCAGCGGCGTGCCGCTGGCCCTGACCGGCGGCATCGCGGCCCTGTGGCTGCGCGGCATGCCCTTCTCCATCTCCGCCGCGGTGGGCTTCATCGCCCTGTCCGGCATCGCCGTGCTGAACGGCCTGGTCATGGTGTCCTTCATCCGCCAGGCCATCGCCGACGGCGACGATCCCCTGGCCGCCATCCGCAACGGGGCGCTGACCCGCCTGCGGCCGGTGCTGATGACGGCGCTGGTGGCCTCGCTGGGTTTCGTGCCCATGGCCCTGGCCACGGGCCCGGGGGCGGAGGTGCAGCGGCCGCTGGCCACCGTCGTCATTGGCGGCCTGATCAGCGCCACCGCGCTGACCCTGGTCGTCCTGCCGGCCCTCTATCGCCGCTTCGCCGTGCCCCGTGAGGCGGAGGTGGGGACGGCCGTGCCGACGCTGGCGGAGTAAAGGAACCCGGCGTCCCATCCGGCGGTTTCCTTGGGTCTAACGCCACAGGAGATCGCCGGATGGCGCCGCGTTCATTCTGGAAGGGCTATCTCAAACTGTCCCTGGTCACCTGCCAGGTGGCCATGACGCCGGCCACGTCGGAGAACGAGAAGGTCCGCTTCCACACTCTGAACCGTGATACCGGCAACCGGGTGGTCAGCCATTATGTCGACGCCGTCACCGGCAAGCCTGTGGACGAGGACGATGAGGCCAAGGGCTATCCCCGGGGCGAGGACGATTACCTGATCCTGGAGGATGACGAACTGGACGCGGTGGCGTTGGAAAGCACCCGCACCATCGACATCGAGATGTTCGTGCCCCGCGATAGCATCGAGTGGATTTGGTACGACACCCCCCACTACCTGACGCCCAGCGATCCCGTTGGGGAGGAGGCGTTCTCCGTCATCCGGGAGGCCATGGCCGCCACCGGCAGGGTCGGCATCTCCCGCCTGGTGATGTACCGGCGGGAGCGGGCCGTGATGCTGGAGCCGCAAGGCAAGGGCATCATCGTCTGGACCCTGCGCTACGGCGATGAGGTGCGCGACGCGGACGCCTATTTCGGCGGCATCCGGGAGGAGAAGCCCGAGCCCAAGCTCATGTCCCTGGTGAAGACCCTGATCGAGGAGCGCACGCGGCCATGGGACCCTTCGCTGGTGGGCGACCCCGTGCAGGACCGCTTGCTGGACCTGATCGCCGCCAAGAAGAAGGGCCGCAAGCGCCCCGCCAAGGCCAAGGCGCCAGAGGCCGACACGCCCAGCAACGTCATCAACATCATGGACGCGCTGAAGAAAAGCCTGGCCGCCGAGGGCAAGGGCGCGCCCAAGCGACGATAGACACGCCCGCTCAGGCGTACGGCACGGCCTGGAATTCGGGCAGCGCCTCGGCCCGGTCGGACAGGCGGACCAAGCCGGGATGCTTGGCCGGGTCGATCAGGCCCGGGGCCATGTTCTGGGCGAAATACCAGGCGACGGCGGTGGTGATGTCGGCCTGGTTGGGACGGTCGCCACCCATCCAGGCGCCACCGTCCCCCACCTCGCGCTCCAGCAGGTCGAAGGCGGTGATGGCTTGGGCGCGCACCCGCTCCAGCCAGGGTTGATGCTGCTTGTCCTCGGGGCGCAGCTCCAACTCATAGACCACCTGCACGGTCTTCTCGCACGCCACCAGCGCCAGGCCGATGAGGCGCTGGGCGCGGATGAAGGCGGCCAGGTCGGCGGGCATGAGGTGCTTGTCCGCCGGCACCAGACGCTCCAGCGCGTCCAGGATCAGGGTGCTGTCCATCAGCACCGTGCCGTCGTCCAGCACCAGGGTCGGCGCCTTCACCACCGGGTTGATGGCGGCGAAGGTGTCATAGTGGCGGAAGACGGACACGCGCTCATGCTCGAAGGGCAGGCCCATGACCACCAGCGAGATCCCGACACGGCGGACATAGGGTGAATCCGGCATTCCGATCAGGCGCACGACGGGACCTCCTGGGCTATTGGGAGGCGCATTCTGCCTGAAACCAGGCGCGGCGCCAGCCCCTTGACCGCCGCCCCTAACCGACCCGCTTCCGCGCCGGCCTTTTCACCTCTTCCAGGGGCCGGGCAGCCGCCCGGAAATCCGCCCAGGGGTCGGCCGACAGGGCCGCCAGCCGCGTGGGCGCCGTCATGACCGTGAAATAGGCCGGGCCGATGGCCGGGCTCAGTTCCTCCCACGCCAGGGGCATGGAGACGGCAGCACCGGGCCGCGCGCGGGTGGAATACGCCGCGACCGCCGTGGCGCCCCGCTGGTTGCGCAGATAATCGACCAGGATCTTGCCGGTGCGCTTGGCCTTGGTGATGGTGGCCACGAAGCGGGTCCGGGCTGTCGGCGGCCATGGCGTCGGCGATGCCCTTGGTGAAGGCCTTCACGGCCGTCCAGTCGGCCTTGGGCTTCAGCGGCGCCACCACATGCAGGCCCTTGCCGCCCGTGGTCTTGACGAAGGCCGCCAGGCCCGCCCGCTCCAGCCTGTCCTTGACCTCGCGCGCGGCGTCGATGACGGCCTGCCATGCCACGCCCTCCCCCGGGTCCAGGTCCAGGGTTATGGTGTCCGGCCGTTCCCAATCCTTGAGGGTAGAACCCCAAGGGTGGATTTCCAGCACCGCCGCCTGCACCAGGCCCAGCAGGCCATCCAGGTCGTTGACCGCGATCAGCGGCCCTTCCACCGGCTCCGTCGGGTCGGACACCTGGACGATGGCTTTGCTCAGCCCCTTCCAGGCATGCTTCTGGAAGAATTTTTCACCGGCGATGCCGTTGGGGCAGCGCAGCAGGGCCAGCGGCCGGCCGACGATGAAGGGCGCGATGGACCGCCATACCTCCGCGTAATAGTCGGCCAGGCCCGCCTTGGTCACCCCCTCGTCCGGCCAATAGAGGCGGTCGGGGTGGCTCAGCTTCAGCAGGGGCTTGGGCTCCGCCCGGCCTACCGCGCGGGCGGTGCCCGCCGGCGCATTGGCGGCTGGTTCACGCACGACGTCTTTCGGGTCCTTGTCTTCCCGCAGGCCGCGGAAAGCGGCATGCCGGATGTTACCGTCGCCCGTCCAGGTGCGGAAGTCCACCTCCGCCACCAACTCCGGCCGGACGTAGCGCACCAGGCGCCGTTCCTCCGCCGTCAGGGTGTCGTCGAAGGGGCTGTCCGGCACCCGCATGCGTTCCAGCCGGCGGAACAATTCTTCCGCCACCGAAACGGTATAGCCGGTGCCGACGCGACCGACGTGGCGCAACTTGCCCTCGTCATAGACCCCCATGACCAGGGAGCCGATGGCGCGGCGCGCGGTGGTGGAGGGGACATAGCCCGCCACCACGAATTCCTGCCGGTTGCCGCACTTGGACTTGATCCAGCCCTTGCCCCGGCCCGGCCGATAGGCGGCGTCTCGCACCTTGGAGACGATGCCTTCCAGGCTCAGGCGGCAGGCGTGGTTCAGCACCAGGCCGCCGGACTCATCAAAATGCTCGCTGTACCGCAGGGGATCGCCGGCTTCCGCCAGCAGGTTCTTCAGGGCCGCCTTGCGCCGTTCCAGCCCCACGCCGCGCAGATCCCGGTCCTCCAGATAGAGGAGGTCGAAGGCGTAGAACAGGAAGCGGTCGTTGCGGCCCTCGCTGAGGTCGGCCTGCAAGGCGGAAAAGTCGGAGGCACCGGCCGCGTTTTCCACCACCAGTTCGCCATCGATCAGCGCCTTGCCCACCGGCAGCGCCGCCAGCGCCTCCGGCACCGCCTTGCCGAACTTCTTGGTCCAGTCCAGGCCGCCCCGGGTCAGCAGCTTCACCCGCCCCGCCTCGACGCGCGCCTGCAGGCGGTAGCCGTCGAACTTGATCTCATGCACCCAGCGCCCACCCACCGGGGGCTTGGCCTGCAGCGTGGCCAGGGCTGGCTCCACGAAATCCGGCAGCGGGCCGGCTTTGGCACCCTTCAGGGTGGGCGTCGCCGGCGTTTCCGCGCCCTTGGGCGCGGCCTTCTTCTCGATCTTGCCCGTTTTGGACGACCAGCCCGGTTCCTCCCCCGCCACCTCATTGATGACGCGGCCGGTCTTCACCAATTCCGGCCGCTCCTCCAGGATGTCGGGGTCACCCTCGCCGCGCGCGACCTCGTCCTCGCCCTTGATCAGCAGCCAGTTCTCGCGCTTTTCCCCGGGTCGCTTGTGCATGCGCACCAGGTGCCAATGGCCGCCCAGCTTTTCCCCGTGCAGCTCGAAATCCAGATGGCCCTTGGCATAGCCCTTATGGGCGTCGCCGATGGGCCACCACTCACCCCGGTCCCAGACGATGACCGTGCCGCCGCCGTATTCACCCTTGGGGATGGTGCCTTCGAAGTCGCCATAGTCCAGCGGGTGGTCCTCGACATGGACGGCCAGGCGCTTTTCGCCAGGCACCAGGCTGGGCCCGCGGGTGACGGCCCAGCTTTTCAGCACGCCGTCCATTTCCAGCCGAAAATCATAGTGCAGGCGGGTCGCGTCATGCTTCTGGATGACGAAGCTGTGGCCCGCCTTGCGGCCCTTGCGACCACCCTCGCGTCCCCTGGGCTCGGGCGTGGCCGTGAAGTCGCGCTTCTTATGGTAGGTCTCCAGCGCCATGGCTCAGCTGGCCTTCCGTCGGGCGGGGGCCGCCTTCGGCTTGGGCGCCGCCCGGGTGGAACGGGGTTTGGCGCGGTTGGCGTTGGATGCGGCCTTCTTGGCCGACGGCTTGCCGGCCAGCCCCGCGCTTTCCCGCAAGGCCGCCATGAGGTCGGTGGTCCTGGCCGGCGGCGCCCGTTTCCGCGCGGGCAGGGCCTTGCCCTCCAGCTTGGCCTTCACCAGGTCGGCCAAGGCCGTCTCGTACCGGTCGTCAAAGTCCGCCGGATTGAAGACACCCTTCTTGGTCTCGATGATGTGCTTGGCCAGGTCCAGCATCTCGCCCTCGATCTTAATGTCGGTGATCTCATCGAAGGCCTGGGCGGCGGATCGCACTTCATAGTCGAAGTTCAGGGTGGTGGCGATCAGGCCGGCGCCGTGGGCGCGGACCAGCACGGTGCGCACCCGGCGGAACAGCACCGTCCGCGCCAGCGCCGCCACCTTCTTGGCGCGCATGCCCTCGCGGATCAGGGCGAAGGCCTCGTCCGCGTGCCGGTCGCTGGGCGCCAGGTAATAGGGCTTGTCGAAATAGACGTCGTCGATGTCGGCGCAAGGGATGAAGGCCAGGACGGACAAGGTCTTGTCGCTTTCCGGCACGACGGCGGCCACCTCGTCCGGCTCCAGCACCACATAGTCGCCGCGGGCGACCTCGTACCCCTTCACCTGGTCCTCGCGATCCACCGGCCTCCCCGTCTCGCTGTCCACGAACCGCCGGTGCACGCGGTGGCCGGTGGCCCGGTTGACCGTATGGAAGGCGATGCGTTCCGATGAGGAGGCGGCGGTGTAGAGCGCCACCGGGCAGCTGACCTCCCCTATCTTCAGGAACCCCTTCCAGTTCGCCCTGGGTGCCATGGCCGCCGCCCTCCCTACGCCGAGACGTCAACTCAACGCCGGCGGCGCCGCGCGGGTTCCGGGAACCGGACGGGCCCAGGCACGGTTGTTCGCGCGCGCCACCAGCGGGGGAGATCCAAGCGTGAAGCTGTTCAACTGCCAGTCCTGCGGCCAGATGCTGTATTTCGAGAACCGCGTCTGTGAGCGTTGCGGCCACCGGCTGGGCTATCTGCCCGATGATGACAAAATGCATGCGGTGGAGGCGGCAGGGGACGTTTGGCACGCCCTGGGCGCACCCGAAAAGCTCTACAAGTTCTGCGCCAACGCCGCGTTGGATGCGTGCAACTGGCTGTTGCCGGCGGGGTCGGAGGAAACCTTGTGCGCCGCCTGCCGCCACAACCGCACCATTCCCGACGTGTCCTGTCCCACCGCGCTGGCGCAATGGCGCAAGATCGAGCTGGCCAAGCACCGCCTGTTCTACACCCTGATCAAGCTGGGCCTTCCCCTGGCCAACCGGACGGATGACCCGGAGGGCGGCCTGGCCTTCGACTTCCTGGAGGACCCACCCCAGGGGGCATCCGAGGGGGCGGTCATGACCGGACATGACAACGGCCTGATAACATTGGCCTTGAAGGAGGCTGACGATGCGGAGCGGGAGACGCGCCGCACCCAATTGCATGAGCCCTACCGCACCCTGCTGGGCCATTTCCGGCATGAGATCGGCCATTACTATTGGGACCGGCTGGTGCGCGACGAAAACCGGCTGGAAGCCTGCCGCGCCCTGTTCGGCGACGACCGGCAGGATTACGGCGCGGCCCTGCAGCGTCACTACGACCAGGGCGCCCCGGCCGATTGGCAGCAGACCTATATCAGCGCCTATGCCGCCAGCCACCCGTGGGAGGACTTCGCCGAGACCTGGGCGCACTATCTGCATATCGTCGACACGCTGGAAACGGCCCATGCTTTCGGCATGCGGGTCCGCCCCGCCACGGATCGGACGGGTGATCTGTCGGCCCATGTGGATTTCAACCCCTATCGCCACGGCACCATCGCCGACATGGTGGAGGCCTGGCTGCCCATCGCCTTCGCGGTCAACACCATCAACCGCAGCATGGGCCTGGCGGACGTCTACCCCTTCATCTTGACGCCGGCCGTCATCGCCAAGTTGGGCTTCATCCACGACCTGGTGGGGGCCGACCGGACAGCCAAAGCGGCGGCCTGAGGGTTGTCGCCATCGTTCCGGCCGCGCATCTGTCTTGCCAAGACAGATGCGACTTTTCCTGTGACTTGGCGATTGTAACAAGCCAGACTGGGGTGTAATCCGACAGCGATGTCATCACCAGGACAGGCAACAGGCCATGCTCGACGGCCACAGTCACGTTGACGCCCTACACGCCATCGCCGCCAGCCTGTCCGGCACCAACCTGGAGCGGGCCAGCGACCACAACCAGCGCGTCACGCTGCAAGCCATCCGCGTCGGCGGCCAGACCACCCGCGCCGAACTGGTGGAACTGACTGGCCTGACCCTGCCGGCCATCGCCAACATCACAAAGCGCCTGCTGGCCGATGGGTTGATCGTGGAGGCGGGGCGCCAGCACGGCGGCCGGGGCCAACCCGCCATCCTGCTGGAGATGAACCCGGACGGCTGCTTTTCCATCGGCGTCACCATCGACCGCGACCACATCACCCTGGTGGTGCTGGACCTGCTGGGCACGGTGCGGGCCCGCGCGTCGCGCGAGGTCGACCTGGCCCCGCCGGAGGTGGTGGCCCAGTTCTTCCGCACGGAGATTTCCGCCATCCTGGCGGCCACGGGCCTGCCCCTGTCGCGCTTCATTGGCATCGGCGTCGCCATGCCGGACGATATCGGCCGCGTGCCCTTGGCGCGCTGGCCCCAAGCGTACGCAGCCTGGCGCGACGTGGACGTGGCCCGCCTGTTCGCCGACGTGCTGCCCCTGCCCGTGTTCGTGGAGAACGACGCCACCGCCGCCGCACTGGGGGAGTTGCAGTTCGGCCACGGCCTGCGCCACCGCAGCTTCTTCTACATCCTGATCAGCGGCGGCCTGGGCGGCGGCATCGTCGTGGACGGCAGCCAGTTCCGCGGCGCGCGGGGCCGCAGCGGAGAGATCGGCTTCCTGCCCGTGCGGTCGGACCGCACCACCGCCCGCACCCTGCAGGAGGCCGTGTCCCTGTCCGCCCTGTATGAGCGCCTGGCCGCCGCCGGCTGCCCCGTGGACCGGCCTGACCAGCTGTGCCACCTGGCCGGCACCCCGGGCGAAGCGGTGGTGGAGGAGTGGATCGAGCTGGCGGCGGACCTGATGACCGACCCATTGGTGGCCACCAACTGCCTGGTCAACCCCGACGCCATTTTCCTGGGCGGCCGCCTGCCCGCCCCACTGGTGGACAAGCTGGCCGCCGCCCTGAACCATCGCCTGGGCGAGCTGCGGGACATCCCCCAGATGGCGCCCGTGCTGCGCGCCGCCATGGCCGCCGACGCCCCGGCCGTGGGTGCCGGCATGCTGCCCTTTACCGACCGCCTGCTGCCCAGCCGCGCCGCCCTGATGAAGACGGCGGACAACTGAGGCCGGCCTCTGTCCTGTCATGACAGAAGGTGCCCTATTGGGTCGACTGCGCCCGCAACAGCGATCCCGACGGCCAAGGCCAAGACCGGCCTGCGCGGCCCGTTGCGCAGCCTGAACACAGGTCACGCCGGCAGCAGGCCCGCCGCGCGGTAGCTGTCGACCAAGGTGTCGTACAGGGTGATGTCCGCCCGGCTGCGCGCCATCAGCTGCGCGCCGGAGATGGCGGCGAAGATGGCGCGGGCCCGCGCCTCCGCCTTGTCAGGCGCCACGATGCCGGCGACCGCCAGCCCCTTGGCCAGCCAGGCGACGTTGACGTCGGCGAAAGCCCGCACCTCCGCCCTGACGATGTCCGGCAGATCGTCAACCTCGGCGGACATGAAGCTGCACAGGCAGAGGCGGTTGTCGTTTTCCAGCGCGCGGCGGAAAGCCTGCGGATACCGCCGCAGGGCGGCGGTGGCATCCGGCGCGTGGGCCGCCATGGCCTCCAGTTCCACCGCCGTATCCTCCCAATAGCGCCTGGCCACCGCGGCGGCCAGGTCGGCCTTGCTGGGGAAGTGGTGATAGATGCTGGCCGCCTTGATGCCCACCGCCGCCGCCAAGTCCCGGAAATTCAGGCCGCCATAGCCGTGCGCCTGCGCGATCTGCCGGGCCGCGGCCAGGATCGCTTCCTTGGAGTTCGTGCTCATTCTTTCGCCCCGTCAACCTAACAACCGTTAGATAGGCCTTGACGCCCAAAAAGGAAAGCCCTATCCATTCACCTACCAAACGTTAGGTAGGATATACCGACATGACATCCGACATCCTGTTTTCCGATGCCACCACGCTGGCCCAGCTGATCCGCAGCCGTGAGCTTTCACCGGTCGAGGTGGTGCAGGCGCACCTGGACCGCATCGCCGCCGTGGACCCCAAGGTCAACGCCATCGTCACCGTGGCCGCCGGGGCGCTGGACGCGGCCAAGGCGGCGGAAGCGGCCGTGCTGAAGGGTGAGGAGCTGGGCCCGCTGCACGGCGTGCCCTTCACCGCCAAGGATTCCATCGACACCGCCGGCGTCGCGACCCAGCGCGGGTCGCCCATTTTCAAAGCCCGCGTGCCGGACACCGACGCCGTCAGCGTGGCCCGGCTGAAGGCCGCCGGGGGCATCCTACTGGCCAAGACCAACCTGCCGGAGTTTTCGTACTCGATCGAATCCGACAACCTGCTGACCGGCCGGTCCAACAACCCCTGGAACCTGGACCGAACCCCCGGCGGGTCCAGCGGTGGTGAGTCCGCCGCCATCGCCGCCGGTATGTCACCCCTGGGCCTGGGCACCGACCTCGCCATCTCCGTCCGGGGGCCGGCGGCGCAGACCGGCATCATCGGCCTCAAGGCCACCCATGGCCGCGTGCCCATGACGGGCATCTGGCCCCGGGCGCCGCGCCGTTTCTGGCATGTGGGCCCCATGGCGCGTAGCGTGCGTGATGTCGCCCTGGCCTATTCGCTGCTGGCCGGCGCGGACGGCGCCGACGCCTTTTCGAGCATCACGGGCCCCGTCGACACCGGCATCGGCGCAGCCCCCACCCGGCCGCTGCGGGTGGGCTGGCTGGTGGAACCGGGCTTCGGGCCCATTGACGCGGATGTGGCTGCGACCGTGCAGGCGGCGGCCGAAGCGCTGAATGGCAGCGGCTGCGTTGTGGAACCGGTGCGCATCCCGGCGCTGGAACGCGACTTCGCTTTGGACGTGTTCATGCGCCTGCACATCATGGAGATGAAGCCGGCCTTCGTGGAGGCCACCGCCGGCCAGCCCGAGGAGAAGCTGTTCCACATCGCCCGAGGCATGCTGACGGCGCCCGAGACGTCCATGGCGGATTTCATCGCGGCGGAACAGGCGGCAGAGCGATTGAAGGACGGCTTCGCCGACTATTTCAGCCGCTATGACGCCCTGCTATGCCCCGTGCTGCCCCTGCCGGCCCATGGGCACGGGGTCACGGAGGTCACGATCAACGGCCAGACGGTGAGCGCGCTGAACGTCATGGCCGCCACGTCACCGCTGAACGTGACCGGCTTGCCCGGTCTGTCCTTGCGCTTCGGCACCAGCCGGGACGGCCTGCCCATCAGCGTACAGCTGGTGTCCAGCTGGATGGCGGAATCGACCATCCTGCACCTGGCGTCATTGCTGGAGGGGGTAAGCCCCGTGCGTGGCCTGCATCCCGCTCTCTGACCATCGCCGGCCGCCGCGGTGCCGTCCTAATTGGCGGCGCCGCGGCGGCCGCGCCAGGGGAAGCGGGGTTCCACCACCGCCGCCTCCGTCCGGCGGGCGCGGGTGATGGTCACCAGGTCGCGACCGCCCAGGTGGCGCAACGCGTCCTGCACCGCCCGCTTGGACAGGCCCGTGCGTTCCGCCAGCTCGGCATGGCTCAGCATGGTGCGCCCATTCACGGCGTCCGCCACCAGCGCCAAATAGACGAGGTAGGCGGATGGCCGGCGGTCATGCCCCACCAGATCACGCATCAGCGTGTCCAGGATGTAGGGATCGATTTCTATCTTGGCATTCATTGCTATAGCAATGCCTGCTTATCTACCGACATTCAAGGGCCCATGATAGTCGTGGGGAACCCAAGAAAGCCGGGAGACAGCGGGCATGATCAGGCACCTCAAATTCGTCGGCGTCCCCACGGCCGACCAGGACCGGGCGCTGGAATTCTGGACGGAGAAGATGGGCTTCAAGGTCGCGACCGATCAGCCCATGGGCAGCCAGCGCTGGATCGAGCTGACCATCCCCGGCGCCCAGACCGGCGTGGTGCTGTTCACCCCGCCGGGCCAGGAAGACAGGGTGGGCACCTTCTTCAACGGCAGCTTCCATTGCGACGACCTGGAATACACCGTCGCCAAGCTGAGCGAGCGGGGCGTGGTCTTCGTCTCCGGCATCGAGAAGCAGCCCTGGGGCAGCTACGCCCGCTTCCAGGACCCGGACGGCAACACGTTCGTGCTATCCAGCCGGTGAACCGGCGGGCGTGCTATCCAGCCGGTGAACCGGCGGGCGTGCTATCCAGCCGGTGAACCGGCGGGCGTGCTATCCAGCTGGTGAACCGGCGGGCGTGCTATCCAGCTGGTGAACCGGCGGGCGTGCTATCCAACCGGTGAACCGGCCGCTCACGCGGCGGGGCGCTCGGCGGCCGGGCGGCGGCGCAGGTCCGCCTTCTGGATGGCCGGCGGGTCGTAATTCGCCTCCAGCGCGCCCAGGTCGGTGCCCGGCGGCACGATGGCGTCGATGCGGTCCAGGATCTCGTCCGACAGCGACACCTCGGCCCCGGCCAGCAGGTCATCGAACTGCGCCAAGGTGCGCGGACCCAGGATGGCGGCGGTCACGCCCCGATGGGCGATGGCGAAGGCCATGGCCAGGTGGGTCAGCGACACGCCGGCATCGTTCGCCACGCCGATCAGTTGTTCCACCGCGTCCAGCCGGCGCTCGTCCGACATCTGCTTGGGGAAATATCGGACGCGCAGGCTGTCGGGCATGGCCTGGCCCTTGCGGTAGCGGCCGGTCAGCATGCCCATGGCGAGCGGGCTCCACACCATGGCGCCCATGCCGTAGCGTTCGCACACCGGCAGCACCTCACGCTCGATGCCGCGGTTCAGGATGGAATAGGGCGGCTGTTCGGCGCGGAAACGGGCCAGGCCCCGCCGCTCCGCCACCCACTGCGCCTCCACGATGTCGGACGCCGGGAAGGTGGAGGTGCCGATGGCCCGCACCTTGCCCGCGCGCATCAGGTCGGTCAGGACGGACAGCGTCTCCTCGATATCGGTATCCGGTGCCGGCCGGTGGATGAGGTAGAGGTCGACGTGGTCCGTCCCCAGCCGGCGCAGCGAATCCTCCAGCGCGCGGGTGATCCAGCGGCGGGAATTGCCTTGCTGGTTGGGATCCTCGCCCATGGGCAAGTGGGCCTTGGTGGTCAGCACCACCCGGTCGCGCCGGCCCTTCAGCGCCTTGCCCACGATCTCTTCGGACTCGCCGCGGCTGTAGAAATCGGCCGTGTCGATGAAGTTGATCCCGGCGTCCAGCGCCTTGTGGATGATGCGGATGCCCTCGTCATGGTCGGGGTTGGCTATGGCGCCGAACATCATGGCGCCCAGGCAATAGGGGCTGACCTTCATGCCCGTGCGGCCCAGGGTGCGATACTGCATCGCCCTCTCCTTCTCTCTTCCGTGGATGGATGCTATATGGGTAAACGGAACAATGTTCCGATCACATATACGGAACGTTGTTCCGTTTTTCAAGCGAGGATATGGTGAGCGGCAAGACGGCAGGAATCCGTCCGGAAGAGGAAGGCAAGCGACGGGTGCGGGCCGACGCGCAACGCAATCTGGACGCCTTGCTGCGGGCGGCCATGGCGGTGTTCGCGGCTTCCGGGGTGGACGCCCCGGTGCGGGAGATCGCGGAGAAGGCCGGCGTGGGCATTGGCACCGTCTACCGCCACTTCCCCCAGCGGTCGGACCTGATCATCGCCGTCTTCCGGCAGGAGGTGGACGCCTGCGCCGAGGCCGCGCGCACGCTGGCGGCGGCCCATGAACCGGGGGAGGCGCTGGCGCGCTGGATGCGGCGCTATCTGGATTTCATCGCCGCCAAGCGCGGGCTCGCCGCCGCCCTGCATTCCGGCGACCCCGCGTATGAGGTCCTGCCCAGCTATTTCCAGAAGCGCCTGGTACCGGCGCTGCAGTCCCTGCTGGACGCGGCGGCAGCGGCGGGCGTGGTGCGCGCCGGCTTCGCCGCCACCGACCTTCTGCGGGCCGTCGCCGTGCTGGCCGCCCCGTCGCAGGAGCTGGGGCCGGAGCATGGGCGGCGCATGGTTGATCTGCTGCTGGATGGCCTACGCTATGGCGCCGGCCCCTCCCCAGGCGCCTGATCCGCCTCAGGGTCCCAGCCCGCCGGGCCATTTCCTCCACCGGACGCGGTGGCGGTGCTGACAAGCATAAACGCCATGGCCCCGCCTCCTTCTCTCTTTTTTATTTAAAAAAGTTGTTTTATTAAATTAGCCTCACCTGTTTGTCGGATAACCAAAGAATAATGGTCCGCCCCGACGGGGTCGACCTGGGAGGGAGGCCTTAAGATGCGGATGCCTAAAAACCATAGTCGCGCCCAGAAGACGGGCCGGGGCCTGCTGTGGGCCGCCCTGATGCTGTCGGCCGCCTGGACCGCGCCCGCGACCGTAACCGCGGCCACCGCCACCATGACCGTCGCCAACGACCGAACCCCTGTCTACGGCCCCTACAACGCCGCCTTCCTGGCCGGCGGCGACGGCCTGATCAAACCCCTGAACGGTGCCACCCTGCGCATCGACGGTGCCCGCACCCTATCCACCTGGTTCCAGGCCGACGAGATTGGCTCCGGCACCGTGTTGCTGGCGGGCGTGGGGGCTCCCGCCCAAGGCTTTTACCTGGCGCTGAAGGGCGGCCGGCTGGCCCTGTACACAGGTACCACCGAGACCATCAGTGGCGGGACGGCGGTGAAGGCCGGAACCTGGCACCACGCCCTGGCCACCTTCTATGACAAGACCGCCCACCTTTACCTGGATAGCGCCGAGGTGGCGCATGGCTCGCTGGGGCAGCTCAACCTCGCCCCTGTGCTGGGCCTGGCGCCCCGGACCGGCTGGCGGCGCCTTCGCCGGCCGCATCGCCAATTTCGTCTTCAGCCCACAGATGTTGTCCCCGGACGATGCCAGGACCACCGACCAGGGCAAGCCCGTCACCGAGTTGATCAATTTCGAGCCCGCCAGCCCGACCTGGCCGGTGCAGGTCAGGCAGATGATGGGCCAGGTGACACCACAGGATCCGTGGACTCTGCCCAAGAGTACTGCCCCCTTTTCCAAACCCGTGGCGAAACCTCTCCCCACCGGCCCGGCGTTGAAGCCCGATGGCGCCGACAATTGGACCGTGGGCGGCTGGCGTCTGGCGGAGGCTCCCAAGGTGCGGGGCGACGGCGCCCAAATCTCCCAGCCGGGGTTCGACACCGCGTCCTGGTATGTGGCGACCGTGCCCGGCACGGTGCTGACCACCCTGGTCGACCGCGGCGTCTACCCCGACCCGGATTACGGCCTGGACAACCTGGCCATCCCGGAAAGCCTGAACAGGCAGGACTACTGGTATCGGACGGAGTTCGACGCCCCCGCCGACCTGCAGGGCCGCCACCCGCTGCTGACCTTCAAGGGCATCAACTACGCCGCCGAGGTGTGGCTGAACGGCGAACGGCTGGGCGGCGTGCGCGGCGCCTTCATCCGGGGGCGGTTCGACGTCACCGGCCATCTGCGCCCGGGCCAGAAGAACGTACTGGCGGTCAGGATCACCCCGCCGCCCCACCCCGGCCTGCCGCATGAACAGTCCATCACCGCCGGCGTGGGCGAGAACGGCGGCATGCAGGCGCTGGACGGTCCCACCTTCATCGCCAGCGAGGGCTGGGACTGGATCCCCGCCGTCCGCGACCGCAACACCGGCCTGTGGCAGGACGTGACCCTGACCGCCACCGGCCCGGTGCGCATCGGCGACGCCCAAGTGGTGACCAAGCTGCCCCTGCCCGACACCAGCAAGGCCGACGTCACCATCACCGTGCCGGTGGAGAACCTGACCGGCCAACCGGTGCAGGCCGAGATCCGCGCCGCCTTCGATGACGTGACGGCCGCCAAGACCGTGACCCTGGCGCCCGGCGCCGGCAGCGTCACCCTGAGCCCGGCCGAGTTCCCGCAGTTGAGCGTGAAGAAGCCGGCGCTGTGGTGGCCCAACGGCCTGGGTGATCCCACCCTGCACACCCTGACCCTGACGGTCGCCGCCGGCGGCGCCCAATCGGATGAGAAGCGCACCCGTTTCGGCATCCGCGAAGTCAGCTATGAGCTGTCGCTGATGGACAGCGGTGGCCACCTGCGCCGGGTGGAGGTGGACCCCACAGCCGCCTTCCAGCGGGGCGAGCGCGTGGTCGATGGCAGCCACACCGGCATCCACAAGATCGCCGGCGGCTGGGTCTCCTCCTTGGTTCCGGGTGCTGAGAAATCCCCGGCGGTGAAACCGCTGGAGGATGCCAGCCTGGCCCCCTACCTGATCCTGAAGGTCAACGGCGTGCGCGTGCCGGCGCGCGGCGGCAGCTGGGGCACCGACGACTGGCGCAAGCGCGTGTCGCGCGACCGGCTGGAGCCCTTCTTCCGCCTGCACCGCGAGGCCCACGTCAACATCATCCGCAACTGGGTGGGCCAGAACACCGAGGACGTGTTCTTCGACCTGGCCGACGAATACGGCCTGATGGTGCTGAACGATTTCTGGGAAAGCACCCAGGACTACAACATCGAAGCCCAGGACGTGCCCCTGTTCCTGGACAACGCCGCCGATGTCATACGCCGCTATCGCAACCACCCCTCCATCGTGCTGTGGTTCGGCCGTAACGAGGGCGTGCCGCAGCCGGTGCTGAACGAAGGATTGGAAAGCCTGGTCGCCACCCTGGACGGCACCCGCTATTACAGCGGAAGTTCCAACCGCGTGAACCTGCAGGACAGCGGCCCCTACGACTACCGCGACCCGTCGCAGTATTTCACCACGCTGTCCCGCGGCTTCGCGGTGGAGGTGGGCACGCCCAGCTTCCCCACGCTGGAGGCGTTCGAGGCGGCCGTGCCCCCCGCCGACCGCTGGCCGGTCAGCGACACCTGGGCCTATCACGACTGGCACCAGACCGGGAACGGCGACACCCACGGCTTCATGGCCGCCATGGAGCGCAAGCTGGGGGCGGCCACCAGCCTGGCCGACTTCGAGCGCAAGGCCCAGCTGATGAACTATGAAAGCCACCGGGCCATCTTCGAGGGCATGAACGCCGGCCTGTGGACGGTGAACAGCGGCCGCCTGCTGTGGATGACCCAGCCGGCCTGGCCCAGCACCAACTGGCAGATCATGAGCCACGACTACGACACCCATGGCGCCTTCTACGGCGTCCAGAAGGCGGCGGAGCCCCTGCACGTGCAGCTGAACGCACCGGACGATGGGATCAGCGTGGTCAACAACACCCGCGAATCCCGGAAGGGCCTTTCGGTGCGCGCCCGCGTGCTGACCGTGGCGGGCCAGGTCATCAGCGACAAGACCCAGAAGGTCGACGCCCCCACCGACGCAGCGACCCCCGCGCGGAGGCTGGACCTGGCCGCCGCCATCCAGGCCCATGGCTTGGTGCTGGTGGAGTTGGAGCTGTCGGACGCCACCGGCACGCTGTCGCAGAACGTTTACTGGCGCGGGACAGACGAGGCCGCCACCCGGCATCTGAACGACCTGGCGCCGCAGCCCGTCACCCTGGCCACGCGGACGGAACAGGCGGGCGACGAGGTCAAGGTGCATGTGACCCTCACCAACACCGGCACCGTCGCGTCGCTGATGAACAAGCTCACTCTGCAGAACGCCGACGGCAGCCGCCTGCTGCCGGCCTACGCCAGCGACAACTACGTCTCCCTCCTTCCGGGCGACCGGCGGGAGGTCACCATCGCCTACCCCGCAGCCCTGGCCCAGGGGCAGCCCAAGGTGGGCTTACGCGGCTGGAACACCCAACCCACCACGGCGGCTGTCACCCCGCCCTGAAGCCTACGGGTCGTCCCCATTTCCAATGGGAATGGGGACGCCTGTTGTGCGTATCCCCTCCGGCGGGAGCCCCCTTGACCTGGGTCAATGCGGCCCCAGCCCTGCATGACAGACTGCGATCAGAGCTGGCGACCCGGCATCGTGCCAAGGCACGGACAGGCCGCTCCCCCGTGACGAGGGCGGGTGTCATGATCACGGAAATACTGGTTCATCTGGACGGAAGTTCCGACGACGAGTTCCGGTTGCTGCATGCCGAGCACCTGGCGACCGCGCACAGGGCCCACATCCGGGGACTTTACTGTGAAAGCCTGCCCGAGATCGTCCTGACGCTGCCGCAGTACGCCGTCAGCCGCGGCGCGGCATCCGAGCAAATGACCGAGTTGAAGGCCCAGGCGGACAGGACGGAACAGGCCATCCGCCTTCGGCTCGACAAGCTGAGTGTTCCCTATGACCTTCGCCGGTTCGATGTCCTGATGGACGGCGTGGACCGCGTCGTGGCCAGCCAGGCGCGTACGACCGACCTGACCGTGGTGCGCACACCCTACCAGCCTGGCTTCGCCCTGCCGGGCCGGGCGCCCGAATTCGTGGAAGCCGCCCTGTTCGGATCCGGGCGCGGTGTGTTCGTCGTGCCGGAGGAAGAGCCGGCCCGGCTCCGGCCCCAGGACACCGTCCTTGTCGCCTGGACCGACAGTAAAGAGGCAGCGAACGCCGTGGCCCAGGCCATGCCTTTCCTGAAAAAGGCGACCCAGGTGGTGGTCGCCATGGTGGAGGACGACAAGCCGGCGGAGGCCGGCGGCACGGAACCTGGCGCCGACCTGGCCCGGTACCTGGACCGCCATGGCGTGACCGTCGAACTGCGCCACCTGCGGGAATGGAACACTGTTTCCGAGACCCTGTTCAATGAGGCGGAGCGTCTGGGCGCCGGCTTGCTCGTGGCCGGGGCCTATGGCCACTCCCGCCTGCGGGAATGGATTCTGGGGGGAGTGACCCGGGACATCCTGACAAAAACGCCCATTCCGGCCCTGCTGGCCCATTGAAAGTTTCACCTCCTACCCCCGTGAAAGGAGAAATGCCATGCCTGAAGCAGCCGCCCCGACCGAACCGGCCAAAGCCACGGCGCCGCAACCCGTTCCGGTCAACACCGATGCCACCGCCGCCTCGCCCTTCCATTTCTGGAATTCCTTTCGTGACGAGTTGGATAGCGCCTTCAGCCGCTTCTCTCGCTCACTGCTCACCGTCCCCGCCCTGTGGCGGTCTCCGGACACCGACCCCTTGCGCCATTTCGAAGGCGCGTTCGGCGTGACCATTCCCGCCGTCGACATCACCGAGCGGGACGCGGACTACCAGATCACCGCCGAGTTGCCAGGCATCGAAACCAAGGACATCAGCGTGTCCCTCGCCGACAACGTCCTGACGTTGAAGGGGGAGAAGACCATCAATGTCGATGAGAAGCGGGGGGACGTGCACCTGACCGAGCGGCGCTACGGCAGCTTCCGCCGGTCCTTCCATGTTCCCAGCGACGCGGACGTGGAGAAAATCTCCGCCGCCTTCGACAAGGGCATCCTGACCGTGACGCTGCCCAAAGCCGGCACCGGCGCGAAGCAGGAGCGGACGATCCCGATCGCCCATTGAGCTTCGGGCTTATGGCCCCTTGAGCCAGGTCAAGGTCCCGCCAGCCCGCCTGCGGCAAGCTGTGTTCCAGAGCTGGCGACCGCCTCCATGCCCCCATGGACAGGCCGCTTCACCGAAGGAGGGCCGGCACGATGATCAAGGAAATTCTGGTTCACCTGGATGGCGGCGACGACGACGAGAGCCGCATCCTGCATGCCGACCATCTGGCGATCGTGCATCAGGCCCACGTCCGGGGCCTGTACATCAACATCCTGCCCGAACCGCCGGAGAGCATATCCCATTACGCCGTGAGCCGCAGCCTGTTGTCCCAGCACCTGGATGAGGCCAAGACCCAGTGCCGGCTGGTGGAACACGCGCTGGAACAGCGCCTCGCGAAACTGGCCGGTCCCCATGACCTGCACCGCATCGACTGCCGGGCGGCGAACGTCCAAGGACTGGTCGCCACCGAGGCGCGCATGGCGGACCTGCTGGTGGTGCGCACCCCCTATCGCGTCGCCGAACCCAACCGCGCCAGCGATGTGGTGGAGGCGGCATTGTTCGGATCGGGCCGCGGCGTGTTCGTCATTCCCGAGGAGGACCCGTCGCGCCTGCGGCCGTTCGATACCGTCCTGGTCGCGTGGAAGGACAGCCGGGAGGCGGCGAACGCCGTGGCCCAGGCCATGCCGTTCCTGCGCCGGGCCGGCCAAGTGATCATCGCCACGATCGACAACGGCGGGTCCAGGGACACGCCGGGCGACCGCAAGCTGGCCCGCTATCTGGAGCGGCATGGCGTGGCCGCCGAGAACCGGCGGCTGGGCAAGTGGGACAACATCGCCGCTGGGCTGTTCAACGAGGCCGAGCTTTCGGGCGCCGGCCTGATCGTGGCGGGCGCCTATGGCCATTCCCGCCTGCGGGAATGGGCGCTGGGCGGCGTGACCCGGGACATCCTGACCAAGACCCCGGTCCCGGCGCTGCTGGCCCACTGACGCCGGCGCCCCGCTGACCGGACCCATCAACCTGAGACGTCACTAACCTGAGACAGGGGAAAACCGTCATGAAGGCGCTCGTCTATCAGGGCCCCGGCCGCAAGGCGCTGGAACAGCGGCCCAAGCCGGAGATCAGGGACCCCGGCGATGCCATCGTCCGCATCACCAAGACCACCATCTGCGGCACCGACCTGCACATCCTGAAGGGCGACGTGCCCACCTGCGCGCCGGGCCGCATCCTGGGCCATGAAGGCGTGGGCGTGGTCGATGCGGTTGGCCCGGGCGTCACGACGTTCAGGCCAGGCGACCGCGTGCTGATTTCCTGCATCACCGCCTGCGGCACCTGCGACTACTGCCGTCGCGGCATGTATTCCCACTGCCGCACCGGCGGCTGGATCCTGGGCAACGTCATTGATGGCACCCAGGCGGAATATGTGCGCATCCCCCACGCCGCCACCAGCCTCTATCCCATCCCCGACGGGGCGGATGAAGAGGCGCTGGCCATGCTGAGCGACATCCTGCCCACCGGCTTCGAATGCGGAGTGCTGAACGGCAAGGTGGCGCCGGGCGCGACCGTGGCCATCGTGGGGTCGGGGCCGATCGGCCTGGCGGCGTTGCTGACCGCCCAGTTCTATTCCCCGGCCGAGATCATCATGATCGACGTGGACGACAACCGGCTGGAGGTCGCCCGCCGCTTTGGCGCCACCCGCACCCTGAACAGCGCGCAAACCAACGTGCCGGAGGCGGTCAAGGCCTGGACCGGCGGCCTGGGCGCCGACACGGTGATCGAGGCGGTGGGCGTCCCGGCCACGTTCGAGCTATGCCAGGATCTGGTGGCGCCGGGTGGCGTCATCGCCAACGTGGGCGTGCATGGACACAAGGCCGACCTGCACCTGGACCGACTGTGGGCGCAGAACATCGCCATCACCACCCGACTGGTGGACACGGTCAGCACGCCTATGCTGCTGAAGACGGTGCAGTCGCGGAAGCTGGACCCCTCGGTGCTGATCACCCACCGGTTCACGCTGGACGGCATCCTGTCCGCCTACGACACCTTCGGCCATGCCGCCGACAGCCGCGCCCTGAAGGTGATCATCAGCCCCTGATCCCACGACCGCCGCGACGCGATCGGAGATTGAGGTGGATCATTTTGCCAACGGCCGGGATGGTGAATGGTTGGGTCATGAACGGGTAGGCGTCTGGACAGGCTCCAGCCCCTGCCCGGTGATCGTGACAAGGACGCTTCCCATCATGTCGCGCGATGCTTCGAAGGCCGACAACCGGGCGCAGTTGGCGTCCACCGCCTATCGCCTGCCAGCGCTGGATCAGAGTTTCCTGATGAGCGACAGCATGCGCGGGGCGCGGCTGATGCTGGAGTATGAAAAGGCGGAGGAGAGGCTGCGGGCCTGGGGCGTGCGCTCCACCCTGGTGGCCTTCGGCAGCGCCCGGGTTCGCGATCCGGCCGCGCCATCGACGACGGCGGAGGAGGTGGCGCGCGCCACGGAATTCCCCGGTTCCGACCGGTGGTACGGCGAGGCGCTGGCCTTCGGCCGGCTGGCCTCGCAGCAGGGCGGGGCGCTGGACGGCATCCCCGGCGGGTTCCGCGACAACGTCATCGCCACGGGCGGTGGCGGCGGCCTGATGGCGGCCGTGAACCGCGGCGCATGGGAGGCCGGCGCCCCCAGCATCGGCTTCAACATCGCCCTGCCGCATGAGCAGGAGCCCAACCCCTACACCACGCCGGAACTGACCTTCCAGTTCCATTACTTCGCCATGCGCAAGCTGCACTTCGCCATGCGGGCGGCGGGCCTGGTCATCTTCCCCGGCGGCTTCGGCACCCTGGACGAGATGTTCGAGATCCTGACCCTGCGCCAGGCGGGCAAGTCCCCGGCCATTCCGGTCGTGCTGATGGACAAGGCCTATTGGAATCGGGTGGTGAATTTCGACGTGCTGGCCAAGACCGGCATGATCTCCCCGGCCGATTTGGAACTGTTCAGCTTCGCCGACGACGCCGCGGGCGTGTGGCGCGCCCTGCTGGCCCATGGCCTGAAGGTACCGACGGCCCCCGCTGCACGCCCTTCCGAAACCGGATCCTACGCCTGACCATTCAAAGGCCTGTTCCCATGATCCCCACCGTCACCTTCCACGGCGCCGCCGGCACCGTCACCGGGTCCTGCACCCTGATCCGCCACGATGGCGGGGCGTTGCTGATCGACTGCGGCCTGTTCCAGGGCCCCAAGACGGTCAAGGAGCTGAACTACCGCGACTTCCCCTTCGACCCCCGCGAGCCGGCGGCGCTGGTGCTGACCCACGCCCACATCGATCACAGCGGCCTGGTGCCCAAACTGTGCCGCCAGGGATTCAAAGGCCGCATCCACTGCACCGGGGGCACGCGGGACCTGCTGACCTTCATGCTGCCGGACAGCGGCTTCATCCAGGAAAGCGAGGTTCAGCACCTGAACCACCGCAACCGCCAGCGCGGCCGGGCGGAGGTGCAACCCATCTACACCCGCAAGGACGCCGAAGCCTGCCTGGACCAGCTGGAGCCGGCCGGGTACGGCGTCTGGATCGACGTCATGGCCGGCGTGAAGATCCGCTTTTGGGACGCGGGGCACCTGCTGGGCTCGGCCTCGGTGGAGGTGCGGGTGGCGGGCGACGGCGGGGAACAGACGCTGCTGTTCTCCGGCGACCTGGGGCCGGGCGACAAGCCCTTCCACGGCCTGCCCGACGGCCCGTCGGGCATGGACTGGGTGTTTTGTGAATCGACCTACGGCGGCACGCTGCGCCCGCCCATGGACAATGAGGAACGGCGGCGCCAGCTGGGCGAAGAGGTGGCTGCGGCGCTGAAGACCGGCGGGGTACTGCTGATCCCCGTGTTCGCGGTGGAGCGGACGCAGGAGCTGCTGTACGACCTGGCCCGGCTGATGGACGACGGGGCCCTGCCGCGCACGGACATTTTCCTGGACAGCCCGCTGGCGGTGAACGTGACGGATGTCTTCCGCCAGCACCTGTCCGACATCAACCACGCCGCCGTCGCCGATCCCTTCGACCGGCCCTATTTCCACCCCATCACGGCGGTGGAGAACAGCAAACGCCTGAACCGCCTGGGTGGTGGCGCCATCATCATGGCGGCCAGCGGCATGTGCGACGCCGGCCGCATCCGCCATCACCTGAAGAACCATCTGTGGCAACGCAACGCCACGGTCCTGTTCGTCGGCTATCAGGCGCCGGGCACGCTGGGCCGCATCCTGACCCAGGGGACCAGCCACGTCCGCATCCACGGCGAAGAGGTGGAGGTGCGCGCCCGCATCCGCACCCTGGACAGCTATTCCGGCCACGCCGACCAAGCGGCCTTGTTGGCGTGGCTGGCGGCGCGCGGCCCCATCCGCAATGGCATCGCCCTGATGCACGGGGAGACCACGCCGCGGCAGGCCCTGGCGGACGCGCTGGCCACCCGGGGCCTGTCGGTCCCGGTCTATCAGCCTGAACTGGATGAGACCATCGTCCTGCGGCCCGGCCATGCTGAGCGGAAGCCGGCCAACCAGCCGCGTCTGGCGGCCGTGCCCGAACAGGATTGGCACAACGTCTATGCCGCCACGATCCTCGACCTGGCGGAAACGCTGCGCCACGCCGACGGCGACGCCCAGCGCCTGGCCCTGCTGGACCGCATCGCCGCGCTGTTGAAACCCCAGGCCCCCAACCCGGCGCCCCCGGCCAACCCCTGAAGGAGCACCGGCCCCATGCGTTTCCTCAAGTTCCTGCTGGTGTTGATCCTGTTGGCCGGCGCCGCCGGCGGCGGCTACCTGCTGTGGCTGCGCACGCGCGGCAACGTGCTGCCGGCCGGCTTCGTCTCCGCCGACGGCCGCATCGAGGCGCAGGAGGTGGACATCGCCGCCAAGTACGCGGCCCGCGTCCTGACCATAGAATTCGAGGAGGGGCAGCTGGTGCAGGCCGGCACCGTGCTGGCCCGCCTGGACGTGCGCGACATCCAGGCCCAGTACCGCGCCGCCGTCGCCGCCCTGGCGCAGGCGCAGAAAACCCGTGACCAGGCCGCCAGCCTGGTGGTGCAGCGGCAAAGCGACCTCGAATTCGCCACCAAGGAGATGAACCGGGCGACGGAGCTGTTTTCCCGCGGTAACGTCTCGCAGCAACGGGTGGACACCAACCGCAACCAGCTGAAAAGCGCCTCGGCCGCCCTGCGATCGGCCAAGAGCGGCCTGAGCGCCGCCGAGGAGGGCATCCGCGCGGCGGAGGCGGATGCCGACCGCCTGCGCGACCTGGCGGACGACGGCATCCTGAAGGCGCCGGTGACCGGCCGCATCCTCTACAAGCTGGCGCAACCGGGGGAAATGCTGGGCGCGGGCGGCAAGGTCGCCACCCTGCTGGACCTGTCCGACGTGTACATGACCTTCTTCCTGCCCACCGACTACGCCAACCGGGTGGCCTTGGGCGCCGACGTGCGCCTGCTGCTGGACGCCCTGCCCGGCCTGGCCATCCCCGCGTCGGTCAGCTTCGTGGCGCCCAAGGCGCAGTTCACGCCCAAGCAGGTGGAAACCCGGGCGGAGCGCGACCGCATGATGTTCCGGCTGAAGGCGCGTGTGCCCCAGGCCCTGGTGACCGGCCATATCGAACAGGTGAAGACGGGTGTCAGCGGCACCGCCTACGTCCGTCTGGACGCCAAGGCCGCGTGGCCCGCCTGGCTGCAGTCGCGCCTGACCACGACGGCGGCGCAATGACACCGCCGCCGGCCATCCGCGCCACGGGCGTCAGCCATCGCTATGGCCATACCCAGGCGCTGGATGCCGTGACCCTGGTGGTGCCGCCCGGCGGCACCCTGGTCCTGATCGGCCCGGACGGCGTGGGCAAGTCCACCCTGCTGGGCCTGATCGCCGGCGCCAAACGCCTGCAGCACGGCGGGTTGGAGGTGTTGGGCGGCGACATGGCGCGCGGACGGGACCGCCGGCGCCTGCAACCCCGCGTCGCCTTCATGCCACAGGGGCTGGGCCGCAACCTCTATCCCGACCTGTCGGTGCGGGAAAACCTGGAGTTCTTCGGCAAGCTGTTCGGCCAAGGCCCGGGGGAACGCCGCCAGCGCATCGACCGCTTGCTGGCGGCCACCGGCCTCGCCCCCTTCCCCGACCGGCCGGCGGGCAAGCTGTCGGGCGGCATGCGCCAGAAGCTGGGGCTATGCTGTGCCCTGATCCATGATCCCGACCTGCTGATCCTGGATGAGCCGACCACCGGCGTCGACCCGTTGTCGCGCCGCCAGTTCTGGGACCTGATCGACGGCATCCGGGCGGAGCGGCCGGGCATGACCCTGCTGGTCGCCACCTCCTACATGGACGAAGCCCAGCGTTTCGACCGCGCGGTGATGATGGACGGCGGTCGCATCCTGGCCGACGGTACGCCAGGCGAGCTTATGGGCCGTAGCGGCACAAGCACCCTGGAGGCGGCCTTCGTGGCCCTGCTACCGGTGAACCGGCGGGGACCGGGCGAGGCGGCCGCCATCGCCCCCCTGCCGCCCGGTGGCCCCATCGCCATCGAGGCCCGGGAGCTGACCTGCCGCTTCGGCGATTTCGTCGCCGTGGACCGGGTCAGCTTCGCCATCCCCAAGGGGGAGATCTTCGGCTTCCTGGGCTCCAACGGCTGTGGCAAGACCACCACCATGAAGATGCTGACCGGCCTGCTGCCGGCCAGCGCCGGCACGCCCCTGCTGTTCGGCCAGCCGGTCGACCCCGGCGACCTCGCCACCCGCCGCCGGGTGGGCTACATGGCCCAGTCCTTCTCGCTCTACGGCGATCTGTCGGTGGCGCAGAACCTGGACCTGCACGCCACCCTGTTCGGCCTCGGGCGCGGCGCGGCGCAGGCGCGCATCGCCGAGGTGGTGGCCGACTTCGGCCTGGCCCCCTACCTGCCGGCCCTGGCGGATAGCCTGCCGCTGGGCGTGCGCCAGCGCCTGTCGCTGGCCGTGTCCGTGCTGCACAAGCCCGAAGTCCTGATCCTGGACGAGCCGACCTCGGGCGTGGACCCCGTGGCCCGCGACGCCTTCTGGCGGCAACTGACCACCCTGTCGCGCGACCAGGGCGTCACCATCTTCGTCTCCACCCATTACATGAACGAGGCCGCGCGCTGCGACCGCGTCGCCTTCATGCAGGCCGGCCGCGTGCTGGCGGTGGGCGCGCCGGAGGACCTGCGCCGGGCGAAGGATGCCCCCAGCCTGGACGACGCCTTCGTCGCCTACATGCGGGAAAACGCGCCGGATGAGGTACCCGGTCCCACCCCGGTGGCGATCTCCCCCCACCGGACGCCACGGCGGACGCGGGCGGCCTTTCCCTGCGGCGGCTGTCGGCCTACGCCCTGCGCGAGGGGCTGGAGCTGCGCCGCGACCCCGTCCGCCTGACGGTCGCCCTGCTGGGCACCCTGATGCTGATGCTGGTCTTCGGCTTCGGCATCAACTTCGATGTCGAGAACCTGCGCTACACCGTGCTGGACCGTGACCACAGCCCCCTGTCGCGCACGGTGGTGGAGGCGTTCTCCAGCTCACGCTACTTCCAGGCCACGCCGCCCGCCACGGACGCGGCCCAGGCCTTGAGGCGCCTGCAGGCCAACGACATCGCCCTGGTGGTGGACATACCGCCGGACTTCGGCCGCGACGTGAAGAAGGGCACCCCGGCGGAGATCGCCGTGCGCATCGACGGCGCCATGCCCTTCCGGGCGGAAACCATCCAGGGCTATGTCGCCGGGCTGTTCACCCGCCTGCGGCAGGATCTGGCGACGGAGGCCGGTGTCGAGGAGGCGCCGGGACTGAACCTCATTCCGCGTTTCCGCTACAACCAGGCCTTCCGGTCCGCCGACGCCATGGTGCCCTCCGTCATCGGCCTGCTGCTGGTCTTCATCCCGTCCATCCTGACGGCCCTGGGCGTGGTGCGGGAGAAGGAGCTGGGCTCCATCACCAATCTGTACGTGACGCCGGTGTCGCGGCTGGAATTCCTGCTGGGCAAACAGCTGCCCTACATCGCCATCGCCTTCTTCAACTACACCATCATGGTGGTGATGGCACTGGTCATCTTCCATGTGCCGCTGAAGGGCAGCCTGGCGGGCCTCAGCCTGGGCGCGCTGGCCTACGTCATGGCCACCACCGCGCTGGGCCTGCTGGTGTCCTGCTTCGTCAGCACCCAGACCGCCGCCGTGTTCGGCACAGCCATCGTCACCATGCTGCCGGCCATCCAATTCTCCGGCATGATGCAGCCCGTCTCCACCCTGTCGGGCATGCCCCACCTGCTGGGCGCCATCTTCCCCACGACGTACTTCGTGAAGACGGTGGTGGGGGCCTTCACCAAGGGGTTATTCCTGGCGGAGCTGACGCCCTTCATCCTGTCGCTGCTGGCCTTCTTCCCGGCGCTGGTGTTGACGGCGGCCGTGCTGCTGCGCAAGCAGGAGACCTGAGCCCATGGCGGCCTTCCGCAATCTGCTGACCCTGGCGCGCAAGGAACTGGCGGGCCTGCTGCGCGACCGCTTCATGCTGTTCTTCGTGCTCTACGCCTTCACCGGCATGATCTACCTGCAGGCCACGGGCATCAGTCACGAACTGCGCAACGCCTCCATCGCCATCGTGGACGAGGACCAGTCGCCCCTGGCGCTGCGTTTCCGCTCCGCCTTCCGCGCGCCGGACTTCCAGGCTCCCGCCCTCATCGGCAAGGGCGAGGTCGACCGGGCCATGGCCGAAGCGCGCTACACCTTCGTGCTGGACGTGCCGCCGGACTTCCAGGCCGACCTGCTGGCCGGCCGGGGGGCGGAGCTGCAGATCCTGGTGGATGCCACCGCCATGATGCAGGCCGGCATCGGGGCCGCGCAGATCCAATCGGTGCTGAGCGATGAGGTCGCGCGCTTCCTGGCGCGCGACAAGACCACCACCGTCCCCGACGCGGTCAGCGCCCAGCTGCGCTTCGCCTTCAACCAGACGCTGGAGACGACGCGCTTCACCGGCCTGATGGCCATCCTGTTCAACGTCACCATGCTGTCGGTGCTGCTGACCGGCGCCGCCGTCATCCGCGAGCGGGAGCACGGCACGCTGGAGCATCTGCTGGTCATGCCCGTGCGCCCGCTGGAGATCATGGGGGCGAAGGTGCTGGCCAACGGCCTGGTGGTGCTGGGCATGACGGCGCTTTCCCTGGCCCTGATCATCCGCTGGGCCCTGGGCATCCACCTCGCCGGGTCCATGCCCTTGTTTCTGACGGGCACCGGTGTCTACCTCTTCTTCACCACCGCCCTGGGCATCTTCCTGGCCACGGTGGCGCGGTCCATGCCGCAACTGGGCCTGCTGTTCATCCTGATCGTCCTGCCCTTGAACCTTCTGTCCGGCGGCAACACGCCACTGGAGAGCATGCCCCTCTGGCTGCAGCGGATCATGCAGTTCTCGCCCGCCACCCAGTTCGTGGCCTTCGCCCAAGCCATCCTGTACCGGGGGGCGGACATCACCTTGGTCTGGCCGCATTTCGCCGCCGTGGCCGGCATGGGCGCCCTGTTCTTCTGCCTCAGCCTGTGGCGCTTCCGCCGCCACCTGGCGGCGGCGCGCTGACCGTCAGGGCACCAGAACCGCCGCCCCGCGCACCCGGCCGGCGCGTAGGTCGGTGATCGCCTGGTTGGCCTGGGACAGCGGATAAGCCGTCACTTCGGGCCGGATGCCGGCCAGGGGCACGACGCGCAGGAAGTCCAGGGCGTCGGCCCGCGTCAGGTTGGCGACCGAGACCAACTGGCGCTCGCCCCACAGCAGGCTGTAGGGGAAGGCGGGGATGTCGCTCATGTGGATGCCGGCGCAGACCACCCGCCCGCCCTTTCGTACGGCCGCCAGCGCCGCCGGCACCAACGCGCCCACCGGGGCATAGAGGATGGCCGCGTCCAGGGGCTCCGGCGGCGGCTCTTCCGACGAACCGGCCCAGACGGCGCCCAGGGACAGGGCAAACTCCTGCGCGGCCAGGTCATCGGGCCGGGTAAAGACGAACACCTCGGCGCCCTGCCAGCGGGCGACCTGAAGGATGATATGGCCGGCGGCGCCAAAGCCGTAGAGGCCCAGCTTGCGATGTGGGCCCGCCATCACCAGCGACCGCCAGCCGATAAGGCCGGCGCACAGCAGCGGGGCCGCCATGGCGTCGCCCAGGTCGATGCCATCCAGGGGATAGACGTAACGCGCCTCCGCCACCGCCAGGGTGGCGAAGCCGCCGTCGCGGGTGTAGCCGGTGAAGGCGGGCTGGTCACACAGGTTCTCATGGCCCGACAGGCAATAGGGGCAGCGCTGGCAGCTGTGGCCCAGCCAGCCCGCGCCCACGCGCTGGCCCAGGTTGAGGCCGGTGACCCCGGGGCCCAGCCGGTCCACGACGCCCACGATCTCATGACCTGGAACGCGGGGCAGGCCACCGGACGGCAGGTCGCCATCGATGAGATGCAGGTCGGTGCGGCAGACGCCGCAAGCCCGGACGGCGATGCGCACTTCGCCGGACTCCGGCCGCGGGTCGGGCAACTCCCGTTCCTCCAGCGCCCCCGTTCCATCCCATACCATGGCGCGCATGACATTCCCTCCGGTTCGGCAGCTTCCGGCCAATCCCCAGTGAACACCTTTCTCCGGGCCCCGGCATTGATCGGCCGCAATCCGGATCGGAATCGCCGATGTCTTGACGCATCACAAGGAACCCTGGGCCCTGCGGATGATCCCATGGGCTGGCAACCGACACACATGGGATGGAGGTTCTGATGGTACGCGTCGCTTTGGTCACGGGTGGGGTCGTCGGCATAGGGGCCGCCGTCAGCCTTGCCTTGAAGGCCGCCGGCCATACGGTGGTTGCCACCTGCCCGCCCGCGGATGAGGCCGCGGCCGGAGCCTTTCGGCAGGCCACGGGCCTGCCGACGGTTTTCTGGGACGTCGCCGACTACACCGCCTGCGCCGACGGCGTCGCGCGGGTCACCGCTGACTTTGGCCCGATCGACATCCTGGTCAACAACGCCGGCATCACCCGCGACGCCATGCTGCACAAGATGACACCCGAGCAATGGCGGGCCGTCATCGATGTCGACCTGGGCGGCTGCTTCAACATGTGCCGCGCCGTCATCGAAAGCATGCGCGAACGCCGCTTCGGCCGCATCATCAACATCAGTTCGGTCAACGGCCTGTCGGGTCAGGCGGGACAGACCAACTACGCCGCCGCCAAGGCGGGCCTGATCGGATTCACCAAGGCCCTGGCGCTGGAAGGCGCGTCCCGCAACATCACCGCCAACGCCGTGGCGCCAGGCTACACCAAGACCGCCATGGTCGAAGCCGTGCCCGCCGACATCCTGCAGACCATCGTCAATGGCATCCCGGCCAAGCGCCTGGCCCAGCCGGAGGAGATCGCCCGCGCCGTGGCCTTCCTGGCCGCCGATGACGCCGGCTTCATCACGGGCGAGACCCTGTCCGTGAACGGCGGCAAATACATGCAGTAAGGGCGGATGGGCCCGGTCGGGTGGGGCGGCGCCGGGGGGCCGCCCCATCGCTTTTTCAGCCGTGCGGACCGCGTGCGGCCCGAGGCCCCAGCGCCTCCACCGCCACGTGCAGCAGCCGCCCGAGCCCCTCGGCGTAATCCTGGCTGGCCTTGGCCGCGAAGGCTTGGCCGAAGCGCTGGAGGTCCAGCGGCGTATGGCAGGCCGACAGGGTCTTGCACGCCTCGCAGTCCTCGTGGAAGCGGCCTTCCCAAAGCCGCACCATCTCCTGGACGGTGCCCAGCATTCCTTGCGTCCAGCGGCCATAGATGTTGTGGACATCGTCCAGCCAGGCGACGTTGCCGGTGAAAACCTCCTCCATCACCCCTTTCGCCAAGGCTTCGGTCGAATTCAGGGGTTGCGTACCGTCAGGCATGATGACCTCCGTTTCCTTGGGTGTGGATGTCCAGCGGACCAGGCCCCGTGAAATGCGGCGGGACTGACGCCTCCCGGCCGGATGGCGTCGCCCCGCCATGCCGGGCCAGGGCCGGCAGCTCCGTGGCCAGCGAGGCCAGGACCATCAGGTCCCTGGCGGCGATGACGCCGACCAGGCGACCCTGATCCAACACCCATAGCCGGCTTCGCCCGATCTGGCCCAGCCGGCGGAAGGCATCGACCACGCCGGCGTCGGCGGCGATGACGTCCTCCTCCCCGCACGGGACCATGATGTCGCGGACCGGGGTCGCGGACCACTCGTCGGACGCCAGGGCCGCCACCTGCGGGATGCCGACGACACCCATGACACGGCCGTCCCAGACCACTGGAAAGCTGCGGTGGTGATAGCGGTAGACATAACGGGTGAGGAAATCGCCGACGACGGCCTGCGGACTGACGTAAATGGGATCCGGCGTCATCACGTCGGCCACCCGCGTCCCACCCAGGACCGTGCGCACCTGCATGTCCCGGTATCCGCTCGCGGCGGCATTCCGCAGAAACATGCCGACGATCACCCCCCACAGGCCGCCCATGACATCGCCCGTCACGGCGTTCCAGAACCCCATCGCGATGAGGAACAGGCCGAACAGATCGCCGCAGGCCGCCGCGACACGGGTGGCCCAGGCGTAGTCATCGCGCAGCCGCCACAGCGCCGCCCGCAGCACGCGGCCGCCGTCCAGCGGGAAGGCGGGCACCAGGTTGAACAGCGCGAGATAGGCGTTGAGCTGGCCGAGATAGGCCAGGGTCACCGCCACCGCCGGCCAACCATCCACGTCCGGGAGCTGGCGCGCCAGCGCCCAGCAGGCGGCGGCGATGACGCCGCTGGCGGCGGGGCCGGCGATCGCCACCAGGAACTCCTGGGACGGTTTCCCGGGCTCGTCGGCGATTTCGGCCACACCCCCGAAAATGAAGAGGGTGATGCCGTTGATCCGCATGCCGAACCGGCGCGCCACCAGGCTGTGCGCCAGTTCATGCAGCAGGACGCAGACAAACAGGCCCAGCGTCCCCGCCACCGCCATCCACAGATAGAGCGGCCCCGGCCTGCCGGGAAGCAGCGCGGGGAACACGCCCGCCGCCAGCGACCATCCGATCAGGGCGGCCACGAAGAACCAGGACAGGTCCACGAAAATGGGAATGCCCAGCACCCGCGGCAGTTTGAGGCGACCTGGCGTCATGATTCCTCCCCTTCCCGGCCCGCCGATGGGGAAGGCCCCTTCGCGGGCGGTGGAGACACTGTGCGCCCCCACGGACGCGCGCGCCTTGCGTTGCATCAAGGCCGCCGTCACCACGGCTGCCATGATGGGGATGGCCGGCCCCATGCCGTGGACCGGCGATAGGAGGCATCCCATGACCGCCGCCGTTCCCATCCCCGCCCCGCCTCAAGCCCCGGCCCGGCGCGCCCACCGCCGGGCGTCCCGACCGACCGTGGCCGTCGCCCTACCGCCCCCGCCCGCCGCGGAATCGGATCCGGATTTTCGCGCCCTTGACCGCGCCTTGCGTGCCACGGCGGCGCGCATGACGCAGGGACTGTCCCCATCGGTCGTGCTGGAGGCGTGGACGGACTGGGCCGTGCACCTGTCGGCCAGCCCGGGCCGGCGGCTGGGCTGGACCCTGGCGGCGGCGGACGCGGCCGGGCAATTCGCCGTGTGGCTGGCGGAGGCGTTCGCCAGGGGCGGCGCCGCCCCGCTGGTCGACCCGCAGCCCGGCGACCATCGCTTCACCGATCCGGTCTGGCGGCAATGGCCCCATGTGGCCGTGGCGCAGGCCTATCTGCTGGGCGAAAGGCTGCTGCTGGACGCCCCCCGTCGCGTGCCCGGCGTGGCGCGTCAGCATGAGAACGAACTGGCCTTCCTCTTCAGCCAATTGGCCGACGTCCTGTCGCCCACCAACCTGCCCTGGCTGAACCCCGTCATCATGGGGCGCACGCTGCAGGAAGGCGGCGCCAACCTGGCGCGCGGCTGGCTGAACTGGCTGGAGGACGCCAGCCGCCTGATGAAAGGCGCGCCGCCGGCGGGAACGGAGGAGTTCCAGGTGGGCCGCGACGTGGCGCTGACCCCCGGTTCGGTCATTTACCGCAACCGGTTGATGGAGGTGATCCAATACGCGCCGGCGACGCCCACCGTCCATGCGGAGCCGGTGCTGATCGTTCCGGCCTGGATCATGAAGTACTACATCCTGGACCTGCGACCGGAAAATTCGCTGGTGCGCTGGCTGGTGGGGCGCGGCCACACCGTCTTCATGGTCTCGTGGCGGAATCCCGACGCCGGCGATCGGGATTTGAGCCTGGACGATTACCGCCGCCTGGGCGTCATGGCGGCGCTGGACGCCGTCGCCGCCGCCGTTCCCGGCCAGCGGATCCACGCCTGCGGCTATTGCCTGGGCGGCACCATCCTGTCCATCGCCGCCGCCACCATGGCCCGCGACGGGGACGACAGGCTGGCCAGCCTGTCCTTGCTGGCGGCGCAGACCGATTTCGCCGAGGCGGGCGAGCTGATGCTGTTCCTGGATGAGCGCCAGGTCAGCCTGCTGGACGACCTGATGTGGATGCAGGGTTACCTCAGTGGCGGCCAGATGTCCGGCGCCTTCCAATTGCTGCGCCCCAACGACCTGATCTGGTCGCGGTTCATCCGCGACTACCTGCTGGGCGATCGCGAGCCCATGACCGACCTGATGGCCTGGAACGCCGACACCACGCGCATGCCGGCGCGCATGCACGGCGAATACCTGCGCGGCCTGTTCCTGGAAAACCGCCTGTCCGCCGGCCGCTTCGCGGTGGACGGGCGGGTGATCGCGCTGCGCGACATCAAGGTGCCGATCTTCGCCCTGGGCACGGCCCGCGATCACGTCGCCCCCTGGCGCTCGGTCTACAAGATCAACTTGTTCAGCGACACCGCCGTCACCTTCACCCTGGTGTCCGGCGGCCACAACGTGGGCATCGTCAACCCGCCGGCGGGGGAGCGCGGCAGCTACCAGATACTGACACGGCACCCGGATCAACGGTACATCGACCCCGATACCTGGGCGGCGTCGGTGCCGAGCCAGGGCGGCTCCTGGTGGCCGGCCTGGGAGGAGTGGTTGCGCGGCGCCGGAAAGGCGGTCCAGGTCGCGCCTCCTGAAATATCGTCCACGCTGTGTCCGGCACCCGGCGAGTATGTGCATCAGACGTGAGCCACCGGACCCTCCGGACGCCAAGGCGCGCCCGGAGGGTTGACCGAGCTGAACGTCTTTCGACCTTCACCACCCGTTCGTCAGGACGATCTTGCCGCGCGCGCGGCCGGACGCCTGGTGATGGAACGCCCCGATGGCGTCGCGGCAAGGCACAATGCGGTCGATCAAGACCTCGGTCCCCGCCGCGACCTTGTCCATGACGGCCGCCAACCGGAGGCCGTCGGAACTGTGGAAGACGAACGCGGCATCCACGCCGTGCGCCTTCGCGAAGGCCTCATCCGGCGGGGCCGCGACGGAGGCGAGGAAACCACCGGCGCGCAGCACCTGATAGGAGCGCGCCTGGGTGTCGCCGCCGATGGTGTCCAGGACCATGTCCACGTCTGAGACGCGTTTGGTGAAATCCTGGTTGCGGTAGTCGATCACGAGATCGGCGCCTAAGCGTTCCGCGATGGCGATGCCGCTGCCGGATGCGGTCGCCACCACCCGCGCGCCGGCTTGGCGGGCGAACTGGATGGCGAAGCTGCCGACCCCGCCCGCGCCGGCATGGATGAGTATCGTCTGCCCCGCCCCCAGCCGGGCGACCTCGAACAGCGCCTGCCAGGCCGTGCCCGCGGCTGTCGGGACACCGGCGGCCCGCTTAAAGGTGACGGCATCGGCCAGACGCACGAGGTGGTCGGCCGGGACCAACGCGAACTCCGCCAGGGCGCCGCCGCTGGTCGGCGCGGTTCGCGCCACGACCCGGTCACCGGCGCGCCAGCCCGACACGCCGTCGCCCACGACCTCGATGGTGCCGCTCAGGTCGCTTCCCAGCGTGTAGGGGAAGGCCAGCGGGAAGAAGGCCTCCATGTAGCCGCGCTGCAGCTTCACATCGAGCGGGTTCAGGCTGGCGGCCGCGACGCGCACCAGCACCTGGCCGGCTCCGGGCTGGGGCATATCGATGGTGTCGATGACCGGATCCGCCGCGTAGCCGTGGATACGAAACGCCTTCATTCTCCCTTCTCCCCGGCACCCATGGCGCCCACCTGATGCAGCCAGCCGAACCAGTCCTCCAGGTGCCAGGTATGGGTGACGCGTCCATCCCGCACATGATGGAACTCGTGGATCGGGATGGCGAAACGGATGCCGGTCGGCGCCACGCCGAACCATTCGCCCTGGTGGGTGCCCGTTATCTCGGCGCGCACGGCCGCCCGGCCCGGTGCGCCGATCAGTTCATGGATGATGATGCGCACGTCGGGGAAGGCGGCGCTGAAGGCGCGAACCAGCGGCTTCATGCCCTCGCGGCCGGGGGCCTGGCCGGGGGCGAGGGGAATGTCCTGCCAGTCCGTGGCCAGCACCTCCTCCAGAAGGTCGGGATTATGGTCGGAAAAGGCGCGGTAGAGCGTCTCGATCGCGACGCGATCCCGCTCGGCGAGCCCATTGGATGTGACGATAGGGTTTTGCGACATGGACTGTCTCCTGGTTGACACCCTCCAAAGCTAGGCAAGCGAGCAACATTCTTGAAATCGATAGTCTGTATGTGAAAACATCCATGGCATGGATTTGCATGGCATCGACCTCAACCTGCTCGTCGCCTTCGACGCCTTGATGGCGGAGCGGAGCGTCACGCGGGCGGGCAAGCGGACAGGACGCACCCAGCCGGCGATGAGCGCCGCGCTGGCGCGGTTGCGCGCGCTGTTCGAGGATGAACTGTTCGTTCGCAGCCCGTCGGGGTTGCAACCCACCCAGCGCGCCAGCGACCTGGCGGAACCCCTGGGCCGGGCGCTGGCCGAGATCAGCCGGACACTGGAGTTCACCCAGCGCTTCAACCCCACCACATCGTCGCAGGCGTTCACGCTGGCCCTGTCCGATCATCCGGCCTTGGTACTGCTGCCGCGGCTGACCGAAGCCCTGCGGGAACGGGCGCCCAATGTGACGCTGCGCATCAACGCCTTCACCCACCGGGACGATGCCGTCGCCATCCTGGACGCCGGCGACGCCGACCTGACGATCAGCGTCCCACCCCGCCAGCCGGTGGGCGGCCGCATCCTCAGCCTGCCGCTGTTTGAGGAGCGCTTCGTCTGCATCATGCGGCGCGGCCATCCGGCGGCCTCGCGCACGCTCGACCTGCCGACCTTCCTCAGCCTGTCCCACCTTCTCGTCTCGCCAGAGGGGGAACGGTTCGGCCAGGTCGACGCCGCGCTGGCGGCGATGGGCTTGCGCCGCCGCATCGCCCTGTCGCTGCCGCAGATGTACGCGGCCCCTTCCCTGGTGGCCCGCTCCGACCTCATCGCCACCCTCATGGAAGGTGCAGTCGACGCGTCCGCCGCGCGCAACGATTTGTTGATCCTACCGCCGCCCGTCGCGCTGGGGCCGGTGTCGTTCGCCATGTCCTGGCACCGCAGGAACGACGCCCACCCGGTTCAACGCTGGCTTCGCGAAACGCTCTCAAGCCTTTATCCGATCCAGCCGGCGCACGGCTGATCATCGAAGCCATCCCGGAGAGGTCGTTCCAGTCCATGCCCGCACGCCCGGCCGCGTCATGGGGAGGTGCCGGCCTTCACCCCTGAAGCAAGGATGGACGCGAAGAGCACCCGCTTGAACTGCTCGATGGGTTGTGGGGACCGGTCCACTTTCATGCGCATCATAGCGCCTTCCCAGGCGGCGAGAAGGAAGGTCGCGACGTCGCCGGCATCGAGATCGTCCCGGATCTCACCCGCTTCCTGGCCGGCACGCACAGCCTCGGCGAACGCGTCGGTGAGCGTGCGGCAAACCTCGACCAAATGGGTGCGCAGCACCTCGCTCTGTTCCGGCACTTCAAGGCTCATGTTGCCGACAAGGCAGCCGTATCGCCAGCCCGCCGCTTCCAGCCGTTCGGTGATGGCATCGAAATAAGCGCGCAATCGTTCGACCGCCGGCCGGCTTTCATCGCGCAACGTGCCGTCCATGATCGCCTGTGTGCGCTCATGGTAGCGATCGAGGATGGTGGCGGCGAAAGCCTCCTTCGATCGGAAATGGTTGGTGAAGCAGCCCTGGGGCACGCCGGCGTCACTGGTGATCTCGCGCACGCCGGCACCGGCGTATCCACGCTCATGCAGCGTACGCACCCCGGACTCGATGATTTTTTCGCGAAGGGACGGTCTGGCCATTGCTAATAAATACAGTTGGACGTATTGCTTGGCAAGCGCAGTCCGCCGGCGGCGCCTGAACGCTCACGGTTCCCCGCATGGAAGTGCTCAGCGCAACAATCCAAGAAGGCGAGATATGGCGATCATCGACTACACCCCTGCGGCGCTGGACGCGGCGGGCGGCGCACTTGCCGAAGCGGGCCCGGTCTACATGGTCAATCTGGTGCGTTATCGAGACCAGGCCACCTATGAAGCGGCCTCCGATCTGCCGCCCTGCTCGGGCAGGGAGGCCTATTTCCAACGATATGCCCCGGCCTTCCAGGCTGTCGCGCGGGGTGAGGACTATTCGGTTTTCTGGGTCGGCAATGTCCGGGGGGTGCTGGTGGGCATCGCTGGCGAAGCCTGGGACGATATCGTCATCGTCCGCTATGCGAGCTTCGCCACGCTGCGCCGAATTCTTGAAAACCCGGCCTACGCGGAGCAGGCCGCGCCACACCGGCACGCGGCGCTCGCCGATTGGAAATTCATGGTCACGACCCAGCCCGAGCTGCCGAGATAAGGCGCCGACCCTGGGGGCAAGGCAATCGCCGCTTCATGGCGATTGCCGCCTTTGAATGGCTTCCTGGACGATTCATGATCCTTGGAGCCACCTTTTTGGGAACTTCGAGAAACCAGTTCGGCGGTGGCGCCACGGGATGGCTCCTCACCCAGCCTTGGCGCCTTGGATCCTCGGCCTCACCAGCCGCCGAACCAGGACACATGAACCCTGCGGCGCTTCAATCCGTCCCCGGACGCGGGCCCGCCTGGCGGATCACCGCCAGCGCCGCCGCCGGCCAGGCACGATCGGGCAGCAGGTGGTCATCTTCCACCCGCATACCGATCTCCGCCCGCCAGCGGCCGCCGACACGGGACGAATTGTGCCAGTTGCCGGTGGCGGCGTTGTCGGCGGTGACGCCCCAGGCGAAGTTCTTGCCCACGGTATTGGCGTTCAGCCAATAGCCGTCGGTCTCCACAACGTTGCCCTCCACCCGCAGGTGCTTGCTGCCCTCATCCAGGTAGATGCCGATGCGGTCGGCGATGTCGAAGATGTGATTGTCGCGGATGACCGTGCCGGGGTTGGCCGACAGGTTGTAGATGGCGCCGCCGTCGAAGAACCACTTCTTCACACCATGGATGCGGTTGCCCGCCACTGTCATGTTCCGCAGCACGGTCGGCTGGTCGAACACCGGGTTGTGCAGATAACCCTTCTGGTTTTCCCGGTAGTTCCGGTTGCCGCCCACGTCGTTGTAGCCCCAACCCCAGCCGATGGCGATGCCGTCGTAATTGGCGTCGGAGATGTCGTTGTGCAGAATGTCGGCCCTGTCGATGTAGGTCGTCAGCACCGCCGCGTTGTCCTTGTAATCGCGGGCCACGTCGGTGATGACGTTGTCGGCGATGGTCAGGTCGCGGTTGACCTGGCGCGGGTCGGCGGGGTGGTGCGCCTCCACCCGCACGCCGCCGGCCATGATGGCCCCGCCGGCGATGACGGCGAAGCGGTTGCCCAGAACCTTCACCCCATCCGTCCCCAGGCCCACGCCGGTCAGGTGGGCGTTGGCGTCGTTACCTATGCCCAGCGCCACCTGCCCCAACTGGCTGAAGGTGTTGCCTGTGAAGGTGATGTCGCGCGCGGCCGAGACCTGCACGGCGCCGGGGATCTGGTCCCACTTCTGGCGCATGCTCTCGAATTCCGGGCAACCCCAGCCGCAGGTGGCGTAGGCGTCCACCGGCCGCAGGGGGGAAACCTCCTTGAGGTAGGCGCCGCTCTGCTGGTTGGCGTAGCCGGTGTCCCGCGACGGCCCCATCCAGCTGGTATGGGAAAAGCGCAGTCCCTGGAAGGTCAGGTTGCGGATGGGATGGTCATAGCTGCCGCCGATGGCGACCAGCGCCTCCAGCCGGGGCAGAATGATCGTCATGGCGGTGATGTCGGCGTCGGGCCGGGGCTTCACGTACAGCTTGCCGGCGGCGGGATCGATGTACCATTGGTTCTGGTTCAGGTGCCATTCGCCGCGCTTGCCGAAGAATTCCGGCGCGTTCACCAGGAACAGCCGCGCCTGGTCAGGCATGAAGGGCTTGTTCAGCGTGTCATAGCCCCAGCTGTTGTTGTCCCAGGCCGGCCGCTTCAGCGTGACCTGCATGCCGTCGATCCGCTCCACCGGGGAATAGCGATCGGTGAAGATGCCTGTGGCCTCCACTTCCAGCCGCTGCGGCGCCTTGACGGCAGCGATGGTGGCCAGCGCCGGGTTCTTCAGGATAAAGCCGTGGGCGGTGAACTCCACATCATGGTGGGTGATCTCGATGGCCGGCCGGTCGGCGGCCGCGCCGTCGATCCACAGCTGGCGGCTATCCAGGCCCTTGGGCACATCGGCGACATAAATGTCGTTCTCCGCGTCCGCCAGCGTCCAGCCGGTGACGCGCATGCCGCCCGAAATCAGGGCCTCCACCCCCGCCGCCGCCTTCCATACCACATGATGGTCCCCCTGTCCGCCGTCGGCGGCGGCGAAGAGCAGCGGCTTGTCCAGCGCGTACGTGCCGGCCGCCAGTTCCACTATGACGTCATGGTCGCGGTTGGCGGTGCGCACCGCCGCCTGGGCGCGGACCAGGGTGCGAAAAGGTCGCGCCATCGTTCCGGGTGCGGAATCATCCCCGCCAGGCGCCACGTGAAAGGTCACCGGTTCTGCCGCCACGGCCACGCCGGGCAACAGCAGCAGCACACCCGCCAACAGCAGGCGGGTCCAGGGCGGCGGGGTGATCATAAGCAGGCGCTCCTTAATGTTTATCGTCCCGCCCCGACGGGCCGCCCCAGTACAGGCCGCTATCAGACCACCTGCCGTGCCGCATCCAGGCGCAAGGTCAGGTCGGCGCGGCCCGGCATTTCGGCCAGGATGTGCCGGGTCAGGCGTTCGTAGAACTGGATGAAGCGGCTGACTTGGTCGTCGGTCATGGTGCCGTCGGTGGGCTTGCCCGCCGCCCGCAGCTTGGCGCGCAGGCCCTCCTCCTGCTGGATGCGCCAGCCGCGCACCACGGCGAAGTCGGGGGCGGCCAGCAGGACCAGGGCGTCCAGCCGGCCGAACAGGCGCTGATAGTCCCCGGCCAGGGCGGCGTTCACATGCCGGCGCCACTCCCCAGCGGCATCACGGTCCCGCTCCAGCTCATTCACCGGCGGGTCCAGGTCGGCGGCGTCCTGCGGCACGGCGCCCACGCACCAGCCTTCGAACAGCACCACGTCCACCGGACCCTCGACCCAGGCGCCCTCGGCGGCGCGGCTGTCCACGGCCTTGTCGAAGCGCGGCAGCAGCGTGCGGCCCGGCGTCCCCAGCCCGTCCAGCACCGCCAGGCCCAAGCCTACGTCATGCGTGCCGGGCACGCCGCGCGTGGCCAGCAGGGGATGGATGTCACGGGCCAGATCCTGCCGCTCCTCCTTGGTCAGGTACAGGTCGTCCAGCGACAGCACGGCGACCCGCAGGCCCGACGCCGCCAGCCGCTCGGCCAGGCCGTCGGCCAGGGTGGACTTGCCGCTGCCCTGGGCACCGCAAATGCCCAGGATGAAGGGGCGGCGCGGCGCCTCATCCAGGCGCCGGCGCAGCAGGCCCTCCACCTGGTCAAGCGACGCGGTCATGCGGCACCTCGCCCGCGAAGAAGCGGTCCAGGTTGGCGGCCACCCGCATGCCCATGGCGGTGCGCGTCTCCAGCGTGGCGCTGCCCAGGTGGGGCAGCAGCACGGCGTTGGGCAGGGCGATCAGGCCGGGGTTCACCGCCGGTTCCCCCTCGAACACGTCCAGGCCGGCCGCGGCGATGGCGCCGCTGGACAGGGCCGCGATCAGGTCCGCCTCGTTCACCACGGTGCCGCGCGCGGTGTTGACCAGGATGGCGGTGGGCTTCATGCGCGCCAGCAGGGCGGCGTTCACCAGATGGCGCGTGGCCGGCCCGCCGGGGCAATGCAGGGACAGGACATCCGAGGTGGCGGCCAATTCCTCCAGACTGTCGACATGGGTGGCATCCAGGGCCGCCTCCACATCCGCATCAGCCTGGCGGCGGCTGTGATAGGCGATGGACAGGCCGAAGGCCCGGGCGCGGGCCGCCGTCGCCTGGGCGATACGGCCGAAGCCCACCAGGCCCAGCCGCTTGCCCGCCAGCCCCTGGCCCAGCAGGTGGGTCGGACGCCAGCCGGTCCACTGGCCGGCGCGCAGCTCCCGCTCCCCCTCGCCCGCACGGCGGCTGGCCATCAGCATCAGCAGGATGGCCAGGTCCGCCGTGGCGTCGGTCAGCACGTCGGGCGTGTTGGTGACGACGATGCCGGCGGCCTTGGCCGCCTCCAGGTCGATATGCTCGAAGCCGGCGCCGAAGTTGCCCAGGATGCGCACCCGGCCATTCGGAGCCGCCAGGATGGCGGCGCCAAGCCGGTCGGTGACCGTGGGGCAGATGGCATCATACCGGCCCATGGCCTCCGTCAGTTCGGCGGCGCTCAACGGCCGGTCGCCGGGGTCCACGGTGACGTCGTAGCGCTGGCGCAGGTACGCCTCCACGGCGTCGGGCCAGCGGCGGGTCAGCAAGATCTTCGGGAGCATGGCGCTTCCTGTTCAGGCGGGTGGCGGGACGGGCGGCATCATATCCTTAAATCACCGGGGCGCAGGTTGGTCATCATCGGGGATCCTAGCGCCGCCGGAACACGGGCGGCCGCTTCTCCTTGAAGGCGGCGCGGCCTTCCGCCGCGTCGGCGGTGGCGAAACAGATGGTCTGCAGGTCGCGCTCATACGCCATGGCCTGGTCCAGGGGCATGGAAAAGGCGGCCCGCAGGTTCAGCTTGGCCGTTTCGGCCGCGATGGGCGCCCGGGTGGCGATGGTGGCGGCCAGCGCCTGGGCGCGGGGCAGCAGGGCCGCCGGCTCCACCACCTCGCTGATCAGCCCCCAAGCCAGCGCCCGGGCGGCATCAATCGGGTCGCCCGTCATGATCATCAGGGCGGCGTTGGAGGCGCCGATGGAATGGGCCAGGAAAGCCGCCATGCCGCCGCCGCCGATCCAGCCCAGCTTGATCTCCGGTGCCGCGAACTGGGCGTTGGTGGCGGCGATGCGGATGTCGCAGGACAACGCCGTCTCCAACCCACCGCCGAAGGCATAGCCGTTGACGGCGGCGATGGTGGGTTTCAGGCAATGGTGGATGGCGTCGCAATAGTCGGCGCGGTTGCGGAAATCCCATGATGTCGCATAACTGTCCAGCTCCCTGATGTCCGACCCGCAGCAGAACGACCGTTCCCCTGCCCCGGTGATGACGACGGCGCGGATGGTGTCGCTGCCGTTGCATTCGGTGACGGCGTCGGTCAGGGCCTTTGCCATCTCCGGCGTGACGGAGTTCAGCTTCTGCGGACGGTTGAGCGTCAGGGTGGCGACGTGGCCATCGACGCTGAACAACACTTCATCGGTCAATTCATCTCTCCATGCCCGGCTGGCGGGATGCGGCGTACAGGCTCTGCAAGTCGTCGATGACGGCGCCGTGCGGCCGCCCGTCGGCCAGGGCGGCGCGAATCAGGGCCGACGCCGCGGTCTGGAAGGGGATGGCGCCGGGATGGCGGGGCCGGACGAAGGCGGCCTCCAGCGTGGCGGCGGTGTCGCGGTAGAAGCCGCCCCAATGGTCGTTGACGCGCGCGTCGGCCCAGGCGGAGCGCAGGCTGGGCTGACCGTCGTGGTCGGGGATGAAGCCGGCCTGGGCGCCGGCCGACATCAGCCAGCGCAGATGGTCCAGCAAAGCCGGGGTGACCTGGGCACGGGTGGTGATGCCGATGCCCGTGCCGCCCAGGGTCGATCCCGGCCGACCACCCGGCGCCTGCCGGGGGGCGTCGGCATAGCGCAGCGGGTGGCGGCCCGCCTCAGCGCGGGTGTAGTTGACATAGCCGTAGATCAGCGGGCACAGGGCCACGTCGTCCCCCGCTGCCATGCGGCCCAGGATGCCGATGGGGTTCAGGTCGGCCAGCGCCGCCGGGCTGGCCGCCGCCAGCCGCGCCATCAGGTCCAGCGCCGCCACGCCCGTCGCCCGCCCGACGAAGCACTCGGGATCGGCCTCCGCCGGTGGTTCGCCCAGGGCCACGCAGATGGACTGGAACGACAGGGCCGCGTGCGGCCCGGCCAGCGACAGCGCCACGGGCCGCCGCCGGGACAGGGCCGCCACCCCCTCCCAGGTCGTCGGCGGCGGCCCGTCGACCAGGTCGGGGCGATAGGCCATCACCTGGGTGGCGGCATCCAGCGGCAGGGCCCAATGCCGGCCGGCGTAGCGATAACTGGACAGGCAGGGGCCGATGACGTCCCGGCCCCAGGCCGCGATCTCATCGGTGCCGAACAGCGCCTCCAGCGGCACCAGGCACTGGCCGGCCACGGCGTCGCCCACATGGGGATGGTCCAGTACGATCAGATCATAGCGCCGGCACAGTTCCGCGATGGGGTGCTTTTCGAAATCCTCCAGCGAGTGACGGTCCCAGGTCAGGGCCAGCCCGTCGCGCGCCGGGACCAGCGCGCCGGCCGCCGCCGCCAGGGCGTTGTAGCCGCGCGGATGGTCCCAGGTCAGGGCACGGTAATGGGGGACACCGTTCGGCATGGGCAGACTCACGGCGCCCCCACGACACCGGCGGCCAGCAGCCGCTCGATATCCACCTGCGACAGGGACAGACCCTCCAGCACCTCGCGCGTGTGCTCACCCACCAGGGGGGCGCCACGGTCCAGCGCCGCCGGCGTCTTTGAGAAGCGGATGGGGAAGCCCGGCGTCCTCACCCGGCCTTCGGTCGGGTGATCATAGGTGATGAAGGTGCCGTTGTGGGCGATCTGCGGATCGGCCACCAGGTCGGCGTAGCCGTAGACCGGCCCGCACCAGATGTCATGGGCGCGGAACAGCTCCAGCCACTCGGCGGAACTGCGGCCCAGCAGCCGGATGCGGACACAGGCGACAATCTCGTCCCGGAACTTCCAGCTGTCCGCCTCGTCGTTCAACCCCTGCAAAAACGGCTCGTCGATCAGCTTGCCCAGCTTGTCCAGCCCGGCCATGGCGACGACGATGTAGCCATCGGCCGTCTTGAACACGCCGTAGGGGGCGCGGATGTAGCAATGGGCGTGCGCCTCGGCCGAGCGGGTCTGCGGCTTGCCGCCCACGGTGAAGACGGACAGTTCCTGCATCTGGAGGGTGGTGATGGCATCCAGCATGTTGACCTGGACCAGCTGCCCCTCCCCCGTCCGTTCCCGGTGCAGCAGGGCGGCCAGCGCACCCTCGAACGCCGTGTAGGCGGTGATGGCGTCCACCAGGTACTGGCCGGCCGGCTGCGGCGGCTGGTCGGCGCTGCCGGCCGACAGCATGGCGCCGGACAGCGCCTGCAACAGCAGGTCCTGCCCCGGGTAGTTCACATAAGGGCCGTCCTCGCCATAGCCGGACATGGAGACATAGACCAGGCCCGGGTTGATGGCCGACAGCGTCTCATAATCCACGCCTAGGCGCTTGGCCACGCCGGGGCGGTAGTTCTGCAGGAAGACGTCGGCGTCCCTCACCAGATCCAGCAGGATCTGCCGGCCCTCCGGCGCCTTCAGATCCACGGCCAGGGAGCGCTTGTTGCGGTTCAGCGACAGGAAGGAGACGTTGATCTTGTTGCCGCGGGCGCCGCCGGCCGAGGCGTGGCGCTGCCATTCGCCGCTGGTCGGTTCCACCTTGATGACGTCGGCGCCGAGATCGCCCAGGCGCTGCGCCGCGAAGGGGCCGGCCATGGCGATGGAACAGTCGAGAACGCGGTATCCGCTGAGGATGCCCATGATGGTGTCGTCCTAGGACAAATTGGAATGGAAGGAAGGGAGTTGGCCCAGGCAAAAGGGCTCAGTGCATGACCCAGCCGCCGTCGACGTTCAGGGTCTGGCCACTGATGAAGCCGGCGGCGTCCGACGCCAGGAAAGACAGGGCGGCCGCGATGTCGCCGGGGTGGCCGCGCCGCTTTATCGACTGGTGGTCCAGCACGAAGCGGATGTAGCCCTCCGGATCCGGGTGGATCTTCTCCGCGTCCGTGGGGAAGGCGCCGGGGGACAGGGCGTTGACGGTGACGCCGTAGGCGCCGAATTCCCGCGCCCAGGCCCGCGTCAGGCCGACCAGGGCACCCTTGGACGCGACGTAGGGCGACAGGTTGGCCCAGCCGCCGTAGAAGGTGATGCTGGCGATGTTGATGATGCGGCCCCAGCCCCGGGCCCGCATGTGGGGCAGCGCCACCTGCACCGCCACGATGCCGGCATCAACGTTCACGCGCTGGACCGCCTGGTGATCCTCAATGCTGTAGTCCTCGAACGGCTTGGCCGGATAGATCGCGGCGTTGTTGATGACGACATCCAGCCCGCCCAGTGCCGCCGCCTGGTCCGCCAGCAGGGCACGGAAACCCGCCAGGTCCGAAAGGTCGGCCTTGAGGGGCACCAGCCGGCCGGCGCCGATGTCCGCGGCGGCGTCCGCCAGGGCCGCCAGCTTGGCGGCGTCATGGTCGACGGCCAGCACGATGGCGCCCTCGCGCAGGAAATGCAGGGTGGCGGGCAGCCCCAGGCCGCCGGCGGCACCGGTGTATAGGATGGTCTTGGCCCCGATGGACATCGGCTGCCTCCTCACGCGCGGATGATGGGACGGAAGTCGCCCGAGGGAGGGGGATAGTCCGCATCCGGCTGGCGGGCGATGGCCTGGATGCGCGCCACGGACGCGGCCACCGACGCGGCGTCCGGCAGGATGCGGAAGACGCTGTCGTAGCGCCGCTCCTCCCCATGCTCCAGCCAGATCAGTTCATCGCGCCGCTTGGCGTAGGGCTTGCCGAAGACGTGGTTGGTGGAGGGCTCGATGCCCAGGGCGTAGTGGCCCTGCTGCAGGTTCTGCCATTCATACATGGCCGGGAATTGACGCTTGTCCGTCTCCACCTCCAGGCCAAAGCCGATGGTCTCGTTCACCAGGGCGACGGGCACGAGGGAGTCCGCGTCGGCCGCCATCTCGTGCTGCCAGACCTGCTCATGGAAATCGCGCCGCGGCGCCGGCAGGGTGCGGTAGCCCACGCCCTGCTTGCGGTAATCGTCCCCGGCGTGGGAAGCCCAGACCACGTCACGAACGGGCGCCACATAGCGCGACCCCTCCGCCAGCACCGGGTGCCCGACGTTGATGTGGTAACAGTACATGTGCGGCGTGCGGTAGAAGCCATGGTTGACCACCCGGTCATGCAGGCGGACTTCGTCCGTGCCCACCTTGGCCTCGACGCGGCGGATCAGGTGCAGGTCCTCCCCGAACACGGTGGATTGCTGCACCACGCCCTCCGCCCACAGCCAGCAGTCATCACCGTCCCAACGCTCGCCATAGCCCGTCAGGCGGGCGGGAATGGTGCCGATGCGGCCGTGCAGGGAGGATTTGACGCCGGTGCGCGGGCCATAGACGTAATGGTCGGCCGCATCCTCATCCATGAACAGGATGTGGTCCAAGCCGCAGGTGACCAGCAGGCCGGAGAAGGAGCGGAACCAGCCCAGGCCGCCCTCCCCCTCATACTCATGCAGGCCGGGATGGCGGAAGCCGGACGGCGAATGCCAGCCGATGGCGCGGCCGTTATGCTCGCAATCCGCGATGTCCATGGCCCGGTCGACCAGGACGGTGAAGCGCAGCCCCGTGCCCGTGCGGAATTCCAGCAGGCGCACGCCGCGCTCGACACCATCGCCCAGGGTCATCAGCCGCACGCCGGCGAATTGGGAGAGGGAGCCCGTGTGGGCCGCGACATCGCGGCGGGACCGGACCTGTCCGTAAAGGCTGACCATCCCGTATCCTCCGTCAGTCTGGTCTTGAGGGCTTGCTTTTCAGGCGCTTGGATTTCGGGGATTAAGGCCTTCAAACGCGACCTTGTCAATTCAGAAGCGCCATGTGATATCTCAGATATCGAAATAAAAAGTTCAGAAGGTGCGGAATGAGCGACATACGCCGGCTGTGCTACACCGTGGACTTGCGGGATGACGCGGAGCTGATGGCCCGCTACAAGGCCTGGCATGGGCCGGGCGCCGTGCCGAAGCCGGTGGTGGACGCCATCCGGAAAGACGGCATCCGCGACCTGGAAATCTGGCTGTACGGCACGCGCATGGTGCTGATCATGGAGGTCGGCCCCGACTTCGACCCCGGGACCAAGGCGGCCAGCGACGCGGCCAACCCCGAGGTCCAGGAATGGGAGCGGCTGATGGGCACGTTCCAGCAGCCCCTGCCCGGCACACCGGCCGGCCAGACCTGGGTCGCCATGGAACGCATCCACTCCCTGAAGGAGCAGGCGTGACGAGAGGGAGCGCCGTGAACCCGGCCGCCATCAACGCCGCGGCGCGTCGTCCTGCTGGATGCCGGAGCGTTCCATCACCGCCCGCGCGCCGGCCGGCCAGGCGTCGCCCTTGACCTCGACATTGTCGACCAGACGGTTGTTGAGATAGTCGGTCAGCGTTCCCCGCGCCCGCCCGTCGCGGAACCAGTTGCCCGTGGCCAGATCGTCCATGGCCGTGCGACGGGGTAGGTTGAAGTCCAGGGTGTTGACGTTCAGCCAGACGTCGACCCTGTCGACGACGTTGTTGCGCACGGTCAGGTATCGCGACCCCTCGTCCAGGTAGATGCCGATGCCGCCGGGGACGTCGTAAATGTAATTCTCGGCGATCAGGCCGCCGGGATCGGCCGAAAGATGGTAGATGGCGCCGCCGTCCCCGTACCATTGCTTCACGGAATGCACGCGGTTCCCGACGATGACGGCGTCGCGCAGGATGGTGGGCGTGTCGTAGACCAAATTGCCCGGCTGGTCATAATAACCGCGCTCCCGCGTCCGATAGGCAGAGCTTCCGCCCGGGTCGTTGACGCCCCAGCCCCAGCCGACATCGATCCCATCATAGGGCGTGTCCGACACGTCGTTATGCAGGATCACCGGTGCCGTCGCATAGGTGACCAGGATGGCCGCCTGCTCCCGATAGTCTTGCGACACGGTCCTGATCCGGTTGTTGCGGATCAGGATGTCGCGGACAGTCATTTCGGGACGCGGCGGATGGTGGGCGTCCGGCGTGACGCCGCCCACCATGATGGCGCCGCCCGACAGATCGGTGAACAGGTTGCGCGACACCTCGACGGCGATGGCGCCCAGCCCGATGCCGCTGTCATTGGCATCGGCATTGTTGCCGATGCCCAGCGCCACCTGCCCCAGATGCGCGAACTCGCCCCCCTCGAACAGGATGCGGGTCGCGGCGGCCACCTGGATCGCCGCCGGCTGCTGGCGCCAGTGGTTGCGGGCGGCCTCGAACGCCCAGCAGCCCCACGAACAGTCCTGTATCGGCTCCTGGGGATAGTCGGGAAGCTGGCCGGCCAGGAAGGCGCCGCTCTGCTGGCTGGCATAGCCCTGCGGGCCGGATGGTTCCAGCCAGCTGGTATGCTGGAAGCTCACCCCCTTGAACTGGAGATCCTTGACCGGCGTGTCATAGGTGCCGGCGATGGAGACCAGCATCGACAGGCGCGGCAGAACCACCGTCGCCGTGCCCAAGTCCTCCCCGGCGCGGGGCTTGTAGTAAAGACGGCCGGCGGCCGGATCGGCATACCACTGGCCGGGGTCACGCAGGAAGGCCAGGGCGTTGACCAGGAAAAGCCGGGCGGAGGCCTCGGAAACCGGCCGGGCGATGGTGTCATAGCCGATGATGTTGTTCCGCCAACCCGGCTGCTGCATGACGATGCGGTCGCCCTCGATCCGTTCCACCATCGCGTGCCGGTCGGTGAACCAGCCCGTACCCTCGACCTCGATCCGCTTCTGGTCCGGCACGTCGGCCAGGCCCCGCCAGGCCGGGTCGACAATCTCCATCCCCCAGTCGTGGAAGCGGAAGGCCTGGCGCCCCACCTCCAGCGTCGCCCGACGGGCCAGCCGGTCATTGACCCAGATCTGGCGCGGGTCGACACCGCGCGGGATGTCGGCCGCCCATATCCCCTTGGCCGGGTCGGCCAGCCGCCAGCCGGTCACCCTGTCGCCGCCGGAAATCACCGGCTTGGCCCCGTCCGCCGCCTCCCAGCGCACCAGGTGCCCCGCCTGCCCGCCATCGGCCGCGGAGAAGCGCAGCGGTTCCGCCAGGCGATAGACCCCGTCGGCCAGCCGCACGATGACGTCCCGGTCGCGGTTCAGGTCCCGCACGGCGGCCTGGGCACGGGCCAGCGTGGCGAAGGGATGGGCCGACGACCCGTCGCCCGTGTCGGACCCGGTGGGCGATACCGACAGGACCACGGGCGGCGGCGTGGGCCGTTGCGGGATCTTGATGGTCGCCAGCAGCTTTTCCCCGTACAGCCGTTCCGGCTGATGGCCGGGGGGCAGGTCAGGGGCGGGTGCTGTCTGCGACCACCCCGGCGCCGATGTCAAAAGCAGAGCCAACAGGCCGAGACGCGCCGCATATGATCCCATCGCTCACCCCCCCTTACAGGCTTTGTTTTCAAGACGCCGGCCGCCTCAGCGTACCGACCGGATCGGCAACACGAAGAACGAAGAGGCGAAGACGAAGAGGATGGCCGCGATGAACAGCACGCTGTAATCGCCACCGGACAAGCCCAGCAACCAGGCCGACATGACGGGGCTGATGGCCTGCGGAATATTGATGGCCGTGGTCAGGATGCCCAGATCCTTGCCGGTGGACCCGGTGTCGCGAGGCAGCACCTGCGTCATCAGCGCCATGTCCACCGCCGTGAACGCGCCGTAGCCCAGCCCGACGATGCCGGCATAGAGGTACATCCCCTCCACCGTCGGGATGACCAGCGGGACCACGCAGGCCGCCGCCATGATGACGGAGGAGAAGAAGACGAAGGGCTTGCGCCGCCCCACCCTGTCCGACAGGAAGCCGGAAACCAGGCCGGAGAACAGCAGCATGACGAAGGTGATGGCGGAGATGTTGCCGATGACGACGTTGGCCTGATCCACCGACAGCTGGATGTAGTCCCGCAGGATGTAGAGCTGGTAAGTCACCACCCCCTGGTATCCCATGTAGATCGTGAAGCGGCCCAGGAAGGCCCAGCCGAAATCGGGATACTTGCGCGGATCGATCCAGAAGCTGCGCAGGAAGCCCGGCAGGCTGAAGGGCGCGGGCTTGAGGTGTTCGGACGGCACCTCACGGTTCAGGAAAACGAAGGCGACGCAGCAGGCCGCGACGGCCAGGGCGAAGACCAGGTAGCCCAGCACCAGCTGGCTGGCCAGTTGCCCCGCCACGATGATGCCCACCGTGCCGCCGGCCGTCATGCCCGCCCCGATGAAGCCCGAGGCGGTCCCCCGGTTGGCCGGCGCGAAGCGGTCGGCCACCACGGTGGACAGCGGCCCCTGCATGGCGTTGTAGGCGATGGCCGCCATCACCCACAGCACGGTGATGGACCACAGGGACGTGACCAGCGACACGCCGAACAGGCACATGGACCCGATGAGGGAGGCCAGCGCGATCCACGGCGACCGCCGGCCCCAGCGCGACCGGGTGCGGTCGGACAGGGCGCCGGCGATGGGGGTGGTCAGCGTCGAGAAGATGGACGTGACGGACATGACGATGGCGAGGTTCGCCGCCTTCGCCGCCGGGTCCAGCGCCGCCACCTGGTTGGGCAGCAGCACCGAGATGACCCCATTGTAGAGGGCCAGCAGCACGAAAAAATTGATCAGCAGCGACCAGAGCAGGACCCAACGCCGCCGACCCGCGACATGCTGGCTGGTGTCTTCCGCCGGGGCGGAAGGAAGGGGGACGTCCATGGGAATGTCGCTCATCTTTGGTTGATCTCTCCCTGACTGCCGTCATGACCGGCCCTCTTGGGTGGGGCCGCTGCCGATCCGAATGTCTATCGATGCATTATCCGCCGCCCAGCCGGTAGACCCGCCGTGCCGTCTCCCGGCAGACAGCGTCCCGCTCCGCCTGGCTCCAGTCCGCGGCGATGTCCTGGAACAGCGCCAGCCATGCCGGGTAGCCGCCGGCCAGGTCCACCACCGGCCAATCGCCGCCGAACAGGCAGCGCCCGGCACCGAAGCAGGCCAGGACATGGTCGATGTAGGGCCGCAATTCCTCCACCCGCCAGCCGTCCCACCGCGCCTGGGTGGTCAGGCCGGAGATCTTGCAGGCCAGGTTGGGGAAGCGCGCCAGCCGGGCCAGGGCGTCGGCCCAGCCGTCGGCCCGGACGTCACCGCCGTGGGTGGCGATGTCGGGCTTGCCCAGGTGATCCAGCACGGTGACGGCATCCGGCACCGCCGCGTACAAATGGTCCAAGGCATGGGCGAGGGCCGGCAGCTGCGGCGCGCGGGCGCAGATGTCCAGGCTGAACCCCGCCTTCGCGGCCCGCACCATGCCGTCCAGGTGGTCAGGGTCGGTGACGAAGGCCAGCGGTTCGTTCTGCACCGACCGGCGCACGCCCCGCACCAGGGGCCGCGCGGCCAGGGCGTCGATCACCGCCTGCGCCCCCGCCCCCCATTCCAAAGGCGCGAAAGCCACGATGCCGCCCACCGGCACGCGGTCCGCCAGGCCGGCGACCCAGTCGACCTCATCCAGCGCCTGGGCCGGATCGCAGTCCGCCTGCACGAACACCGCCTGCTCGATCGGCAATTCCAACGCCGCCCATTCCGCCGAGGTGTGCGGCCCGGCGATGGAGGGAACGTGGGACAGCCAGTCGTAGCGCAGGCGCGCCGGATCCCAGAGGTGCAGATGGGCGTCGATCAGCATGGGCTTATCCCGCGCGCGCCAGGCGAACTTGCGGCGGGGCGGCGCCCAGGTCGGCGCGGTCCAGGATGGCCGGCCGGCGCCAGACGCGCCGCGCCTCCTCGCTCAGCAACAGGCCGTGGCCCGGCGCCTCCCGGCCGTAAATGTGGCCGTCCTCCATGCGGTAGCTCTCCTCCACCAGATGGTCGAAGTTCTGGTAGGAGTATTCCAGCCACTCGACCTCCGGCAGGGCCAAGGCCATGTTGACGCCGACCTCCAGGAAGGAGTTGCCCAAAGTCACCGGCACCACCTTCTCCGCCGCCAGCCAACCGATGCGCATGACGTCGGTGACGTGGCCGTGGACGTTCAGCATGTCGGCCCCGCCCGCCTCGATCAGCGCGCGCTTGCCCGACACGTCCAGATATTCGCCGCTGTTGATCAGGGTGCGGCCGGCCGTCTGGCGCAGCAGGCGCAGGCCGTCGAAATCGTTGCGCTGGATGGGATCCTCCAGCCAGAAGATCTCGTGCCCGGCCTTGCGCATCAGCTCCAGGTTCAGGATGGCCTGCTTGGGCGACCAGGCCTCGTTGGCGTCCACCATCACGGTGGCGTCAGGCCCCACGGCCTGCTTCAGCAGATCCAGGCGGTGGATGTCGCGCCCGATCTCCGGATGGCCCACCTTGATCTTGAAGGCGGTGAAGCCCTCGGACGCGGCATGGGCGAACAAGTCCTGGAACGCCCCGTCGTCCAGGTGGAAATCCAGGCCGGACGCATAGGCGCGTACCTTCTGCTTGCGGGCACCCAGCAACCGCCACAGCGGCAGGCCCACAGACTTGGCGAACAGATCCCAGACGGCCTGCTGCAACGCCTCTTCGAACGGCAGGGTGTAGCGCCGGGCGATGCCGCCGCGCGGCCGGGTCACCCGATGGGCCAGGGCGCCGGACTGCTGCCCCTCCACCCCGGGCCACACCTCCGACTGGAAGACGCGGATGATCTCGGCTTCCTCCGGCAGGGGGAAGAACAGCGACTGGACGAATCCCAGGCCCGTCGATCCGTCGGAACCGACCAGTTCCAGGGCTGCGACATGAACGTCATCGGTACGGACTTGGCTATCCCCGATGACCCGATCTCGGGCAAACTGGAATCGTGTGATGCGGAAGTCGACGATCTGCATTTTCACCGCTACACTCTATTCAGATATCGATATCTGAAATATCAGGACACGAATTAGATATGGCAGCGGCACGCAAAAAGCAAGCGGCAAACGCGGCGGTCGAGGACTCCGGCAACGCCCCGGAGGGCAAGCGCCTGAGTGAGATCGCCTACAGCGCCATCCTGGAAGGGCTGTTCGCCCGCAAGGTGCCGGCCGGCGCCTTCGTGTCGCAGAATGACCTGGTGCAGTTGCTGGGCATCCCGGTGCAGCCCTTGCGCGACGCGCTGCGCGTGCTGGAGGCGGAAGGGGTGCTGACCATCCATCCCCGCTCCGGCATCCAGTTCCTGAAGCCGGACTTCGAATTCGCCCGATCCACCTATCAGTTCCGCTCCATCATAGAGCGCGCGGCCGCCCGCACCTATGCGGAAACCGGCGACGCGGCGGAAATCGCGGCCCTGCTGGCCGACCACCAGGCGCTGATCGCCGCCATAGAGAAGGACGGCCTGACCCCCGCCCTGACCCAGACGCTGGAAGGGCTGGAGCAGCGTTTCCACGGCGCCATGATCGCCTGCCTGCGCAACCCGCTGATCGAGACGACGGCCCGCCGGCTGAAGAACTACGTCACCCTGATCCGGCTGGAACGGCTGATCACCCAGCCGCTGGCGCTGCGTACCTTGAATGAGCATATCGAGGTGCTGCGGGCCTGCACCGACCGCGACGGCGACCGGGCGGAGGCGGCGCTGACCGTACACTTCCAGGCGGCCCTGCAACGCATCCTGGGCATGTTCTGACTCGGCAGCTGCCTGCCGTTGACATATGAAATGACGTATCTAATATATCAGTTGCGACTCAATCGTCTCAACCGAATGGATACGTGATGAAACTGGCCCGTTACGGCGCCCCCGGCCATGAACGCCCCGCCCTGCTGGATGCCCAGGGCGCCCCGCGCGACCTGACCGGCATCGTCGACGACATCGCCGGCGACGTGCTGACCAGCGCCGGCCTGGCGCGGCTGGCGGCCATCGACCCCGCCACGCTGCCCGCCCTGCCGGCGGGCCAGCGCATCGGGCCGGCCGTCGGGCGCGTGGGCAAGATGATCTGCGTGGGCCTGAACTTCCGCGACCATGCGGCGGAATCCAACCTGCCCCTGCCCAGCCAGCCCATCATCTTCATGAAGGCCACCACCGCCATCTGCGGCCCCAACGACGACATCGTCATCCCCTACGGCTCGATGAAGACGGATTGGGAGGTGGAGCTGGGCGTGGTCATCGGCGACACCGCCCGCCATGTGCCGCTGGAAAAGGCGCTGGACCACGTGGCCGGCTATGTCCTGATCAACGACCTGTCGGAGCGTGAATTCCAGCTGGAGCATGGCGGCCAATGGGTGAAGGGCAAGAGCTGCGACACCTTCGGCCCCATCGGCCCCTTCCTGGCGACCAAGGACGACATCCCCGACCCGCAGGCCCTGGGCATGTGGCTGACGGTCAACGGCCACCGCTACCAGAACGGCACCTCGGCGGAGATGGTGTTCGGCGTGGCCCACCTGGTCAGCTACATCAGCCGCTACATGACCCTGATGCCGGGTGACGTCATCAGCACGGGCACCCCCGCCGGCGTGGGCCTGGGCCAGACCCCGCCCACCTATCTCAAGCCCGGCGACGTGATCGAGCTGGGCATCGACGGCCTGGGCACCCAGCGCCAGCGCACCGTGGCCTGGAGCACGGCCCAGAACACGGTGGAATAGCATGGCGCTGGACCCCTCTTCCCTGGGCGCGCTCGGCTTTGGGGCCGCGCCCATCGGCAACCTCTACCGCGCCATGCCGGAGGAGGACGCCGAGGCCACCATCCGGTCGGCCCTGGAGGCCGGCATCCGCTACCTCGACACGGCCCCGCACTATGGCTTCGGCCTGTCGGAGAAGCGCCTGGGCCGCATCCTGTCCGCCTTGGACCCGGAGGGGAAGCTCATCCTCTCCACCAAGGTGGGCCGGCGGCTGGACCCGGTGCCAGACGCCGATCTGACCCAGGTGCGCCAGGGCTTCGTGACGCCGGAACCGTTCGAGAGCCGCTTCGACTATTCCTACGACGCGGTCATGCGCTCCTATGAGGCCAGCCGGCAACGGCTGGGGCGGGAGCGCATCGACATCCTCTATGTCCACGACATCGGCCGTTACGTCCACGGCGACCGCCATGCGGAGACGTTCCGCCAGTTCATGGCGGGCGGTTACCGCGCGCTGCGGGAGCTGCGCGACGGCGGGGCCGTGGGCGCCATCGGCCTGGGCGTGAACGAGTGGGAGGTCTGCGTCGAGGCGCTGGCCCACGGCGATTACGACCTGATGCTGCTCGCCGGCCGCTACACCCTGCTGGACCAGTCGCCGCTGGACGTGTTCCTGCCGCTGTGCGCGCAGCGGGGCGTCAGCATCGTCATCGGCGGCCCGTACAACTCCGGCATCCTGGCCACCGGCGTGAAGGGCCCGGGCCCCGTCAACTACCAGTACCAGCCGGCCCCGCCCGACATCGTGGCCCGCGTGGCCGCCATCGAGGCGGTGTGCGACGCCCACGGCGTGCCTCTCGCGGCGGCGGCCCTGCAATTCCCCCTGGCCCACGGCCAGGTGGTCTCCGTCATCCCGGGCATGGACAGTCCGCGTCAGGTGGAACGGGCCGTCAGCCTGGTCCGCCACCCCATCCCCACCGCCCTATGGGCGGACCTGAAACAGCAGGGGCTGCTGCGCGCCGATGCGCCGGTGCCTGTTTAATCAGGCCGCTCCAGTCCGCTGACGCTCCCCGCGAAACTGCGGCGGATGCGGTCGCATCCCGCAGCGGCATGGCGCATGCCGCTGACATCACCTGAAGGAAACACCATCATGGGACGCCTTGAAGGCAAGACCGCCATCGTCACCGCCGCCGGCCAGGGCATCGGCCGCTCCAGTGCCGAGCTGTTCGCCCGCGAGGGCGCGCGGGTCATCGCGCTGGACATCAACCCCGAAACGCTGGCCACCATGACGGGCGTGGAGACCCGCGCCCTGAACCTGCTGGACGGCGCGGCCATCCAGGCGCTGGCCGAAGACATCGGCGGCATCGACGTGCTGTTCAACTGTGCTGGCTATGTCCACGCCGGCACGCTGGCCACGACGGCGGAAAAGGACCTGGACTTCTCCTACGACCTGAACGTCAAGGCGGCCTTCCGCATGATCCAAGCCTTCCTGCCCGGCATGATCGCGCGCGGCGGCGGCTCCATCGTCAACATGTCGTCGGTGGCGGGCTCGGTCCTGGGCGTGGCCAACCGCTTCGCCTATGGCGTGACCAAGGCCGCCGTCATCGGCCTGACCAAGTCGGTCGCCGTGGACTTCGTGGGCCGGAACATCCGCTGCAACGCCATCTGCCCCGGCACGGTGCAGTCGCCCTCGTTGGATGAGCGGCTGGCCGCCACGGGCGATGCCGACGCCGCCCGCGCCGCCTTCGTCGCTCGCCAGCCCATGGGCCGCATCGGCCGGCCGGAGGAGATCGCGGAACTGGCGCTCTATCTCGCCTCCGACCTTTCCTCCTACACTACCGGCACGATCAACGTCATCGACGGCGGCTGGTCGAACGCCTGATGGCATGGGGCCTGAAGGGTATGGGGACTTTGGCATGATCATTTCCTCTCCGCGTGATTTCCGGGAGGCGGCCAGGCGCCGCCTCCCCCGCTTCCTGTTCGACTATGCCGACGGCGGTGCGGGGACGGAGCAGACGATGCGCCGCAACGTCGACGACCTGGCCGACTTGGCGCTGCGCCAGCGCGTGCTGAAGAACGTGGCCGACATCACGCTGGGCTCCCGCCTGTTCGGGCAGGACGTCGCCATGCCCGTGGCCCTGGGGCCGGTCGGCATCTCCGGCATGTTCCGCCGGCGGGGGGAGGTGCAGGCGGCCCGCGCCGCCAACCGGGCGGGCCTGCCCTTCTGCCTGTCCACCGTCTCCATCTGCTCATTGGCGGAGGTGGCGGCGGGCACGGACGGGCCGCTGTGGTTCCAGCTCTACGTCATCCACGATCGCGGCTTCATGCGCGAGCTGCTGGCCAACGCCAAGGCGCTGGGGGCCAAGGCCCTGGTGTTCACGGTGGACATGCCGGTGCCCGGCACCCGCTACCGCGACGCGCATTCCGGCATGTCCGGTCCCAATGCGCCGCTGCGCCGCATGCTGCAGGCCGTGGCCAAGCCCGCCTGGGCCTGGGACGTGGGCCTGCACGGCCGTCCCCACCGGCTGGGCAACCTGGAGCCGGTGCTGGGCGATAAGAGCGGCCTGAACGACTACATGGGCTGGCTGGGTTCCAACTTCGACCCGTCCATCTGCTGGCAGGACCTGGAGTGGATCCGCCAGGGCTGGGACGGCCCCCTGATCATCAAGGGCATCCTGGACCCCGACGACGCCCGCGCGGCCGCCGACATCGGCGCCGACGGCATCGTCGTCTCCAACCACGGCGGCCGGCAGCTGGACGGCGTGCTGTCCTCGGCCAAGGCCCTGCCCGCCATCGCCGACGCGGTGGGCGACCGCCTGACCGTGCTGGCCGATGGCGGCGTCCGCTCCGGCCTGGACGTGGTGCGCATGCTGGCCCTGGGCGCCAAGGGCGTCCTGCTGGGCCGCGCCTGGCTCTACGCCATGGCCGCGCGCGGCGAGGCCGGGGTCACCCAACTGCTGGAGATCTACGCCAAGGAAATGAAGGTCGCCATGGCGCTCACCGGCGTGCGCGGCGTGGGGGAGATCGACCGGTCGATCCTGGCGTGAGGGGGGTGCTGTGACGGAGCTGCTGTGCGGATACGGCGGTCACCTTGTGGTCACTTGTTGGGGGGCTCGCCCCAGGTTTCCACTAACATGGCCTCTGCATCGGCTCGGGCCTTCACAAGCTTCTGAAGATCTGCATTTGTTGGTTCTGAAATTATTCTAAATTCCGAATAATTCCGTTCAAGATATCGCCACCCAGCCATGAATTGCCGATACGTGGTATATGGGTGAAGGAACTGTATCCCGGCAGTAAGCGCCGCAGATAGCGCGGCAAAAGACAACCTAATATATGCGGGCTCTTGAATTCCACCGGCCACTAATGTACATGCAGCCGCGATCATATGCGCGACGAATCCACCATATTTATGCCAAATTGCACCCCTCGTCCACATAGATAAAGACTCTTTAACTTTATTTTCTTCTACGCAGATTCTTGCTTCTTCAGCAGAAATGTCCGGTGCAAGTGGCATTATTAAGCCTCCCAACTTTCACCTTGTGGTCAGATAACTGGTCCGTGCTCGCCCCGAATTTCCCGAATTCGGCGCCAAATCCGGGCTTCGGCACGATGTGCTTCGATGAATTGCGGGGGGATGTGCCATACGCCGCGCCGGCGGCCCGGATCCTGGCTTTCGCCTCTTCGAATTCGAGATATAGGCGGCTCAACTCGGCTCCCTCTTCTGGCGAAATTATGCTCTTCGTCATGGGTTTACCTTGTGATCAGTCGACCAAACCATCAAAAGGGCCAAGCACCTGGTCGAGGGACATTATCGGCCTTACGAATTGCCCGGCGCCAACAGCGGCAACCGCTCTTGCTGCCTGCACCAGTTCGCCAATCTCCGGCGCCAACGAGACGGCCAGCGTTAGAAGCTGTCTCTGGCTGAGCTTCGGAGCCGCATCTATGGCCGCCTGGATCGCGTCGGCGGCGGATGGGTTAATATCTTTGCCACTTTGGGCAAACGCATCAGACGCAGCGCCAATCATCTCTGCTGTGAGGGGAATTGGCAAAATCGCGAACCTACGTGACATCTCGTTCCCCCTTCACCTTGTGGTCGTTTGAGGGCAGTCAGCAGTGGTGGTATTCGGCCGCCCGCCGCCAAGCTTCCAGCGCCTGACTTTCAGTTTTGCCCTGGATGTGCCCAGGGTCTTTCCCGGCAGGGCCGGTGCCGGAAGCAATCCAAACTGTCTTGGACTTCTGCCAAACGGACACCTCTACCGCGATCCCCCGAACTTTGACGGAGTGCTTCGCCATATTGCCCTCCATTCACCTTGTGCTTTTGTGACGATGGCTGATGAGAGCTTGTTGCCCGGCGTCGGTAAGCCGGGCATATACCCATTCCCACGCAGGGTTTTGCCCTGGCAGGGGCGCGTCCTCTAACCATCCCTTCTGTCGGCATTCTTCGACGTGATCAGTTGTAGCGCTCTCACCTGTGGCGGTGTGAAGCCCTATCCAGACATCTGCCTCTTCCCGACGCAAGCGTGCCCCGACATAGGCTAATTCGAGTACCGCCAATTGCTCAGTCGTCAATACTGGCATTTGTCCTTCTGGGGCTTCGCGCTCGGTCATCGTTTTACCTTTCTTGTGCGAGCCGCTGCTTCGGCGGCCAGTTACCAGCGGCGGCTTCTTATGCTGCACGCCCCTTGCTCATGGTGCCGGTCGCTTCCTCAATCCGGCGCAGCATCGTGGACCGGTCCAGGCCAACATGGGCGGCAATCCGGGCGGTGGACCAATCCGGTTCCGGGAACAGCCGCAGCGCCTCCGCCAGGCTCTTGCCCGTCAGCTTGACGCGCGGCCGGCCGGTGGGTAGTCCCGCCTTCGCCCTGGCGTCGGTCAGGGCCCGGCCGCGCTGCCGGCGCATCAGTGCGGCGCCTGCTTCCAGGTCTATTTGGTCCAACACCACCTTTTCCACCAGCAGCTCCATCCGTGCGCCCGCGCGGATCAGGGCCGCCGCGACAGCCCCCCATACCGGGGCGCCGATCAAATGGCCCGCGTGAGGGATCGTCAGTCGCTCGCCTGCCCCCAGGGAGCGGATCGCCTTCCCCAACTCGGGCATCTGCTCAATAGTCACCTGTCCGCCGCGCGGCTCGCGGGGCATGACATTGATTTACAGCCGCGCCCGATTTCCTAATCATATCAAGCCATAACGGCTTATCAGTGCCGGCTTTCGTAACCATATAGCGGCTGACCCGAAAGACCACGCCCTGACCCCGCGCACAGCACAGATAACCGGTCCCGTTTTGATCCGGTATTGATACGCCTATCTTTGCGTGCAAGCCAGGGGTCAGGTGATCGCAGATGGCTTGACGCGGGGGCGTCGGCCAGCCGTGGCATCTCCGCCTTGGCGTCCGAACCTGATCCCCTGACCACAGAAGGAGCGCCCTACGCACACCAAAAAAGAACCCCACCCCGTTGCCGGGATGGGGGGTGGGAGGTTGGTGGAAGGAAGGGGCGGGTGAAACCGGGAGCCTAGAACTTCACCCGCACGCCGGCGGCGAAGCGGCGGCCGGTGGTGCGGTACTCTTTGGTGCGGTCGGGCGTGGTGGAGTAGATGAACTCGTTCTCGTCCGTCAGGTTCAGGCCTTCCAGGGTGAGGGAGATGTTCTGCGTCAGGTCGTAGGACAGGCTGGCGTCCAGCTGGCCATAGGCGTCGAAATATTCCGGATCGCCGTTGCGGCCGCTGGCCACCTGCAGGAACTTGTCGCGCCAGGTGTAGGCCAGGCGGGCCTGGACGCCGTATTTCTCATAGAAGGCGACCAGGCTGTAGGAGTATTTGGATAGGCCCTGCAGGCCATAGCTGGCGCCGCTGACCACGTTGGCGTACTGGGCGTCGCTTTCCACGTAGGTGAAGCTGGCCTGCCCGCCCAGGCCGTCGAACGGCCCCGGCAGCCTGTCGAACACCTGGCGGTAGCCGACCTCCAACCCCTTCACCGTGGCGCCCTTGCCGTTGGTGGGCTGGGTCACCTGGAACACCACCTGGTCCACCTTCTGCGGCGTCGTGGCCTGGGCCACGAAGCTGTCGATGTTCTTGTAGAACAGGGCGGCCGACAGCATGGACAGGGGCTGGAAGTACCATTCCAGGCCGAATTCCGCCTGCGAGGCGCGGAAGGGGTTCAGGTCGGGGTTGCCCTTGGTGATCTGCTCGTTGCCCGGGTTGGACAGGATGGTCTGGGCCGGCGACAGGTCGGACAGGGTCGGGCGGGTCATGACGCGGGAGGTGGCGAAGCGGGCCACCAGGTCGTCGGTCAGGTCCAGCTTGACGTTCAGCGACGGCAGGACGTCGGTGTAGTGGCCGCTGAAGCTGATGGGCTGGACATCCGACAGGACGATGAGGTTCTGGCCCTGGCCGTTGGGCTTGGCGCTCAGCACGGTCTGCGCGGCACCGGCGCTGGTGTACGTCGTGTCCTCGATACGCACGCCGGTGTTGACGGACAGGGGCAGGCCGCCGATCTCCGTCTTCAGGTCGAACATGATGTAGCCCAGGTTCACCTTCTCCTTCACGCGGGAACTGGCGGCCGGGTCGGCCACGGGCCGGGTAAAGATGCCTTCCGGCCGCGACAGCAGGTAGTTGACCATGGTGTGCGGATCGTAGGTGATCCAGTTCCGCACGATGTTGTCGCTCTGGTACTTGGAGAAGAAGTCCATGGTCGTCGGCGTGAACAGCGACGACGGCAGCAGCACCGCGCCGCCGCAATAGGCGCAGGCCACGGAACCCGGCTGGCTGATGGCGTCCGCCGTCTTGGTGCGTTCCTGGTGCGACGCGCCGGCGGAGATGGAGACGCCGCCGCCCGGGTCCCAGGTGCCGTCCAGCTTCGCCTCGTTGATCTCATCCTTGTAGTCGGTGCCGCCCCACAGGTTGTAGTGGGCCCCGACGTGGTTCACATCGGTCGCGACGTTGGGAATGGTGGGCGAGGTGAAGTTATAGTCGTAGATCGGGCTGCCGTTGCGCCGGTCGAACGTCATGGTCATGTCGCGGCGGCGGATGGTGGAGAAGATGCTGTCTTCCTTGCCGTTGCGCGTCGCCTGCGAGGTGGAGGCGTCGAACACCAGCTTGAAGGCGTCCTTGTGCCAGGCGGTGTTCAGGCCCACCAGGTAGGTTTCGGTCAGGCGCGGGGTGTAGGTGACGATCTCGTCCACCGTGCCGCCGACGATCTTCTGATAGACGGCGGAGCCGTTCTTGACCACCTGGTCGACCAGCGTGCCGGAGGAGAAGTCGTAGGCCAGGCCCTGCGACTGGTCGATCTGGTCCATCTTGGTATAGAAGCCGTCCAGCGTGAACGTCAGGTTGTCGTTCGGCTGGTACTGGACGGTGCCGTTCAGGCCCGTGCGCTTGCGCGACGTTTCATAAAAGAAGGGCGACAGGTTGGACGGCATGTCCACGCCGGTGAAGCTGCCCACGCCGGGGGCGGTGCGGCCGTACCAGTAGTCGGTGGGGTCGACGTTGCCGCGCTTCACATGGCCGGCACCGATGTCGAATTCATCGTCGCGGCTGTCGCGCTTCTCGTAAGAGGCCACCAGCGCCACGCCGAAGGTCGATTCCGGATTGTGCCAGCTGACGACGCCGGACAGCGAGGGGTTGGTGCTGTCCGCCAGCTCGCCATACAGCGCGCGGGCGCTGCCGGCCACCACCAGGTCCTGCTTCTGCTCCAGCGGGCGCACCGTGCGGATGTTCACCGTGGCGCCGATGGAGGCGCCGTTGATGTTGGCGCTGGGGCTCTTGTAGACGTCGGCGCCGGAAATCAGCTCGGAGGGCAGGACGTCGAAGCTGAACTCACGCCCCACGTTTTCCGTGGCCAGGGTGCGGCCGTTCAGGGTGACGGTGTTGAACTGGGGCCCCAGGCCGCGGACCGAGATGAACTGACCGTCGCCACGGTTGCGGTCGATGGCGACACCAGTGATGCGCTGCAGGGATTCGGCCACGTTCTGGTCCGGCATCTTGCCCAGGTCTTCACTGGCGATGCTGTCGACGACGTTGACCGAATTGCGCTTGATCTCGGTGGCCACCTGCAGGGAGCGCTTGATGCCCGTGACCACGATCTCTTCCAGGCCCTGGTCGTCGGTGGCCGGTGTCGCCGCCTGCTGGGCGAAGGCCGTGCCTACCGTGGCATGCAACAGGGCGCAGCAAGCCACACCTTGGGCGAGCCCCATCAACGTACGCTTCATCGTGAACGTCCTCTCCCTTAATCGATGGGCTTATAACATCGAGATGCCAGTGCCCGTTGTTTGAAATATCAGTGCCACGTTATGAAATTCTACGCAACGGGTTTTCTGCGTTCGTACACCTCAAAAAAAAGATCAGGGAACGGATGGCGCGGGCACACCCGTCCCGCCGCCGCTGGCACCAGGCGAGGGGGATGGGGTGGGGCCAGGGTCTGGAAAGGGGAAGGGGCGGGCGATTTCGCTCGGCGTCGGGTGGCCGGCAAGGCGCAAGGCCGGCGGCGTTCGCGCCACCGGCCCGGTTCTAAACTCGGAATGACCGTGAGGGGTGGGCGGTCGGCCTCAGGCGTGCGGATCGGCGCCAAGCCATCCGCCGATTCACGGGCGCTGAACGAGTCCGCTTAAAGATAGACCCAGGGGCGACGTTCCTGGTCAGCCTGGCGCTTCCCCTGGATCCCCGCTTGGCGCAGCAGCGTCAGGTCGATGGCGTCCAGGCCGTGCAGCAACATCTCCCGCGCCTCCGGCTCGATGCTGAAGGAATGGGTGCCGCCGTCCGGCGCGGTCACCCTCTGGTGCCGCAGGTCCACCGTCACCAGCCGGGTGCGCGGCGCCTCGGCCACCATGGGAGCGATCCCAGTGATCGCGTCCATGGGCAGTTCCACCGGCACGATGCCATTGCGCACGCAGTTGCCGCGGAAGATGGGGTTGAAGGACGGGGCCAGGATGGCGCGGAAGCCATACTCGGCCAGCGCCCAGGCGGCATGTTCCCGGCTGGAGCCGCAGCCGAAATTCTCCCCCGCCAGCAGGATGGCCGCCCCCCGGTAGACCGGGTCGTTCAGCACGAAATCCGGGTTGGGATCGCGGCCGCCCACGGCGGTGTAGCGCCAGCCGGCGAACAGCCCGTCGGCCAGGCCCTTCTTGGAGACGGACGTCATCTCGCGCGAGGGAATGATGGCGTCGGTGTCGATGTTGGGCCGCAGCAGCGGCACGGCGACGGCGGTCAGGACGGTGAATGGCGTCATATCAGACCTCCAGCAGGCGGGGATCGGCCAGGCGGCCGGCGACGGCCGACGCCGCCACCGTTTCCGGCGATGCCAGGTGGGAGCGGGTTTCCGGCCCCTGCCGGCTTTCGAAATTGCGGTTGGTGGAGGTGACCACGCGCTGGCGATGACCGAAGCTTTCCCCCGGCGAAGAAACACATGGAGCAGCCGGCCTCCCGCCACTCGAAGCCCGCGTCCAGGAAGACGCGGTCCAGCCCCTCGGCCTCCGCCTCGGCCTTCACCCGGCTGGAGCCGGGTACGCAGATGGCCCGCACCCCCGCCGCCACCTTGCGCCCGCGCAGCAGGGTCGCCGCCCGGCGCAGATCCTCCAGCCGGCTGTTGGTGCATGAGCCGATGAAGGCGGCGTCGATGGGCAGACCCGCCAGCGGCGCGCCGGGCGTCACCGCCATGTAGGACAGGGCGCGGTCATAGGCCTCCCGCGTGTTGTGGTCGGCCACATCCTGGAAAGCGGGCACCGGCTGGTCCAGGGGCACGGCGTGCTGGGGACTGTTGCCCCAGGTGATCATGGGCGCCACCGCCCCGGCATCGATGGTGATGGTGCGGTCGAACACGGCACCGTCATCGCTGTACAGCCGCCGCCAGGCGGCAACCGCCTGATCCCACCGGGCCCCCTTGGGCGCGTAGGGGCGGCCCTGGAGATAGTCGAACACCACGTCATCCGGGGCGATGATGGCGGTGAAGGCGGCGAATTCCGTCGCCAGGTTGCACAGGGTCAGCCGTCCCTCGACACTCAGCGCCCGCACCGCCTCCCCGGCGTATTCCACGACATGACCCCTGGCGCCGCCGGCACCGTGGCGGGCCAGGATGTGAAGCGCCAGGTCCTTGGGCGTGACGCCCTGGGCCAATCGGCCGTTGACCGTCACCCGCATGGTGCGCGGCCGGCGCACCCGCAGGGTGCCCGTGGCCAGCGCGTGCTCCGCCTCCGTCGAGCCGATGCCCCAGGCCAGCGCGCCCAGCGCCCCCTGGCTGCAGGTGTGGCTGTCGGGGCAGACCAGGGTCAGGCCGGGCAGGACGATGCCCTGTTCCGGGGAGATGACGTGGACGATGCCCTGGCGCGGGTCGCCCAGGTCGAACAGGGTGATGCCGGCCGCCCGCGCCGCCGCCCGGGTGGCGGTGATGAAGGCGGTGCCGGTGGGCATGATGGTGCGGTCGCCCCGGCCCGGCAGCGTGTCGACGACATGGTCCATGGTGGCGAAGACTTGGCCGGGCGCCATGACCTTCCGTCCCGCCGCCGCCAGGCTTTCCAGCGCCACGCCGCCCGTGCGCTCATGCAGCAGCACGCGGTCGACCAGCAGCAGTTCCGTCCCGCCGCCCAGGTCGGCCACCTGATGCTCCGCCCAGATTTTTTCGAAGATGGTCCGCATGCCTATCAACGCCCGCCTGCCAAAGGGTCACTTCATTTGTTATATTTCTATAACAAATTGTGAGGGCGCGCCAGCCGGTAAAAAACCGCTATAACCCGCAAGGGCACGCAGGACGGAGGGAGGGCGGTGGTGAAGGAAGCCAAGGGGGTCGTGGACCGGCAGGGGGCCGTGCCGCTGTACCATCAACTGTTCCTGACCTTGCGGGACGAGATCACCAGCGGCCAGCGGGCATACGGCAGCGCCGTGCCCACGGAACTGGACCTGGTGCAGATCTACGGCGTGTCGCGCATCACGGCCCGGCGCTGCCTGGACGAACTGGCGAACAGCGGGCTGGTGGAACGTCGGCGGCGCATCGGCACCCGCGTGATCTTCCAGACCCCCGTGCGGCCGCTGGAAGCCAACATTGACCAGGCGGTGGATTCACTGGTGGCCTTTGGCCAGAACACCCAGGTCCGCGTGATCGACATCGCGGAGGAAGCGGCCGGCCCCGCCGTGGCCCAGCGTTTCGGCCTGCCCGCCGGGGCCGCCCTGGTGCGCGCCGTGCGCGTCCGCTCTCTGGATGGGGCGCCGCTGGGCGAGGTCGTCAGTTATGTGCCCGCCCGCCTGGGGCCGTTGATGACGCGGGAGAACCTGACCACCAAGCCCATGCTGGCCCTATTGCGTGGCGCAGGCATCGGCATCGGCCACGCCCGGCAAACCATCGCCGCGGTCTCGGCCGACGCCGCCCTGACCGCCGCGCTGGAGGTGGAGCCCCGCGCGCCCCTGCTGCGCATCGAGCGGCTGGTCAGCGACAGCGCCGGGCAGCCCATCCTGCTGACCATCGCCCACTACCGCGCCGACCGCTACCAGATCACGCTGGACCTGGGCGCCGGCGGCGCGGGGGAAGGCGGCGCCCTGGGTACCGCCCTGGATGCCCAAGGCGGCACCCAGGGCTGATGCCGGCTTACCCCACCACGCCGCGCGTGCGCCAGGCGCCGATCTCCGCCGCCCCATAGCCCAGGCCGGCCAGGATGTCGTCGGCGTCCGCGCCCGCCTCGGGGATGTCGTGGTGCAGGCCGGGACGGCGGCCGTTGAATTCCAGCGGCAGGGCCGGCAGCCTGGTGGCGGTGCCGCCGGGGATGGTGACGTCCAGCAGGCCGCCCTCGGCGTTCAGATGGGCGTCGTCGAACAGTTCGTCCGGCCGGGTGATGGGGGCGAAGGGCAGGCCCACGCCTTCCAGCCGCTCCACCAGGGCGGCGCGGTCCTCGTTGGCGAACAGGGCGCGCACCCGCGGCAGGATGACGTCGCGCGCCAGCACCCGGTCGTTGTTGCGGGCGTAGGCGGGATTGCCACCAAGGTCATCCAGGCCGAAGGCCGTGCAGAAGGCCTGCCATTGACCGTCGCTGACCACGCCGACGAACAGCAGTTCCCCTTCCCGTCGGGTCTCGAACACGTCGTAGATGGCCCAGGCGGACAGGCGCACGGGCATGGGCTGCACCGCCTTCCCCGTCACCGCCTGCTGGGCCATGTGCTGGCCGACCAGGAAGGCCGTGGTCTCGTAGAGGGAACATTTGACGGCCCCGCCCCGCCCGGTCTGCTGCCGGCGCAGCAGGGCGGCCAGGATGCCGATGACACCGAACATGCCGCCGGTGATGTCCACAACCGACGAGCCTGCGCGCAGCGGCCGGCCCGGCGGCCCGGTCATGTAGGCCAGGCCGCCCATCATCTGCGTCACCTCGTCCAGGGCGGTGCGGTGTTCATAGGGACCCGCCAGGAAGCCCTTGGCCGAGCAGTAGACCAGCCCCGGGTTGCTCTGGGCCAACGCCTCAGGCCCCAGGCCCAGCCGTTCCAGCGTGCCGGGACGGAAGTTCTCCACCAGCACGTCGGCGCCATCCACCAGGCGCCGGGCGATGGCCAAGCCCTCGGGGCTCTTCAGATCCAGGCACAGGCTGCGCTTGTTGCGGTTGAACATGGGGAAATAGCCGGCGCCGGAGCCCAGCAGCCGGCGCGTCTGGTCCCCGCCCATGGGTTCCACCTTGATCACCGTGGCGCCCAGGTCGCCCAGGATCACCCCCACCGACGGCCCCATGACCATGTGGGTGAATTCAACCACCGTGACGCCGGCCAACGGCAGCGCGTCCCTGTCCATATCCATTCTTGTCTCCCGCCACATCCGCTTCGGGCTCGACAGGCCCTTTTTAATTGATATAGACTTATAACAATAAAACAAGCGAGCCGATGGAGCCGGGAGACAAGAGCATGGCAGCTGGGGACGTCCTGATCAGTGAGGTGGGGCCGCGCGACGGCCTGCAAAGCATCACCGCCATCATGCCGCTGGCGGCCAAGAAGGCCTGGATCACAGCGGAAGCCGCGGCCGGCGTGCGGGAGATCGAGGTGGGCAGCTTCGTGCCGGCCAAGCTGCTGCCGCAGCTGGCGGACACGGCCGAGGTGGTGGCCCATGCCAAGACCATCCCCGGCCTGGCCGTCGCGGTGCTGGTGCCCAACGCGCGCGGGGCGGAGGCGGCCATCCAGGCCGGCGCCGACAAGCTGACCCTGCCTTTGTCAGTGTCGGAGACGCACAGCCTGCGCAACCTGCGCCGCACCCACGCCCAGGTGATCGAGGAGGCGGAGGCCATCGCCGCCATGATCGCCGCCCTGCCCCCCGACCGGCGCCCGCATTTCGAGGGCAGCCTGTCCACCGCCTTCGGCTGCACCCTGGAAGGCCCCATCCCCGACAGCCAGATCGCCCGCCTGGCGGAGGAGCTGATGGCCGCTGGCTGTGACGAGGTCGGGCTGTCGGACACGACGGGCTATGCCGATCCGGCCAGCGTGCGCCGCCTGATCAAGCTGGTCCGCGACACCGTCGGCGCCGACGCCCTGACCGGCATCCATCTGCACAACACGCGCGGCCTGGGCCTGGCCAACGCCCTGGCGGCGCTGGACGCCGGGCTGACCACACTGGACAGCTCGCTGGGGGGCCTGGGCGGCTGCCCCTTCGCGCCCGGCGCCTCCGGCAACATCGTCACCGAGGACCTGGCCTTCATGCTGGAAGCCATGGGCGTCCGCACGGGCATCGACCTGGACGCCCTGTTCGCCGTGCGGACCATCCTGGCGGACGCGTTGCCGGGCGAACCGCTGTACGGCTTCATTACCGCCGCCGGCCTGCCATTGGGCTTCAAGCCCGCTGATCACCACTGAGGGAGACGTCGCATGACCATCGTCGGCACGCGCATGATCCGGGATGACCGGACGGCCCGCCAGATTTTCGAAGACGTGATGGCCAATCCGGCCCGGACCAAGTTCGGCTTCGGCGAGAAACTGGCCATCGTCAACGTGGATTTCCAGAACGCCTATACCCGCATCGACGAGTTCAAGACGGCTTATGAGACCGATCCCCGGCAGATCGAACATGTGAACCGCATCTCCGCCCTGGCGCGGGCCAAGGGCATGCCGGTCATCTGGACCCACGTGGCCTATGCCGAGGATGCCGGCGACGCCGGCGTCTGGGGCACCCGGACCAACACGCCGGACAGCCTGCAGAACATCAAGTACGGCAGCCGGCGGCACGCCTTCGACGACCGGTGCGACATCGATACGGCCGTCGATGCGATTTACACCAAGCGCATGCCGTCAGCCTTTTTCGAAACGCCGCTGGCCAGCTATCTGGTCTGGCACAAGGTGGACACGGTCATCGTCACCGGCGGTTCCACCTCCGGCTGCGTGCGGGCGACGGCGGTGGACTCCCTCAGCCGCGGCTATCGCACCATCGTTCCCATCGAGACCTGCGCCGACAAGCACGAGAGCTATCACTTCGCCAACCTGACCGACCTGCAGCTGAAATACGCGGATGTTGAGCCGGTGCAGGCGGTGGTCGATTGGCTGGAGGGGCGGTGATGGGCACGGCACCCCAAAGCCCCTTGGTCAACGATCCTGGGCTGTACGACTTCCGCCCCTATCGCGACCGCCACCCCATCCGCTGGCCGGGCGACAAGCCCGTCGCCGTCTGGATCTCGCCCAACCTGGAATTCTACGAGATCGACCCGCCGGCCAACTCGTTCCGCAAAAGCTGGACCAAGCCCCATCCCGACGTGGTCGGCTACAGCCACCGCGACTACGCCAACCGCGTCGGCCACTGGCGCATGGCGGAAGTGATGGAGCGCCACGGCTTCAAGGGCACGGTGTCCCTGTCCGTGGCGCTGTGCCAGCACCATCCCGAAGTGGTGGAGAACGCCAACGCCCTGGGCTGGGAGTTCTTCAGTCACGGCATCTACAACACCCGCTATACCTACGGCATGGATGAGGCCCAGGAACGGGCCATCATGGAAGACAGCATCCGCACGGTGCAGGAGGCCACGGGCCAGCGCATCCGGGGCTGGCTGGCCCCGGCCCTGACCCACACCACCCGCACCATGGACCTGCTGGCGGAGATGGGCTTCGCCTACACCTGCGACCTGTACCACGACGACCAGCCGGGGCCGGTGCATGTGGCACGGGGGCGCCTGGTTTCCATGCCCTACAGCCTGGAGGTCAACGACCACTACGGCTTCGCCGTCTACAACATGAGCCCCCGGGAATACGCCGACACCCTGATCCGCCAGTACGAGCGCCTGGCGCGGGAGGGAGAGGCGTCGGGCACGGTGATGTGCATTCCGCTGCACAGCTATCTGATCGGCCAGCCGCACCGCATCGGCCCGTTCGAGGAAGTGCTGCGCCACATCGCCGCCGATGGCCGCGCCTGGATCACCCGGGCCGGCGACATCGCCGAGCATTTCCTGGCCCACGATTACGACGCGGTGGCGACCGAAACCGCCCACCCGGTAGCGGAGTAAGCGCCCATGTCCCTTGATCCTTCATATCTGGAGTATCCCCGCCGCCGCCGGGGCATGGACCATGACCTCTACCCCTGGTCCAACCTGTTCGACCGCCCGGCCGTCAGCTGGCCGGGGGGCAAGGGCGTCGCCGTCTGCGTCGTGGTCAGCCTGGAATGGTTCCCCCTGACACCGGCGGACAAGCCCTTCCGGGCACCGGGGCATATGCAGACCCCCTTCCCCGACTATCGCCACTACACCTCCCGCGACTACGGCACCCGCGTCGGCTTCTACCGGCTGCTGGACGCCTTCGCCGCGGTGGGGGCCAAGGTGTCGGTCGCCGTCAACGCGGCCATCGCCCAGCGCTATCCCGCCGTCATCAGCGAGATCATCGCGGCGGGCCATGAGATCATCGCCCATTCCACCGACATGAACGGCACCATCGCCGCCGGGCTGGAGGAAGAGGCGGAGCGCGCCCTGATCGGCACCGCGCTGGATGTGCTGGAACAGGCGACGGGCACGCGACCGGCCGGCTGGCTGTCCATCGCCCGCTCTCAGTCCTGGAACACGCCCCGCCTGCTGGCCGAGGCCGGCGTGCGCTACATGTGCGACTGGGTGAACGACGACCTGCCCTATGCGATGCGGACCCCGGCTGGCGACATCATGAACCTGCCGCTGAGCCACGAGCTATCCGACCGGCAGATCGTGAACGTGCTGCAGCAGTCGGCGGACAGCTACGTGCGGCAGATCCAGGACGCCTACGCCTGGCTGGACCAGGAAGCCCGCACTTACGGCCGGCGCCTGCTGCCGCTGCAGGTGACGCCCTACATTCTGGGCCTGCCCTACCGCATCGACGCCTTCGACGGTCTGCTGCGCTGGCTGAAAGACCAGGACAACGCCTGGTTCGCCACCGGGTCGGAGGTGGTCGGCGCCACGCCGCGCTGATCCTTTTCAACGCAAAAAAGCCCCGCGTGGGAGATCATCCCGCGCGGGGTTTTTCCTTTGGGCAAACCGGATGGGCCATCCCGGATGCTGAAATGGGAACGGCCCCGCTGATGCGGGGCCGCCCGAAGGTGTCGAAAACCGGGATCAGAACTTGTAGTGCGCCCGCACATCCCAGGTCATGGGCGGGTTCAGGTAGATGGAGGTCGCCGACAGGAAGGAGACCTTGTAGGTCCGGTCCAGTGCAGTTCTTGCAGCCGACCGACAGGGTAAGGTTCGGCACCTTCGCCGGTTCGTAAGCCAGGTTCAGGTTCCACAGCACCTGCGGATCGGTCCAGGCGCCGTCCGTGCTGTCGGTGTTGCCGGCGTTGCCGATGGCGTAACCGTTGTTGTAGTCGAAGCCGACGGTGGGCCGGAAGATGCCGGCCTCGGTGTCGATCTGGTAGGTCGCCGTCACCAGGCCGGTGAAGTCCGGCGCGCGCACCGGACGGGCGATACGGCCCTTGAAGTCGACGAAGCCCCGGTTGCAGTTGTTGGAGATGCCGGAGCTGTTGTTGGATGCCAGCGCCGCCTGGCAGGCCGCCATCTGCGCCTGGACATCGCTGGAGATATCGATGTAGCGGGCGTGCTGCACACCGATGGAGCCGCTGAAGGTCAGGCCCCGGATGGGCACCCACTCCGCCTCCAGCTCACCGCCGTAGTTGCGCAGGCCGGCCGGGTTGGTGGTGGTGAAGATGCGCTGGCCGTTGACGGTGTAGGCCGCGGAGATCTGCACGTCCTCCGCCTCGCTGTAGAAGGCGGTGGCGTTCAGGCGCAGCGTGTGGTCCAGGAAATCGCCGCGCATGCCCACCTCCTCCGACCACACCTTTTCCGGCTTGAAGGCCAGGAACAGGTTGTTGGCCAGGGCGCGGCCGTTCCAGCCGCCCGACTTCTCACCCCGCGTGGCGGAGGCGTAGATCATGACGCTGGGGTCGATCTGGTAGGACAGGGCGAACCGGGGCGTCACGAACTCGTTTTCCAGGTCGGTCGGGATGCCGGCGGCCTCGATCAGGGCGGTGCTGAACAGCGGCCCCTTGCCCCCGGCGTTGGTCGCGACCTTCAGCTGCTTCTCCTCCTTCGACAGGCGGACGCCGACGGTGGCGGTCAGCGCGTCGGTCAGCTTGTAGTCGCCCTGGGCGTAGGTGGCGTAGGAGTCCAGCGTGTTCTTGATGGTGCGGTCGCCACTGACCGTGAAGCCGGAGGCCGTGCCGACCCCCGTACCCAGGTCGGTCCAGTTGTTCTCATGCAGGTAATAGAAGCCGACGGTATAGTTCAGGCGGTTGTCGAGCGCTTGGCCATTGGCCTTGAACTCCTGCGACCACTGCTGGTGCAGGCTGTAGTTCAGGATGGGGGACACGCCGGTGGCGACGGGATTGGGCGCCGCCGGGTTGGAGTCGATGAAGTAGCGCTGGGTGGTCTGGCGGAAGCCGGTGATGGAGTTCAGCGTCAGGTCGTCCAGTTCCCAGGCGGCGTTGGAACTCAGCGACCAGCTCTTGGTGGAGTTGCCGACCTCGTTGTTGGCCTTGGTGCCGGTGAAGTATTTGGCCAGCGCGCCCTGGGTGATGCCGATGGTGGCGATGCGGTCGCCCGTCGCCGGATCGACCCGGTTGATCAGATTGGCCTCGTTCTCATCGACGTAGTCGCCGGCCAGGTCGATGGTCACCCGGTCCGTCGGCAACAGGCGGACGGCACCCCGCACACCGTAGGAGTCCGTGCCGTTCAGCTTGTCGCCGGTGTTGACCTGCCGGACGTAGCCGTCGCTGCGGTCGCGGTACATGCTGACCTTGGTCAGCACCTTGTCCGACAGGGGCGCGTCCATGCTGGCCCGGATGTCGGTCTCACCGAAGCGGCCGGCGCCGGCCTCCAGGTAACCGCCGGCGGTGGCCGAGGGCTTCTTCATGATGACGTTGATGGCGCCGCCGGTGGTGTTGCGACCGAACAGCGTGCCCTGGGGACCGCGCAGCACCTCGATGCGTTCCACATCGAACAGACCGAAGTTGTTGGCGTTCTGGCGCGAGATGTAGACGTCGTCGACATAGGTGCCCACCGGCACGTCCTGCGTGGCGATGGATTCCGTGTTGCCAATGCCGCGGATGTAATAGGTGTTGGAACTGCCCAGGCCGACGTTGTTGTTGCCGATCAGGTTGGGGATGTGCTGGATCAGGTCGATGGTGTCGCGGATCTGCCGGTCCTGCAGATCCGCCGCCCCCAGCGACGACACGGCCAGCGGCACGTCCTGCAGGTTCTGCTGACGGCGCTGGGCCGTCACGATGATTTCCTCAAGCTGGCTGGCATCGGCCGCCTGCGGCGCCACCGGCTGGGCCGTGGAAGGGCCAGCCGATTGCGCCAGGGCCGGCATGGCCGCCAGCGCGCCCAGCAAGGCAAGGATGGAAACTCCCCGAATTTTACCCGTCATCATGAATGCTCCCGTTCTTTTGATTTGAAGGTGAGGGGCGTGCCCGCCCTCGCTCTCACCAGGCTGTTGGGTTGGCCGGCATTTCGCCGCGGTAGGCCTCCATATCCGGGGGCAACACCGGGTCGTAGGCCGGCCACCATTGGAAGGGCCGTTCCGCCTGGACGTAGTTCGTCGTCAGCGGGCCGCCCTTGGTGCGGAAGAAGTAAAGGTTGCCTGTCAGGGTGCCGTAAGGGCCGTGCGGCGCCTCCGGCGGCCGCCAGAAATAGGCGCCGGGCCGCATGACGCCGCGGTTGCCGTGCACCTCGCCGCTCAGCAGGTACATCTCCTCGACGGTGGGGTGAACCTCCGACCGTTCGGCCCAGCGCACCGGCAGGGTGCCCAGCAACCAGGAGACGTCGCCGGTGACCGGGTCCTTGTAGAGCATCTTGCGCCCCGCGCCCGGCGGGAACTCCGGATGGAAGTTGCCGGTGTAAGGCACCTGGTAGCCGTCCAGCCGCACCACCAGGCGGGCGGGATCGTAGTCGGTGACCGGGACCGCCTGGTCAGGCGCCGCCGACAGGAAGGTCAGGACCACGGCGCCGCCGGGGCTGGCCAGTTCACCCCGCTCATACCCGGCGGGCAGGTGGGCGTAGGCCAGGTGGCCGTACTCCTGGCCGGCCATCGTCAGCGTGCCATCCAGGACCAGGAACTCCTCGTCCACCACGAGGCGGGACGCCGGGGCGGTGAAGCCGGCGGGATACCGGACCAGCATGCTGACGGCACCCGTGGCGTCGTCATGGCTCAGGACCTTGGCCTCGACGCCGTCACGCAGGCCCCACAGGGTGTGGGGTTGCCAGGGAATGTATTGGGCTTGAATGAATTCGATCCAGGAACGCGCCAAGATTCAGGCTCCTAACTGCAATGAAATCAACGGGGGGCCGGGACTTCGCCCCGCAACGGTGCTTTGGGGTCGTCGCTTTCGCTCAAGATCCGCATCAGCTTGCGCATGGACACCTCCAGCTCGGCCCGCGACCGGGCCAGCACGGCGGCGTCCTCGGCCAGGGCGTCCGCCTGGCCCGGGGCGATGACGCCCACCCGGGCCAGCACCGTTTCCAGGGCCAGGCGCCGCGTGCGCTCGATGTGCAGCTGGGACGCCAGTTCGAACACCAGACCGGTCAGGCGTTCCGCGTCGGGCGCCATGGGCGGCAAGGGGGGATAGCTTCGGTCGGTCATTGCGGCTTCTCCGCTTCCAGCACGGCCCAGGGGAAATGCCACTCGGCACGGGTGGGCCAGGACAGGTCGGGCAGGCGGCCGGCCCCCCGTTCGTCGAAGGCCACCCAGCGGGCGTTCACCAGGCCGGCGGCGGCGGCCATGGCCGGTAGGTCGGCGGCGATCATGGGCGGCAGGAAGGGCTCGTTGTTACGGGCGCCGTGTTCCACCATGGCCAGGTCGCGCAGGCCGTCGCCGGTACGCTGGAAATCCAGGAAGCGCAGCACGCCGCCGGGGGCCAGCAGGCGCGACGCCTCCGTGAATACCGCCGGCAGCACGTCGACCGGCACCTCATGCACGAACATGGTGGAGGTGACGAGGTCGGCGCTCCCCCCTCCAGCCCGGTGGCCACCGCGTCGGCCTGACGGAAGCGGACGGCCAGCTTGCGCTCGCTGGCCCGGCGGGCGGCCAGGTCCACGCAGGGCAGCGCCAGGTCCACGCCGATGACCTCGGCCTCCGGATACGCCTGCTTCAGCGGCCAGGCGGACTTGCCGAAGCCGCAGCCGAGATCGACCATGCGGCGATAGGACCGCTTGGGCAGCGCGGTTTCCACGAACAGGCGGTGGAAGGCGTAGTCGTCATTCTCCCCCAGCATCACCAGCCGGGCACCCAGTTCATAGACCCGGCCGGCCAGGTCGTGCGACCACACCCCGCCCGGCTGCACGTGGATGTCCCAGTCGGTGTACCAGTCCGGCAGCACCAGGTCGGGATCCACCTCCACCGTGGCCGGCCCGTCGGGCCCCGGCGGCAACGCGCCCTGGCGGACCACCGCGTCGGATACCGCCCGCCACAGCATCTTCTGCGACCCGCGCTCCAACCAAGAGAACCACGGGTAGGTGGCCAGCCCATGCACCAGCGGCGCCAGGCTTTCGGGGTCGTTCACCGGCACCGGCGATGGCGCCGCGGCATCGAAGTCGGCCCGCAGGCGGGGATAGACCGTTCCGGCCCAATGCCGCCGCAGGCTCAGCACGAAATCCAGAGCAGCCCTGTCCTCAATGGCCAAAGCCATGATACTGCCTCCATGTCTTTATTGGCTTTTTGCTTGCTCTCGGCGTCGGTCACGGTGGACCGACGAACTCGATCCATTCGCCGGCGGCACCTTGGAGACAGGCGCTGGTGCCACCGCCGGGCAACAGCGCCGCGTGGGTCCGCAGGCCAGCGAAGACGCGCGGGTCATCCACGCTGAAACTGACCATCGCCATGCCGGGCGGCAGCTCGCCGGGGGCGGCTTCCCGCGGCTGGGTCACGGCCGGATAAGCGTCCAGTTCGATCAGGGTGCCGCGCGGCAGCTTGACCAGGCCGTGGGCATGCTCCGTCTCCGGCGGCAGGCCGTTGGCCCAGGAAATCACCTGCACCCGCGTCGACACCGGCGGATCGATGGCGTTGGCGAAGCCGGCGTAGGTGGCGAACAGCGCGCCCAGGTCAGGCCCGCCGGCGACCACGATGAAGACATGGCCGACGAAGGCGGCGGCCTGCGCCAGATCCAGTCCGCTGCCCGGGCCCACCTGGGTGAGGTACAGGCACTCCCCCGCCGGCCCCAGGACCTGCATGGCGCGGATCATGGGGAAACGCTGCAGGCTCTTGGGCGGGCCGATGACGCGGAACGCCGATCCCTCCAGCCGGGCGGCCAGCGCGTCCACATCCTGGACCACGATCTCCGTGGCATTCCAGCCGTGGGTGGTCAGCGCCTGCCAGCCGGCCGCCGCCGGACTTTCCACGAAGCGCAGCCAGGCCGGCGTGCCACAGGCCGGGGCCAGGGTCAGGTAGCGCCGCCCCGCCATGGCCGGCGCCCCCCACGCCGCCGCCGTGTCCGCCGGCAGGATGCCCTCATCCACCGGCTGGTAACCCAGCACGGAACCGTAGGCCGCCCGGATCACCGCCAGGTCCGGCACCACATGGGTGACGGCCCGGATGGTCCCCAGCAGGGGCGCCCCGCCCTCGGTCATGCTCAATCCCCCTTCGCGATCATCTTTTCCACCGCCACCACACCGGCGCGGTAGGCGGGCATGCCCAGGGACAGGACGGTCAGCGCCGTCACACCGATCACCAGGGCCTCGATGCTCATGGCCCAGCCCAGCCGAGCCGGGTCGCCGAACAGGTCGGTCATCCACCCCACCGGCGGCGGGCCGATCAGCTGGCCGGAAATGCTGATCACCAGGTAGTAGACGGCGGTGGCCTGCGACTTGATCTGCCCGGGGGCGATCAGGGTCAGGGACGCCGGGCCCGCGGCGGCAGCCATGGCTTGGCCGACGAAGGCGAAGAACAGGGCGGCGATGGCCAACGGGGCCGATGGCATCATGGGATAGGCGGCGAAACCCGGAACCGCGATCAGCAACCCCACCAGCAGGGCGCGCAGCGTCGCGTCCTTGCGCCCCAGGCGGATCCAGCGGTTGGTCAGCCAGATCCCCAGGCCGGTGCCCAGGGGGCCGCCGGTCAGGAACAGGATGCCGGTGGCGATGCCCATGTCCCGGACGTTCCAGCCGAAACTGCGCTGGAACAGGGTGGCGTTCCAGAACGCCAGCGACCCCATGGTGACGCAGGCGGCCGAGCCGACGAACAGCACCCCGAAGGTGCGCCACCGCTTCAGGATGAAGCGCAGCGCCTGGGCGATGGACGCCTGCCCGCCTTGCAGGCCGCTGTCGGCGTCCACCGCCCGGTCCTGGCGCTCAGGCTCGGCGAAGGTGAACATCAGCAGGGCCAGCGCCAGGCCCGGCAGGCCGACGATCAGGAAACTCAGCTGCCAGGCGCGCAACTCGCCCAGCAAGGGCACGGTCATCACCGGCAGGCCGGCGATGGCATGGACCAGGGGGCCGCCCAGCAGGAAGGCGACGCCCGCCCCCAGGAAGGTGCCCGACATGAAGACGCTGAGCGCCCGGGCCCGCCGCTGGCGGGGAAACCGGTCGCTGACCAGCGACACGGCGCACGGGGCGATCGCGGCCTCCCCCAGCCCCACGCCCAGGCGGGCGGCGAACAGGGCCGGGAAACCCTGGGCCAGGCTGGCGGCGGCCGTCATGCCGCACCAGATGGTGATGCCGGCGGCCAGGATGCGGCGCCGGCTGAACCGGTCCGCCATCCAGCCCATGGGCAGGCCCATGAGCACGTAGAACACGCCGAACGCCGGCCCCAGCAGCAACCCCACCTGGAAATCGCTCAACCCCAGATCGGTCTTGATCGGGGCGATCAGCAGGCTGGGCAAAAAGCGATCAATGTAAGAGACGACCTGCCCTGCTGTGAGCAGGATTACCATGTACCAGCCCGATCGGAGCGCTGTGCGAACCTTGCCAGCACAGGACCCAACTGCCTTCCCGTTTATGAAAGCACCGTTCATTCCCCGTGCTCCCCATTTGTTAGCCCTACGGTTAAGGAAATGTCGCGTGATGACAAACGATATGATCTGACCCTATATGTGAATAGTTCTCACAATATGAGGCTGGGGCCGCGCCGATGCAGACTCTTCCGTCCATCCAGACCTTGCGGGCCCTGGACTCCGCCGCCACCCACGGCAGCTATTCCGCGGCGGCGGATGAGCTGGGCCTGACGCACGGCGCCATCAGCCACCGCATCCGGGAATTGGAGGAGCGGCTGGGCATCCCGCTGTTCCGCCGGGTCGGCCGCGGCATGGCCCCGACCCGTGAGGCCGTTACCATCATCGCCCATGTGCGCCAGGCCTTGGCGATCCTGGAGCGCGCCTTTCCCAACCGCCGTCACGTCAATGGCGGCCGGCTGGTCGTCAGCATCCATCCGGCCCTGGCCACGCGCTGGCTGCTGCCTCGGCTGCGCGGCTTCACCCAGATCATGCCCCAGGTGTCGGTGGAAATCCGCTCCACCGCCGACCTGGAGGAGTTCCTGGTGCCGGGCATCGACCTGGCCATCCGCTACGGCGCTGGCGACTGGCCCAATTCCGTCAGCCAGCGCCTGGGGGGCGAGGTGCTGTTCCCCGTCTGCTCCCCCGAGTATCGCGACCGCCTGGGCATAGAGACGCCGGAGGACCTGGCGCGCTGCACCATCCTGCGCCACGGCTGGCAGAGCTGGTCGGCCTGGCTGCGCGTGGCCGGCCTGCGCCTGCAGGAACCGACGGCGGGGCTGACCCTGTCCGACAGCTCCATGCTGATCGAGGTGGCCAGCAGCGGCCAGGGCGTGGCGCTGGCCGGCAGCCTGATGGTGCAGGAGGAGATCCGCCGGGGGCGCCTGGTGCGCCTGTTCGACATCCAGGCGGAGGACATCTACGGCTATTACCTGGTGTGGCTGGCCGGCACGGCCCTGAGCGCCAGCGCCCTCGCCTTCCGCTCCTGGGTCACCGACTGCTTCAACAACACCCAGGCGGACATCGCCGCCCTGTAAAACTACTTATCGGATCTAAAGTGGAACGGCCTCCTTTGGCTTCCCCTTGAGTTGGCGATAGACCATTGAGACCCCGAGCAGCGGCGGCGAGCCCCCGGGCTCCGGCGCCTGGGCCCCATGTCACAACCAACAGTTGGAAGATGGCGGCACCGGCAGACGCCCCAGTCGCCCTGACACGCCGAGGGCCGCGCATAAATTATCCCCGCACCCTCCCCGCACGGCCGGAAATTCCCCAGCAATTTCAACGGTTGGCCACTTTATGTGATGGAAGTTTGGCCATTTGGTGCGTTGGATGGCCACTTTATGTGTTGGGGGACATAAACATTAAGAAAAGCAAAAAATAGAAATGATTTGACAACGCTGTCAACGCAACTATTAATAACAGGACTGACATCCGGCAGGCCTCCGGATGTCGCCTGTGGTCTAGCGGCAGGCGACATGACGGGGAGATTTTATCAAGAACATCCCGCCGAATGCCGGTAAGGCTGAGCCTAAGCCTAAGTAAGAAACAAATATATCTCGGGAGGATAGAGACATGAGCGCGCAAGAAATCCGCCAACCCTGTCATGGACACACTCACTACAGTTAGCACTGGTTGACCTTCCCGGTAACGGGAGGGAAAGGGCGCGGCCGACTGTCAGATCGGCATGCCCTTATTCCAGTATCAGGTAAATCCGTCGCGACCGGACAGCAGCGCTGCGCCGTTCCCTGGCGCGCACCCTAAACCATGGGTTGCGCGAAGGGGCTGGGCCAGCGGCCGGGCCCGCGCACCCACGATTATCCCGCAGGGAGGGAACTCGCATGTACGGAGAGTTGAAGACGTTGCGGCGGCTGTTGATGGGCGCCGCCTCTTGCGCCGCCTTGGCCGCCACCCTGGCCGCGCCCGCCGCTTTCGCCCAAAGCACACAGCCGGCGGCCCCCGACCCGCAGGCCGCCACGCCCGCCGACCAGAACGGCGGCGTGCAGGAGATCATCGTCACCGGCTTCCGCAAGTCGCTGGCCGACGCGCTGGAAAACAAGCGCCAATCGAACCTGATCATCGAGTCCGTCACGGCCGAAGACATGGGCAAGATGCCCGACCAGGACATCGCGGAATCGCTGCAGCGCCTGTCGGGCGTGCAGATCGACCGCGACAACGGCCAAGGCACCCGCGTGCGCATCCGCGGCCTGAGCCAGAACGTCACGGTGCTGAACGACGAGCCCTTCCTGTCGGGCCTGGAGGCCTACGCCACCGGTGAAGGCTCGGGCGGCGGCGGCAACACCGCCACCAACTCCTTGGAAGCCATCCCATCCGACCTGATCGCCGGCGTGGACGTCTACAAGTCGCCCCAGGCCAGCCTGGTCGAAGGCGGCATGGGCGGCATCATCAACCTGAAGACCCGCTCGGCCCTGGACACCCCGCAGGGCTGGACCGTGGGCGGCAACTTCCGCATGACCACGGGCGAGCACGCCCGCATGGAAGACTGGACCCCCATCGGCGCCATCGTCGGCACCTACAATTTCAACAACAAGATCGGCGTCACGGCGGCGTTCTCCTACTCCGAGACCGACACCCACACCGACATGATGCAGGGCCAGAACCGCAGCGGCTGGGCCATCGAGCCGGCGGCCGGCACCTCATCCAACCCCATGGCGACCATCCCGCAGAAGTACATCTCGCCCGAACTCCTGTACTTCACCGATCGCGACACCGACCGCACCCGCATCAGCGGCCAGCTGGGTATCGACTACGCCGTCACCGACAGCCTGACCCTGAACGCCGACTGGCTGCATTCCACCTACGACATCCTGACCCAGGAAGCGTCGAATAAGCTGTGGTTCAATTCCAACGGCCTGGGCTTGGGCATCGACCCCAGCCAGCCCTACAGCATCGACAGCAACGGCGTCATCAAGTCCGCCACCATCCGCGCCCTGGGCGCTGAAGGCGACAGCAACGTGCAGAACGTCCACCTCACGGCGGACAACTTCCACTTCGGCGGCAAGTGGGACAATGGCGGGCCGTTCCGCGCCAAGTTCAAGGTCGCCTACGCCACCTCGGAATACAATTCCGACAGCGCGCAGCAGGACATCGAGTATTCGCAGTACAACGCCGCCCAGCCCTGCGCCACCAGCCCCAACGGCTATTGCAACGCCCCGCTGAACCCCTCGGCACCCGGCGGCAGCAGCCCCATCAGCCACGGCCCGGCCTATTCCTTCAACTACGTCAACAACGGCACCCTGCCGTCGGTATCGTACAACGCGCCCTACGCCGACCTGATCAGCAACCCCAACAACGCCGTCTTCAAGTCGGCCTGGGCGTGGAACATCCACTCCAAGGACGATTTGTGGTCCGGCCATGCCGATGGCGAGTACGACGCCGATTTCATCAAGGCGATCAAGACCACCTTCACCGCCGGCGTGCGCTACACCGACGACAAGATCAATTACAGCCTGTCCCACTATGAGCTGGACAAGTCCTCGGCCGGCCAGACCGGCTACTGCAGCAACGGCACCTGCTATGGCACCTATGGGTACTATATGGACCCGGCCATCCTGAACGAGGGCATGACCAACGCCGCCACCGGCGCCTCCGCCGGCGGCAACTTCGTGGGCGCCACCGGCGCCGTCTCGCAGACACCGCCGGTCATTCCCGCCCAGACGGCGCTGTCGGCCCCCAACCGGGCGCAGTTGGTCACCAACTTCTTCCCCACCGGCAACGCGGGCAGCAGCATCCTGGTGCAGAACCTGTCCCAGATGCAGAACCCGGTGCAGTGGCTGCAGGGCAACTTCCCGCAGTTCCCGGGCAAGATGGTGCGCGACCCCATCAACTCCTTCGTCATCGAAAGCCAGCGCGTCTCCGGCTACGCCATGGCCGACATGGGCGGCAAGGAGGACCGCTTCCACCTGAACATCGGCGCCCGCATCGTCGACACGGTGCAGAAGGTGACGGCCGGCGCCCTACCCGCCAATCCCATCTACATCTCCGACAAATCCTGGGATGGCTCCAACGCCATCACCAACCCCGACGTCATCACGGCGGAACGGCATTACACCGATGTCCTGCCCAGCATGAACCTGGTGCTGGACGTGGCGCCGGACCAGAAGGTCCGCTTCTCCGCCGCCCGCGTCATGTCGCCGCCCAGCCCTTACCAGCTGGGCACCGGCGCGCAGTACAACTTCACCCGTGAGACCAACACGGCCGGCAAGCAGGGCTTCGCCTTCGTGGGCGGCAGCGGCGGCAATCCCAACCTGGACCCCTTCCGCGCCACGCAGATCGACATCGGCTACGAATGGTATTTCGGTGAACAGGGCGCCCTGACGTTCGGCGGCTTCTACAAGTCCATCGACACCTTCATCCAGACGCAGACCACCTCCATCACCGTTATGGACGATTTCGGCGGCAGCACCGCCGGCTTCACCGCCCCCAGCAACGGCGCCGGCGGCAGCATCAAGGGCTTCGAAATCGGGGCGCAGTACGCCTTCGACTTCGGGGTGGGCTTCAACGCCAACTACACCTACTCGCTGTCCACCTCGTCCACCCACACCGACTTCGCCCAGGACCTGCCCATCCCCGGCGTGTCGCTGCACGCCCTGACGGCGCAGACCTACTATCAGAAGGGCGGCCTGGAAGCCCGCCTGTCCTACAGCTGGCGGTCCAGCGCCGTGAACGGCGACGCCATCGGCTCCACCTTCGCCATCCTGGACGCCACCACCAACAAGTCGGTGACCTACGGCGTGTTCAGCCGGCCCTACGGCCAGCTGGACGCCCAGATCGCCTATCAGTTCACGCCTGAGTTCGGCATCACCTTCGAGGCCATCAACCTGACCGATGAGTTTCAGGAGACCTACCTGCAGTTCAAGAACCAGCCCTTCACCTACGTGAACGCGGGTCGCCGCTTCATGCTGGGCGGCCGGTTCAAGTTCGGCGGCTGATGCCCATCGCCTGTGGGGGGCGGTTCGGCGGCGACGCCGGGCCGGATCCCGCAGAAATCAGGGGTCCTGTCAGTACCTGCGTTCCGAAGGGCCCCTGATACCGGGGGGCGGCCGGGTTTGGTCGTTCCCTCGGGCCTTCTTCTTGATCTCCCTTCTTCGCGCATACCCTCTCCCCGGGGACTATGCGCCCACTCCGGGCGGCATGATTGCAATCGTGCCGCCCTTTCTTTTTGTGCCATTACAGGGGTAGTGACAGCTGGTGCCGAGGGGAGCGATGCCACATGGGGAATGACGCCCGGAAACCGACGATCATCGACGTCGCCCGCAAATCCGGGGTTTCCATCAAGACCGTGTCGCGTGTGCTGAACGGCGAGCCTTACGTCAACCGTGCCACCTTGGACAAGGTGATGAAGGCCATCCATGACCTGGGCTACCACCCCAACATGTCGGCGCGCACGCTGGCCGGCAAACGATCCTATCTGCTGGGTCACCTTTACGGCGATCCCGCCGGCCCCTACACCATGGAAATCCAGGTGGGATTGCTGAACCGCTGCCGCGCGCGCGGCTACCACCTGCTGATCGAGGAGATCGACTATCGCGGGCAGGATGTGGAGCGGCGGGTGCGCGCCGTGCTGGACTGGCTGCGCCCCGACGGCGTGGTGCTGACCGCCCCCATCACCGATGAGCCGCGCGTGCTGTCCGTTCTGACGGAAAGCGGCATACCCTTGGTACGGGTGACGGCGGAAAGCGGGGGCGACACCTTCTCCTCCGTCTGGATCGATGAACGGCAGGCGGCGGCCGCCCTGACCCGCCATCTGCTGTCGCTGGGCCATCGCCGCATCGGCCTGATCAAGGGACCCGCCAACCACGGCGCCACCGACCGCCGCCACCTGGGTTATCGCGACGCGCTGGCGGAGCTGGGCATCGCCGAGGACCCGGCCCTGATCGAGCACGGCGCCTTCACCTTCCCCTCCGCCCTGCCCTGCGCCGAGCGGCTGCTGAGTTTGCCGGAGCCGCCCACCGCCATCTTCGCCTGCAATGACGAGATGGCGGCCGCCGTCATCGTCGTGGCCCAGGCGCGGGGCCTGAGTTTGCCCGACGACCTGTCAGTGGCCGGCTTCGACGATTGCCCCATCGCCAGCATGACCTGGCCGCCCTTGACGACCGTGCGCCAGCCCATGCGCAAGCTGGGGGAGGAGGCGGCGGATTTGCTGATCTCCCGCCTCATGGAACGCCCGCGCGGCGACGCCACCGTGCCCCACCGGCTGGTATCGCATGACTTGGTGGTGCGGGCCTCCACCGCCCGGCCAAAAGCGCAGAACCCGGCGCGCCGCCGCGCCAAGAAGGCGGGCTAGGACCAGCCGCGTCGGCAGCCGGCTCCACGGGTGAATGATCGTTCAGGCGATGAGGTTCGGAACGCTTGCGTATGCTGTGCGCCGGCCGTACACTGAACCATATGGTTCAGTATTTAAATCCCCCCCTCGACCTCTCATTCGCGGCGCTGTCCGATGCGACCCGCCGCGGGATCATCGATCAGCTTGGCTGCGGGGACGCGTCGATCACCAGTCTCGCCGATCAGTTCCGGATGACGCTGACCGGCATGAAGAAGCACATCCAGGTTCTGGAGCGGGCGGGGCTGGTCATCACGCGGAAGGTCGGACGGGTGAGGACCTGCGCGCTGGGGAAGCGGGGCCTCACGGCGGAGGCCGAGTGGATCGAGGCGCATCGCAAGCTCTTCGAGGCCCGCTTCGATGCCTTGGACGACATCATCAGTGAAATGAAACGGGAGGAAAGCGATGACTCAGCACGTTGACAGTGCAGGTGGTGTGCGGAATCCCACGTCCGTCGAGCGCAGGGGCGATCGCGAACTCGTCGTGACGCGGACATTCGACGCGCCACCGAGCATGGTCTTCAAGGCGTGGAGCCAGCCGGCGCTGTTCCAGCGCTGGTGGGTGCCGAAATCAGTCTCCGGCATTTCACTCGTCTCATGCGAAATGGATGTCCGTACCGGCGGAAAGTATCGGCTGGAATTCGCCGCCGGCGGTTCGGACACCATGGCCTTCCACGGCAAGTATCTCGAGGTGGTGCCGAACGACCGCATCGTCTGGACCAACGACGAGGGTGACGAGGGCGCGGTCACGACCGTGACCTTCAAGGACCTGGGCGGGAAGACGCTGCTGACTTTCCACGAAGCCTATCCATCCAAAGAGGCGCTTGAGGAAGCGCTGCAGGGCTCGGCGGCCGCATTGCCGGAGCAGCTGGAGCAGCTCGGCGAATTGCTTTCCAGCATGGGCGGGATCTAACGGGCCAAGTCGCGCAGAACCGCCACGGTCGCCGCCGCCAGGGTGGGATCGGCGCGGACCCCGGACGGCACCGCCTGGTCGAACAGCAGGCGGGCGGGACCGGGGGACAGGACCAGCACCCGGTGGGCCAGGGCCACCGCCTCCGCCAGGTCGTGGGTCACCAGCAGGGTGGGCACCGGCCGGCGCAGGAGGTATTCCGCCAGAACGGCGCGGGCCAGACGCTGGTTGCCTTCGTCCAGGGAGGCGAAGGGCTCGTCCAGCAGCAGGGCCTGGGCATCCACCGCCAGGGCGCGGGCCAGCGCCAGGCGCCGCGCCATGCCCAGGGACAGCTGCGCCGCCCAGACGTCCGCCTTGGCGGCCAGGCCCAGCCGCTCCAGCAGGCGTTCGCCCTCCGCCCCATCGGCGCCGGCCAGGGCCAGGTTCTGCCGCACGGTGCGCCAGGGCAGCAGGCGCGGCTGCTGGAAGACGACACCCAACCGGGGACCCGCCCCCTCCCCGCTCCACCGCACCGTGCCCACGACCTCGCGGTCCAGCCCGGCCGCCAGGCGCAGCAGGGTGCTCTTGCCGCAGCCGGAGGGGCCGACGACGGCCACCACCTCGCCCGCGTCCACGCTGAAGGCCAGACCGCCCAGCACCGGCCGGCCGGACAGGCGTTTTTCGCGGATGTCGACGGTCAGCCGGGTCATGACGCCTTCCACCGCGCGGCCCGCCGTTCCAGCGGTTGCAGGGCCACCCATTCGATGACCTGGACGATGAGGATGAAGGCCAGGGCGTAGGCCAGGATGCGGGCCACGTCGAACAGCTGGAAATAGACCTGGATCTGGAAACCGACGCCGTCGCTGCGGCCTAGCAGTTCCACCACCAGCACGATCTTCCAGATCAGCGCCAAACCCGACCGCGTGGCGGCGAAGAGGTAGGGCTGCAGCTGCGGCAGCACGATGTGGCGCAACGTGGCGGCACGGCCAAAGCGGAAAGCGCGTCCCATCTCCAGCAATTCCCCATCCAGGGCGCGCACACCCTCGCGTACCATGACGGCGGTGGTGGGCAGCTTGTTCAGCGCCACCGCCGTGACGGCCGCCGCCTCCGTCAGGCCGAACCAGACATAGAGCAGGACGATCAGCACCAGGGCCGGCAGGTTCAGCAGCAGCAGCAGCGCGCTGTCCAGCCACAGGTCCACCGTCCGCCACCAGCCCATGGCCAGGCCCAGCGCCGTGCCCGCCCCCATGGCCAGCAGGAAGGACACGGCCACCCGGGCCAGGGTAATGCCGACATGGTGGGGCAAGGCGCCCGACGCCGTCTCCCGCGCCATGGTGGCCAGCACGGTGGAGGCCGGGGGCGCCAGGGGGCTGGCCGCCAGCCGCCCCGCCACCTCCCACACCAGCAGCAGGACCAGGACGGACAGGGCGCGCACCAGCCAGGCCTGGCGTCCAGTCGTCAAGCCCCGACCTACCAAGATTGCGCCGCCTGCCAGAAGGTGCCAGCCGGCAGCGTGTCGCCACCGCCGCCCACCAGCGCCGGTTCGCCCACCAAGGCCAGCACCTGGTACAGCTGGGCGGCGGCCTCTTGTTCCGCCGGCCCCCAATGGCGGGGAATGCCGCGCCGGTACCAGTCGCGCAAGGCGTCGAACTCCGCATCGCTGCCCGCGTCGGCCAAGGGGCGCAGCTTGGGCCATTCCACCTCATCCTTGACCAGCAGGTCGCGCGCCTGGCGGCTGGCGGCGATGAAGCCCTCCAGCACGGCGCCATTGGCCTTGGCCCAGCGGTCGGAGAAGACATAGCCCACCATGGGCGGCGTGCCCTGGACGCCCAGCCCGGTCACCGCGTCCTCAACCGTCAGCAGGCGGCGTTGCCCGGCCGCCTGACCCTTGGCGGCGAAGGGCCAGTAGGTCAGCAGGGCGTCCAGCCGGCCGGCCGCCAGCGCATTGGCCAGCAGGGGCGGCGCGCCGAAGGTCTTCTCCGCCGCCTTGTCCAGGTCGATGCCGACCTGGCGTTGGGCATAGGCGCGCAGGATCAGCCAGTTCTTGTCCAGCGGCCCACCGGCGACGCCCAGGTGGCGGCCGGGCAGATCGGGCACCGTCGCCACCGGCCCTCGGGCCGGCGCCATCAGCGCGCCGGCGGAATTGGAAAAGGGGATGAAGGTCCAGTCCGCCCCCGATGCCCGCTGCCGCGCCACCCACAGCCAATCGACGGCGATGGTGTCCACCTGCCCCGCCTGCAACGCCACCTGCGTGGCCTGGCCGGTGGCGAATTCCTGGGGGGCGAGGGCCAAGCCATGGGCTGTGTCCAGCCCATGGCGCCGGATGACGTCCAATTCCCACGACACCGTGCCGTAACGCAGCACGCCCACCCGCAAGGCCGGCGCGCCGGCGCCATGGGCCTTGAGAGGCCGCAACCCGGCCGCGAAACCCGTGGCCACCAAGCGGCCCAGCAGGCGGCGGCGTGTCATGGTCATGGGGGGCATCCTCCGCGCCCGGCCGGGGCGCCGGACCCAGACTGGTCTCTGGGCTTGTTCCTGGTTTTACCAGCCATTATCGGGCCGCCGGCTTCGCCCCTGTCAACCCGGCCCCTCTACGACTATAGAATGAGGCAGCACGCTGATTTTTGGCCCTGATTTCCTATGGCGGCCCCGGATGGCACGGGCCATTATCGACCGGCGGTCCCTGGTCTGACACTCAAGGAGACGGCGGAGATGCCCAACCGCCGCCATGGCCTGACAGGCATGTATCTCATAGGCGTGTTCCTGTCCGGCCTGCTGGCGGCCGGACAGGTGGCGTATGCGGCGCCACCGGCCAAGGCGTCGGACGCCAAGACGCCCGCCGCCGCGCCCAAGCCGGAGGCGAAACCCGATCCGGTCGCCAACATCGCCTACCTCGCCCTGGTGCAGAAACGGGTGCTGCCCTTGAGCTTCCTGGACCAGCCGCCGGAGGATGACGGCGTGCAGGGCGCGCGGCTGGCCTTGGCGGACAACACCACCACCGGCCGCTTCATCCACCAGGCCTATCACCTGGAAGAAGCGCTGGAGCCCGACGCCGACGCCGTGGTGGCGGCCTTCAAAAGGCTGTCGGGCCAAGGCTATCGCGCCTTCGTCACCGATGTGCCCGCCGACCTGCTGCTGCGTCTGGCCGATTTGCCGGAGGCGAAGGATGCCACCCTGCTGGACGCCACCAGCACCGACGACGTCCTGCGGGGGGCGCAGTGCCGGCGCAACGTGTTGCACCTGCTGCCCAGCCGGGCCATGCTGGCCGACGCGCTGATGCAGTACCTGACCATCAAGAACTGGCGCGACATCCTGCTGGTGGCGGGCCCCAACCCCGAGGACAAGCTGTACGCCGACGCGCTGCGCAAATCGGCGCGCAAGTTCCGCCTGAGGATCGTGGCGGACAAGCCCTGGACCTACGACCCGGGCGCCCGCCGCACCGACACCGGCCATTACGCCATCGGGGCGGAGGTGGCACGCTTCACCCAAGGTCTCAAGTACGACGTGCTGGTGGTGGCGGATGAGGGCGACAATTTCGGCGACGAGCTGGGGTATCGCGCCACCGACCCCAGGCCCGTGGCCGGCACCCAGGGGCTGGTGCCCACCGCCTGGGCCCGCCCCTTCGAGCAATGGGGCGCCACCCAGCTGCAGGCCCGTTTCCTGAAACAGGCCAACCGCTGGATGACAGAGCGGGACTACGGCGCCTGGATGGCCGTGCGCGCCCTGGGCGAGGCAGCCACCCGGGGTGGCAGCGTGGACGGGGCGGCCATGACCGCCTATCTGCGCAAGCCTGAATTCGAACTGGCCGCCTTCAAGGGCGCACGGCTCAGCTTCCGCGCCTGGGACGGGCAACTACGGCAGCCGGTGCTGCTGGCCGACGCGCGGTCGCTGGTGTCCGTCTCGCCCCAGCCGGGCTTCCTGCACGAGACATCGGAACTGGACACGCTGGGTCCCGACCAGCCGGAGACGACATGCCATCCAAAGTGAAATGCGCAGCACTGCTGGCCACCCTGCTGGCCAGCACACCGGCTCTGGCGGAGCGGCTGCTGGTGTCCAATGAGAAGGACAACACCATCACGGTGGTGGACGCCGGCACCCTGGCCGTCATCAAGACGGTCAAGGTGGGCGCCCGGCCGCGCGGCATCACCCTGTCCAAGGACGGCAAGGCGCTCTACATCTGCACCAGCGACGCCGACCACATCGAGGTGCTGGACCTGGCCAGCCTCACGGTCAGCCGCACCCTGCCCAGCGGCCCCGACCCGGAGCTGTTCACCCTCAGCCCCGACGGCAAGACGCTTTACGTCTCCAACGAGAACGACAACATGGTGTCGGTGCTGGACATCGCGGCGGGCCGCATCGTCACCGAGATCCCGGTGGGTGTGGAACCGGAGGGCATGGGCATCAGCCCGGACGGCGAGATCCTGGTGAACACGTCCGAGACCACCAGCATGGCCCATTTCATCGACACGCGGAGCCATGAGGTGCTGGCCAACGTGCTGGTGGGCAGCCGGCCGCGCGTGGCGCAGTGGAGCAAGGACGGGTCGCTGGTGTGGGTGTCGGCCGAGGTGGGCGGCACCGTCAGCGTCATCGACGCCGTCCAGCGCAAGGTCATCCAGACCATCCACTTCGACATTCCGGGGGTGCCTAAGGAATCCATCCAGCCGGTGGGCATCCAGCTGACCGCCGACGGCAACACCGCCTTCGTGGCCCTGGGCCCCGCCAACCGCGTCGCCGTCATCGACACCCGCAGCTATCAGGTCAAGAAGTACCTACTGGTGGGCCAGCGGGTGTGGAACCTGGCCTTCTCCGGCGACGGCAAGCGGTTGTACACGACCAACGGCGTCAGCAACGACCTGTCGGTCATCGACGTGGACGCGCTGAAGGTGGTGAAGTCGGTGCCGGTGGGCCGCCTGCCCTGGGGCGTGGTGGTGGCGCCGTGACGCCAGCCCCCCAAGTCACCACGGCGGCGCTTGACGTCTCCGGCCTCAGCCACGCCTTCGGCCCCCGCCAGGCCTTGCGCGACGTGGGCTTCAGCCTGGACCCCGGCGACTTCACCGTGCTGCTGGGCCTGAATGGTGCCGGCAAGACCACCCTGTTCGCCCTGGTGACCCGCCTGTACCACAGCCGCCAGGGCCGCATCGCCGTCTTCGGCCATGACATCCGCCGCCAACCTTCCGCCGCCCTGGCCGCCATGGGCGTGGTGTTCCAGCAACCCACCCTGGACCTGGACCTGACGGTGCGGCAGAACCTGGCCTATCACGCCAGCCTGCATGGCCTGGCCGGTTCCCGCGCCCGCACCCGCATCGAGGAGGAGCTGGAGCGCGTAGGTTTGGCCGACCGGCGGAACGCCCGCGTGCGCCAGCTGTCCGGCGGCCAGCGGCGGCGGGTGGAGTTGGCCCGCGCCCTGGTGCACGACCCGGCCCTGCTGCTGCTGGACGAGCCCACCGTGGGCCTGGACATCGAAAGCCGCCGCTTCCTGATCGACCATGTCCGCCACCTGTGCCGCAGCCGGGACATGGCCGTGCTGTGGGCCACCCACCTGATCGATGAGGCCGACGACACCGCCAAGGTCATCGTGCTGCACCAAGGCCAGGTGCTGGACCAGGGACCCGTCCCCCAGGTGGCCGCCCGTGCCGGCGCCGCCACCCTGCGCGCCGCCTTCGACACCCTGACGGGGGCGGCGAGATGACCCCGATCCATTATGCCCGCTGCCTGGGCGGCATCGTGAAGCGCGAGGCTTTGCGCTGGACACAGCAGCGCGGCCGCTTCTTCTCGGCATTGGTGCGGCCGTTGGTGTGGCTGGCCATCTTCGCGGCCGGATTCCACTTCGTCCTGGGCGTCTCCATCATCCCGCCCTATGAAACCTACATCCCGTACGAGGTCTATATCGCCCCGGGCTTGCTGGCCATGATCCAGCTGTTCAACGGGATGCAAAGCTCGCTTTCCATGGTTTACGATCGGGAAATGGGCAGCATGAAGACCCTGCTGATCAGCCCTTTCCCCCGCTGGTTCCTGCTGACGGCCAAGCTGCTGGCCAGCGTGGTGGTGTCGGTGGTGCAGGCCTACATCTTCCTTGGCATCGCCTGGTTCTGGGAGATCGATCCGCCGCCGCTGGGCTACCTCTCGGTGCTGCCGGCCCTGATCCTGTCGGGCCTGATGCTGGGCGCCCTCGGTCTGGTGCTGTCGTCCTTCATCCGCCAGTTGGAGAACTTCGCCGGGGTGATGAACTTCGTCATCTTCCCCATGTTCTTCGCCTCCTCCGCCCTTTATCCCCTGTGGCGGGTGAAGGAAAGCAGCCTGACGCTCTACTGGATCTGCCAGGCCAACCCCTTCACCCACGCCACGGAGCTGATCCGCTTCGCGTTGTATGGGCAGATGACGCCGCTGTCCGCCGGCGTGGTGGCGGGGGCCACGCTGCTGTTCATGATCCTGGCGGTCTGGGGCTATGATCCCGGCCGCGGCCTGCTGGCCCGGCGCGGCGGCGGCGAATGAGGAAGGGTACGTCCATGCGCCTGGTGCTGAGCCTCGCCCTCATCCTGGCGGCGACCGCCGCCCTCGCCGCGCCGCCTCCGCCCGTGGGTCAAGCCACTCCCGACTGGCCCTGCCACCAGCGCCTGGTGCCGCAACTGACCGGCGCCACCTACTGGGGCGGCCCACCCCTGCCGGAGCATGTGGACTGGCGCGCCGACAAGCGGGTGGCCGCCGTCGTGCAGGCCACCGCCCCGCGCGAGGTCCCGGCGGATGAGGGCGAGAAGGCCTTGACCCGCTTCGCCGACCAGGTGCCCAGGGGGCGGCGGGCCGCCGTCTACCCCAAGGTCTTCGCCGGCATCGTCGAGGAGATCAACAGCCAGCGCGGGGGCGTCATCACCCGCATCCAGGATCTGGCGCGCCGCCAGCGCGACATGGGTGACCTGGTGTCCAAGGCCACCACCGAGCTGCAGGCCATCCCGGCCGAGACCACCGATCCGGACAAGCTGCAGCAGCGGGCCGAGATCGTGCAGCGCCGGGGTTACCTCATCCGTAATTTCGAGGAGGTGGAGCGCACCCTGCGCTACACCTGCGAGGTGCCGGTGGATCTGGAGGCGCGCCTGGGCACCTACGCCCGGGTGCTCATGGACCGCCTGCAACCCTGATGGGCTGCCCTGGCGTTTTTCCATTCCCTGCAATGATCGACATGTTATAATGGCCCAACCTCAAGTTAAGAAGATGGGCAATCCATGCTGGGCGACCTGACCGCGCAAAATTTCCTGCCGCTTATCGACCAGGAGTTTACGGTTACTTATCCGGATTACCAAGAAACTCTGATTCTGAGCAAGGTTGATCATGGCAAGAAGAGCGCCGCACCGGGCCGGTTCCGTGATCCGTTCTCTTTATTATTCAACGGAACGGATCGCAACACGATGCTGAACCAGCATATCCATCCCTTGACCCATCCCGCCTTGGGCACGCTGGAGATCTTCCTGGTGCCGCTGGGGCGTAACGAGGACGGGACCTATTTCTACCAGGCTGTCTTCAGCTGAACACACGCGGGCCGGCGGCGGTCAGGCCGCCGGCGCCGCCTGCCAGGCCATAAGGAAATAAGGGCCCACGGGCTCCACATCCTGAAAGCCCAGCCGCTGGTATAGCCGCCGGGCGCGATTGTTGCCTTCCACATGGATGGAGCACTGGGCATAGCCTTCATCACGGGCCAAATCCTGCACCCAGCCCAGCAGCGCACCACCCAGGCCATGACCGCGCCAGTCCGGCATCAGGCCGATCTCCACGATACGCAAGTCCTTCGCATTGCGGCGGAACAGGTAGAGGCGGCCGATGGCCCGGCCATCCTTCTCCACGATCATGAAATCGGCATCGTGATAATGCAGGGCGTAATGGGCCGCCTGCAGCCGCGCCTGATCCCGTAGGAAGGCCAGGCGTTCCTCATCCGTCCAAGGGGCGGCCTGCATCTCCTCCCACCGGTGGGAGACGTAGAGGTCACGCACGAAATCGGCATCCCCCTCCCGCTGGCGGCGCAGGGACAGGCCCTGGGCCGCCATGTCCGCGGGCAAGGTCAACGGTGGCAGAACCGGGGCGGCATCATCCATGGTGGGCGCCGCCCCTTCACGCAGGCGAGACATCAAACCCGTCCCTCACTGACGCGACGGAAACTCGCCGAACTGGCAGATGCAGAAGTTGACCACCAGATAGGGCTGGTCGTTGGCGCGGGGGGCGATGGCTGCCGTGCCGACAGTGCTGACCGTATTCGCCGCCAGCGTCGGGCCGCCTTGGGTGACCGCAGTGGTGGAATACAGCAGCATGTTGTTTGGACGGCTGAGGTAGGTCGTCGCCGTCGGGGTCGACACATATCCCGCGTTGCCGGTATTCGGGTTTTTGACATTCACCAAATGATTATGGGGCGGGAAATTGCCACTGGTCAGCGCCACCGTGTCCGTACCGCCTTTCTCGCCCGCGTCGCGCAGCGTCAGGCCAGGACCTGAACCGTAGGCGATGGGAATGCACCCCATCATATTGGGCAGATTGTAATAGTTCTGCAGATCGCCGCCGTAAGTGTTGCCAATGACGGCGTACAGCGTGTTGTTCTGCTGAATCAGCACTTGCTGGCCATTGCATTGCGACCAGTTGGCGGGCGGAAAGGAGAAAGCGAAGGCGCGGATTTCACCGGTGAAGGGATCAGCCATGGTGAGATTCCTTCCAAAAGGGAAACGTCATGGGAAAGCCATCGCTCATGCGACGGCGTCGGCATGAGGGTCAGTTCTGGGTCGGATAGATGCCCTGAATGGCCATGATGTAGCCCACCGCGATGAACGGCATCATGTTGTTATGCGGAACCGTTCCGCCGCCGGAACCCAGCGCCGAGGTTATGACACCCGTCTCCAACTGTACCGTCGTGGCCGTGGTGTCGGACGTGTACAGGCCCTTGATGCTGGTGGTGGCGGTATAGGAGGCGACCAAGTTACCGGAAGCGTTGAGATCGGAACCGGTCGCCGTACTGGCGCTGAAGCCGTGGGTGTGGGCGGGTGTATTGGCCTGTGTCAGCGTGACCGTTTCCGTGCCGCCGTTCTGGCCCAACACACGGCTGGTCAGGCCGAGGCCTTGCCCTTGACCGATGGGCGTGCGCCCCCGGTAGTCCGGCAGGCTGAAATTGGTAACGCCGTTCCCGCCGTAGGTCGTGCCAATCAGCGCGAACAGCGCCTGGTTCTGACTGAGGCTTTGCGTGGAACCATCGCAAGCCGCCCAGTCGACTGGCACGTAAGGGCCGGCGAAAATGCGGATTTCGCCCAGGAAGCATTCGGACATCGGTGCCCTCCCTTTCGAAGTGCGGTGGCGGGGTCAGTTGCGCGGCGGGAAAATGCCCTGCAGGGCGATGCAGTAGTTGGCGACGACCCAGGGCTGCATGTTGGCGACAGGGGCGCTGGCACCACTGGTGGCGAGGGTATCGGCGGGCAAGGTCACCGTCGCCACCGGCTGGCTGTTCACAGTCGGCGGGGTGTAGACCGGGATCGTGGCGTTCGTCGCGACCTTCGTGACCGAGGCCAGGGCATGATTTGCCAGACTTGCCGTTTGCGGAGGCGTGGCCGGGCCATTGATCACGTTCACGGAATGGGTGTGGGTCGGCAAGCTCGCCGTTGTCAGCGTCACCGTTTCGGCCCCCCCGACAGCCCCACCTGGGGCATTTGCTGACTGAGGTGCCGCGGCGTCCGCCCACGCAGATCCGGCAAATTGAAATTGCTGGTCCCGTTGCCGCCATAGTAGACACCGATAAGGGAATACAGCGCGATATTCTGCTGCAGGTTCATCAGCGCGCCGTTGCACAGCGCCCATCCCTTGGGCGCCCAGTTCCAGGTGAAAATGCGGATTTCGCCCACGAATGGTTCCATGACAACAGCCTCCCTTTTCGTTCTGAGCGAGCGCAAATAGAAGTAACTACACTTTTAGTACAAGTCCATAGTCCGATTGCAGCTATTGGCGGTATAACCCTTCGGATAGTCCTACTATTTCATACTTGAGATTTTTCCGAAGTGCCGGGCGCCTGGGTAACGAGCCGCTGCATGCCCCGATACGGATGAGGAAAACTGTTGTCCGGCAGCTGCACCCGCTGGCGGTGCAGTTCCGGTTCCCGGAAACCCGGGCAATAGGGCCGGCGGACGCTGGCGTTGAAAGCGACGTCGTACAGTTCCGTCACCGGCCCGCTGATCGTCAACCAGTGGGCGTTACGGCCCGTCCGCAAGTCGACGATCTGCAGGCCGCACCGCTGTTGGATATTCCCAGCCTGGAGTTTCGCATTCAACGCGATGCCCGAAGCGAAGCTGTTGGCGCGCAATTGCGACAGGCCGATGATGGCATAATCGCCCACGAAGCTCAGGCCACGGGCGAAACCCGGGCATTCCGCCACCGCGACGAAACCGCCCCGGTCACCGTCGACATAGCCGAATTGGCCGCCGCCTGAATTCAGTAGCCACAGCCGGTCGCGATACCAGCGGGGCGAATGCGGCATCGATAGGCCTTGAGCCAGGATCTCGCCCGTCTCCACGTCAACGGCGAAGCCGCCGCCATTCTTGGCGTCGCGCCAGCCGAAGGTGGTATCGTAACGACCGCATAAGGTGGCGTACACCACCCGGCCGTCGCGGGCGCCGATGCCGTTCAAGTGGCAGCGATCCTCCGCCGCTACGCTGGAAATGAAATCAGGCTTCCACAGTGGACGGAAGTTGAACTGATCATCCAGGGCGGCGATGCAGCTGAAATTGGTATTGGCGAACACGAGTTCGTAGCGCTCGCCTTTAAACTCGGCATCGGCGATCAGGTCATGGGTATCGCAGGGGCCGATGAAATAACCCTTCCTGGGCATGTAAAGAGCGTCGACCGCCTGCCCGTTCACGATGGCGGGCCCGGTATTGGCAAACTTCCAGATCTGCTCCTTATTGCCCAGCCAGACCTTATGCTGGTCAACGGCCAAGCCCATAGCGGTGCCAACCACCCGATCCAGGACATGGAGGCGGCCCTCCGCCGCATAGAGGAAGATCAGCCGGGCCGATTGATAGGTGGACAGCACCAGGCTACCCCCGACCTCATCCAACCACGTGGCGAAACCAGGCGAAGGCAGGAACTTCGGCGGTTCCATCCTGTCCTGCGTGGCGACCGCCGTGGAACCATCCGCGCCTTGCGCCGCCACCTCACCATCCGTGGATTCCCTTTCGGACACCATACCCCCTTCGCTATCGCTTTGGGATAGGGCGCTACGCATGTATTCCGCGCCCTACTCACCGTCCTCCACCCCGTCTCTATCAAATTTGCATCCTGGATGCCACCCGTTCCATGACACGGTTGATTAAATTCAGGTTAATATTGCGCCGCACATCAAGACGCGTCCGGGGATTACCCCGAACAGACATGAAGTACGTTCATTAGACGGTAAGAACTTCTTAACCTCCATACTTTTGAATAGGGTTAATTAGGGGACGTGGACTGTTACAGGCACCTCAGGGCGCTCTCTCACATTTAGTCACAAAAGATAGTCATCTTCAGGAGAGGACATGCCGCTTCTGATTTGGCTGGCGGGTTGTGGGAACTTGTGATTTAAGCGCTATGGGGGAGCTTTTGCAGTTATAGATGGGTTTTCTGTGTGGAGGCCCTTGCCTTTCGAATAGGCTCCCCCAAGGCCGCCTATTTCAATTGGTGAGTACACGCCATGCCCGACGGTTCACGCCCCCCGGTGAAAACGACCCAGGCCCGCAAGAACGCCCCGCGCGCCCTGCGCCTGGCCCTTGAGCCCCGCATGATGTTCGACGCCGCCGCCGCCGCCACGGCGGCGACGGTCACCAAGACGGCCACGACGGCCACGGCGGATACGCACAACGACGCGGCGGCCAGCGCCGCCCTGCTGGACGCGGCCGCCAAGGCCGCCGCGGCGACGGCCACCGACACCGGCGCCAAGGCGACGGCCGACGGCACCTCACCCTCGACCAATTCGGGGGCCAATGCGACGGCTGGCGCCACGCCCGATACGACGAAAACCACCGACACCGCGAAGACCGCCACCACCGATACCTCCAAGGTGGCCGATACCAGCACCGCCACCACGGTCGTGCCCGCTACGACCACGACCGCCGTGCATGAGGTGGTTATCGTCGACACCAGCGTGGCGGACTATCAGACCCTGATCGCCGGCATGGACCCGTCCGTGCCCGTCATCCTGCTGGGCGAAGGCCAGCGCACCGTCCACGGCATCGCCGAGGCGCTGTCCGCCTACAAGAACCTGGACACCGTCATCCTGGTGACCGAGGGCGGCGACGGCGGCCTCATCCTGGGCGGTAACCATGTCCTGACGGATGGCGACTTGGCCAGCCGCGCCACCGATTTGGCGGCCATCGGCGCCTCCCTCAAGACGGGCGGCGACTTCCTGCTGCTGGGCTGTTCCGTCGCCGAGACCGACAAGGGCAAGCAGTTCGTCAACGATTTCGCCCGCTATCTGGGCAACGACATCGACGTCGCCGCCTCCACAGACCGCACCGGCCCGGCGGCGCTGGGCGGTGACTGGGTTTTGGAATACACCACCGGCAAAGCCATCGATACCGTACTGCCGTTCACCGTCGCCGGTATGGAGAATTTGGACCATTGCCTGGGCTGTACCACGGCAGCGTATTTCGGAGTCACTCGGCTTTACAGCGTGAGTGTGTCAACCGACGCCCACGGCAGTTCCATTACCACCGGCACCCTTGTTGCGTACTATGACCCCAACACCACGGGATTCGTCTACGCATCATTGACGTATCCAAACAACGCTGTAACTCATAACGGCAAATTCGCCTATGCGGAGACGCTGGCCACTTTCCAGGCCACGAGCCCCTTCTGTGTTCCGGCCAACGCGGCACCGGTGCTGGACGCCAGCAAGTCGCCAGCCTTCAATTCCGAGCTGTCGACCAGCACCGGCAACCCCAGCGGGGCCGTCGGCACCCTGGTATCCAGCCTGGTCAACACCAGCGGCGTCAGCAATTTCAGCGACACGGACAGCGGCACCACGCCGGGCCTGGCCGTCACCCTGACGGACGCCACCAACGGCACCTGGTATTACACCACCAACGGCGGCACGAGTTGGACCGCCGTCGGCACCGTCAGCGCCACCTCCGCGCTGCTGCTGACGGCCGACGCCAATACCCGCCTCTATTTCAAGACCAACGGCACCTTCACCGGCACCATCAGCTCCGCCATCACCTTCCGCGCCTGGGACGGCAGCAGCGGCACGGCCGGCAGCAAGGTGACCACCGCCACCAACGGCGGAAGCAGCGCCTTCTCCACCGCCACGGACACCGCAAGCCTGACCATCACCGCGCCCGGCCCAACGGTCACGGACGCCAAGATCAGCATCAGCGGCGCCAGCGGCACCGGTGGCGCCTACAAGATCGGCGACACCGTCACCGCCACCTGGAACAACGGCGCCAGCGGCGATAACAACAGCGGCGTCACCGGCGTGACGATGGACTTCACCGCCTTCGGCGGTGGCAGCGCCGTGACGGCCACCGACAACGGCAGCGGCGTCTGGACCGCCACCTACACCATCGTCGCCGGCAGCATCGACGGCACCAGCAAGAACGTCTCCGTCAGCGCCACCAACGGCAGCGGCACGACCACGACCGCCGACACCACCAACGCCACCGTCGACAACGTCGCCCCCACCGTCACCGACGCCAATATCTCCATCAGCGGCGCCACCGGCACCGGTAGCGTCTACAAGATCGGCGATACCGTCACCGCCACCTGGAAAAGCACCACCGGCGGCGACCTCAACAGCGATACCATCAGCAGCGCGACGGTGGATTTCAGCGCCTTCGGCGGCGGCAGCGCCGTGACGGCCACCAACAGCAGCGGCACCTGGACCGCGACCTACACCATCGTCGCCGGTTCCATCGACGGCACCAACAAAAACGTCTCCATCACCGCCACCGACAACGCCGGCAACACCAAGACCACCGCCGACACCACCAATGCCACCGTCGACAACGTCCCCCCCACGTTCGACGTCGGCCCGGCGACCTCCAACGTCGGCAGCAGCGGCTTCACGCTGGGCGGCAGCATCGACCAAGCCGGCACGTTCTATTACATCGTGGTGGCCAGCGGCGCCGCGGCGCCCACGGCGGCCCAGGTCAAGGCCGCCGCCAACTATTCCGCCGTCACCGTGCTGAAATCCGGCAACATGGCCGCGACGGGCGCCAGCTTCGACGGCAGCTTCAGCATCACCGGCCTGACCACCAGCACGGCGTACGACGTGTACGTCGTGGCCCAGGACACCGTGGGCAACCTGCAGGCGACGGCGACGAAGGTCAGCGTCTCCACCACCGCCCCCAACGCCGCGCCGGTCATAACCAACCTGGCCGGCGACACCGCCGCCTGGGTGGACGCCAGCACCGCCATCCGGCTGGATTCCAGCACCACCGCCTCGGTCAGCGACGCGGAGAACGACACGGCCGGCTGGGCCGGCGGCAGCCTGGTGGTGCAACGCGTGACCTCCGGCTCCGCCGACGCCACCACCAACGACGTGTTCAGCTTTGACAACAGCGTCAGCGCCAGCGGCGGCACGGTCACGGTCAACAGCCACGCGCTGACCTTCACCAACACCGGCGGCGTGCTGACCATCAGCCTCACCGCCAGCGCCACCAGCGCGGACGTGGCGGCGCTGATCCACGCCATCCAGTACAGCAACGCCACCCCCTATGGCGATGCCACCATCCGCTATGCCCTGAGCGACGGCAACGGCAACACCACCAACGCCGACGTGACGGTGACCAGTTCCACCATCTACGTCACCACCGCCAGCGACCAGACCAGCGGTGCCGCCGCCGACGGCTTCAGCCTGCGCGAGGCATTGGCCCGGTCCGTCACCCAGACGGGGACGGACACCGTCGTCATCGGCGACAGCGTCACCGGCACCATCACGCTGGCCACCGGCGTCACGCTGGGTGCCGGCGACACCCTGAAATACGCGCCCACCACGGCGGGCAGCCTGACCATCGCCGCCACCAGCGGCGGCCTGGCGCTGGGCGGCGCCGGTACCCTCTCGGTGGGCAGCGGCGACACGCTGACCATTTCCGCCGGGGTTTCGGGCACCGGCAGCGCCCTGACCAAGACCGGGGCGGGCACGCTGACCCTGTCGGGCACCAACACCTACACGGGCGCCACCACGGTGGCCGGCGGCACGTTGGCGTTGGGCGCCATGGGTTCCACGGCGTCGCTGACCCTGGACGGCGGCACGCTGAAGTCCACGGCGGTGATTTCCAGCTCCATCGGCATCACGGTCAATTCCGGCGGCGGCACCATCGATTACACCAGCGGCTCCGTCACCCTGAGCGGCGCCATCAGCGGCAGCGGTGCGCTGGACGCCAAGAGCACGACCGCCGGCAACGCCATCAAGCTCACGGGCAACAGCTCGTCGTTCTCCGGCGGCATCACGGTGGATGGCGGCATCCTCGACATCTCGTCGGCCAATGCCATCGGCACCGGCACCCTGACCTTCAACAGCGGCAAGATCCGCAGCACCACCGCCGCCTACACCCTGTCCAACAACCTGGTGATCAACGGCAATCTGTTATTGGCCGGCAGCTTCGGCATGACGTTCACCGGCACCGTCGACCTGGGTGGCGGTACGCGCAGCATCAATGACCAACTGGGCGCCGGCAAGGACCTGACCTTCTCGGGCGTGGTCAGCAACGGCAGCCTGAACATCACCTCGCAGCTCACCGGCGGCACCTACGCCTCGGTGATCCTGAGCGGCACCAGCAACACCTACACCAACGCCACCGTCACCTCCGGCATCCTCAACATCGCCGGCGCCGGCAGCCTGGGCAGCGGCAGCGTCACCCTGGCCGGCGGCACCCTGCTGATCAACGGCGCCGCCAGCATCACCAACAACATCCTCGTCAGCGCCAGTTCCACCGTCCAAGTGGCCAGCGGCAATGCCGCCACCCTGTCGGGCGTCGTGTCGGGCACCGCCGGCAAGACGCTGACGCTGACCACCGGCACCACCGGCGGCAGTGGCCTGACCCTGTCCGGCACCAACACCTTCGCCGGCGCCATGACGATCTCGGCCGGCACCGTCACACTCAGCGGCGGCAGCGCCGTCGCCGACACCAGCGCCGTGACCGTGGCCTCCGGCGCCACCTTGGCCCTGGCGGCCAACGAGACCATCGGCTCGCTGACCGGCGCCGGCACCGTGACCCTCAGCACCAACACGCTGACGGTGAACGAGGCCAGCACCGACGACACCATCTTTTCCGGCGCCATCACCGGTACCGGCGGCCTGACCAAGGCCGGCGCGGGCACTCTGGAGCTGTCGGGCACCAACACCTACACCGGCGCCACCACCATCAGCGCTGGCGAGATCATGGTGTCCAGCGGCAGCGCCATCAGCGACAGCAGCGCCGTGTCGGTCGCTTCGGGCGCCACCTTGATACTGCAAGCCAGCGATGAGACCGTGGGCTCATTGAACGGCGCCGGCACGCTGACGCTGAACGGCGGTTCGCTGACGTTGGGCGGGGATAACACCTCCACCACCTTCTCCGGCGTCATCCAGGACGGCATCGCCCTGAACGGCGGCATCACCAAGGCCGGCACCGGCACGCTGACCCTGTCGGGCACCAACACCTACACCGGAACCACCACCATCAGCGCCGGCACGCTGGAGGCCGCCAGCAGCGCCGCCCTGGGCAGCAGCACCGGCTCCACCACCGTGGCCAGCAGCGCCACCCTGCAGCTGGACAACGGCGTCACCATCGCCGATGCCCTGACCATCGCCGGCGCCGGCACGTCCAGCTCGGGCGCCATCAACCTGTCCTCCGGCAGCGCGACGCTGTCGGGCAACGTGACCCTGAGCGCCGCCAGCAGCATCTACGTCGGCGACACCGCCACCCTGACCCTGGGCGGGGCGCTGGCCGGCGCGTTCACGCTCACCCACAACTTCGGCAACGGCGCGCTGGTGCTGACGGCCAACAACAGCGCCGCGGCCACCGCCCTGAATATCCAGGTCGGCACGCTGTCGATCACCGACCAGACCAACCTGACCACCGGCACGCTGACCCTGAACATGGGCAACACCGGCGTCGGCGGCCTGCTGGTCACCGGCAGCAACGTCACGATATCCAAGAACATCACGCTCGGCGCCAGCGGCGGCATCATCAGCAACGCCAACGCCCTGACCCTGTCCGGCAACATCACCGGCGGCGTCAGCAGCAACCTCAGCCATGTCATCAGCCTGACCAAGGTCGGCGCCGGCAAGCTGACCCTGTCCGGCACCAACACCTACACCAGCTCCACCGGCGCCCTGGGCGCCACCATGGTGTCCGCCGGCACCCTCAGCGTCACCAACGCCGCCAACCTGGGCAGCACCACCATCAACGGCGCCGTCATCCTGAACGGCGGCGCGCTGGAGGTGACGGGCAGCGCCGTCACCCTCGCCAACGCCATCGTCCTCAGCGCCAACGGCACCATCAGCGCCACCAACAGCGCCACCCTGTCCGGCGTCATTTCGGGTTCCAAAAACCTGACGTCGGCGGGCGCGGGCACGCTGGCCCTGTCGGGCACCAACACCTACACCGGCACCACCTCGGTGACGGCCGGCACGCTCAGCGTCACCGACAACACCAACCTCAGCACCGCCGCCCTGACCCTGAACGGCGGCACGCTGGTGGTGACCGGCGCCACCGTCACCCTGACCAACGCCGTCACCTTGGGCAGCAGCGGCGGCACCGTCAGCGACGCCAACGCCCTGATCCTGTCAGGCGTCATCAGCGGCAGCGGCAGCCTGACCAAGACCGGCGCCGGCACCTTGACCCTTAGCGGCGCCAACACCTACACGGGCACCACCTCGGTGTCGGGCGGCACCCTCAGCATCACCGACAACACCAACCTGGGCGGTGGCGGCCTGACGCTGGACACCGGCACCCTGACGGTCACCGGCACCACCGTCACCCTCAGCGGCAACCTCACCCTGGGCACCGGCGGCGGCACCATCAGCACCGCCAACACCCTGACCCTGTCGGGCGTCATCAGCGGCGCCGGCAACCTGACCACGACCGGCGGCACCATCACCCTGTCGGGTGCCAACACCTATACCGGCACGACGACCGTTTCCGCCGGCATTCTGGTGGCCGGAAGCGACGGCGCGCTGGGCACCAGCGCCGGCGGCACCACCGTCACCAGCGGCGCCACCCTGCAGCTGAGCAACGGCGTGACCATCGCCGACGACCTGTCCATCGCCGGCAACGGCGTGTCCTCCCATGGCGCGGTCTACATAACCACCGGCAGCGCCACGGTCACGGGCAACGTGACCCTGACGGCCGACAGCGGCTCTGACATCGAAAGCGGGGCCACCCTGACGCTCGGCGGCACCCTGGGCGGCGCTTTCACGCTGAGCCGCACGGTCGGCGGTGGCACCCTGGTGCTGGGCGGGAGCAACAGCGGCGGCGCCACCAACCTGAACATCGCCGAAGGCACGCTGTCGATCACCGACCAGACCAACCTGGGCGGCGGCACGTTGCGCCTGAACATGGGCAACACCGGCACCGCCGGCCTGGTGGTCACCGGCAGCAATGTGACCATCGCCAAGAACATCACCCTGGGCGCCAGCGGCGGCCGCGTCACCAATGCCAACACCCTGACCCTGTCCGGCGTCATCTCCGGCGGCGTCACCGCAGGCTCGGTCATCAGCCTGACCAAGGCCGGCGTCGGCACCCTGATCCTGTCGGGCACCAACACCTATAGCGGCTCCGCCACCGCCGTGGGCAGCACGACGGTGCTGGGCGGCACGCTCAGCATCACCAGCGGCAGCAACCTGGGCAGCGGCGCGGTCGTGCTCAACGGCGGCGCCCTGGCGGTGACCGGCACCAGCGTCACCGTCAGCAACGCCATCAAGCTGTCCAGCGCCGGTACCGTCAGCGCCACCAACGCCGCCACCCTCTCCGGCGTCATCAGCGGCAGCGGCGCCCTGACTTCGGCCGGCGCCGGCACCCTGACCCTGTCGGGCACCAACACCTATACCGGCGCCACCACCGTGACGGCCGGCACGCTGAGCATTGGCGCCAGCGGCAACCTGGGCAGCGGCGCCCTGACCCTGAACGGCGGCACGCTGGCGGTGACCGGCACCAGTGTCACCCTGTCCCAAGGCGTCAAACTGGGTGTCAACGGCGCCACCTTCGATATTGGCGTGGGTGACACGCTGGTCCTGTCGGGCGGCGCCGTCAGCGATCTGGATGGGTCGAACCCCGGTTCGCTGACCAAGATCGGCTCTGGCCAGCTGACGCTGAGCGGCACCAACACCTCCGCCGGCGGCACCACGGTCCGGGACGGCACGCTGAGCATCGACGGCGGCGACAATATCGGCGCCGGCACGCTGACCCTGAACGGCGGCACGCTGACGGTCACCGGGACCGGGGTGGGTATCGCCCAGAATGTCGCCATCGGGTCCAGCGGCGGCACGATCACCAACGATAACGCCGTCACCCTGAACGGCACCCTGAGCGGGACGAGCACCCTGGGCAAGTCCGGCACGGGCACCCTGACGCTGGCGGGTGCCGGCTCCGCTTACACCGGCGCCATCAGCACCCAGGCCGGCACCTTGACGGTGACGGGCGAGGTCGGTGGCGACGTCGTGGTGCAGGACGGCGCCACGCTGGCCGGCACCGGCGCCATCGACGGTGACGTGACGATCCGCGGTGGCGCCGTCCTGGCCCCCGGCGTCGCCGGACAGGCCAACGGCATCGGGACGCTGACCATCGGCGGCAACCTGAACCTGGGCGGCGAGCTGCAAATACAGCTGGGCGGCAGCAGCGCCGGCAACGACAAGGTCAGCGTGGGCGGCAACGTGCTGCTGAACGACGGGGCCAGCAACGCCGGCACCCTGACGTTGAGCACGGTGGGCGGCTATGCCCCGGCCGCGGGCGATAGCGCCACCATCATCGACAACACCGGCAGCGGGACCACCGATACCACAGCGTTCGACAACCTGGATGGCAGCGGCCGCGCCACGCTGGGCAGCGGTAAGGCGCTGGTGGCCAACAACGGCGGCACCGGCAACGACATCACCATCACCGTCGCCAACGTCGCCCCGACGCTGACCACAACCGCGGCGACCAACCCCAACTATGTCGAGGGCGCCAACGCCATCGCGCTGTTCAGCGGCACGAGCATCAGCACGGTCGAATCCGGCCAGACCATCCACGCCGTCACCCTGACGGTCGGCGGCCTGGCCGACGGCGCGTCGGAAACCCTGAGCATTGACGGCCAGAGCGTGGCGCTGACCAACGGCACCACCGCCACCACCACGGCCAACGGCTATTCCATCAGCGTCAGCGTGACCGGCGCCACCGCCACCGTCACCATCACCAAGTCCGGCGACTTCTCCGCCACCGACGCCCAGGCCCTGGTCAACGGCCTGGCCTACAAGAACACCAGCGACGACCCGACGGCCGGCACCGGCCGCACCGTCACCCTGACCAGCATCCAGGATAACGGCGGCACCGCCGGCGGCGGCGCGGACACCACCACGCTGACCGCCAGCGCCACCGTCACCATCACCCCGGTCAACGACGCCCCCACCCTGCCCAGCAGCGGTGCGGTCTCCACCATCCCGGCGACGCCGGTCAACACCACCAGCAACGCCGTCACCGTGTCCGGCATCCTGAGCGATGCCGGACACGGTGACCTCGACGCCCACGGTGTCTCCGGCATCGCCGTGACCGGCCTCACCGGCGCCGGCGCCTGGCAGTACTCAACCGACGGCACCAATTGGTACGGTGTCGGCACCGTCTCCACGAGCGGCGGCTTGTTGCTGGATAGCACCGCCCAACTGCGCTACGTCCCCAACGGCAGCACGGTGGAAACCGCCACGCTGTCCTTCAAGGCGTGGGACGAGACCACCGGCACCGCCAGCAGCGGCAGCACGCGGCACACGGGCGACACGACCACCAACGGCGGCACCACCGCCTATTCCACCAACAATGGCACGCTGAGCGTCGCCGCGCAGGGCGCGACCGCCACGGCTGGCGGCACCAGCAGCTACACCGAGGCCGGCACCGCCAACGCCATCGACACCACCATCACCCTGACCGACAGCGCCGCCAGCAACCTGACCAGCGCCACGGTGACCATCGGTAGCGCGGTGGCCGGCGACGTGCTGACGTTCGTCAGCACGGCCAACATCACAGGCAGCTACAACGCCAGCACCGGCGTGCTGACCCTGACCGGCAGCGACACCCTGGCCAACTACCAGGCGGCCCTGCGCAGCATCACCTTCAGCTCCACCAGCCAGGACCCGACGCTGGGCGGCACGCGTACCAGCCGTACCATCAGCTGGTCGGTGGATGACGGCATCGCCCCCTCCGCCACCGTTACCAGCACGGTCAGCATCACGGCGGTCAACGACGCGCCCGTCCTAACCGTGCCGGGCGCCCAGACCATCACCGACACCCTGGGCCATGGCCTGGGCGTCAGCGTGGCCGACGCCGACGCCGGAACCGGCATCGAGACCGTGACGCTGGACGCCGGCAAGGGCAACTTGGCGGTCACAGCCTCGGGCAGCGCCGGCGTCACCGGCAGCGGCACGGGCAGCGTGACCATCACCGGCACCCTGGCCGACGTGAACGCCACCCTGGCCACCCTGACCTACACCACCACCGCCACGGCCGACGACAGCGACACCATCACCGTCGGTGTCAGCGACGGCGGCAACACCGGCACCGGTGGCGCCCTGACCGACGCCAAGACCATCGCCGTCACCCTGACCGGCAACGCCGCCCCCACCGTCAGCGTGGCCGGCGCCCAGACCTTCACCGACACCAACGGCCATGCCATCACCGGCGTGGGCGTGACCGACAGCCTGGCCGGCGGCACCGTGACCGCCACCATCTCGGACCTGCACGGCAACCTGGGCTTCACCGCCGCAGGCGCCGCCAATGTCACCGGCGGCGGCACGGGCAGCGTCACCATCACCGGCAGCCTGGCCGACGTGAACGCCACCCTCGCCACCCTGACCTACGCCACCACGGCGACCGACACGGGCAGCGACACCATCACCGTGACCGTCAACGACGGCGGCGCCAGCCTGATCGGCGGCGCCAAGTCCGCCACCCAGACCATCGCGGTCAGCCTGACGGGCAACGACACGCCGTCCCTGGCCCTGCCGGGCGCGCAGGGCTACGTCGACCAGGCCGGCCATGCCATCAGCGGCGTCGCGATCACCGACACGTTGTCGGGCGGCACCGTCACGGCCACCGTGTCCGACCTGCACGGCAACCTCAGCTTCACCGCCGCGGGTTCCGCCGTCGTCACCGGCGGCGGCACGGGCAGCGTCACCATCACCGGCAACCTGGCCGACGTGAACGCCACGCTCGCCACCCTGACCTACGCCACCACCCTGTCGACGGCCGGCAGCGACACCATCACCGTCGCCGTCAACGACGGCGGCACGGCCCGCATCGGCGGGGCGAAGTCCGCCAGCGGCACCATCGCCGTGGCCATCGCCACCAACGACACGCCGGTCGTGACCGTGGCCGGGGCGCAGGCCTACAACGACACCAATGCCCACGCCATCGCCGGTGTCAGTGTGGCCGACACCTACGGCGGCACCATCACGGCCACCGTGTCCGACCTGCACGGCAATTTGGGCTTCACCGCCTCGGGCTCCGCTGTCGTCACCGGCGGCGGCACGGGCGGTGTCACCATCACCGGCAGCCTGGCCGACGTGAACGCCACCCTGGCCACCCTGACCTACGCCACCACCGCCACGGCCACCGGCAGCGACACCATCACCGTCACCGTCAATGACGGCGGCGGCAGCCTGATCGGCGGCGCCAAGTCCGCCACCCAGACCATCGCCGTCGCCCTGACCGGCAACGACACGCCGGTCCTGACCGTGGCCGGGGCGCAGAGCTACAACGACACCAGCGCCCACGCCATCACCGGTGTCAGCATCAGCGACGCTCTGCAGGGCGGCACCATCACGGCCACCGTGTCCGACCTGCGCGGCAATTTGGGCTTCACCGCCGCAGGTTCCGCCAGCGTCACCGGCGCCGGCACGGGCAGCGTCACCATTACCGGCAGCCTGGCCGACGTGAACGCCACCCTGGCCACCCTGACCTACGCCACCACCGCCACGGCCACCGGCAGCGACACCATCACCGTCGCCGTCAACGACGGCGGCACGGCCCGCATCGGCGGGGCCAAGTCCACCGTCCAGACCATCGCCGTCAGCCTGACCGGCAACGACACGCCGGTCCTGACCGTGGCCGGGGCGCAGAGCTATAACGACACCAACGCCCATGCCATCACCGGCGTCAGTGTCAGCGACAGCCTGCAGGGCGGCACCGTCACCGCCGCCCTGATCGCCACCCAGGGCAACATCTCCGTCACCGCCGCCGGCAGCGCCACGGTGTCCGGCAGCGGCAGCGGCGTGGTGTCCATCACGGGCAGCCTGGCCGACGTGAACGCCACCCTGGCCACGCTGGGCTACGCCACCACCGCGACATCCACGGGCACGGACGTCCTGACCGTGGCGATCAGCGACGGCGGCGGCAACCGCATCGGCGGCGCCAAGTCCACCGTCCAGACCATCACCATCAACCTGACCGGCAACGACACCCCGGTCCTGACCGTGGCGGGGTCGCAGAGCTATAACGACACCAACGCCCACGCCATCACCGGCGTCAGCATCAGCGACACCCTTACCGGCACCACGGTCACGGCCACCGTGACGGCCACCCAGGGCAACGTCGCCGCCACGGCGTCAGGCGCCGCCACCCTGGCCGGCAACGGTACCGGCAGCCTGACCATCAGCGGCAGCCTGGCCGACGTGAACGCCACCCTGGCCAGCCTGACCTACGCCACCACCGCCACGGCCACCGGCGGCGACACCATCACGGTGACCGCCAACGACGGCGGCGCCGCCCGCATCGGCGGGGCCAAGTCCACCGTCCAGACCATCGCCGTCAGCCTGACCGGCAACGACACCCCGGTGGTGACCGTGCCGGGCGCGCAGAGCTACAACGACACCAACGCCCACGCCATCACCGGCATCAGCGTCAGCGACACCCTGTCGGGCAACACGGTCACGGTGGCCCTGCTGGCCGGCAACGGCAACGTCACGGTCACCGCTTCCGGCGGCGCCACGGTGTCGGGCAACGGCAGTGGCGTGGTTTCCGTCACCGGCAGCGTGGCGGATGTGAACGCCACCCTGGCCAGCCTGACCTACGCCACCACCGCGACCAGTACCGACACCGACACCATCACGGTGGCCGTCAGCGATGGCGGCACCAACCGCATCGGCGGCGTGAAGTCCGCCGTCCGCACCATCGCCGTCGCCCTGACCGGCAACGACACCCCCATCCTGACCCTGCCCGGCGCCCAGAACCTGTCCGCCACCGGCAACCAGGCCATCACCGGCATCAGCGTCAGCGACACCCTGACGGGCGGCACCATCAGCGTCCTGGTGAAGGATGGCTTCGACGGCCAGCTGGTCATGGCCGCTTCCGGCGCCGCCACCCTGACCGGCAACGGCACGGGCACGGTCATCGTCCGGGGCAGCGTGGCCGACGTGAACGCCACCCTGGCCACCCTGAACCTGACGCCCGCCACCACCGGCAACGACATCATCACCGTGACCGTCAGCGATGGCGGCACGACCCGGGTGGGCGGCGCCAAAACGGCCAGCGGCATCATCGGCGTGACCATCAACCCGGTGGTGGTGCCACAGCCCCCCGCGACGACCACGACGACGACCACCACCACGACGACCACGACGGCGCCGACGACCACGTCGACCACCTCGCTGATCGTGACGCCCACGGTCGCCGCCACCGGCACCACGACCACTGTCGCCCTGACCCAGACGGCGGGCACGGGCAATGCCGGCGTCAGTGGCACGCCCAACGCCGGCCTGAGCGGCAACAGCGTCATCAGCACCAGCACGACGACGTCCACCAGCACCACGACGTCCTCGACCTCCACCACCAGCGTCACCACGGCGCTGACAGCCGACACCACGACGTCCAGCACCAGCCGGACGACGAGCACCCCGAGCACCCCGGCCACCAACACGGTCGCGGCCCCGACGACGGCCGGTTCCACGGCGGCTACCGCCCCGACGGCCACGACGACGCCCACGACCGCCCCCACCGTCGCGACGACCACGACCACCACCGTCATCAGCGCCAGCAGCGGCGTGGTTTCCGTCACATCGGCCACCAGCGGCACCACCACCCTCACCCTGGCCAACCAGGTCAGCAACCAAGTGGCCACCGCCGGCCAGCAGGTGACCTTCCAGCTGCCGCAGGGCACGTTCCAGAGCAGCGATCCGCAGGTGACGCTGGACGCGCGCCAAGCCAACGGCGAACCGCTGCCGGCGTGGCTGACCTTCAACCCCGCCAACGGCACCTTCAGCGGCCAGCCGCCGGCGGGCGAGAACGGCAACATCGCCATCACCGTCACGGCGCGCGACAGCAACGGCAACGTCGCCGAGGCCAAGTTCAACATGTCGGTGGGCCAGCAGCAGAACGGCACCGGCGGGCCCGGCGGCCAGGGTGGACAGCAAAGTCCGGGCAACCGCGCCCCACAGCAGCATGCCGCCAATGACCCGGCGACGGCCGTGCCGGCCGACCTGAACCCGGTGCAGCTGGCGGCCTATGGCGGCCATGACGCGACGGGCCGGGACTTGGCCGCCAAAATCGCCAACGGCCCCGGCAAGGCGCCGGCGGGCAAGCTGTCGCTGACGGCGCAGCTGCAGGCCGCCGCCCAGGCGCAGAAGGCCGTCGGCTTCGGTACCGGCACCTTCGGCGCCGCCCCGCACCACGGCGTCGTCGATGACGCCGTGTCCCTCCTCGCCAGCCTGCTGGACGTGTTCGGTGGCGACGCCCCGCAGCACGGCCCGGCCATCCCCGCCCATCACGCTTCCACCACCACGACCGCCTGAGGCTCCATGACGTCCTTGCCTTATTCCGCGCCGGTGCGGCGCACCCGTCCGCGCACCGTGGCGACGCCCATTGTCGCCGGAGCCTTGGTGGCCTTGCTGGCGGGGTGTTCCGTCGCCCCCCGCCCCCTGACCCCGGAGGAGAACCAGACCCGCGCCAATGAGGCGCTGAAGCTGGTGCGCGACCGCGTCGACCCGGTGACGGTCGCCGTGTCGCTGGACGAGGCCATCGCCCGGGCGATCAAGTACAACCTGGACCACCGGCTGGCGCTGATGGACCAGGCCATCGCCAACCGTCAGATCGACGTTTCCCGCTGGGACCTGCTGCCCAAGCTGGTGGTGGATGGCGGCCTCACGGCGCGCAGCAACGAGCTGGCCTCGTCCTCCTACTCCATCCTGACCGGCAAGCAGTCGCTGGAACCCTCCATCTCCAGCGATCGCCGGTCCGGCACCGCCGACCTGCAGCTGAGCTGGAGCGTTCTGGACTTCGGCATCAGCTACTACCAGGCCCGGCAGAACGGCGACCGCGCCCTGGCCACGGCCGAAAAGCGCCGGTCGGCGGTCAACAGCATCGTCCAGCAGGTCCGCGCCGCCTATTGGCAGGCCGTGGCGGCGGAGAAGATCGGCGATCGCATCAACCCCATCCTGGCCGATGCCCGTCTGGCGCTGGAGGACACGCGCAAGGGCGAACAGCAGCGCCTGCGCCCCCTGCTGGACGCGCTGCGGGATGAAAAGTCGACCATCGACATCATCCGCCAGCTGGAAAACCTGCAGGCCGACCTGGCATTGGCCAAGACGCAGCTGGCCGCGCTGATGGGCCTGCCGCCGGGCACCCAGTACCAGTTGGTGCTGCCGGACAACCCCAGCGCGCTGCCGGAAATGAAGACGGCGGTCGCCGAGCTGGAGCACACCGCGCTGATCAACCGTCCGGAACTGCGCGAGCAGGCGTACAACCGCCGCATCGCCACGGACGAGGTGCACAAGGCCTTCCTGAAGCTGTTCCCCAACCTGTCGATCCAGGGCGGGCTGGACTATGACAGCAACTCCTTCCTCACGAACCAGCGCTGGGCCGAGGGTGGGCTGCGCCTGTCGTGGGGTCTGCTGAACCTGCTGTCCGGCAATGACTTCATGGGTCTGGCCGAAACCCAGCGCGACCAGACCGAAGTGCGCAACCTGGCCCTGTCCATGGCGGTGATGACCCAGGTCAACGTCGCGTGGCAGCAGCTGGGCCGGGCCCGCACGCAGTATCTGGAGGCGGCCGAGCTGGACAGCATCGAGGGGCGCATCTACGACCAGGTGGTGGCGCAGTCGGAAAACAACGCCGCCAGCAAGGTGGATCGCGTGCGCGCGCAGGCCTCGCGCATCGTGGCCGAACTGACCCGGGCCCGGGCCTATGCCGACATGCAGAACGCGCTGGCGTCGTTGTATGTGTCCGTTGGCATCGATCCACTGCCGCAGTCCGTGCCGGATTACTCGCTTAAGACCCTGACCACCGCGATTTCCGCCGTGAACCGCCGCATCGAAAGCGGCATGTTCGGGGCGGAGGCGTCGGTGTCGGCCGAAGCCCCCATCCTGGATGATCCTGGCAAGGCCTTGACGCAGTAACTCCAGAGAACGATAGCCAAAACGGCGCCGGGCGGGAATCCTCCCTCCCGGCCCGTCTTGTTTCGGCGTACACCCTTCAAAAACCGGCCCCTGCAACGAACAGCGAGTGCTGCCTTGTTCCGTCCCTGGTTCCGCCCGTCCCGCTTCGGCTTGATCGTGTCCGCCGCGCTCGTTCTGGGCCTGTCCTTGACGGCTCGGGCCGCCGACACCGCGCCGGAAATCCGCGCGCAGCTGGTGCCCAAGCGCAGCACGGTGCTGTCGTCCCAGATCGCCGCGCAGATTTCCGAACTGCCGCTGCGCGAGGGCGACAGCTTCAGCGAGGGCCAGAAACTGGTGGCCTTCGACTGCGGCATCCAGCGGGCGCGCCTGGCCAAGGCCGCCGCCCAAGAGACCGCGACCCGCAAGGCCTACGAGGTCAAGAGCAAGCTGAACACCTTGAATTCCATCAGCGTGCTGGAGGTGGAAACCTCGGCGGCGGAGCACGCCATGGCCGAGGCCGAGCAGCAGATGGCGCGCGAGGTGGCGTCGCACTGCGTGGTCACCGCCCCCTTCGCCGGCCGCATGGGCCCGGTGGACGTGAAACGCTTCCAATCGGTGGCGGAAGGGCAGAAACTGCTGGAGATCCTGGACCCGACGGAACTGGAGGCGGAAATGCTGGTGCCGTCGTCTTGGCTGAAATGGTTGAAACCCGGCTTCGCGCTGGAAATCGGTATTGAGGAAACGGGCCGCAAGTACCCGGCCAAGGTCGCCCGCCTGTCGCCGCGCATCGATCCCGTGTCGCAAAGCATCCGGGTCTTCGCCGTCATCGACGGCAGGTTCCCCGATCTGCTGCCGGGCATGAGCGGCCGTGCCATCGTCGCGGCCCCCAACTGAGGATAGGGTGATGCGCGTCGTGCCCCCCACCCCGGAGGATGCGCCCCAGCGCCCGGACGCGGCCGAACTGGCCGGACGGCAGCTGTTCGGCCTGACCACGCTGCTGCAACTGCAGAAGCGTGCGCGCCATGCCCGCGGCGAGCAGGAACTGGGCTTCCTGATGGTGAACGACACCTTCAGTCTGGTGCGCTACCGGCAAGCGCTGGCTTGGCAGCGGACGGAACGGGGCGAAGGCGCGGTGTTGGCCGTGTCCGGCCTGTCCTCGGCCGACGCCGACAGCCCCTACGCCCGCTACGCCTGCCGGTTGCTGGCGGCACACGGCGACCCCGCCGCGATCAAGGAACTGACCACCGCCGACCTGGCCGACGATCTGGCGGAGGAGTGGCCGGAATACCTGCCGGCCCATGGCCTGTGGTTGCCGCTGACGGCACCCGACGAGCGGCCCCTGGGCGGGCTGCTGCTCGCGCGGGAGGAGCCGTGGACGGACGGTGAGCGTGTGTTGCTGGAAAACCTGGGCGACGCCTATGCCCACGCCTGGGGCGGCCTGGCGCGGCAGCAGCGGCGCTGGCACCGCGACACCGCGCGGCTGAAGTCCCTGCGCACCCTGGGCTATGTCGCGGCGGGCCTGCTGGCACTGTCCCTGTTCCCCGTGCGCCTGTCGGCCCTGGCCCCGGCGGAGGTCATTCCCCAGGCCCCGACCGTGGTGCGGGCGCCATTCGACGGCGTGGTCGACAAGTTCCTGGTGACGCCCAACCAGCCGGTGACCGAGGACCAGCCGCTGTTCCAGCTGGATCCGGTGCGCCTGCAGAACCGACTGAACGTGGCCCAGGCGACCCTGGAGGCGGCGGAGGCGGAGTACCGCCAGACCGCGCAGCAGGCTGTGTTCGATGAGAAGGCCAAGGGCCAGCTTGTGGTATTGCAGGGCAAGCGCGACCAGGCCATGGCCGAGGTCACCTACGTGCAGGACCTGCTGAAACGCATCGTGGTGCACGCGCCGCGCGCCGGCCTGGCCGTGTTCGCCGACGTCAACGACTGGATCGGACGGCCGGTCACCCAGGGCGAGCGCATCCTGATGGTGGCGGAGCCCAAGGATGTGGAACTGGAGATCAAGCTGCCGGTGGCCGACGCCATCGCCATGGACGCGGGCGACCCGGTGTCGCTGTTCCTGAACATCGATCCACAGCACCCACTGGACGCCACCGTACGCCTGGCGGCCTATCAGCCCGAGGTGGGCACGGACGGCGTGGCGGCCTATCGCCTGAAGGCGCGCTTCGACGACGGCCAGGCGCCGGTGCGCATCGGCCTGCAAGGTACGGCCAAGATTTACGGCCAGCGCACCACCCTGTTCTATTACCTGTTCCGCCGCCCGCTGGCGGCGCTGCGTCAGCGGCTGGGCGTCTGATGAGCGGTGAGGTCCCGAACGCCGCGCCCGCGTCGGTGGATACCCCGCCCGTGCGCCTGGCCCCCTTGCGGGAGGAACTGACCCTGCTGGCCGAACCGGCCCTGGCGGATGGGTCGCCCAGCTGGACGCTGCACGACCAAGTGGCCGGACGCTTCTATCGGCTGGGTTGGCTGGAGTTCGAGATCCTGCGCCGATGGCATTTGGAGGTGCCGCAGGCCATCGCCGCCGATGTCGCGTCCAACACCACGCTGCGCGTCACCGTCGATGATGTCATGGCCGTCTCGCAGTTTCTGGCGCTGAACAACCTGTTGCAGCGCCATGGGCCGCAGGCGGTGTCGACCCTCATGCGCCAGGCGGAGATGCGCAAGCCCGGCTTCTGGCAATGGCTGCTGAAGAACTACCTGTTCTTCCGTGTGCCGCTGGTGAAGCCCGACCGTTTCCTGACCCAGGCCCTGCCTTATGTATCCTGGATCTTCACCCGCGGTTTCTTCCTGGTGACGCTGGCCGCCGCCTTGCTCGGCATTTATCTGGTGACGCGGCAGTGGGACCAGTTCCGCACCACCTTCGTCAGCTTCCTCTCCCCGTCCGGCCTCATCACCGGCGCCGTCGGCTTGGCCGCGGCCAAGGTGGTGCACGAGCTGGGGCACGCCTTGACCGCAAAGCGCTATGGCTGCCGGGTGCAGACCATGGGCATCGCCTTCATGGTCATGTACCCACTGCTGTACACCGACGTCAGCGATGCCTGGCGCCTGCCCAACCGGCGCCAGCGTCTGGCCATCGGCGTGGCCGGCATGGGGGCGGAACTGACCTTGGCCGCCTATGCCACGCTGGCCTGGTCCTTCCTACCGGAAGGGCCGGTGAAGGCGGCCGCCTTCCTGCTGGCCACCACCAGCTGGATCATGACCGTGCTGGTCAACACCAGCCCCTTCATGCGCTTCGACGGTTACTTCCTGCTGTCGGACCTGCTGGACGTGCCCAACCTGCACGACCGCGCCTTCGCGCTGGGCCGCTGGTGGCTGCGCGAGCGGCTGTTCCATTTGGGCGAACCGGTGCCGGAGGAACTGCCGGCCAAGCGGCGCAACCTGCTGATCGCCCTGGCCTTCGCCACCTGGATCTACCGCTTCACCCTGTTCGTCGGCATCGCCGCCCTGGTCTATCACCTGTTCTTCAAGGTGCTGGGCATCATCCTGTTCCTGGTGGAGGTGTGGTGGTTCATCCTGCGCCCGCCCCTGAACGAGGTGCGGGAGTGGATACGGCGGCGCGGGACCATGACCTGGAACCGACGGTCCGCGACCACGGCGGCCCTGGCGCTGGGGCTGCTGGCCCTGGCCGTCATTCCCTGGCGCAGCACCGTGACGGCCCCGGCCATCCTGCGCGCGGCGCAGGAGATGGAGATTTTCCTGGACCAGCCGGGCCGGGTGGACGCCGTGCTGGTCAAGGCCGGTCAAGCCGTCACGGCGGGGCAAGTGCTGTTCCGCCTTAGCTCTCCCGACCTGGATTACAAACTGGCCAGCCAGCGCCAGAAGATCCAGACCCTGCAGTGGGAGTCCGCCTATCGCGGCAGCGCCGCCGTCGACCCCAGGCGCCAGCGCATCGCGGCGCAGGAATTGGAGACGGCGCAGGCCGAGCTGCGCGGGCTGGAGGCGGAAAAGGCCAAGTTGACCGTCACCGCGCCGTTCACCGGCGTCATGGCCGAGGTGATGGAACCGCTCTCGCCGGGCGAATGGCTGCCGGCGAAGGAGCGGCTGGGCCTGCTGCTGGACCCGGCGCGACCCATGATCGAAGCTTATGTGCGAGAGGCCGACCTGCACCGGGTGACGGTGGGTGACGCGGGGCGCTTCCGCCCCGACCAGACGGTGACCAGCGCCGTGGACGGCCGCATCCAGGATATCGACGACACCAGCACGCGCGTGCTGACCCGCCGTTATCTGGCCAGCACTTATGGCGGCGACATCGCGGCGCGCGAGGACAGCCAGCACCAGCTGGTGCCGGAGGAGTCGCTGTACCGCGTGCTGATCGCCCCGGCCGAGGACACCGCCCCGGCCAGCCTGGAACGGGGCCGCGTGACGCTGGAAGGCGCGCGCGAAAGCCTGCTGGGCAATCTCTGGCGCCGGACCATGGCCATCCTGCTGCGCGAGGGCAGCTTCTGAGCGCCAACCGTTGACCTCGCCCTGTTGAGAAGCCGTACGCCATGACCGACCGTCCCACGCTTCCTCTTTTCTACAAGCAGCCGCGCCTGATGCAGGCCGCCGTGGACGAGGCCATGTCCCTGCGCGTGCCCACGCATTACGGCTTCGCCGCCGGGGCGCATGCGGTTCCCCTGGTGATGGGGGAGTTCGCCGCCGCCTGCCGGTCGCTGCCCATCCTGTTCGCCGGCGAGGCCGCGGCCCCCATCGCCCTGCTGGGCCTGCGCGAGGGAAAGAACCTGTTCGTGAACGCCGACGGCGGCTGGGAGCGGGACGTCCACATCCCCGCCTATGTCCGCCGCTATCCCTTCATCTTCCTGGAGGATGCGGAGGCGGACCAGCTCACCCTATGCGTCGACGAGGCCGCGGACGCCGTGGTGGCGGGAACGGAAAATCCCTTTTTCGTCAACGGCGCGCCCACGGACCTGACCCTTCAGGCCCTGGATTTCGCCCGCCAATACCAGGCATCGCACGCGCTGACCATCAGCTTCGTCGCAGCCCTGCTGGAGGGTGGTCTGCTGATCGAGCGGCGAGCGGACATCACCCTGCCCTCCGGGGAGACGCCCAGCCTGTCCGGCTTCCGCGTCATCGACGAGGAGAAGCTGAACCGGCTGCCGGCCGAGGTGCTGGCGTATTGGCGCGACAAGGGCTGGCTGGCCGCGGCCTACGCCCATCTCATCTCCCTCAACGACTGGTCGGCGCTGATCCGGCGGGCCGGATGACGGCGGCGTGATGGACAGACTGCTGCCACAGGAGATCGAGCCGCCGACACCGGCGATGGAAAGGCTGACCGCGCGGATGGTGCTGCCCATCCAGCCGCAGCTGATGGTCTATCTGGCCGACATCCGCGCACAGGTGGATGGCGAGCTGCAGCCCATGCTGCCACCGGTCAGCCCGGTCAAGCCTTATCCCCTGGGCCGCTGTGAGGAGATCACGCGCGCGGCCATGACGATCCTGAGCCGGCGCCTGCGCAAGCCCGCCCATCCGGTGGAGTACGCCCTGGCCTCCTTCCTGCGCCAGGGGGGGCGCATCCGCACCGTCTGGGGCGCGTTGCGCAACACCTATTTCCAGAACGCCTTCCAAATCGGCAGCCTGTATGCCGACGTCGCCAACGACACGGTCGTCATCACCAAACCCAAGGTCGAGATCCTGCCGGTGCGCGAGTGCGGGCTGGCGCCCATCCGGGACATCCCCCATTTCATCGAAATCGCCGGCACGTATTGGGGCGGTGAGATCTACCCCAACCTGGTGATTCCCGACCTCGCCCCCCTGTTCCCCATGATCAGCCGCGTCCCCCACCAGTCCGCACGGCTGCAGATGGGGTGCGACTATATGATCGACCTGTTCCGCCGGGACGAGTTCCGGGGGCCGGAGGCCTTCCTGGCCGCCGCCCCGCCGCCCCCGCCCGAGGTGGTGGAGGAATTACGCGGCCTATGCCCCGAGGCGGTCCGCCATGTCGCCCCCGACAGTGGTCGGAACCTGGCCATCGCGGCCTGCCGGCGGGCCCGGGATGCGCGGGCGGACGACGCGTGGCGGGATCGCCTGGTCCTGGACCTGTTGAGCATCAAGCGGTTCTGACCCGCCCCGCCATCCCTGCCCCTTCGTACTACCAATCGGTCATGGTCGCGGCCGGGTGGCTGCGTTAGGCTTTCCTGATAATAAGATCGGGAGGAGTCCATGATGCGCGTGACGCGGTCCCTGCTGGCGATGCCGGTCCTGGTGGGACTGGCCATGGTGCCGGTGTCGGCTGGTGCCGCGGAACCCAAGGCCAAGGGGGAGCATCATCCCCGCTACGACTATCCCACCGCCGTGCGCGCCGACTACGTCATCGGCTGCCTGGCGTCCAACGGCTTCAAGCATGAACTGCTGGGCAAGTGCGCCTGCGGCATCGACACCATCGCCGACATGATGCCCTACGACGACTATGAGAAGGCCGACACCATCCTGCGCATGCAACAGGGCGGCCTGGGCGACCGGGGCGCCATGTTCCGTGACACCCCCATCGCCAAGGACGAGGTGGAAAAGCTGCGCCGCGCCCAGGCCGAGGTCAACCTGCGCTGCACATGAGGGCCACCGCCCCATCCGCCTTGCGCGGCCCCCTGGCCCACGCCACAATCTGGCCGACCATGGCGGGGGAAAATAGACCGTGAAATACCATCCGGAGGCGCTGGACCCCATCGTAGGCTTCCTGCGCGACATCGGCTTCACGGTGCGGTACGGCGCCGGAGCGCAGGGCGGCTTCCTGCCCGGCGTCAACATCGCGGCCGGCGCCCTCCATGTGGATCCCGAGACGCTGGTGGGCCCCGGCGACCTGCTGCACGAGGCCGGGCACATGGCCATCCTGCCCCGCCGCCTGCATGCCCGGATGGGACGGGATCTGGAGGCGGACATGCGCGCCGCCATCGCCGCCGAGGCCGGCCCCGGCATGCCGGCCGATCCCCTGCTGTCCGTCCCCCTGCAGCAGGGCGAACTGATGGCCCAGGCCTGGTCCTACGCCGCGGCGCTGCACCTGGGCGTGCCGCTGGACTGCGTCTTCTTCCCGGGTTCCTACCACGTCGACGCGTATGAAGGCCCGCATCCCATGCAGCGGTGGCTGGAGGCCGGCACCCACCACGGGCTGGCCGGGCTGGCGCGCGTGGGCATGACCGGCTTCACCGGCGTCTTCGCCCTGATGGACGACAACGGCCTGCCCCCCTTCCCGCACATGACCCGGTGGGTGCAGGCATAAGGGATCAAAGGGTCGCGAATTCGGATCGCAGGAAGCCCAACACCTGATCCGCAGCCGCCGAGGTGCCATAGCGCTGACCAGCCGGCGTGGGGTTCACGTCGGTGCGAACCTGCGCCTCATAGACAGGCCGCAGGAGATCTATACGGTCCATGAGACGAACAGCCCGATCCGCAACTTCCGGCAATGCCAAACGCAGTTCATCGGCGTGGTGGTCGATGACCGCCGCCGTATCAAAAATATCACGCACCTTGAAGTTGGACGGCCGGTGGAACATCTTCTTGGTTGCGATTTCCCAAGGCGTTTCCAAAGGAACTTGATGGCCTTCGAAAAGCCAATCCACCACCGGATTGTCCGTCCGGCGCCCTGCGGCGATAAAATCGATTTCGCCTTCGGCGAAGATCAGCTTCAGATAGTTGCCTGGATATTCGTATGTCCGCCCATCCAGCAGAGCTTTGGTCGTCCCATTTCGCTGCGGTGTCAGCGCCCGCACAATGTCGGAGGAGCCAACAAAGGCATCAATATCGTAGCTGATCCGGTGAGCATAGTGGACGGCCAGGGCGGTCCCGCCTCCAAAGCTCCAAACAGTCCCATCAGGCAATGTGCCTATCAGCGCCAAGGTGCGTCGCAGCAGCACGTCCCAAGCTGAGGTCCGCCATTTCGGTGATCCAGGCGGCGTTACTGGCATCGGGTACTCTCCAAGTCCGCAGGGCGCGATACAAATCCTCGAAGGTCAGCAAACCGCTGAGCACCAAATCGTGCAGCGTGCCCATGGACACCTCGTCGAAGAGGGCTTCCACATGGGCTCGCCAGTCTTCAAGAGGCGCCGGAGCCAATAGCAAGGCGACCAGGCCCGGCCCGTCCACTGGCGCGGAACGGGGCGCGTTGATGGTGGACAGGGCGCGAGCCAGCGCCGGTTCCGCCGCCGTCAACTGCTTGAACTGCTGCCGCCATCGGCTAGCGACAGCTCTCAACGCATCGGCAGCAGCCATGGGCGTCTGCACCTCCACCCGGGCGATGCCACGGGGTGTGAGGGTGGATTGGCGATAGCGGCGGACGCGGTCAGCGGCGGTGGCATCCCGTTTGGGCTTGGCGGTCATGGATATCTCCTGACAGCGCCAGCATAGCGTAACCGGATTACGCCCTCAAGCCCCCTTCACCCCTTGTCGTCACCCTGGAAGCTGTGGCTGAAGGTAGCGTCGGTGCTGTCGCGCACCGTGACGGCCAGGGGGCCCTGGGGGCGGTAGCTGAAGGTCAGGGCGGGGTCTTCGCTGAGCGAGATGTCGGCCTCAAGGGTGAAGACCAGGGCGTCGCCGCTTTTGACCGTGACGTCGCGGACGAAGCGGGCGGGCGTGTAGTTGCGGGTCACCTGGTCCATCTGCATGCCATTGTAATTGGGGTGGCTGATCAGCAGCTGGGCCGTGACCGAGCCCTTGGGCAGGCCCGCCGGGCCATCCGCCACCATCTTCAGGCGCATCTGGCCCAGGCGTTCCATGGCCAGGACGGCGTCCTTGGTGGCGGGGGCGGAACAGCCACCAGCGGCCTTGACGTAGCGCTCGGCCACGAACCAGCGACCATCCGTCGTTTCCGCCACGGCGTGCATGTGGGTGTAGGCGTCCACGCGGACGCGGGTCTTCACCTGGACCGGCACGGCCGCGGGGCCGAAATGGAAGGTGCCGACCAGGGGGGCGGGGTTGTTGTCCACCACCAGGTAAAGGGCCTTCAGCGACAGTGTGGGATCCAGGGTCAGGGTCACCGGCACCAGGGCCGCGTCCATGGCCCTGTCCGGCGCCACCAGCGCGATTTGGCCCTTGGCGGGGGTCAAGGTGTGGTTGGCGAACAGGGCCTGGCGCAGGTCCTGCCAGCGGGCGGCGTCGGCCGCCGGGTCTTCCGCCCAGGCCTGAAGCGGGACGGCCAGGACGGATAGCAACAGCGCGGCGAACAGGCGGGACTTCATGACGGATCCTCCCACTCCAGCTGCTTGAAGGCGGTGATGGCGTTGCGGCCGTTGTAGGCGTCGAACAGGCGCCAGCGGCCCTTTTCCGACCGCCCCACCGTGGCGGCGGCCGTATCGATGTCTCCACCCTTGGCCAGCAAGGCGCGCGTGTCGCGGGCCAGGGTGGTCAGGTAGCGTTCCTCATCCGCCGCCCCGGCCGGCCAGGGCAGTTGGGCGGGGCCGTGGCCGGGCACCACGCGCACCGCCGGCAAGGCCTTCAGCTGGTCCAGGACCTTCAGCCAGCCGGTCAGGTTGCCGTCCAGCGCCGGAATGCGATCCTGGAACAGCAGGTCGCCGGCCCAGAGGGTCCGTGTCTGGTCATCATAGACGGTCAAGTCGCTGTCGGTGTGGGCGGCGCCGTAGGCCGCCAAGTGCAGCGTCCGGCCGCCCAGATCGATGTCGGCGGCGGTGTCGACAGCCTGGGTGGGCGGCAAGGCGTCGCCGGCCTTGGGGCCCGCTTGGGCCGGGTCGCCGCCCAGGATGCGGGCCAGGCCCTGGCGGTAGAAGGCGCCCCGCTCCGCCCACGCGGCGGCGAAGCGGGCATGGGCCACCACCGTTGGATGGTCGGGCGCGAAGGCGACGGCGCCCAGCACATGGTCGGGATGAATATGGGTATAGATCAGATAGCGGATGGGCAGCCCGGTGATCGCCTTGACGCGCGCCCGCAACCAGGCGCCATCCCCGGCGCTGCCACCGGGATCGATGACGGCCACGGCGTCATGCCCGACGATGAAGCCGACGTTGGCGATGGCGTCGTCATTGGCGGCGGTGGCGTCCTGCACCGCGCCGGAGCGCACGTAGACGCCGGCCGCCACCTGGATGAGGGAGGCGTCTTTCGCCCATGAAGATGCCGACAGCGGCAAACCGGCCGCCGCGCACAGCAGGAAACCGGCCCGGATCAGGGTTCGGCGGGCCATGCCTCCTCCGCAGGAGCGTTGGCGGACCTTGCCAGCGCGGGCGGCGGCCCGTACTGGCGGTAAATGAACTTGGCCGGGGCGTCGCCCCGCGCCCGCACCGCCGCCAGCATGACGCCATGGTCGGGCGACAGGGCGCAGGCGGGATCGGTGCGGCCGGCATCGCCGGTCAGAGCGAAGGCCTGGCAGCGGCAGCCGCCCCAGTCCACCTCCTTGCGCTCGCAGCCCTGGCAGGGTTCCGGCATCCAGGCGGTGCCACGATAGCGGTTGAAGGCTTCGCTGTCATACCAGGCCGCCGCAAGCGAGCCGGTGGCGACCGATGGCCAGTCGAAACCGGGCAGCGTCTCCGCCGCGTGGCAGGGCAAAGCCAGGCCGGCGGGAGAGATGTTCATGAAACGCCGGGCCCAGCCGCCCATGCAGGCCTTGGGACGCGCGGCGTAATAGTCGGGCGGCACATAATCGATGACCATGCGCCCCTTCAGCCGCACCCGTGCCGCCTCCACCACCGCCGTGGCCGCGTCCAATTGCGCCCGGCTGGGCAGCAGGGCGTCGCGGTTCATCAGGCTCCAGCCATAGTACTGGACATGGGCGACCTCGATGCGGGCGGCCCCCAGTTCCAGCCCCAGGTCTATCATCCGCGGAAGCCGGTCCAGGTTCTGGCGATGGACGACGAAGTTCAACGTCAAGGGCAGGCCGGCGGCCGTGACCTGCCGGGCCAGCGCCAGTTTGCGCGCCTGGGCGCCCGGCATGCCGCCGATGCGCTCGGCACTCTCCACCTCCACATCCTGGAAGCTCAGCTGCACATGGTCCAGGCCGGCGTCGGCCAGCACGGCCAGCGACGCACCGTCCAGCAGCACGCCGGAGGTGATGAGGTTGGTGTAAAGCCCCAGGGACGCGGCATGGCGCACCAGCTCCGGCAGATCCTTGCGCGCCGTGGGCTCGCCGCCCGAGAAATGCACCTGCAGGATGCCCAGGGCCGCCGCCTCACCCAGCAGACGCTTCCAGGTGGCCGTGTCCATCTCCTCCCCCGCCCGCTGCAGCTCCACGGGATTGGAGCAATAGGGGCAGCGCAGGGGGCAGCGGTGGGTCAACTCCATCAGCAGACCCATCGGCGCCTCGACCCCAGGAGAAGCGGGCGCAGGGGAAGGGGGACGGCTCATAACAGGACCACGCCTTTCTCGGCCAGATCGCGCAACATGCCGCCCACGTCGCCCGCCATCTCACCGCGGGGAACGTCGAAGCGGGTGGCCAGATCGTCGATGATGGCGCCCAGGCTGCGCTGACCGTCCACCAGCTTCAGGATCTCGGTCGCCGCCTCATCCGGCAGGAATAGTCGTTCCGGCGCCAAAACCATCCAGCTTTGCCGGGTCTCGTCAAAGCGGAACTTCACGCCCCGGGCAAAACGCGGCACCGCCGCCTCACCCACCGCTTCCGTCGCCAGGGCTTCCGTCATCACTTCCGTCCTTCCGGCACGAAGGCCCCGGGTGGGATATAGCCAGGCTCGACATAGGCGAAGTGCAGGGCGTCCAACTGGGCCCACAGGATGTTGCACTTCTCCGTCAGGGCGGCGATGGCGCCGCGCTGCTGTTCCGCCGTGCGGGCATGTTCCTTCACATAGGCCAGCGCGAAGTCCACATCGCGTGGCGCCTGGGTCAGGCGCGGGGTGAAGTAAGCCAGGGTTTCCTGGGTGATGAAATCGTAGTTGGCCAGCATGCCCGACACGCGCTCGGCGATGATGGTGGGGGAGAACATCTCGGTGAGGGAGGAGGCCACGGCCTCCAGCACGCTGCGGTCCCGCACCAGGGAGACGTAGGCGTCGACGGCGAAGCGGGTGGCCGGCAGGATGCCGACGGTGGATTGGACATAGGCGCGGTCCAGCCCCACCCCGGTGGCCAGACGCAGCCAGCGCTCGATGCCGCCGTTGGCCGGCGTGTCGGCACCCGGGAAGCCGTCATGGTCCTCCAGCCGGCTGCGCCACAGGCGGCGCAGGTCGGGCGTCGGCAGGCGGGACAGCAGCACCGCGTCCTTGGCCGGGATGCGGCTTTGATAATAATAGCGGTTCAAGGCCCAGGCCTGGACTTGGCCCCGGTTCAGGGCCCCGCTGTGCAACAGTTTATGGAAGGGATGCAGGTTGTGGTAGCGCTCCGCCCCCACGGCGCGCAGCGCGGCCTCCAATTCCTGCGGCGATAGGACACGATCCTGCGGCTCCGTCGTCATAAGGCGATTTCCATTCCGTCAAAAGCCACTTCCCATCCCGCCCGGTCCACCACCCGGCGCTGCGGGCTGTCATCCACGAGGATGGGGTTGGAGTTGTTGATGTGGATGAAGATTCGGCGGCGCACATCCAGATCGGCGAAGGCGGCCAGTGTGGCGTCCACGCTCATGTGCCCCATGCGCAGGCCGGTCTTTTTCCCAAGGCCGGCATCGATCATTTCCGTATCGGTATAAAGCGTGCCGTCGAAAAACACCAAATCGGCACCCCGCAGGCGATCGGCCAAGGCCGGCGTCATGGCGGCGCAGCCGGGGATGAAGAAGAAGCGGCGATCGCCATCGTCCACCGCCACGCCCACCGTGTCCTCCCCCTCCACAATGGGGGGCGGGCCGTCGCCGCCTTCCAGATACAGGGGCACCTTGCCGGGAACAGGGAACAGTTCGACCCACAGACCGCTCTCAGCACCCCCGATGCCGCCGCCGGTCAACGGCACACGCTCATTCAGCGGCAACGCGCGGCGCGCCACCACGTCCCGGGCCAGCACCTCGAAGATGGGGTTCGCGTCCAGGATGCCCAGGGTGCGGGCGGTGCCGTGCAGGGTGAATGGCTGCCGTTCGCGCAGATTGAGCAAGCCGGCGATAACGTCGACGTCGCCGCCGCTCAGCACCACGCCGGCGACAGGGGTGGAACGCAGGCCATGGTTGGGGTGCAGCGCCGGGTTGGCGGCGATCTGCTGCCGCAGGTCGGGCGACGCGTTCAGCAGGAACCACTGCCGGCCGTCGCGGCTGACCGCCAGCGAGGCCTGGGTGCGGGGCCGCGCCGCCGGATCACCGGCACGCGCCCGCCGGCAAGCCTCGGCATGTGAGTTCCACTGGGGAAACCCACCGCCGGCCGCCGCGCCGAGAACAAGGATATGCATGGGCCCTTGGGCGTCAAGCCAAAGCACATGGGGCCGTCGCGGCCGGCCGGACCAGTCGCCCGGAGGACCAACGGCGGCCCCAAGTCGTTGAATCTATTATTTCACTTCCGCGCAAGCGTAGCAGTTGATTTCCATGCCCAGCGCGATCTCAACGATCTTCGGAGTCTTCCAGCTCATAACATTTCCTCCGGTTTTGAGGAACGGCCACAGGGCCGCTCCTATATTTAAAATAATTCTAAATCGTCTTTGCGTCAAGGCGACAGCCGCTGCCGCGACCACGCGCCGCCTCATCCCTTCGGCGAAGACAGGCCCGCCTCGGGCACCTACGGGGTCAAGCCTTGCGCGCCCCCGGCTGTTCCGCAAGGCGGGCCAAGCCGTTGGGGGAAGTCAGGAACCATCAGAAGAACGCGATGGCACCGGCGGCGATCGTATCCTCCTGAGCCTTGTTGCCGCCGTGGGCCGTGGCGGTGGTGTGGGCATACTCACAGATCAGGTTGACCCAACTGGTCAGCTTGTATTTGCAGCCGGCGGCCCAGGATTCGTTGGTCTTCACCAGCAAGGGGTTGACCTCGCCTGAGGCCAGGCCCAGGCGGCTCAGCCCGTAGCTGCCGGATAGGGTGAACCTCTTGAAGAAGGTGTAGCTGCCCTGGACATAGTAACCGTCCGAGCTGCGCGCCTGGCCAGCGGCGCTGACGCCGTCGAAGAACAGGCCGGTGGTGCCCAGCGCGTCGCCGGTGTAGCCATAGGCCACCAGCTCGGCATCCGCGATGTCGACCTTGGCGCCGAAGTCCCAGCCCGTGCCGCGCAGGCTGCGGCCCTGGGGCAGGGCCTCGGTGCCGGCGACGCTTTTCAGGTTTTGGGTGACGACGTTGGCCCACAGATGGGCCTTCACCAGGCTGCTGACGTCGGCCGGCAGCTCATAGTTCACGCCCGCCTGGATCTGCGGGTCATCATGGGCGGACAGGGTGCCCGACTGGCCGGAGAAGTTGAAGGCGTCCAATGGCTGGAAGATGCCGGCGGAGGCGGTGAAGCCGCTGAAGTTGGGCGTGGTGTAGGTGATCTGGGGCAACCAGTCGGCATAGACATAGCCGATGCCGATGCGCCCCAGCGAGGTGTTGGACGGCGCCACATTGCCGCCGGTGGACCCCACGCCGAACAGGGTGAAGTCGTTCAGGATGGCCTGCTGGCCGAACAGGCCGATGTCGCGCCCCACCTTGACCGTGCCCATGGTGGGCGTACCCACCGTCAGGTACTGCTGGCGGAAATCGATGCCGGAGGTCGCCAAGGCATGGGCGGCACCGGCGGAATTGGCCCCGCCCACCCCCGACACGCTGTTCAGGCCGGGATACATGCCGAAATGGGCCACGATGTCGAAGCCGTCCTGCTGGGTCTTCAGCTCCACGGCGAAGTTGCCGGGCAGCAGGCCGTTGCGCAGGGAGGAGTTCTCGCTGCTGCCCACCGCCGCCAAGCCGCCCGCCACGACGTGGTTGGGCGCCACGCTGTCCGGGCTGTCATGGACGTAGAAGCCGTTGATCTCACCCGACAGGGTGACGTCGACCGGGCCGACATGCAGACCGATGCCTTTTTCCGTCCTGCGCACGGCATAGGGATCGGGCGGCGGCACGGCGGCCACCGCCGCGGCGCTGGCGCTGGCCACGGCCGCTGGCGGGGGTGGGGGCGGCGTCTCGACCGCCTTGCGCTGTTTCAGCTGATCGTATTCCTGCTGGGACAGGATGCCTTTGGCCAACAGTTTGGCCAGAAGATCGTCGGTGGTGTCGGCTTTCGCCATGGATCCCGGCAGACATGCCAGGCCGCTGATCGCGGTTACGCCCAGAAACAATGCCATCCGCTTGGATTTCATTCTTGTTTCCTCCCGGCTTATATTTGCAGGGTGTCGGCCCGGTGGTCATGGCAATAAAACGCCATTCGGCGGAAGTTTCCGCGCGCCGATCATTTCCCTGCTGTTTGGCGGGGTCTTTCTGGGCCCCACCTTACTTCGAAACTTGAAGTCGTTTGCCTTGTCCGCGCAATAGAACTAAAGAACCGTTGCGGGTTTCCCACCGGTTGCGCACGCTGGCACAAGCCTATGAATCATGGGCGCGGTTCGTATGCGACCCTTTCCGGCCGCCGAACGGCACCCGGATGGACCCATGAAGACCAAGCCTGGCGACAGCGGCCAATCCCAAAGCGGCCAATCCCGTGGGAATCTTCCCCACCCGGGAAAACTCCTTGGTGCCAAGACCCGCCCCCCGACGGGCCCGGCACCATATCCGCACCGAAACGAAAGGCCGCGACGCGGTCAACCACGGCCCCGTCTGCGATGAACGGGCTCGGGGTGAACGGCAGGACGCCACCGTCCTCGCTGCCGCCCCTGCCCCCTTTCCCCGTCACCTCGCCGCGCGCCCCTGCGTCGGCGCGTGACGTCGACGGCCCCACCATACCCGTGCGCCGGGGCGGGTCGGACAAGACGGACGCCCGGGCGGCGGTGGCGGAGCTGCGCCGGCAGATCGGCGACGGCGGGGACGCGGCATGCGTCCTGGTCTTTTTCTCCCCCGCCTATGACCGGGGGGACATGCTGGCCGCCCTGAAGGAAGCGTTCGGATCCACGCCCGTCTTCGGCTGCACCACGGCGGGGGAGATCACGCCCTTCGGCTACATCAGCAACGGCCTCAGCGGCATCAGCTTCCCGGCGGAGGACTTCATGGTCCATTCCGCCCTGTTTGAAGGCCTGAGCCAGTTCCAGATCGCCAACACCATCGAACTCACGCACCAGCTGGTGTCCCAGCGCCACGCCCAGGCCCAGGGACGGCCCGGCTTCGGCCTGCTGCTGGTCGACGGCCTGTCGACGCGGGAGGAACAGCTGGTCAGCGCCATCGGCAACGCCCTGGCGGGCTTGCCGCTGATCGGCGGGTCGGCCGGCGACGGGCTGGATTTCAAATCCACCGTCGTGCTGCATGGGGGCCGCTGCGTCAGCGATGCCGCCATCCTGCTGCTGATGACCACGCGGCGCCGATTTTCCGTCTTCAAGACGGAGCACTTCGTGCCGACGGAGCACAAGATGGTGGTGACCGGCGCCGACCTGGAGTCCCGCCGCGTGTTCGAAATCAACGCCGAGCCCGCGGCCCTGGAATACGCCCGGCTGGTCGGTCTGTCGCACGAGGCGCTGACGCCGAAGATCTTCGCTGCCCACCCGGTGGTGGTGCGGGTGGGCGGGCAATACCATGTGCGCGCCATCCAGAAGGTGAACCCGGACAACAGCCTGACCTTCTACTGCGCCATCGACGAAGGTCTGGTGCTCACGGTGGCGCGCGGCATCGATATTGTGGAAAATCTCCATGAACTGTTCCGTCGCCTGGAGCGGGAGACCGGCCCCTTGGACGCCATCGTCGGATTCGACTGCGTGCTGCGCAATCTGGAGACAGAGCAGCGCAGCCTGAAGGCCGCCGTGTCGGACCTGTTCGTCGCCCACCGCGTCACCGGCTTCTGCACCTACGGCGAGCAATACATGTCCATGCATGTGAACCAAACCTTCACCGGCGTCGCCATCGGTGGAACATGATCGTCCGCAAGCCCCTGCCCGCCAACCAGGACGCGGCGGCGCGATCCACCCCGGAACCCGCCGACGCGGACGCGGCGCGCCGCGTCGCCGATCTGGAACAGCAGGTGGCGAAGCTGACGCGCATCAACCAGGCCCTGATGGACCGGGTGGAGCGCCATGTGGACGGCCAGGGCTCGGCCTTCTCCCTGTTCCAAACCGCCATCAGCCTGGAGGACCAGGTCCGGTCGCGCACCCAGTCACTGGAAGAGGCGCTGGTTGATCTGGAACGGTCCTATCAGGAAGCCGCCAAGGCGCGGGAGCAGGCGGAAACCGCCCGCCTGCGCCTGTTCACCGCGATCGAGGCGGTCAGCGGCGGCTTCGCGCTGTTCGATGCCGATGACCGGCTGGTGCTGTTCAATCAGGACTATCTCAGCTTCTGGCCGGGCATGGCGGGCGACGTCCATCCCGGCATGTCGTTCAGCGACATGGTGCATCTGGCGGTCCAGCGCAAAAGCGTCCTGGACGCCTATCGCGATCCCGACGGCTGGGTGCGCCGCCGCCTGCGCCAGCACGCCGAATGCCAGGGGCCCACCGTCCACGCCCTGAGCGACGGCCGTTGGATGCAGATCAACGAGAAGCGCACCAACGACGGCGGCGTGGTCGCCATCTACACCGACATCACCGCCCTGAAGCGGCGGGAGACGCTGCAATGGAAGGCGGCGCTGGCGCAGAAGACCACCCTGCTGCAGGCCACCCTGGACAACATCTTCCAGGGGGTGGCGGTGTACGACGCCCAGCTGGCGTTGGTGGCCTGGAATAACGAGTTCGTGCGCCTGCTGGACCTGACGCCCCGTTGCGTCCGGCGCGGTGCCGTCTTCGCCGATTTCCAGCGTTTCAACGACGGCCTGCTGACCCATGGCATCAGCGAGCCGCGTTTCCTGGACCCCCAGAACAATCCTTTGCCGCTGCGGCTGGAGCAGACCTGGTTCAACGGCCGGGTGCTGGACATCGAGCGCAATCCCATGCCGGATGGCGGCTTCGTCCTGACCTTCACCGACATCACGGAGCGCAAGCGCAACGAAGAGGCGCTGCGCGACAGCGAGCGGCGCATCCGCCTGGTGACCGACGCCATGCCGGCGCTGATCGCCTACGCCGACGCGGACGAGCGCTACCAGTTCGTCAACGCCCCCTACCGGCAATGGCTGCGGCGGCCGGAGACGGCCATCCTGGGCCGGCGCATGCGCAGCGTGCTGGCCCCGGCCTTCTATGAGCGCAGCCGCGCCTATATCCGCCAGGCCCTGGCCGGCCAGGTCGTGTCGTTCGAGGTGGAGCTGACGCCCACCGCGGACCCCGACCACCTGGCGGAGCCGCGCTATGCCCACGTCACCTTCGTACCCCACATCGGCCTGCCCAGCGCCGACCAGAAGCGGGTGATCCTGGGCCTGTTCACGCTGATGCAGGACGTGACGGAGCGGCGCCGCGCCGACGCCGCCATCAAGGAGGCGAACGAGACGCTGGAGCGGCGGGTGACCGAGCGCACCGCGGCGCTCACGTCCCTGAACCGCCAGCTGCAGCAGGAGATCGCCGAGCGGCGGGAGGTGGAGCGCGCCCTGCAATCCGCCAAGGTGGAGGCGGAGCAGGCCAACCTGTCCAAGACCAAGTTCCTGGCCGCCGCCAGCCACGACCTGTTGCAGCCCCTGAATTCCGCCCGCCTGTTCGTATCCGCCTTGGCGGAACTGGAGCATACGCGCAAGAACCGTTCGCTGATCGACAACATCGATGTGTCGCTGAGCGCCGTGGAGGGCTTGCTGGACGCCCTGCTGGACATCTCCAAGCTGGATGCCGGCGCGGTGTCGCCGGAGATCGTGGACTTCCCCATCGGCAGCCTGCTGGGGCCGCTGTCCACCGAGCACCAGGTGCTGGCGCAGGAGCAGGGGCTGGTCCTGCGCTACGTGCCCTCGCGGGCCGTGGTGCGCAGCGACATCCGCCTGCTGCGCAGCATCGTGCAGAACTTCCTGTCCAACGCCGTGCGCTACACCCAGCGGGGTGGCGTGCTGCTGGGCTGCCGCCGGCGGGGCGACACCCTGCGCATCGAAGTATGGGACAGCGGCCCCGGCATCCCGACCGACCAGCTGGACGAGATCTTCAAGGAATTCCATCAGCTGCATCGTGGGCCCATGCTGGGCGGCACCACCTCGGGCGAAGGGCGCACCCGCGCCGCCGGCCGGGGCATGGGCCTGGGGCTGGCCATCGTGCGCCGCGTGGCAAAGGTGCTGGACGTGACGGTGGAGACCCGGTCCATGGTCGGCCGCGGATCCATTTTCTCAGTCGCCGTGCCATTGGGCACCATGACCGCCTCGGCCGTGACCCGCCGCGTCGCCGGCGATGGCGGCGCCCGCCCCTTGGACGGCACGCTGGTCCTGGTCCTGGATGATGAGCCCAGCGCGTTGATGGGCATGCAGGCGCTGCTGTCCACCTGGGGCTGCGAGGCGGCGGTGGCGTCAACGGGCGAGGAGGCGCTGGAGGTGCTGGGACGGCTGCCCCGTCCCCCCGACGCCCTGATCGCCGACTTCCACCTGGGCGACGGCCGCACCGGCCCCGATGAGGTCAGCCGCCTGCGCCAGGCGATCGCCACCAGCGCCGGCATGGCCCCGCCCGCCATCATCGTCACCGCCGACCACACGCCGGAGGTCGAGGCCCAGGTGAAGCAGCACCAGTACTGGATGCTGAAAAAGCCGCTGAATCCGGCGCAGCTGCGGGCGCTGCTGTCCAGCATGCTGGGTTAGGGCACGGAAGCCCCCGCCGAGTTGACACGCCGCCGCAACCGGCGATATGCCTGCGGGGCCGTTTTCACGCTTGAAGCAGGGTCCCGGCCGCGCATGCGTTCCCTTCTGGCCGGCCTCGGCCCCACCGACGTCCGCACCAACCCCTTCCCCCACATCGTGGCCGATAGGCCCATGGAAGACGGGTTGTACCAGGAGCTGAGCGCCAGCTTTCCCGGTTTCGCCCGCATGGGCTGGGCCTGCGCGCCGGAGGAAGTGCCCAGCAACCGGCGCTTCGAGCTGTCGGCCGACATGATCCTGCAAGCGCCCTACCTGCCGGCCCCCTGGAAGGAATTCGTCGACCATCACGCCGGCCCCGCCTTCCTGGCGGAGGTCGCGGCCCTGTTCGACGGTTATTGGGATCCCGCCTTGCTGACGGCGCTGGATGGTCGCCTGACGGGGCACAGCACCGGGTTGCGGCGCCTGACGTCATCGGGACCGTATCGTATCCACCAGGACGCCCGCATGGAGATCAACACGCCCGTGCGCGGCCAGCCGTCCTCCTCACGCGGGCCGCATCTCGACACGCCCAACCGCCTGTTCTCCTGCCTGTTCTACATGCGGGCCCCCGACGATGACGCACCGGGCGGCGACCTGGTCCTGTACCGCTGGCGGGACGGGCCCAGGGGCCGCATCGCGGACTACGCCCTGCCCGAGACGGCGGTGGAGGCGGTGCTGACCGTGCCCTATGCCGCCAACCGGCTGGTGATCTTTCCCCAAAGCCTGCACGCGCTGCACGGCGTCAGCCCGCGCCACCCCACGCCGCACACCCGCCGCTATGTCTTCATCACCGCGGAACTGACCGAGGACTGGCTTCGCCAACCCATGCAGGAGGCGGTGTGACATGCGCTTGCTGATCCACGGCATGCAGTCCAGCGGCGCCACCGCCTTCACGCGCGCGCTGGCGGAACGGCCGGGCTGCGTGGCCCTGGCCGACATTCCCAACAACTTCGCCGCCCCGCGCGTGACCACCACGGCCGACTTCGTGGCCAAGGCGGTGGTGACCACGGCCTATCCCCTAGCGACCCACGTGGAACGCTTCCGCCCCGACAAGGTGGTGCTGTTCCTGCGCGACCCCCGCGACAATCATGCCAGCCTGGCGAAGGCGAACTACCGCCACCATTCCGGCCTGATGGATGAGAAGTTCCTGATCCTGGACCAGCTGTTCGCCGCGCGGCGCCAGCTGTTCGACGCCGTCATCCACTATGAGGATTTCGTGGCTCGCGACCCGTCGGTGTTCAAGGCCTTGACCGACCTGGGCTGGCCGTTGGACGAGACGCACTACACCTTTCGCCGCGACTACAACGACCTGCTGCGGGCGCTGTGGGAGGCGGAGCCGGCACTGCGGGAAACCATGGACGTGGTCTTCGGCCACGCCCGCGGCCCCGGCGTGACCGACCGGTGGCGCGACAAGCCGCGCGAGCCCGAGACCGACGCGCGGCTGGAAATCCTGTGCCCGCGGCTGCTACGGCATTACCAAGGCCGGGCCGTTGCGGATATCAGATGATATTTTGGTTTGTGGTGGGATTCACGATTTAGGCGATGCGACCCTGAACCGAGCGCGACGTCATCACCTTTATGACGACCAGCGCGCAGTTTCAGCGGAAGACCGATGTCTGTCACGTCGGCCGACCGTATTCACATCTGGTAGCCAGGCGTGGGCGTCCACAGCTGCGTCAATGGCCCGTTGGCCCCGGTGACGGGATCGGACGGTGGGAAGGGCAGGTTGGCGATTCGCTCCACCTCCGCCGGGGTCGGCGCCTCGCGCCGGATGTCCCAGTCCTGGTCCGGCGGGTAGCCGCCCACCACCAGAAAATCCTCGCTGGCGCTGGCGCGGCAGTGGCCCGTGCCGGCCGGCAACACAACCACGTCGCCGGCACGCACCACGACGAGGCGGCCGCTGGGGCCCCCCAACACCAGTTCCGCATGACCGCAGGCGAAGCCCAGAACCTCATGCGCCGACGAATGATAGTGGTGGTAGTCGTAGATGCCGTCCCGCCAGCGCGCGGGCCAGCCGTTGCGCTGGAATAACGCCTCGAACACCACCGCCGGTTCGCCATCGCCCACGGGCACCATGCCCCGGTAAATCAGGACATGCAGCCGCGGATTGTTTGGCACCCAGCTCAAGCCATGCAGGATGAAATTCTCCGGCCACTGGCCATGCTGCCCGGCCATGCTGCCATAGGCGTCGGCTTCGCTGTGCTGCTCGGCCACGGCGCGTCTCCTTCACGAGCGGGATGTCTCCATCTCATCAAATCGACGAACGAAACTTCTGTTCCCTTGCAACGCCGGGCCAGAGCCGACTTAAAGGCGAAACGTTGTCAGAGCCGCTATTGGCGCGTGCCATTCGGGGTCCGCTGCCCTATAGAGGGGAATGAGGTCGTCTTCTATAGGGTGGAGAACAGGGGGATGTTGGCGAGGGTTGGTAAATTTGCTTTGTCCGGTCTCCCCGTGGCGCTGGCCGTCATGATCGGCACGTCACCGGCCAAGGCCGTGGAAGGATCGGCGGTCATGACCATACAGAACATCATGACGGGCTTCACATCGACGGGCGGCGACCAATTGTGGGTTCGCGTGTCCGGGCAGCCGACGGGCGTTCCCGCCGCCTGCGTGTGGGGCCCTTATTCCTATTTCTACGTTCAAAACGGCGGGGATGTGGATCCGCAAAAGGCGCTCGCCATCTTCCTGACATCGAAGAGCACCAACCAGCCCGTCGAAGTGGGGTTCGACACATCAGGCGCCATCAGTAACTTCGGCGGCTATGGGCAGACGAGCTGCGTCATCCGGAAAATCATCTGGTAGAGCCCATCGGCCAAGACGGACGTGGATTACGCGAACCGCGCGGGATCGCCTATCCCTCGGCCACGTCGGCGAAGCTGTCCAAGTGCAGGCGGCCGGCCATGACCACGGCCTGGGTCCGGCTGTAGACACGCAGCTTGTGCAGGATGCTCGAGACGTGGGCCTTCACCGTCGTTTCGGCGATGTCCAGGTCATAGGCGATTTCCTTGTTCAGCTTGCCCGTGCCCAGCAGCTGCAGCACGCGGCGCTGCTGCGGCGTCAGCGTCAGGACCCGCTGCAGGAAATCATCATCCGCCGCCCGCCCCTTGGGATCGGGCGCGGGCTCGGCCAGCGCCAGGTCGTCGGGGCGGTAGGTGCCGCCAGCGGCCACCAGGACCAGGGCGGCCACGATCTCCGCCCGTGGCGTCGATTTGGGGATGAAGCCCATGGCGCCCAGGGCCAGGGCCTCACGCACCAGGCGCGGGTCCTCCAGGGCGGAGATCACCACCACCGGGGTGGCCGGGAATTGGCTGCGGATGCGCACCAGCCCCTCGAACCCGTCCACGCCGGGCATGCGCAAGTCCAGCAGCAGGAGGTCGGCGACGCCGATGGACTCCAGCAACTGCATGACGCCCGCGAGGTGGGCACACTCCAGGATTTCAGGCTGGTCAAACGCGGACTCCACGGCGAGGGCCAGGGCGCCCCGCACCATGGGATGGTCATCGGCAATGATTATTTGCGGCATGCGTCGCCTCGTTGGCGGGCGATTATAATTCGGCGTTTCCTCGACGGTGACGATAGTCGATCTCGATCAACCCGGCTAGTGCCTGAGAGGGTTAGGCCACCATCCGGCGGCAACCGGGCCCACGCCATCGCGTGCGTGAGCATAATTATTTGATTATTCAGCTTTATCGGGGCTGCGGGGGAGGCGCCGGCACTACCTTGGCGGGTACCGGATGGGTTTGAAATTACCCTTGTACCAAAGTACAATTGGCACCCGGGACGGGCTTCTTGAAGATGGGCAGCAAGCCGAACGGTGGCCCTTTACCTTTGAAGTTGCAAAGGGAAGGCTGAAAGGAACGGCACCCAGGAGAGGAACGGCCCGGCGGGACAGACCTGGCGGGCCAGCAAAGACGAAGAACTGGCAGAGTCGAAGTTCCCGCGTGATCATGGGCCTGCGGCGTGACCGGTGGTCGGCACCCCGTTCGCCTCTTTTGGCCGACCGCAGCCTGGTTTCAACGGTATTCCTGGCATCGCGGAATCAGGCGCGATCGACGTCCACCCACGGGCCGGCGCGCCGATGGCGGGCGGCAAGGGTGAAGACGGGATTGTCCGCGGCGGTTAGCGGCCCTGGACGGGATGGGAACAAGCGGGATGGAAACCGGTCCGAAGGGACCTATCCTTAACCTTCTGAGGAGAGCCCCCATGCGTTGGAAGAAGCCCATCGTCACCGAGATCGCGCTCGGCATGGAAATCAACTGCTACGCCTGCGCGGACGTCTGACGCCCACGCCATCACCGGCCGGACCCGGCGGGGTCTGGCCGGCCCGACGCGCATCCGCCCGGTGCGCCGTCCCTATGCGTTCCGTCACCAGGTCCCGGCCTGGACGCCTGCCGCGTCCGGCGGGCTACCTGACCATGATCAGCCTAATCGCGTCGCCCATCCGCCGGCCAGGCGGACACCAATCGAACCGGACCTACCGGCCAATCCCCAGGGAGGGAAATGAGATGAATCAGCGGAAGAAGGTGTTGTTGTCCTGGACCGCCCTCGTGGCGGCCAGCTTGCTGGCCAGCCATCCGTCGCTGGCCAACGACGAACTGTCCAAGGCGAGCAAGGACCCCAAGCAATGGGTCATGCAAGCCGGCGACTACGCCAATCAGCGCTATAGCGCCCTGAAACAGATCACCACCGCCAACGTGAAGGAACTGCGCCCGGTGTGGACCTTCTCCACCGGCGTGCTGCGCGGCCATGAAGGCGGCCCGCTGGTCGTGGGCGACGTCATGTACGTCCACACCCCCTTCCCCAACGTGGTGTACGCGCTGGACCTGAACAACGCCGGCCGCATTCTGTGGAAGTACGAGCCCAAGCAAGACCCGACCGTCATCCCCGTCATGTGCTGCGACACCGTGAACCGCGGCGTCGCCTATGGTGACGGCAAGATCATCCTGAACCAGGCCGACGCCAACGTCGTGGCCCTGGACGCCAAGACCGGCAAGGAACTGTGGAAGGTCGCCAACGGCGATCCGAAGAAGGGCGAGACCATGACGGGCGCGCCCGTCATCGTGAAGGACAAGGTGCTGGTCGGCATCAGCGGCGGCGAATTCGGCGTGCAGGGCCGCATGACGGCCTACAACCTGAAGGACGGTTCCGTCGCGTGGAAGGCCTACTCCGTCGGCCCGGACGACCAGATCCTGGTCGACCCGCAGAAGACCACCAGCCTGGGCAAGCCCATCGGCGCCAACTCGTCCCTGTCGACCTGGCAGGGCGACCAGTGGAAAACGGGCGGCGGCGCCACCTGGGGCTGGACCAGCTACGACCCCGCCCTGAACCTGATCTACTACGGCTCGGGCAACCCCTCGACTTGGAATCCCAAGCAGCGCCCCGGCGACAACAAGTGGTCCATGACCATCTTCGCCCGTGACGCCGACACGGGCATGGCCAAGTGGGTCTACCAGATGACGCCCCATGACGAGTGGGACTATGACGGCGTCAACGAGATGATCCTGGCCGACATCAAGGTGAAGGGCACGCCCGTCAAGGCGCTGGTCCACTTCGACCGCAACGGCTTCGCCTACACCATGAACCGCGAGACCGGCGAGCTGCTGGTGGCGGAGAAGTATGACCCGGCGGTCAACTGGGCCACGCATGTGGACATGAAGACCGGCCGGCCGGAAGTCGTGGCGCAGTACAGCACCGACAAGAACGGCGAGGACCACAACACCAAGGGCGTCTGCCCGGCGGCCCTGGGCAGCAAGGATCAGCAGCCGGCCTCGTACTCGCCGGACACCGGCCTGTTCTACGTGCCGACCAATCATGTCTGCATGGATTACGAGCCGTTCAAGGTGTCCTACACCGCCGGCCAGCCTTATGTCGGCGCCACCCTGTCCATGTTCCCGCCCAAGGGTGAGACCAACCTCGGCAACTTCATCGCCTGGGACGCCAGCACCGGCAAGATCGTCTGGTCCAACAAGGAAACCTTCTCCGTCTGGTCGGGCGCCCTGACCACGGCCGGCGGCGTCGCCTTCTACGGCACGCTGGAGGGCTACCTGAAGGCGGTCGACATGAAGACCGGCAAGGAACTGTACAAGTTCAAGACGCCGTCGGGGATCATCGGCAACGTCTCAACCTATGAGCATGGCGGCAAGCAGTACGTCGCCGTGCTGTCCGGTGTCGGCGGCTGGGCCGGCATCGGCATGGCCGCCGGCTTGGGCGGCGACACCGATGGCCTGGGCGCCGTCGGCGCCTACAAGCAGTTGGCCAACTACACCCAGCTGGGCGGTGTGCTCACCGTCTTCGCCCTACCGTAACCCCTCTCTCCTTCTAAAGCCCCGCCTGGGGGTCACCCCTCAGGCGGGGCTTCTTTGCCCCTTGAGCCAAAGCACCCATGCCTGGACTCCACACTCCGCGAAAAGAGGTCCGACTGATGCCGAAACGCTTGGCGCTGGCCGCTGCCGTCACCCTCCTGGCCCTGCCCTTCAGCGTCGCCGCCGGCGCCGCCGACGGCAGCGCGCCCACCGCCACCAAGGTGGCGGCCGAGGCCAAACCCTATAAGGTCGAAGGCGGCAAGGTCGATCCCGGCACCTACAACGGCTATCGCCGCTATGGCAAGTCCTGCATGCGGTGCCATGGTCCTGACGGGGCCGGCAGTTCCTACGCCCCGGATCTGACCGACAGCCTGAAGCACATGGACTACGACACCTTCGCCGAGACGGTGATCAACGGCCGCAAGAACGTGAACACCGCCAACAACAACGTCATGCCGTCCTTCGGCACGACGGAGGACGTGGCGAACTACCTGGACGACATTTACGGCTATCTGAAGGCCCGGTCCGATGGCGCCATCGGCCGCGGCCGGCCGCAGCGCATCGGGGACTGAGAACAACGGCGGCACCCTCATGAAAACGGCCTTCCGCCTGGCGCTGGCGGCGCTCCTGCCGCTGGCCCTGCCCGCATCCCAAGCCCTGGCCCAGACGGCCGAGCTGGTGTCCCGCACCGAATTGCGCGTCTGCGCCGACCCCAACGACATGCCCTATTCCAATCAGAAGGGCGAGGGGTTCGAAAACAAGATCGCCGCCATCATCGGCCAGGATCTGAAGCTGCCCGTCAGCTATGTCTGGTTCCCCCAAGTCATGGGCTTCGTGCGCAACACCCTGCGCGCCCGCCAGTGCGACCTGGTCATGGGCACGGTGGCCGGCGACCCGCTGATGGACAACACCAACGCCTATTACCATAGCGGCTACATGATCGTGACGCGGGCGGACGCCGGCATCACCGCCACCTCGGTCGGCGATCCCAGTCTGGCCGACAAGCGCTTCGGCCTGGTGGCCGCGACGCCGCCCACCGACCTGCTGCTGCGCCATAACCTGATGGCGCACACCACTTCCTACGCCCTGACGGTGGACACGCGGTATGAGTCGCCCTCGCGCGCCATGCTGCAGGATCTGGCCGACCGCAAGATCGACGTCGCCCTGCTGTGGGGCCCCATCGCCGGCTATTACATCAAGCAGGACAAGCTGCCGCTGAAGGCCGCCTTCCTGGACCCCGAGGGGGACGGCAACCGGCTGGATTTCCGCATCGCCATGGGTGTGCGCGCCAATGAGCCGGAATGGCGCCGCTCGGTGGATCAGGCCCTGCAGCGCCATCGGGCCGAGGTCGACAAGCTGCTGGCGGACTATGGCATCCCGTTGTTGGATGAGCAGAACAAGCCCATCCCCGCGTCCTTGCCGGGGGCCGCCGGCGCCAAACCATGAGGGCGCTGCTGGCGGCTGGCTTGGCGGGCCTGATGACCGCCCTGCCGACAGGCGGGACATTGGCGCAAGCGGTTCCGACAGTGCCGGAACCGCCGGGCTATCGCCTGGATGATTACCGGGCGCCGGTGCCGGCGACGGTGGCGGGCGGCCGTGTGCTGACCACCGCCGCCCTTCAGGATCTGCTGGCGCGGGAGGGGGCCCGGGTGGTGCTGGTGGACGTGCTGCCAGCCCCCCGGCGGCCAGCCGGTATGGCGCCGGGATCGCCCTGGATGCCCCTGCCCCACGGTGACCTGCCGGGCAGCGCGTGGCTGCCCGATGTCGGGCGGGGAGATTTGGCTCCGGCGCTGGAAAACTGGTTTAAGCAACAACTTGCGACTTTAAGCGGGGGCGACAAGAACCGGCCGCTGGTGTTCTATTGTCTGCCCGAGTGCTGGATGAGCTGGAATGCTACCAAGCGTGCCGCCGGTTATGGCTATACCAATGTCGCCTGGTACCCGGACGGCGTTGACGGCTGGCGTGCCGCCGGGTTGCCCCTGGCCACCGCCACGGCGCTGACACCCCCGGCATCCCCGGGGGCTCCCTGAGTTCAAAAGTTCACGACGACCAGAGACCAGGTAAAGGAGAGCGGAAGGTGCGACGTATCGGATTTTGGGCGGCGGTTGCCGCCACGATCATCGCGGGTGGAATGGCCGGAACGGCCCTGGCGGATGGTGATCCCGCCGCCGGCCAGGTGGTGTTCAAGAAGTGCGCGGTTTGTCATTCCATCGACGCCGGCGTGAACAAGGTGGGCCCCAGCCTGCATGGCATCATTGGCCGCAAGTCCGCCACCGCCCCAGGCTACGACTATTCCGCCGCCATGAAGGGCGCCAACAAGGAGTGGACGGCCAAGGAGCTGGACACCTACCTGACCGACCCGCGCGCCGTGGTACCGGGCACCAAGATGGTGTTCGTCGGCCTGAAGGACCAGAAGGACCGCGACAACGTCATCGCCTATCTGGCGACGCTGAAATAAGGCGTCCGGATATTCCGGGCCGACGTGCCTGGGGTATCTTTCCTCGTGATACGGCTCAGGCGGCTTCGCCTGGGCCGTTTTCATTTGCGGCAATGCCGCCCTGCGGTTCTGGAAGACAACTGTAAGGGGATTTTATACCTATGTAGTGCTGTTTAAGCCGAATTATGTGGCAGCATGCTCGTCAAGAGCGCTTTATTGCAACAAATCACAATATTTGATTTGCGCCCCCTCGGGCGACGCGCTAGACGCTGAAGGATAGCTCCCCGCTAGGGGTACCCCTGGCTCGACCTTTAATTTCATCCGGTTTCCCCTGCGCGACCGATGCCGGGCGCGGGCTGATTTTCTTTGTCCCCATCTTCCCCAGAGGAACCGCCATGACGCAGACGATCACGAGCAGTGGACAGACCATCACCCTGACCGACGACGCCTATGTCCTGGGGACGGGGGATACGCTCATCGCCAACGGGGGCCGGAGCATCACCTTCGCCCCCAACGTGATTGGGGCGGTCACAGGCAGTTTCAACAACATCACGCTGCAAGACCACGCCTACCTGACCGTCAACAGCACCAACAACTTCGTGACGGGAACCAACGCCACCCTGGTCTACGGCGGCACCAGCCCGATGATCGAGACCATCGCCGGCAGCGGCAGCGAGGTGTTCCTGAACCACTCGGGCAGCACCTTGTTCGCCAGCGGCACCAGCCAGCTGATCCAGGCCGTGGGTGATACCGTCAACGTCACCGCCACCCCCAGCGGCGGGGCCAGCAACGTCACCATCACCAGCACCGGCACCTTGGCGGATACCATCCACGCCGGCGGCCGCACCCTGGTGGAAAGCACTGGCACGGTGGTCATCAACGACGCCGGCAACGTCATCTCGGCCACCGGCATCACCACGCTGAGTGGCGCCAGCGCGTCCACAACCATCAGCGGCGGCGGCGCCCTGACGGTTCTGGGCACCGGCGCCAACCTCACCCTACTGGGCGTCGGCCGAACCTTGACGGCCACAGGCGCCACGGTGACGGTGACCGGCAGCGCCACCGTCGCCGGCGGTACCGATACCGTCACCGTGGCGGCGGGCGCCACCGCGTCGAACACCGGCACGGGCAACGTCCTGATCGCCAACGGCAACGCCACGCTGATCAACACCTCGGGCTCGTCCACCCTGATCGGCAGCGGCAGCGGCGCCACGCTGAAGCTCACCGCCGGGGCGGCCGCAGTGCGCTATGACACCAGCGGCATGACGGTGGACCTGACCACCGGCACGGCCGTGGGCGGCGGCGGCCTGGACATGCTGATCGGCATCCACACCTTGATCGCCACCGGCAGCAACGACACCCTGGTCGCCGGCGCCACGTCATCCCTGTCGCTGAGTGGTTCCGGTGACGTCGTCACCCTGACCGGCACGGGCAGCTCCGTCGTCAACACCACCGGCAATGGCGTGTCGATTAACGTCACGGCCGCCACCGCGACCGAGACCCTCAACGTCAACAACAGCAGCATCGACGTCCGCAACAGCGGCGGCATCCTGGTACTGAGCGGCGGCACCAGCAATTCGGTGAACAGCAGCACCGGCAACAGCGTGGCCGTCAGCCTGACCGCCAGCAGCAGCACGCAATTCATCAACGTCGCCAGTAGCAACATCGACGTGCGTGGCACGGGCGACACCATCGTGCTGAGCGCCGGCGGCAACACGGTGCGCAGCAGCAACACCATGACCGCGACGATCGACATCACCGCGTCCAGCAGTACCGAGACCATCAGCCTGACCAATAGCACCATCGATGTGCAGAACGCTGGCGACACCATCGTGCTGAGCGGTACCGGTAACACGGTGAACAGCAGCAACGGCAACGCCGTCAGCATCGGTGTCACCGCCGCCAGCGTCACGGAGACCATCAACGTCAGCAACAGCACCGTCGACGTGCGCAGCACCACCAGCACCATCGTGCTGGGCGGTGGCAACGACACGGTGAAAAGCACCACCAACAACACCGCCACGATCAACATCACGGCGGCCAACACCGTCGAGACCGTCAACCTGACCACCAGCACCATCGACGTGCGCAACAGCGGCAACACCCTGGTGCTGGGCAACGGCAGCGACACGGTGAAAAGCACGACGAACAGCAGTGTGGCCATCGTTGTCAATGCCGCCAGCAGCAGCGAAACCATCAACCTCGCCAACAGCACCGTCGACGTGCGCAACAGCGGCGATACCATCACGCTGGGCGGCGTCGGCAATACGGTCAACAGCAGCACCGGCAGCAGCGTGGCGGTCAACATCACCGCAGCCAGCAGCACCACCGCCATCAATGTCAGCAGCAGCACCGTCGACATCAAGGCGGCCGGCAACACCGTCATCGTGGCCGGCGGCGGCAACACGATAAAAAGCAGCAGCACCAGCACCGCGACGGTCAACATCACGGCAGCCAACGCCACCGAGACCATCAGCCTGACCAACAGCGCGGTGGACGTCCAGAACACCGGCGACACCGTCGTGCTGACCGCCGGCGGCAATACGGTGAAGAGCAGCACCAACAGCAGCGTGGCAGTCAACATCACCGCCGCCAGCAGCACCCACACCATCAACGTCAGCAGCAGCACTGTCGACGTCCGGGCGGCAGGCGACACCATCGTGCTGACCGGCGGCTACGACACGGTGGGCAGCAGCACGAACAGCACGGCCACGATCAGCATCACTGCGGCCAGCACTGTCGAGGCCGTCAACATCACCTCCAGCACCATCGATATCAAGGCGGCCGGCGACACCCTCATCATCGGCAACGGCGGCGACACCGTGAAGAGCAGCACCAGCAACAGCGCCTCGGTCATCATCACCGCAGCCAGCGCCACCGAGACCATCAGCTTGGCCAACAGTACGGTGGACGTCCAGAACACCGGCGACACCATCGTCCTGGCCGGCGGCAACGACACGGTGAGCAGCAGCACCAGCAGCGCCGTCGCCGTCAACATCACCGCAGCCAGCACCACGGAAACCGTCAACGTCTCCAACAGCGTCATCGACATCAAGGCGGCGGGCGAGACCCTGGTCTTGAATGGTGGCAACGACACGGTGAAAAGCAGCACCAACAACACCGCCGCCACCATCATCATCGCCGCGTCCAGCACCAGCGAGACCGTCGGCATCGCCAGCAGCACGATCGATATCCGCGGCGGCGGCGACACCGTCACCCTGACCGCCACCGGCGAGAAGGTGATCAGCAGCACAAACGCCAGCGCCAGCCTGATCGTGACCGCTGCCAGCGCGATCGAAACCATCAGCGTCAGCAACAGCACGGTGGATGTCCGCGGCGCGACCGACACCGTGACCATTTCCGGCTCCAACGACGTCGTGACCGTCAGTGGCAGCAGCAAGGACGTGGTCATCTCCACCGGCGTCAGCAACACGTTGATCGCGGTCAACGGCACCTCCACGCTGGAAAGCACGGCTGGCAGCGCCATCCTGGTGGGGACCGGCACGGGCAATCGGCTGATGTCCGCCGGCGGACAGGCCACCGCCAGCTATGCCGCCAGCAACGTGACCATCAGCTTGACCGCCGGCACCGCCAAGGCGGCCGGCGCCACCGTGTCCGACACCCTGGTGGGGATCAACAGCCTGCTGCTGACCGGCAATAATGAAATCGTGACAACCAGTAACAGCGCCACGATCACCATCGACGGGGCGGGTGGCCAGACGGAGACCATCAGCGGCAGCAATGACGCCATCTCGGTCTCGGCCAGCGCCTCAACCGATCTGCTGGTGGTCAGCGGCACCGGTCACACCATCACCCAGAGCGGCGGCTACATCAGCCTGGCAGCCAGCGCCAGCGCCACCGTCATTGGCACCGCGGAAACCGTGAGCAGCAGCGGCAGCGTCAACCTGCGCATCGGCGGCAACGGCGTCGCCAGCAGCACCATCGCCTACGCCAACGTCTCCGCGTCGGTGGTCACCGTGCTGGACAACTCACGCGTTGATGTGAACGGTTCCAACAACCAAGTGACGATGGGCGTGGCTGATTTGACGGGTGTCTACGGCAACAACAACATCGTGACGGCGACGGTGGACGGCGGCCAGCTTTGGCTGAGCGGTTCGGGCAGCACCGCGTCGATCAATGGCGGCACCCTGACCATCGTGGCCTCGACCAGCGCCACCGTCAACGGCAACAATGACACCATGACGGTCGCCCAGTCGTCGTCCATGACGCTCAACGGCACAGGCTTCGGCGTGACCGAGGGCAGCAGTAGCGGAACCCTGTCACTGAACACCGGCACCGGGGCGGCCAGTGGTGAACTGGACTTGTTCGTCACTCACGATCATGTCTGGCTGCAGCAGTCCGCCAACGACTTGGTGGTGGACGACCTGGGCACGGGGCAGAGCCTGACCCTGAAGAACTGGTTCGCCAGCACCGGCAACGAGTTCGCCACCATCAAGGCCAGTGACGGGCAGGTGCTGTCGGCCGGCGACGTCAGCGCCCTGGTCCAGGCCATGGCCGCCTTCAGCGGCAGCCACGGCGGCTTCGATCCGCTGTCGACTTCGCACACCAGCACCGCGGACACCAGCTATTATGGCATCCTGGCCAGCAGCGGCTGGCATTAAGGTCCCATCCAAGAAAGCGGGGGCATTTGACGTCGGCAGGCCGAAATGCCCCATCCACCAACCACCTCCACCCGGCCCATCCCGTCCGGCCACGCCAGGCGGAGGGCTTCGTTTGCAACCCTTGCGCGATGGCGCGCCACCAGGAACACTCGGGCCCATGGCCCTTACCCTACGCCCCGTGATCGACACCGACCTGCCGATCTTCTTCGCTCAGCAGGCCGATCCCGTGGCCAACGCCATGGCGGTGTTCGGGGCCGCGCGGCCGGACGACGCGGCGGCCTTCGGCGCCAAGTGGGCGCGCATCCGGGCCAGCCCGGATTTGCTGACGCGCACCGTGGTGGTGGAGGATGCCGTGGCGGGCTATGTCGCCCATTTCCCACTGATGGGCCAGCCTTCCATCGCCTATTGGCTGGGCCGGGCCTTTTGGGGCCGCGGTATCGCCAGCACCGCCGTGGCGCAGTTCATCGCCACCATTCCCACACGGCCGCTGTATGCCCGCGTCGCCGTGGGCAACACGGCATCGGCCCGGGTGCTGGCCCGCACCGGCTTCCGCGCCGTGGGCAGGGACCGAGGGCACGCGCCCAGCCTGGACCGGATGGTGGAGGAAGAGATCTTCCGCCTGGACGCAGGACCACTCTGAAGGGCGTCTTCCCCATCCTTGGCCGTTAACCACCGGCCACACCCACCCTCTCCCCGCCATCCTGACCGGCCACAACCGAGGTTGTGGCCGATTTCCTGAGGTTTCGCCTGGATTGACGGGGGCAAAGCCGGAACCTAACCCCATGCATAGGCCGCGATATTAACGGGCTTTTAATCCATGTTAATGGATTATTCTGCCTGCGTTTGGTCAAAAGCCTTGCTGTATCAAATCATTAGCTCCGCCGGCCGGTGAACCGATAGGCCCATCATGGACAACACCTGGCGTTCCCTGACCGGTACTGTCCGCGCCGCCGACGCGCCCATCCGCGCGCCGGCGATCTTCAACCTGGGCCTGAGCCCCCGGGTGTTCCAGGTACTGTGGTCGCTGCTGGAAGGGGGCGTGGTGCTGGCGCTGGGCGCTATGCTGTTGTCACTGGCCACCAGCCTGGACCTGATCACCGTCAATGACTTGCGCCTGGGCCTTTGCCTGGCCGCCGGTCCCGCCTACATCATCCTGGCCTGGCTGCTGGGCCGCTACGCCCGCAATCCGCATCCGGGTGACGTCCCAGTCCCGGTGCTCACAGTCCCGGTGATCCCCCAGGTGGCGGCCGCCCTGTTCGCCTGCCTGCTGGCCGTGGTGCTGGCGCAGGGTGGCGGCGTCGCCACTGCGGTCTGGGTGGGGGTGTGGTTCGCGCTGGCCACCGGAGCGCTGATCCTGGCCCACCGCGTGGAGGGCGCCGTCGCCCCCAAGGCCATCGCCCGCCGCTGGCGGGTGCGCCCCGCCGTCATCGTCGGCGCCAACCCCGCCGCCCTGCAATTGGTGAAGGACATGGCCGGCTGCATGGACCACGAGGTGGAGATCCTGGGCCTGTTCGACGATCGGACGAGCCGTACCGCCACCCTGCCCCGCCATCTGCCCTATCTAGGCGGGCTGGACGCCCTGGTCGACTTCGTGGCTGACCATGAAGAGATCGACGTGTTCATGGCCATGCCCAGAACGGCCGGCACCCGCATCTCCGCCCTGCTGGAGCGCCTGCGCTTCCTGCCCATCACCGTGTGGCTGGTGCCGGATCCGGAATTGTCGGCCCTGGCGCTGCCCCAATTGGGCCTGCAAAGCGGGTCGTCGGGCCCGGGCATCCGCATGCCGACGCTGATGACCCCGCCCTTTTCCGCCTGGGGCCGCCTGGTCAAGACCAGCTTCGATTATACCGCCGGCCTGGCCATCCTGCTGCTGATCCTGCCCATCCTGCTGGCCATATCCCTGGCCATCAAGCTGGACAGCCCCGGCCCCATCTTTTCCCGCCAACAGCGCAGCGGCCAGTTCGGGCGCACGTTCAGCATCTACACGTTTCGCTCGGCGCACGTGGCCGACGCCGGTGCCGCCACCCGCATGGGCCACTATATTCGCAAGTATTCCATCGACGAGTTGCCACGGATCCTGAACGTCCTGCGGGGCGAGATGTCGCTGGTGGGCCCACGCCCACATGCCCCCAAGGCCAAGGCCGATGGACGGCCGTATACCGATGTCATGCCCGACTACGCCCTGCGCCACCGGGTCAAACCGGGCATGACCGGCTGGGCCCAGATCAACGGCTGGCGCGCGGAAACCGACACAGAGGAAAAGCTGCGCACGCGCGTGGAACTCGACTTCGATTATATCAAGAATTGGTCGTTCGCGCTGGACATGGTGATCCTGCTCCGCACCATCCCCGCCATGCTCAAGGACGCATCCGTCCAGCCCCGGGCTTTACAGCCCCGACCTCAGCGGCCGGTTCGTCAACCAACGGCAAGCGGGCGCGCGGCGTCCCGCCGGCGAGATGGGGCGGGCCATCGGTAGGTTGCTGATCGGGACTTGCTGACCGGAACCGCCCGCCAGGCGCTGGCCGGCCCTCGCGGCTGGGAACGTGGGTCTGGTCATCAACAGACGCCGCCTGCTACTCTCCGACTTCATCTCCAGGCTCCTCTGACGGGTGGGCATGCAACTTCTCAGCACCCTTGCCACGATCGGCTTCGTCCTGCCGCTGTTCGTCGCCCTCGTGGGCATGTTGCTCGCGCGGCGCGACTATCTGGTCGCGGCGGCCTGGGGGGCGGGGTGATGATATCGCTGCTGATCGCCCTGCTGATCCGCGGGATGCTGCGCGAGGACCCGGACCTGCCGCACTTCCCCAGCGGGCATGTCACCGTGGCCGTCGCCTTTTACGGCGGGCTGCTGGTGATTTATCTGCGCGGCGGCTTGAACCACGGCCGCATGGCCCTGCCCGTCATCCTGGTGGTCTTGGCCAGCATCGCCTTGCTGGAGGGCTGGTCGCGCGTGCTGCTGACGGAACATACCTGGGTGGACGTCGTCGGTGGCTTCATCGTGGGGTCGCTGGGCCTGCTGACCACCGGCTGCCCTTGGGTGGTGCGCCGCATCCAGAACGGATCGCGCCTGTACCTGGCCGCCACACTGGCTGTGGCCGCCCCGCTGGCCTTCTTGAACGTCGGCTGGCTGGACAAGCTGATCCGGAACTTCGTGGTGTTGTAAGGAAGGGGCGCCCAGGCTTCCCGCGCTGTGGCACCATTCCGGTATCGCGATGACAGGCCACCCCTCATCGCCATCACCTTGCGCCTTGGCCCGCGATCGCTCGGCATGTGAACACGCCGGCCTTTGTTGACCTCGCCGCCGGCGAACACCCGCCGCGAGGCGTAGGCGCGGATGGCTGGCACTGACAGCAGGACAAGGCCACGGAAGAGGTTCGTTTCATGTCGGGCGGCCGCGTCGAAAATGGCCGCGCGCGGAAGTGCGCGTGCCCGGAAGCGGCCTCCAGGAAAGCTCCGATCAGCCGCACCCGTCGGTGACTGAACCGTTTCGAGCTTCAAATCTTCGACCCTTTCGACAAGACCCCTGAAGGCCGTCGGGGCCATTTTTCCCCCGTGCCGGCCATTCCGTCCGGCAGCATTTTCGAAATCCCGCCAGCCTTCGCGAGGAAAACATCATGTCCATCACGGCCACGCCCACCCCCGGCGCCAAGCTGCTGACCCCCACCGATCACACCCTGATCATGATCGACTTCCAGTCGCAGATGTCCTTCGCGACCAATTCGATCGACGCCATCATGCTGCGCAACAACGCGGCCCTGGTGGCCAACGCCGCCGCCGGCTTCAAGGTGTCGACCATCCTAACCACCGTGGCGGTGAAGAGCTTCTCCGGCCCGATGTACGCCGAGATCACCGACGCCTTCCCCGGCCAGGACCTGCTGGACCGCACGTCCATGAACACCTGGGAAGACGCCGCGGTGATCAAGCAGATCAACGCCATCGGCAAGTCGCGCATCGTGCTGTCCGGCCTGTGGACCAGCGTCTGCATCGTCGGCCCCGCCTTGTCGGCCATTGACCAGGGCTTTGAGGTCTACGTCATCACCGACGCCTGCGGCGACGTCTCGACCGAGGCGCACGAGCGCGCGGTGGAACGCATGATCCAGGCGGGCGCCCGTCCCATCACCGCCCTGCAGTACCTACTGGAGCTGCAGCGCGACTGGGCCCGGACCGAGACCTATGACATGACCACCGGCATCGCCAAGAAGTGGGGCGGCGCCTACGGCCTGGGCATCACCTACGCCAAGACCATGTTCAACGCCCACGAGGGCTGAACCGTCAGCGCGGCCGGGCATGCGCCCGGCCGCGTCCTTCTTCTGGTGGCAGGGAGAACGCCCCCATGAAAGTCTACCTCTTGTCGCTGGGCGCCGGGTTGCTGGTGGGCGTCATCTACGCCCTGATCAACGTCCGGTCCCCCGCCCCGCCCGTGGTCGCCCTGGTGGGCCTGCTGGGCATCCTGGTGGGCGAGCAGATCCCGCCCTTGCTGAAGACACTGTGGGCCAAGGAGCCGGCGGCCCTGTCCTGGGTGCAGGAACAGGTGCGTCCGCACATGTTCGGCCACCTGCCGCAGGGGGCCCCCAAGGCCGCCGCCGCGGACGCCGCCGCACCCGATACCGCTAAAGGGACCTGAGAAATGACCACCGCTGCCGATGTCCAGACGGCCGACCTGATCCTGCATCACGGCCTGTTCACCACGCTGGATCGCGCCAACCCCACCGCCACCGCCGTGGCCGTGAAGAACGGCCGCTTCCTGAAAGTCGGTGGGGAGCATGAGGTGATGGCCCATGCCGGCCCGGCCACCAAGGTGATCGACCTGAAGGGTCGCCGCGTCCTGCCCGGCCTGATCGACAACCACCTGCACATCATCCGCGGCGGCCTGAACTTCAACATGGAGCTGCGCTGGGACGGCGTGCGGTCACTGGCCGACGCCATGGCCATGCTGAAGCGCCAGGTGGCCATCACCCCCGCCCCGCAGTGGGTGCGCGTGGTCGGCGGCTTCACCGAGCACCAGTTCGTGGAAAAGCGCCTGCCCACCATCGAGGAGCTGAACGCCGTGGCGCCCGACACGCCAGTGTTCATCCTGCACCTTTATGACCGCGCGCTGCTGAATGGTGCGGCCCTGCGCGCCGTGGGCTACACCAAGGACACGCCGGAGCCGCCGGGCGGCCAGATCCTGCGCGATGCCAAGGGCAACCCCACCGGCTTGCTGCTGGCCAAACCCAACGCCGCCATCCTGTACGCCACCCTGGCCAAGGGGCCCAAGCTGCCCTTCGAGTACCAGGTGAACTCCACCCGCCATTTCATGCGGGAACTGAACCGGCTGGGCGTGACAGGCGCCATCGACGCCGGCGGCGGCTTCCAGAACTACCCTGATGACTACGAGGTCATCCAGAAGCTGGCGGATGAGGACCTGCTGACCATCCGCCTCGCCTACAACCTGTTCACGCAGAAGCCCAAGGGCGAGAAGGACGACTTCCTGAACTGGACGCGGACCTCGACCTACAAGCAGGGCACCGACTATTTCCGGCACAACGGCGCCGGCGAGATGCTGGTGTTCTCCGCTGCGGACTTCGAGGATTTCCGCCAGCCCCGCCCCGACATGGCGCCGGAGATGGAAGGCGACCTGGAAGAGGTAGTGCGCATCCTGGCGCAGAACCGCTGGCCCTGGCGCATGCACGCCACCTATGACGAGACCATCAGCCGCGCGCTGGACGTGTTCGAGAAGGTGAACCAGGACGTGCCGCTGGAGGGCCTGAACTGGTTTTTCGACCACGCCGAGACCATCTCCGACAAATCCATCGACCGCATCGCGGCCCTGGGCGGCGGCATCGCCGTGCAGCACCGCATGGCCTACCAGGGCGAATATTTCGTCGAGCGCTATGGCCTGGGGGCCGCGGCGGCCACACCGCCGGTGGCGCGCATCCTGGAAAAGGGCGTCAAGGTTTCCGCCGGCACCGACGCCACCCGCGTCGCCAGCTACAACCCCTGGGTCTCGCTGGCCTGGCTGATCACCGGCAAGACGGTGGGCGGCCTGCACCTCTACCCCCGCGCCAACTGCCTGGACCGCGAGACGGCCCTGCGCATGTGGACGGAGAACACCACCTGGTTCTCCAACGAGGAAGGCAAGAAGGGCCGCATCCAGGAAGGCCAACTGGCCGACTTGGTCGTGCCCGACCGTGATTTCTTCGCCTGTGCCGAGGATGAGATCGCCGACACCACCGCCCTGCTGACCGTGGTGGGGGGCAAGGTGGTCTATGGCGCCGGCGACTTCGCCGGCCACGACGCCGCCCCCATCCCGCCGGCCATGCCCGACTGGTCGCCGGTGCGCACCTTCGGTGGCTATGGCGCCTGGAACCTGCTGGAACCGACGAACACGAAGCTGCAGCGCCAGGCGGCCCAGTCCTGCGGCTGTGACAGCGCCTGCGGCGTGCATGGCCACAGCCATGCCACCGCCTGGTCGGCCAAGCTGCCCATCCGCGACCTGAAGTCCTTCTGGGGCGCGCTGGGCTGCGCCTGCTGGGCGGTCTGATCATGGAAGGCTTGGCCGCCCGCGTGTTGACGCCCCCCATCGTCCGGTGGGTGGCGTTGTTGGGCCTCTGCGCCGCCTATCTCCAGGGCGGCATCAACAAGGCCCTGGATTTTGGCGGCGCGGTGGCGGAGCTGGCGCACTTCGGCATGCCGCCCCTTCCCGCCTTGGCGGCGGCGGTCATCGTGCTGGAGCTGGGCGCGTCGCTGATGATCCTCAGCGGCCGCCTGCGCTGGCTGGGTGCCCTGGCCCTGGCCGGCTTCACCCTGTTCGCCACCTTCGTGGCCAACCGTTACTGGGAGATGGCGGGGCAGGAGCGCTTCATGACCGCCAACGCCTTTTACGAACATCTGGGACTGGTCGGCGGCTTCGTTCTCGTGGCTTGGCACGACCTGACATCCCGCACCCCTTCCTCTTCCGCATCCTGATGGGAGCCTTTCCGATGCGTATCCGTTCTTATGCCGCCGCCCTGCTGATGGGCGCCTGCCTGGCCCTGCCCTTGGCGGCGCAGGCGGCCACCTCCGCCAGCCCGGCCGTCGCCGTGGCGCCGCAGTACGACACCACCCATGTCTATGTGGCGGTGGAGGATGTCGACAAGTTCGTCGCCAGCTTCCTCGCCACCTTCGGCGGGCAGAGCACCAAGCAGGTGGTGGCCACCGTCACGCCGACGCCCAGCAGCACCACGTCGCAGCTGCTGCAGACCCCGGTGGGCACCGTCTCGCTGTTCGGCTTCAAGACCCCCATCCCCTACCCCTTCGGTGCGGAGCGCACGGGCTATCTGGTCACCGACATGGACGTGGCGACCAAGGCCGCCGTCGCCGCCGGCGCCGACGTGCTGGTGGAGCCCTTCCCCGACCCCATCGGCCGCGACACCGTCATCCAGTGGCCGGGCGGCGTGAACATGCAGCTGTACTGGCACACCACGACGCCCAACTACACCGCCTTCGAAACCGTGCCGGAGAACCGCGTCTACGTCTCCGCCCACAAGGTGACGGAGTTCGTGAAGGACTGGGTGGCCTTCAGCCATGGCAAGGTGGTGTCCGACGACGCCAAGGCCCCGGGCGTGGAAATCGGCCGGCCCAATGACACCTATCGCCGCGTCCGTATCGAGAGCGCCTTCGGCAAGATGACCGTCCTGGTCACCGATGGTCACCTGCCCTGGCCCTATGGCCGGGAGATGACGGGCTATGAGGTCAAGAACCTGGATGAGACCCTGGCCAAGGCCAAGGCCGCCGGCGTGACCGTGGTGGTGGAACCCTACACCGCCGACCACCGCAAGGCCGTGGTGGTGCAGTTCCCCGGCGGCTACGTCGCCGAAATCCACAGCGCGTCCTAAGACCCGTCATGATCCGCCGACGGCACCCTTCATCGCGCCCGTGCCGTCGGCACCTGATGGCATCCACACTCACCCTGGGTACCCTGGCCCTGGCCTGCACGGTTACCGCCAGCGCCAGGGCACAGGAGGATGACACGATAGAGACGCCCGCGGCCCCGGCCGCGACCCGCCCGGCCATCAAGTCCAACCGGTGGCAGGAGGACTGGTCGGCCCTGGCCAATCCGGCGCTGCGCACCGAGCCGCTGGACGGGCTGAAGTACATCCCCCTGGATGCAACCAACGCCCAGACCTACCTGTCGCTGGGCCTGACCCTGCGCGAGCGGTTTGAGGATAACGAGGCGCCACTGTTCGGCATCGGCGGGCGCAAGGGCGACAGCTACGTCATCCAGCGCCTGCAGACCCATATGGACCTGCGCATCGACGGCCACTGGCAGCTGTTCGGCCAGTTCGAGGATGCGCGCGCCTTCGACAAGACCACCCTGACGCCGGCCGACCAGAACCAGGCCGATCTGCGCCAGGCCTTCGTCGCCTACAGCGGCGACCTCACCGACGACATCACCCTGAAGGTGCGCGCCGGCCGGCAGGAGATGGGCTTCGACCGCCAGCGCTTCGTCTCCACCCGCGATGGGCCCAATGTGCGCCAGGCCTTCGATGCCGTGTGGGTCAACGTCGAGACCGCCCCTTGGCGCATCATCAGTTTCTGGAGCCACCCGGTGCAGTACCGCACGGGGGAGCCGTTCGACGACTATTCCAACACCCACCTGCAATATGGCGGCATCCGCGTGGAGCATGCCGGTGTGGGCCCCGGGGAATTGTCCGCCTACTATTCACGCTACCAGAACGACACCGCCAGATACCTGGACGCCAGCGGGCTGGAGCGGCGCGACATCTTCGACCTGCGCTATGCCGGTGCTGCGGCCGGCTTCGATTGGGATGTGGAGGGCATGGCCCAGTGGGGGTCGGTGGGCCCCAAGGCGGTGGGGTCCTGGGCGGTTGGCGCCCTGACCGGCTACACCTTGAACGACGTCGTCTGGACGCCGCGCCTGGGCCTGCAGGCGGACGCCGCCTCGGGCGACGACCGGGCCGGGGATGGGCGGCTGGGCACCTTCAACCCGCTGTTCCCCAATGGCTATTATTTTGCGCTGGCGGGCTATACCGGCTATGCCAACCTGATCCACCTGAAGCCGTCGCTGACGGTGAAGCCGATGCCAAAGCTGAGCCTGATGACGGCGGCGGGCATGCTGTGGCGGCAGACGACGGCCGACGCCGTCTATGTCCAGCCCAGCAACGCCGTACCCGGCACCGCCGGCAAGGGCACCCCCTGGACCGGCGTTTACGGCCAGCTGCGCGCGGACTATGCCGTCACGGCCAACCTGACCACGGCGGTGGAGGCGGTGCACTACGCCATCGGCGACACCTTGCGCCGCGCCGGCGGGCATGACAGCGATTATCTGGGCATTGAAGTCAAACTGGGATGGTAAGGCCATGAAACAGGGTTTGCCCGTGTTGTTGAGCGTCAACGGCGGCTATGTCGACACCGCCGGTTTCCTGGCCTTGCAGGGGCTGTTCACCGCCCATGTCACCGGCAACTTCGTCACCTTCGGCGCTTCCCTGGTGCTGGGCACGTCGGGCGCCGGGGCCAAGCTGCTGGCCTTGCCGGTGTTCTGCGTGGTGGTGATCCTGTCGCGCTTCCTCTGCGCGGGGCTGGAACGGCGGCAGATCCCCCTCCTGCGCACCCTGCTGGTGCTGAAGATGCTGCTGCTGGCCGCCGGTGCCGCCCTGGCCATCCACTTCGGCCCCTTCCACAACGGTGACGCCCTGCCCGCCATCGTCACGGGCATGGTGCTGGTCACCGCCATGGCCCTGCAGAACGGCATGCACCGCGCCCATATGAGCACGACGCCGCCCACCACCCTGATGACGGGCACCACCACCCAGATCATGATCGATCTGGCTGACCTGATGCGCGGCGTGACGGGCGAGGCGCGGACCGCCGCCAAAGGCCGGCTGGGCAAGATGTCGGCCAGCGTCATCGGCTTCGCGTTCGGTTGCGCCGCCGCCGCCGGCCTGTTCCTGGTGGTGCGCGAATGGGCCTTCGTCGTGCCGCCGGTCATCGCCTTCATCGGCGTCCTGGTGACGGGCGACATCCAGGCTAGCCCTGTGGCGCCAGCAGGACGGTGAGCGGGAGATCCAAACCGCCGTGTCAGGGCCTCGCGCTTCCTTCCGACCGCCGCTATAGTTACCGGTAACATGGCCGAGCGGCGATAAAGGGGAGGAAATATGAACGGGACCAAGCGGGCGTTCGCCCGGTGCGTGATGACGACTATCTACCTGGCGGCGCTGGCCGGAAATCCCGCACTGGCCGCCACCGTCGAACACACCACTGTCGAGCGTGCGCCCTGGGGCACCGGCCCGGGCGGGGAGACGACGGAGACGCTGACCGTCGCCAACGATATCGCCCGCCTGACGCTGTCCACCTATGGCGCGCGTATGGTGTCCCTGCAACTGCCCGACCGCGACGGCCATTGGTCGGACGTGCTGATCCTGCCCGATACGCCGGCCAAGCTGACGGATTTCTGGGTGATGGCCGGCGCCTCCATCGGCCGCTACGCCAACCGCATCGCCAATGGCGCCTTTCCCCTGGACGGCAAGACCTATCAGGTGGACCGCAACCTGGGGCCGCATACCCTGCACGGCGGGTCCAACGGCTTCGACAGCCGGGTGTGGGAGGCCAAGGCCGTGCGCGACGGCGTGGAGTTCCACTATGTCTCCGCGGATGGGGAAATGGGCTTCCCCGGCACCCTGGACGTGAGCGTGACCTATCATCTGGCCCGGCACGGCCACCAGGCCATCGTCACCATCGATTATGCCACCAAGACCGACAAGCCGACAGTGGTCAACCTCACCAACCATTCCTTCTTCAACCTGGCGGGCGCCGGCCAGCCCATGACCGGCCAAGCCGTCACCATCGCCGCCGACCGCTATACCCCCACCAGCCCCGATGCCATTCCCGACGGCAGCGTCAAACCGGTGGACGGCACCCGCTTCGACCTGCGCCACTCCACCGCGTTCAGCGCCATCCTGGGCAGCGGCGGCATGGACCAGAACTTCGTCCTGTCCGCCCCCAGCCTGAAGACCCCCGTGGCCACGGTGACCGACACGGCCTCCGGCCGCATGATGGAGGTCTACACCACCGAGCCCGGCCTGCAATTCTACCTGCCGGCCAAGCCCCCCGCCCTGAACGGCGTGCCCACCCACGGCTTTTCCCTGGAATCCCAGCACTTCCCGGATAGCCCCAACCACCCCTCCTTCCCGTCCACCACCCTGCGACCGGGCCAAACCTTCCACTCCACCACCCGTTATGTATTCACGGTGGGGCAGTAAGGGCACGCTCACGATCCGGAGCCATCAATCACGAGAACCGATGCGGCAGCGTCTGAAGAAGATCAGGCGGCCAGGCTGCAAACGCTGCACGCTTTGCTGAACGCGTCCATCACTGCGGGCGGTCACAACAGCGACGACGACTTGGCCCGGATGTTGAACGCGAAGGCGGCGGAACTGGCCAAGGCTGGCTATTGAAATCACGTGAGTCAGCTACCCCTGCCGCCGTCGCCAAGCCGCCGGGGGCATGCCGGTGGCGGCGGCGAAGACGCGGGTCAGGTGGCTTTGGTCGGCGAAGCCGCAGGCCAGCGCGATATCGGCGATGGGCTGGGGGCCGCGCAGCAGCTCGCGCGCGCGGGCCACACGATGGTCCAGCAGCCAGCGGTAGGGCGTCTGCCCCGTGGTTTCGCGGAAGGCCTTGATGAAGTGGCTGCGCGACAGGCCGCATTCGGCTGCCACCTCGGCGATGGCGACGTCGCCGCCCAGATTGGCGGTGAGGAACTCCTTGGCCCGCGCCTCCTGCCATTGTGAAAGGCCGCCCGTGCGCCGGCCGCCCGGCGGCGACAGCGGGGCCATGCCGCCATAGGTCTGAGCCACGTGGATGGTCAGCGCCAGGGTCACCTGGTCCACAAACAGGCGGTTGCCCCGGTCCGGCATGTCCAGCGCGGGCAGCAGGGCGGACACCAGGCCATAGGCCACGGGGTCCACCGTGCCCCGCGCGCGGGCGAAGCCGCTGACGGCCGGGCGCTCCAGTTCTTCGGACAGGGCATCCAGGCTGGCGCGCGGAATCTGGACGCGGACATTGTCGAAGGATGAGAGGTGACGGCAGGCCCAGCCCTCCCCCAGGTGGGTGACGGACAAGGCCATGCGGGCGTGCCCGCCGGCAAAGACTTGGCGGCCGCCGCGCCACAGCTCATGCCGGGCAAAATCGCGCAGCTGGACGATGACGGAGAACATATCCAGGCGCGGGATGTCCTGCCGGTCACGGTTGACGGGTTGCTCCTGGCGCAGGCGCAGGACCTGCATGTCGCCCGCCCGCAGGCCGGTGGCGCGCGGTTCATCCGCGTGGGCACTGGCCAACTGTGTGTCCGGCATGATCTCCCCCATCTGGCTGGCGCGATCCCGCTTCCCCCTGGTGGGGTGCGCCACTAGACTACAGCCGCCGGGGACGCGTTGTCGAAAGACAAGGGCGGGGCCGAACCGTCACCAGCACCCCCTCCGCCGTCCCACCGTTTTGGCGGGATTATCGTTCAAATTCACGCGCATCCGACAAGAACGGCCGGCCGCCGCCCCTTACCGTGGCCCGTCGTTCGCGTGGATAAATGTTTTTCTGGAAAACCGTTGGGGGACCATGAGCAGCGTCGGGCAGTTCGAATTCATCCTGCTGCTGCTGGTGGCCATCCTGGGCCTGAGGCTGCTGGCTGGCCGCCTGGGTCTGCCACCGGCGGCGGCCCTGATCATCGGTGGCATGGGCCTGGCCTTCGTGCCCGGCGTGCCGGCCTTCGACCTGGACCCCGACCTGGTGCTGGTCCTGTTCCTGCCGCCGCTGCTGATGGACGGGGCTTATTACACCGTCTGGCGGGAGTTCCGGCGCAACCTGGCCGCCATCTTGCAGCTGGCCATCGGTGCCGTGCTGTTCACCACCCTGGCCGTGGGCATCGTCACCCACATGCTGGTACCCAGCCTGCCCTGGGCCGTGTGCTTCGCCCTGGGCGCCGTGGTCTCACCCCCCGACGCGGTGGCGGCCAAGGCAGTGCTGGAGCATGTGACCCTGCCCCGCCGCCTGGTCGTGCTGCTGGAGGGGGAGAGCCTGCTGAACGACGCGGCCGGCCTGGTGCTGTTCCGCTTCGCCATCGCCGCGGCGCTGACCGGCGCCTTCAGCCTGGGCCAGGCCACCCTGGCCTTCACCGGCCTGGCGGTGGGTGGCGTCATCGTCGGCGGCCTGCTGGGCTATCTCTGGATCCGGGGTCTGCGCCTGCTGAAACATGAGCACCTGACCATCACCGCCATCTTCATGCTGCCGTGGGCCGCCTATATCCTGGGGGAGGCGGCGGGCGTTTCCGGCGTCATCGCCACGGTGGCCGCCGGCCTGGTGCTGGGCTGGCACCAGCATGAGGTGTTCACCGCCAGCGTGCGCCTGATGGGCACCGCCGCCTGGCAGGTCATGGTCTTCGTGCTGGAGGCCCTGGTCTTCATCCTGATAGGCCTGTCGCTGCGCGGCGTGATGAGCCGCCTGGGCGGCGTGGAGCATGCGCTGGGTACCCTGGCCGTGCCGGTTTTGGCCGTGCTGGGCACCGTCGTGGTCGCCCGCTTCCTCTGGGTGTTCGCGGCGGAAGGTGTTGGGCAGATCCTGGGCTTGATGGTGAAGCGCCGGCCGTTATGGTCCCCCGCCAGCGCCCTGTTGCTGAGCTGGGCCGGCATGCGCGGCGTGGTCACCCTGGCCGTGGCCCTGTCCATCCCCACCGAGGTGCCGGGGCGCGACCTGATCCTGGCCGCCGCCTTCGCCGTCATCCTGGGCACCGTGCTGATCCAGGGCAGCAGCCTGGGCCCTCTGATCCGTTGGCTGGGCCTGGACAAGTCCGCCGGGCACCAGGGCGCCGTGCTGACCGCCCCCCAGGCCATGGCCGCCGTTAGCGCCGCCCAGCTGGAGGCCGTGCGCGCCCGCGCCCACAATGCCGACGGCAGCGTGCGCCACCCCCGTCTGCTGGAGCAATACACCCACCGCGCCCGGGTGGCCGAGCGCTACTCCAAGGAGCGGGACGTGCTGAGCGCCGACCGCAGCGAGCATTACGACGTGATCTTGGCCACTATTGCCGCCGGCCGAACGGAGGTGCTGCGCCTGCACCGCACCGGCCGCATCCATGACGACGTGCTGCACGTGCTGGAGTATGAGCTGGACTTGCAGGAGATGGCAGCCAGCACGTCGCGGATGAGGTTGGGTTAAGGTTTGTTTTTATAGTCTGCCGCCAGCACGGCGATGGCCTTGCGGCAGAAGTCCACCCATAGCGTTTCCGCCATCACGCCGGCCTGTAGCACCAGATGCTGCAGCTCCCGCTGGCGGCTGTCGGCACCGTCGGGGAAGTCGCGCCGTTCGATCTCCCGATACAGCGCCAGCTTTTCCAGGTGCTGGGCCAGACGGCTTTCGATGTCGCGCACCAGGTCGGTGGGGCCGATCACCGCCTCCGCCCGCAGGCGCACCATCAGCTCATCGCGCAGGGGCTTGGGCTCCTGTGCCTCCCCCGTCCAGCGGCGTAGTTCCTCCCGCCCCGCCGGCAGCACCTGATAGGCGCGTTTGCGGCCCCGGCCGGCCTCCGGCTCCAAGGCCGTGATCCAGCCCAGTTCTTCCAGCCGTTTCAGCTCGCGGTAAATCTGCTGGTGCGTCGCCTGCCAGAAGAAGCCGATGGAGCGATCGAAACGACCGGCCAGTTCGGAGCCGGAGCAGGGGCGCTCCAACAGAGCGGTCAGCAGGGCGTGGGGCAGGGACATGAAGGCTCATCCAGTAGGGCACCTTCGACCGTACCCGTCCAGACCGCCTTTATGCAACCAGTTGCATAAACGGTCCGCCTGCCCCATTATGCAACAAGTTGCATAATAAAAGACGGGCTCCCCACCATGACCATCCCCTACCCCCATCTGCTGCAGCCGCTGGACCTGGGCTTCACCCAGTTGCGCAACCGCGTGCTGATGGGGTCCATGCATACCGGGCTGGAGGATAGCCGTCAGAACCTGCATCGCCTGGCCGCCTATCTGGGGGAGCGGGCGGCGGGTGGGGTGGGACTGATCGTCACCGGCGGTTTCGCCCCCAACATCGCCGGCTGGACCAAGCCCATGGGCGGCACCCTGGCGCTGACGTCCACCGCGCGGCGCCACCGCCCCATTCCGGAAGCCGTGCATGCGGAGGGGGGAAGATCGCGCTGCAGATCCTGCACACCGGCCGCTATGGCTACCACCCCTTCGCCGTCGCGCCATCGCGCATCAAATCGCCCATCAGCCCCTTTACCCCGCACGCGCTGAGCGCCCGGGGGATAGAGCGGCAGATCCGCGCCTTCGTCCGCTGCGCCCTGCTGGCGCGGGAGGCCGGGTACGATGGCGTGGAAATCATGGGGTCCGAGGGTTACTTCATTAACCAATTCCTGGTGACCCACACCAACAAGCGCACCGACGCCTGGGGCGGCTCTTACGAGAACCGCATGCGTCTGCCCGTCGAGATCGTGCGCCGCACGCGTGAGGCGGTGGGCCCGGACTTCATCATCATCTATCGCCTGTCCATGCTGGACCTGATCCCCGACGGCAGCACGTGGGAGGAGGTGGTGCAGTTGGCCAAGGCGGTGGAGACGGCGGGTGCCACCCTGATCAACACCGGCATCGGTTGGCATGAGGCGCGCATTCCCACCATCGCCACCTCCGTCCCCCGCGCAGCCTTCGCCTGGGTGACCAAGAAGATGAAGGGCGAGGTCGGCATCCCCCTGGTCACCACCAACCGTATCAACACGCCGGAGGTGGCGGAGCAAATCCTGGCCGATGGCTGCGCCGACGTGGTGTCCATGGCCCGGCCCCTGCTGGCGGACGCGGCGTTCGTGAACAAGGCCGCCGCCGGCAAGGCCGATGAGATCAACACCTGCATCGGCTGCAACCAGGCCTGCCTGGACCACACCTTCAAGGCGCAGATTTCCACCTGCCTGGTGAATCCCCGCGCCTGCCATGAGACGGAGCTGACCTACGCCGCCGCTGCGGTGCGGAAGCGCATCGCCGTCGTGGGTGCCGGCCCGGCCGGCCTGGCGGCCGCCACCGTGGCCGCGCAACGCGGTCACGCCGTGGAATTGTTCGAGGCGGCAGGCGAGATCGGCGGCCAGTTCAACATGGCCAAGCGCATTCCCGGCAAGGAGGAGTTCCATGAGACGCTGCGGTATTTCCGCCGTCAGATCGAACTGACGGGCGTCAGCCTGCACCTGAACCGCAAGGTCACCGCCGAACAACTGATTGGCGGCGGCTTTGACGCGGTCATCCTGGCCACGGGCGTCACCCCGCGCGACCCACGCATCCCGGGGCAAGAGGCCAGCATGGCCAGCGGCCGGGTGGTCACCTACCTCGACGTGCTGCGCCACAACAAGCCGGTGGGCCGGCGCGTGGCCGTCATCGGCGCCGGCGGCATCGGCTTCGACATCAGCGAGTATCTGGTGCAGGACGGCCCCTCCCCCACCCTGGACCTGGCGGCATGGCAGGCGGAATGGGGCGTGACCGACCCGGCCACCACGCGCGGCGGCGTCACGCGGCCGGAGATCACGGCGCCGGCGCGCGCAGTGACCCTGTTGCAGCGCAAGCCCGGCGGCCTGGGCAAGGGTCTGGGCAAGACCACCGGCTGGATCCACCGCCGCCTGCTGAAGATGAAGAACGTGCGGATGCTGGCCGGCGTGAATTACGAGCGCATCGATGAGAGCGGCCTGTTCATCACCTTCGGCGAGAAGCGGGAAAACCCGACCGTCATCGAGGCCGATACCATCGTGCTGTGCACCGGGCAGGAACCGCTGCGCGAGCTGCACGAACCGCTGAAGGCGGCGGGCGTCGCGGTCCACCTGATCGGCGGCGCCGACGTGGCGGCGGAACTGGACGCCAAGCGGGCGATCAACCAGGGCAGCCGCCTGGCCGCCATCCTCTGACGGAGATCATCATGACCGACCTGCCGCTGCATCCCGCCGTCGCCGCCAGCCTGGAGAAGTGGCACGACGGCGTCGCCCGCCGCGACCTGTCCTTCCTGCCCGCCATCGTGCATCCGGAGGCGGTGTTCCGTTCCCCCATGGCGTTCACGCCCTATGGCCCGGCGCAGGCCCTGGTCCTCATCCTGGGCACCGTCATCCAGGTGTTTCAGGATTTCGCCTATCATCGCCAGTTCGTCGACGCCGACGGCCTGAACGTGGTGCTGGAGTTCAGCGCCAAGGTAGGCGAGCGCGTGTTGAAGGGCATCGACATGATCCGCTTCGACGCGCAGGGCCGCATCGTGGAGTTCGAGGTGATGGTCCGCCCCATGAGCGGCCTGCAGGCCCTCGGCGAGGAAATGAGCCGCCGCCTGGCCCATGCCCTGCCCGCGCATAAGCAGCGGATCTGACCAACACACACCGGCGGCATGAGCAAGGGCTCATGCCGCCGCAGGATGCTCCCCCTATTTGCGAAAAAGGGGGGCCGCACGAGGGAACAGAAAGCCATGACCAATGCGGTCCCCCAGAGGATCAGCCTGGACATCCAGGGCGCCATCGCCCATGTGCGTCTGGTGCGGCCGGAGAAGCTGAACGGCATGGACTTCCCTATGCTGCGCGCCTTGGTACGCGCCGCCGGGGAGATACGCCGCCACCGCCAGGTGCGCGCCGTCATCCTGAGCGGTGAGGGTGCGGCCTTCAGCGCCGGCCTGGACTTCGCCGCCGTGACCCGGAAGCCGTGGGAGGTGGTGAAGGCCTTCGTCACCCTGGGCCGCAGCACCAACCTGTTCCAGCGCGCCTGCTGGTGCTGGCGCGAGCTGCCGGTGCCGGTCATCGCCGTGCTGCACGGCCGCTGCTATGGCGGCGCCCTGCAGGTGGCATTGGCCGCCGACTTCCGCATCGCCACGCCGGACTGCGAGCTATCGGTGATGGAGGGCAAGTGGGGCCTGATCCCCGACATGAGCGGCAGCGTGTCCTTGCGCGAGCTGGTGCCCATCGACGTGGCCAAGCGCCTGACCATGACGGCGCAGGTGATCAGCGGGACGGAGGCCAAGGCCCTGAACCTGGTGACCGAGGTGGCGGACGACCCCATGGCGGCGGCGGAAGCGTTGGCGGCCGAGCTGTGCGCCCGCTCCCCCGACGCGGTGGCCGGCGCCAAGGCCCTGTTCCAGCGCGCCTGGAGCGCCAGCATCCGGGGCGCCTTCGCGGCCGAGCGCCGCATCCAGTTCCAGATCATGCGCGGCCCCAACTGGCGCATCGCGCTCAGCGCCGGCCTGGAGAAGAAGCCGCCGCAGTTCCGTGAACGGAGCTTCAGGCGCTAAATCTCACCAGCCGTTGAACCGGCCCCAGCGCTGGAGGCCACCACCATCCTTGGGCAGGACGGTATAGGCGTCGAACTGGGCGGCGGTAGCGCAGGCGTGGTTGGGCAGGATGCGCAGCTGGGTGCCGATGGGGAACAGGGCTTCCAGGTCGGCGCCGGCCGCCCCCGTCCAGTGCAGCACGCCATGTTCCTGGTTGGCGTCGCGGAAGGCCAGATCGGCAATGGGGGTGCCGTCGGCGGCGGCGACCAGGCCGTAGCCATGGTCCTTGGCCTGGCGCTGGGTCCCCCGGTCGCGGCTCATGGCCATCCAACCCCCGTCGGTGATGACCCAGCCCGTGTCCGCCCGGTGGCCGATGACCGTGCACAGCACCGACAGGGCGATGTCGTCCACGGCGCAGACACCCACCCCGGCCATGACCAGATCGAAGAAGACATAGACGCCGGCGCGCACCTCCGTCACCCCGTCCAGGTGCCGCGCGCTGAGGGCCGTGGGGGTGGAGCCGACGCTGACCACGGGACAGGCATGGCCGGCGGCGCGCAGGCGTTCGGCCGCACGCACGCAGCCCGCCCTCTCCTGCTCCGCCATGGCCGCCAGCGCCTCGGGCGTGTTGAGGCCGTAGGAGCTGCCGGCGTGGGTCATGACGCCGCTGAGGCGGGCACCGCCGCCGCCCTCGACCGTCAGGGCCGCCGCCACGTCCAGCAACGCCGGCGCCTCCGGATGGATGCCGGAGCGGTGGCCATCGGTATCGACCTCGATCAGCACGGTGTGGACATGGCCGTTCTCCCGCCCATGGCGGGACAGGCGCTCCGCCGCCGCCACCGATTCCACCACCAAGGTCAGGCGCACGCCGGCCTTGGCCAGGCGCAGGGCGTGGTCGAACTTGGGCGGCGCGATGGCCACGGCGTAGAGGATGTCGCCGTAGCCGGCGGCGAAAAAGCACTCCGCCTCCTTCAAGGTGGAAACGGTCAGGCCCCGGGCACCGGCGGCCACCTGGCGCCGCGCCACCTCCAGGCACTTGGCCGTCTTCACATGGGGGCGGAAGCGCATGCCCAACGCGTCCATGCGCCCCTGCATGCGGGCGATGTTGGCCGCCATCCGCCCTTCGTCCATCAGCAGCACGGGCGTTTCCAGATCGGGGGAAGGACGGGACGGGTCACCAGGGCTCTCCTGCCGGCGGTCGAAAGCGGCCGAAGATAGCGCGCGGACAGCCCCGTCCCCAGAAGAAAAGCCCGGTTCGATCGGGTGAGCGAACCGGGCCTGAAGGTGGGTAGGAAGGAAGATGAAGCCCCGCGCATGCTGGGAAGACGCGCGGACACCTGGAACCCACCAGCCGGGGGCCGGTTCCAAGGTTTTCCCGCGATGTTCAAGACAAGGCCCTGGAGGGGGGTGCCGTCATGGCGCCGAATGGCTTCCGAATCGCACTACTGCGATCATTGCCAGCGGTTTAGCGATATGACGCGAAGCTGGGTTCGATGGGGGCCAGCAGCAGCTGGTGGCGCTGCTCATAGGTCAGGGGGTGGAAGATCTCCCCCAGCAGTTCCGCCCAGCGCAGAGGATAGGGCGAGGGCTGGCCGTCCGGCAGCAGCACGCCCGTCTGGTCCAGCGGATGGATGGCGGGATGGCGCCGCAGCGCTTCCAGCTTTTGATCCAACAGCGCCTCCGTCCGCGCCAGCCAGGCGGCGGTGAGCGGCGTGCCCTTCCTGAAGATGAAGGCGCAGAGGCCGATCAGCTCCTGATGCGAACGGCGCAGCAGATCCCCGAACTCCCCAGTGATGTGCGGAATGCCGTGGGCCAGCTCCTGGTAACCGAGGGCCAGCTTGTCCGACGCCGCCAGCTGGTCGAAGAACGGCCCCCATCTCTTGGATGTGCTTTTGATGTCGGTATAGCCGCCGCCGTAGTGGTGCATCAGGTAGCAGCGCAGATAGTCCGCCTTGTGGGTGGAGCTGAGATAGGGCCAGGCGGGGTGCAGGGGGAAGTCAGGCTTCACCCAATCCCCCACCGTCTCGCGCGTGATGAAGGCGACGCCGCAACCGGTATTGCGGAAAATGGTCCATAGTGCCCGCAGGCGGGCGTCCGACATGATCTCCGGCCCCGTCCACAGGCAGAAGACGATGCGGCCGGCGAAGGCGTCCAGGTCGTGCGAAGGGGCGGTCATACGGCGGCCATGACGTGGTCAGAGCATGGAAGGGGTGGCCGGTATGCCCAGGCCGTTCATGAGCGACACCCGCCGTTGCGCCACCTCCGTGTTGGGGGCCGGGTGGCGGCGGTAGACATAGAGATAATCGATGACGACGTTGTAGTCGTTGGCCGCGCGGCTGTCGCCCCGGCAGTCCGTCGTCGCGTCCTTCACCTCAAAGATGCGGGAGGCCAGTACCGGCACATGCACCGGCATCTGCCGGTTGATGACGGCCAGCATGAAGTCCCAATCCTCATAGGCCCGCATGAACACATCGAACTCCAGCCCCGTCAGCAGTGCGCGCGGAAAGGCGAAACAGGACATGTGGACCTGATTCTTGACGTAGATTTCCAGCGTCAGGCGCCCCGCCACGTCCATGAAGCCTTCGTTCAGGAACTCCGGCCCGTCCGGGCCCCGCCGTTCGGTGACGACGCTGCTGTTGGCATAGACGGGCAGTCCCTGCTGCACCGCCGGCTGGGCCAACAGGGCGGGGATGAAGTTGGCATGCCAGGCATCATCATCGTCCAGGAACAGCACGTAGCGCCCGCGGGCCAACGATAGGCCCAGGTTGCGGCTGGCCGAGGGGCCGGGGGCGCCGTTGCGGCGGATGTAAATGTCGTCCGCCGACAGCAGTGCCGCACAGGCGCGGTCCGTCTCCCCGTCCGTGGCGTCGGAGATGACGATGACCTCCACCGCCGCCGGCTGCTGCTTGATGGACTCCAGCGCCCGGCGCAGCAGATGCGCCCGTTTGTGCGTGGGGATGATGACGGTGACGTCGGGTGGGGTGGCCATAGCGGTCCCAGGGGATTAGCGTTTGCCGGCCTGGCGCTTCCGGCCGCCTTGGGCCGTCACTGTTTCCGCCAGCTTGGTGGTCACCGCCGTCATCACCGTATCCCAGTCGCCCGCCGTCGGCTGGCGGAATTCCGTCAGGGTCGGATACCAGGGATTGGCTTCCGTCCCCGCCTCCAGCCAGCGCCAGCAGCTGTCGAAGCGGTTCAGCAACCACACCGGTCGGCCCAGCGCGCCCGCCAGGTGGGCCACGGCGGAATCCACACTGATCACCAGGTCCAGGCCCTGCACCAGGGCCGCGGTGTTGGCCATGTCGGCGAAATCCGCCGTCCAGTCGACCAGGCCCAGGGCGGCGCCCTCCCCCCTTCTGCAGGGAGAAGAAGCTGGCGCCAGCCTGGCCCAGCAAGGGGGCCAGCAGCGCCGGCGCGACGGAACGGCTGCCGTTGCGGGGGTGGCTGGGGTTGCCGGCCCAGCACAAGCCGACGCGCAGGCCCGGATGCTGCGCCAGGCGCTGGTCATACGCCGACGCCTCATCCGCCAGGGGCGCCAGATAGGGCACCTCCGCCGGCACGGTCGACAGCGTGGTGCGGAAGGCGCCGATCAGGTTGTGCAGGGGCAGGCGCAGGTCAAACCCGGCGGCGAGATCGCCTATGGCCACGGCCTGGTCCACCTCGGGCATGGCGCCCACCAGGCGCAGCAGTTCCGGCTGACATTCGACGATGACGCGGGCGCCCAGGGCCTTCAGCAGGCGCGCATAGCGCACGAACTGCAGCGTGTCGCCCAGGCCGCTGTCGGCGGACAGCACGATGGTGCGGCCATCCTGGCGGATGGGCTGGCCGGCCTCGTCCACGAACAGGCCGATCTGGCTTTCCGGAATGCGGCCGTGCCAGATCCAGGCGATACCTTCCGCCCCTTTGACGAAGTCGCCCTTCCGCAGGTGCTGGCGGCCGGTATAGATGTTGGCCTCGACATGGGACGGGTTGATTCGCAACGCGTTGGCCAGATAGGCCAGAGCCTCATCCGTCCGCCCCAGATGCTCGGCATATTTGCCGAGGCGGCAGTAAACGTCGTCAAGATCGCCCAGCAACGCGCCTTTTTCCTGCAGCAGGGCCACCGCGTCCTCATGGGCCTCGAGCGTATCGTAGACCTGGGACAGGGCAGCGACGACGCGGGCGTCGTTGGGGGCGGCGGCCAGCGCGCGGCGCAGCACGTCCCGCCCTTCCTCCACCCGCTGGTTGGCCGCGAGCTGACTACCCAGGTTCAGCAAGGCGTCGACATAGCTGGGGTCGATCTCCAACGCACGGCGCAACAGGCCCTCGGCCTCGCCGAAGGGGATGATCAGCGCCAGGTTGTTCATGACCGCCAGATTGTCCGGATCGGCGCCCAGGATGGCGGTGTAGGCGGCTTGCGCCTCACCCACCCGGCCCTGCTGGTGCAGGCCGATGGCCTCGGCGAACTGCGCGTCGATTTCATGCCGGCGCGCCACCTGGGCGAAACGGGCGGCGCTGTCGTCCACCACCACCGCCGTCCGGGCCAGGCCCCAGCCCTTGGCCCGCTTGCGCAAGACGAATTCGATGGCGGACTCCGACGTGCCCTTCAGGGTCTGGTCGCGCAACGGCGCATCATACTGGAAGCCGCTGTCCAGCTTCTCCAGCTTCAGCACCTCCACCTCTTCCTTGAACAGGTCCAGCAGTTGCACGACGCTGATCGACTTGGGCGACCAGCTCTGCGGCTTCAGGATGGTGAAGGTCCATTTGTGGTCCTGGTTGAAGACCGAGGGCCAGATGCCCTGCTCGTACAGATCTTCGTCCGGGATGGTGATGATCAGATGCCCGCCGGGCTTGCAGATCCGGATCCAGTTGCCGAGCGAACGCACGGGGTCGACCAGATGTTCCAGGCAGTGGCTGGAATGGACGAAGTCATAACTGTTATCCGCCACCCCTTCCATCAGCATGGCGTCACCGTCGGGCAGGTCCCACGGCCGGGTGGATTTCATCAAGGGAAAATAATCCTTGAGATTGCCCAGCGGATCGGGACCACAGCCGATGTCTATCCCCTCGCCCACGATCCAGCGGCGGGCGAAGCGCCCATCCGAGGCGCGGCGCAGCATCTGCTTGGTCGTTTCATCCGCCATCATACCACTCCGCGTACCGGCGACACCCCGCCCAGGGGGCACCCAAGGAAAAGACTAACATGCACGCCGCCAAGACGCCCCGTGGGCCCCATTACCGCGGCGTCAGGACCAGGTATCCATCGTCGGCAAGATCGCGGACGATGGTGTGGGTGTGGCGAAACTGGCGAAAGACGAAATCGATGTTGCGGTCGTAAAAGGCCAGCTTCCGATCCGCCAAGGGCACGGTGCCGCTGGCGTAGGGTCCATCCTCGTACGAACGCAGGTCATTCACCAGGATCACGTCGCGGCTGCGCGGCCGTAGCTGGCGCAGTTGGGTCATCAGGCTTTCCAGCGGCGGGCGCAGGGTGGAATCCCCGCCCAGGCCGTATTTGGCCCGGCGGTGGTCATCACCGGGGGCATGCCCGTCCAGCCAGAACAGCATCGGCATCTGGGCCGGAACCAGCGGGACGACGGCCTTCAGCACATCCTCGCTGGTCGCGAACAGCAGCTGGACCTGGGGCACATGGGCCAGCCGTGCCCGAGCCCGGTTCAGGGCCTCATTGTCCGTCTCGGCGGAGAACAGCCGCTCAAATCCGAAGGACGCGGCATGCCGCAGATCGTCACCGGTCCCCGTGCGGGTCTCCAGATAAACCTGGCACTGGTGAGCGTCCAGCATGCCCTTCAGATCGAAATGACGCAGTCTTCCCATGCGACCCACCGTTGGATATGCAGCACCTTGACGCCCGTGTCCCAGCCTCAGCCGGGCCTGACCCGGATGGACAGCAGCCGTTCCTCCAGCTCCTGGACGAAGCGATCGGTATCGCCCAGGGTGCGCCGCCAGGCCTCACCACCCGCCAGCGCGTCACGGAAAGCCTTGTATTCCTTGGGCTTGTTGCCCAGCTTAACCGCCAGCTTGACGTAATCGTCGACGCTGCCGGTCACGCCCTGGGGCAGGCCAACGGTACGCAGCAGGCTGCCCGCCATGCGCGAGGCGAAGGTCTTGCCCGAGAGCGTGACGATGGGCAGGCCCATGCGCAGAGCGTCGCTGGCCGTGGTGCCGGAGTTGTAGGGATAGGTATCCAGGAACACGTCGGCCAGCGGCAAGCGGGCCAGGTACTGCGCGGGGCTGGCCGGGCCGGCGAACAGCAACCGGTCGGGATCGATCCCCCGGACCCGCGCCCGGTCCTGCATGTTCCGCCGCGCCCAGGGCGTGCGGGCCAGCAGCCACAGCACGGAGTTGTCCACCCCGGCCAGGATGCGCATCCAGGCGTCGAAGACCTCTTCCGTGATCTTGTAGGTGTTGGAGAAGCAGGTGTAGACGAACTTGTCCGTCGGCAGGCCCACGCTTTCGCGCGTGGGCGACGGGTCCACCAGCGCCTTGCTGTCGTTCACCTGATAGCAGACGGGCATGTACAGGGGCTTGGGGTGGAAGTCGCCGGCCAGTTCCTTCGGCACCACGAAATCGTCGACGATGGCGTAGTCCAGTTCCGGTATGGGCTGGGACCCGACGAAGCCGAGATAGGTGATCTGAACGGGCGCCGGCTTGCGCCGCACGATACCGGGACGGGACCCGTCGGTCAGGCCGTTGAGGTCGACCAGGATGTCCAGCTCATGCTGGCGCATCAGTTCCGCCACCTGGTCGTCGCTCATCTCCACGACGCGGAACCACTGGTCGAAGGCACCCAGGATGCGATGCCGCAGATAGCTGTTGTCGTCCAGGCCCATGTCATAGCCATAGACCTCGAACTTGGCCCGGTCGTGCTTCTCGATCAGCTCGACCATCAGCATGCTGACGGGGTGCAGATTGTAATCGGACGACAGGTAGCCGATGCGCACCTTGTCATGGCTGTAGCCCTGCGCCGGTGCCAGCCGCTCCGGTGTGCCGAAGCGGGAAATCCACTGTTCCACCCAGCGGTTGACCACCGCGTTCTCATCGAACAGGGACATGAGCGTCAGGCCGCCTGAACTGGCGACCATATCATCCTTGGTCAGGCCGGGGATGGGCAGGTAGACGGGCCAGGCGCACATCTTCAGGCGCAGATGTACCCAGTGGCTGATGGCGTCGGATTGCTTGGGCACGGTCAGCAGGCTACGATACAGCTCCCGCTCCGCCTCCTCGAACCGGCTCAGCCGTTCCAAAAGGCGGCCCCGCTGGTTCAGCAGGGTGGTGCGCATGTCGTCGGCCTGAATGGATCGGCGCCAAATCTCCAGCGCCTCATCATGCTTGCCCTGGCCTTCGGACATGAGGCCCAAGTTGATGGCGGCGATGAGGAAGTCGGACTTCAACGACAGGGCGGCATTGTAGGCCGCGCCGGCCGCCGCCGTGTCGCCCACGTTGGCCAGTTCCACGCCCAGGTTGAAATAGGCCGCGTGCCGCAAGGTGGCATCGGCCGGCACCTCATCCAGCCAAAGCTGGTACAGCGAGGCGGGCCGCATCCAAGGGGCGGCCTCCCGCGCCGCCTCGACCAAGCCAAGCAAGCCCGTGAAATCCAGCCGGCCCACCAGAAAACGAAATGCCGTTTCCTCGACCCCCGGCGGGATCTTCCATGCTCTGGCCGTCAGGTATTCGATAACGTCAGCGGTTTGCAGCGGTGCCTGATGTGTAATGGAAGCAGCAGAGGCCACGGTCGACATTCCATGAATAAAGCGCCTCAGGACTTCTTAGTCCCTGAAATATCAAGCGGAATCATAACACGATATTCACGGTGGAGCGATCCGCAACTTTAGCCTGCTCATCACCCGGCTGTGCCGTTTCAGCCGGGGGTACCGACGTTGGGGCGGATGCCACACCGGTGACAGGGGTTGTCGGGGTCTGCACGCCGCCATTCTGGGAGCCGGACGCCTGGGCGACGGCGGTTTGGGTCTGCACGACCTTGGCATAGGCCGTACTGCCCTGCAGCTGGCGCGAAGGCGACAGCCGGAAGGCGCCTTTGTCGGACTTTTCGTTCTTCGTCGTCACGTTGTCACCAACCCGAACCACCGGCCGCTGATATCCCGGCATCGCCGGCGATGCCTGTGCCGCCATATTATACGCCGCCACGCCCGACAGCATACTCTGCTGAGAGATTCGAACGGCATCCGCCGGAGTGCTGCCTTGGGCTGCCCTGGACGGATCCGCCACGGCACCCGTCTTGGCCAGGGTTTTCTGGAAGTCGGTATCGCCCCGGCCGGCAGGCGTGATCTTGGTGAAGGCGGTCTTGCCGACCACCCCGCCTATCGGCCGCGATGATACCGGATCATTACCCATAAACCCCAACCCCGCACGCGTCCCCACCCGTCGGGACCCATGCCTTGACCACACATACGGGGCCCTAAAAAGCACCGAGGATTGAGAGACTCAGCGCCCCTCAATCCTCTGGCACCCGCCCCTGAACGGACCGGAGAGGCTGCCCCGCATCCCCTGTCCGAACCGTCACGCCATTGCTACGCCCTTACCCCGTCAGACCCGTCAGCCAGGCGTTGACCTGGTCGGTGCTGAACGCGTGGACCTGGGCCGAGGTGAACACGCTGGCCTGGGCGGTCGTCAGGTTCGACAGCTGGTCGGTGGTCAACCCGGAAATCTGGGCCGTCGTCAGGTTCGTCACCTGGCTGGTCGTGAACTCCCGGATGTCGGCCGTCGTCAGCGCGCTGATCTGGTCCGTCGTCAGCGATTGGACCTGGGCGCTGCTGAGGGCTGCGACCTGGTTGCTGCTCAAGGCCGACAGGTTGCTGGTCGTCAGGCCGGCCACCTGGCTGGTCGTCAGCGCCTGGACCTGCGCGCTGTTCAGCGCACGGACGTCCGTGGTGCTCAAGGCCCCCAACTGGTCGGTCGACAGCGCCTTAACCTGCGCGCTGTTCAGGCCGACCACCTGGCTGCTGGCCAGGGCAGACAGCTGATCCGTGGTCAGCGCCTGGACCTGCGTCGTCGTCAGCCTGGTCACCTGGGCGCTGCTGAGGGCGTTCAGGTTATCCGTGCTGAGCGTCGAGACCTGCGCGGTGGTCAGGGCTGAAACCTGGGCCGTCGTCAGCGCCCGCACGTCCGCCGTGCTGAGGCTGTTCAGCTGATCGGAGGTCAGGGCCTGGACCAGAGTGCTGGTCAGGCTGGCCACCTGCGAGGTGCTGAGCGCCGTCACCGTGCTGGTGCTGAGCGTCGACACCTGCGCCGTCGTCAACTGGCCGATCTGGGCGGTCGTGAACTCCCGGACATCGGCGGTGGACAGGGCGTTCAGCTGGGTGCTGGTCAGCGACTGGATCTGGGCGCTGGTCAGAGCCTGGACTTGGTTGCTGGTCAGCGCCGACAGGTTGTCACTGTTGAGGCCGGAAAGCTGGGCCGACGACAGCGCCTGGACCTGGGTGCTGCTCAGCTTCGTCACCGTCGCGGTGGACAGGGCGTTCAGCTGGTCGGAGTTCAGCGCCTTCACCTGGGCCGTCGACAGGCCGGTGATCTGCGCCGTTCCCAGCGCCGACACCTGGTCGGTGGTCAGGGCGCCCACTTGGGCGGTTGTCAGACCGGCTTCCTGCGTCGTCGACAGCGCCGCCACGTTGGTGGTGCTGAGGGCCGACAGCTGGGCCGTTGTCAACTGGCCGACCTGGGTGCTGCTGAGCTCACGCAGGTCCGCGGTGGTCAGGGCGTTCAGCTGATCCGTGGTCAGGGCCTGGATCTGGCTGCTGGACAGCTTGGCCACCTGGGCGCTGGACAGCGCGTTCAGGTTGGTGGTGCTGAGACCCGCCACCTGGCTGGTCGTCAGCGCACTCACCTGGTTCGGCGTCAAGGCCTGGGCGTCCGCCGTGCTGAGGCTGTTCAGCTGATCGCTGCTCAGCGACTGGACTTCAGTCGTGGTCAGCGATGCCGTCTGGGCCGTCGTCAGGGCGCCCACGTTGGTGGTGCTAAGGGTCGACAGCTGTGCCGTGGTCAGCTGACCGATCTGGGCCGTCGTCAGTTCCTGGACGTCCGCCGTGGTCAGGCTGTTCAGCTGATCCGTGGTCAGGGCTTGGATCTGGCTGCTGGACAGCTTGGACACCTGGGCACTGCTGAGGGCGTTCAGATTATCACTGGCGAGCGTCGAGACCTGGGCCGTCGTCAGCTGGCTGACCTGAGCCGTCGTGAACTCCCGGATGTCGGAGGTCGTCAGGCTGTTCAGCTGGCTGCTGGTTAGGGCCTGGACCAGCGTGCTGGTCAGGCTGGACACCTGGGCGCTGTTCAGGGCGCTCAGATTGGCGCTGCTGAGGCCGGAAATCTGGGCCGTCGTCAGCGCCTGAACCTGGGCCGTCGTCAGCTTCTGCACCGTGTCGGTGGACAGGGCGTTCAGCTGGTCGGTCGTCAGGGCCTTCACCTGGCTGGTCGACAGGCCGCTGACCTGGGCCGTTCCCAGCGCCGCCACCTGGTCAGTGGTCAGCGCCTGGACCTGGGCCGTCGTCAGGCCGGCTTCCTGCGTCGTCGTCAGCGCCGCCACGTTGGTGGTGCTGAGGGCCGACAGCTGGGCCGTCGTCAACTGGCCAACCTGGGTGCTGGACAGTTCCCGGACGTCCGACGTGGACAGGCCGTTCAGCTGATCCGTGGTCAGGGCTTGGATCTGGCTGCTGGACAACTTGGCCACCTGGGCGCTGGACAGCGCGCTCAGATTACTGGTCGTCAGGCCGGCCACCTGGCTGGTGGTCAGCGCGCCGATCTGCGCCGTCGTCAGGGCACGGGTATCCGCCGTGCTGAGGGCTGCCAGCTGGTCGGTCGACAGCGACTGCACATCCGTCGTCGTCAGGCTGGCAACCTGCGCCGTCGTCAGCGCGGACACCGTGTCGGTGCTGAGCGTCGACACCTGGGCCGTGGTCAACGCACCGATCTGGGCCGTCGTCAGCTCACGAACGTCGGACGAGGTCAGGCTGTTCAGCTGATCCGACGTCAGCGACCTAACCTGGGCGCTGGTCAGTGCGGCAGTCTGGCTGCTGCTGAGCGCGTTCAGGTTGTCACTGCCCAGGGTGGAGACCTGCGCCGTCGTCAGCTGCCCGATCTGGGCCGTCGTCAGTTCCTGCACATCCGCCGTGGTCAGGCTGTTCAGCTGCGTGCTGGTCAGCGACTGGACCTGCGCGCTGGTCAGCTTGGACACCTGGGCGCTGTTGAGCGCGTTCAGGTTGTCGCTGCCCAGGGTGGAGACCTGGGCCGTCGTCAGCTGGCTAATCTGCGCCGTCGTCAGTTCCTGCACATCCGCCGTGGTCAGGCTGTTCAACTGGCTGCTGGTCAGCGACTGAACCTGGGCGCTGTTCAGGCTGGACACCTGGCTGCTGGTCAGCGCGTTCAGGTTATCGCTGGTCAGGCCCGAGACCTGGGCCGTCGTCAGCGCCTGCACCTGCTGCGTCGTCAGCTTCTGCACCGTGGCCGTGCCCAGCGCGCCCAACTGATCGGTCGTCAGCGCCTTCACCTGGCTGGTGGTGAGGCCGCTGACCTGGGCCGTGCCCAGCGCCGACACTTGGCTGGTGGTCAGCGACTGCACCTGGGCCGTCGTCAGGCCCGCCACCTGGCTGGAGCTCAAGGCGTTCAGCTGGTCGGTGCCCAGTTCGGACAGCTGCGTGGTGGTCAGCTGGCCGATCTGGGTGCTGCTGAGTTCACGCACGTCGGCCGTGGTCAGGCCGTTCAGCTGATCCGTGGTCAGCGACTGGATCTGGCTGCTGGACAACTTGGCCACCTGGGCGCTGGACAGCGCGTTCAGGTTGCTGGTCGTCAGGCCGGCCACCTGGCTGGTGGTCAGCGCGCCGATCTGCGCCGTCGTCAGGGCACGGGCGTCCGCCGTGCTGAGGGCGGCCAGCTGGTCGGTCGACAGCGACTGCACATCCGTCGTCGACAGGCTGGCGACCTGCGCCGTCGTCAGCGCGGACACCGTGTCGGTGCTGAGGTTCGACACCTGGGCCGTCGTCAGCTGCCCGATCTGGGCCGTCGTCAGTTCCTGCACATCCGCCGAGGTCAGGCTGTTCAGCTGCGTGCTGGTCAGCGACTGGACCTGGGCGCTGGTCAGCTTGGACACCTGGGCGCTGGTCAGCGCGTTCAGGTTGTCGCTGCTAAGGTTGGAGACCTGCGCCGTCGTCAGCTGGCTGACCTGAGCCGTCGTGAACTCCCGGATGTCGGAGGTCGTCAGGCTGTTCAGCTGGCTGCTGGTCAGGGCCTGGACCAGCGTGCTGGTCAGGCTGGACACCTGGGCGCTGTTCAGGGCGCTCAGATTGGCACTGCTGAGGCCGGAAATCTGGGCCGTCGTCAGCTGGCTGACCTGCTGCGTCGTCAGCTTCTGCACCGTGTCGGTGGTCAGGGCGTTCAGCTGGTCGGTCGTCAGGGCCTTCACCTGGCTGGTCGACAGACTGGTCACCTGCGCGGTGGTTAGGGCAGCGGCCTGGTCGGTGGTGAGCGACTGGACCTGGGCCGTCGTCAGGCCGGCGACCTGGGTGGAGCTGAGTGCCTGCAGGTTGGTGGTGCCCAGCGTCGACAGCTGGGCCGTCGTCAACTGGCCAACCTGGGTGCTGGACAGTTCCCGGACGTCCGACGTGGACAGGCCGTTCAGCTGATCCGTGGTCAGGGCTTGGATCTGGCTGCTGGACAACTTGGCCACCTGGGCGCTGGACAGCGCGCTCAGATTACTGGTCGTCAGGCCGGCCACCTGGCTGGTGGTCAGCGCGCCGATCTGCGCCGTCGTCAGGGCACGGGTATCCGCCGTGCTGAGCGCGGCCAGCTGGTCGGTCGACAGCGACTGCACATCCGTCGTCGTCAGGCTGGCGACCTGCGCCGTCGTCAGCGCGGACACCGTGTCGGTGCTGAGCGTCGACACCTGGGCCGTGGTCAACGCACCGATCTGGGCCGTCGTCAGCTCACGAACGTCGGACGAGGTCAGGCTGTTCAGCTGATCCGACGTCAGCGACCTAACCTCGGCGCTGGTCAGTGCGGCAGTCTGGCTGCTGCTGAGCGCGTTCAGGTTGTCACTGCCCAGGGTGGAGACCTGCGCCGTCGTCAGCTGGCTGATCTGCGCCGTCGTCAGTTCCTGCACATCCGCCGTGGTCAGGCTGTTCAGCTGCGTGCTGGTCAGCGACTGGACCTGCGCGCTGGTCAGCTTGGACACCTGGGCGCTGGTCAGCGCGTTCAGGTTGTCGCTGCCCAGGGTGGAGACCTGGGCCGTCGTCAGCTGGCTGACCTGCGCCGTCGTCAGTTCTTGCACGTCCGCCGTGGTCAGGCTGTTCAACTGGCTGCTGGTCAGCGACTGAACCTGGGCGCTGTTCAGGCTGGACACTTGGCTGCTGGTCAGCGCGTTCAGGTTATCGCTGGTCAGGCCCGAGACCTGGGCAGTCGTCAGCGCCTGCACCTGCTGCGTCGTCAGCTTCTGCACCGTGGCCGTGCCCAGCGCGCCCAACTGATCGGTCGTCAGCGCCTTCACCTGGCTGGTGGTGAGGCCGCTGACCTGGGCCGTGCCCAGCGCCGACACCTGGCTGGTGGTCAGCGACTGCACCTGGGCCGTCGTCAGGCCCGCCACCTGGCTGGAGCTCAAGGCGTTCAGCTGGTCGGTGCCCAGTTCGGACAGCTGCGTGGTGGTCAGCTGGCCGATCTGGGTGCTGCTGAGCTCACGCACGTCGGCCGTGGTCAGGCCGTTCAGCTGATCCGTGGTCAGCGCCTGGATCTGGCTGCTGGACAACTTGGCCACCTGGGCGCTGGACAGCGCGCTCAGATTACTGGTCGTCAGGCCGGCCACCTGGCTGGTGGTCAGCGCGCCGATCTGCGCCGTCGTCAGGGCACGGGTATCCGCCGTGCTGAGGGCTGCCAGCTGGTCGGTCGACAGCGACTGCACATCCGTCGTCGACAGGCTGGCGACCTGCGCCGTCGTCAGCGCGGACACCGTGTCGGTGCTGAGCGTCGACACCTGGGCGGTGGTCAGCTGGCTGATCTGCGCCGTCGTCAGTTCTTGCACGTCCGCCGTGGTCAGGCTGTTCAACTGGCTGCTGGTCAGCGACTGAACCTGGGCGCTGTTCAGACTGGACACTTGGCTGCTGGTCAGCGCGTTCAGGTTATCGCTGGTCAGGCCCGAGACCTGGGCCGTCGTCAGCGCCTGCACCTGCTGCGTCGTCAGCTTCTGCACCGTGGCCGTGCCCAGCGCGCCCAACTGATCGGTCGTCAGCGCCTTCACCTGGCTGGTGGTGAGGCTGCTGACCTGGGCCGTACCCAGCGCCGACACCTGGCTGGTGGTCAGCGACTGCACCTGGGCCGTCGTCAAGCCCGCCACCTGGCCGGCGCTGAGGGCGTTCAGCTGATCGGTGCCCAGTTCGGATAGCTGCGTGGTGGTCAGCTGGCCGATCTGGGTGCTGCTGAGTTCACGCACGTCGGCCGTGGTCAGGCCGTTCAGCTGATCCGTGGTCAGGGCCTGGATCTGGCTGCTGGACAACTTGGCGACCTGGGCGCTGGACAGCGCGTTCAGGTTGCTGGTCGTCAGGCCGGCCACCTGGCTGGTGGTCAGCGCGCCGATCTGAGCCGTCGTTAGGGCACGGGCGTCCGCCGTGCTGAGCGAGGCCAGCTGATCGGTCGACAAGGACTGCACGTCGGTCGTCGACAGGCTGGCGACCTGCGCCGTCGTCAGCGCGGACACCGTGTCGGTGCTGAGGTTCGACACCTGGGCCGTCGTCAGCTGCCCGATCTGGGCCGTCGTCAGTTCCTGCACATCCGCCGAGGTCAGGCTGTTCAGCTGCGTGCTGGTCAGCGACTGGACCTGGGCGCTGGAGAGCTTGGACACCTGGGCGCTGGTCAGCGCGTTCAGGTTGTCGCTGCTAAGGTTGGAGACCTGCGCCGTCGTCAGCTGGCTGACCTGAGCCGTCGTGAATTCCCGGATGTCGGAGGTCGTCAGGCTGTTCAGCTGAGCGGTCGTCAGCGACTGGACCTGGGCGCTGGACAGCGCGGCCACCTGGGTGGAACTCAGGGCGCTCAAGTTGTCGCTGCTGAGGCCGGAAACCTGGGCCGTCGTCAGGGCCTGGACCTGCGCCGTCGTCAGCTTGGCCACCGTGGCGGTGGCGAGCGCGCTCAGCTGGTCGGTCGACAGGGCCTTGACCTGCGTGGCGGACAGGCTGGTCACCTGCGCGGTGGTCAGGGCCGCGGCCTGGTCGGTGGTGAGCGACTGGACTTGGGCCGTCGTCAGACCGGCGACCTGGGTGGAGCTGAGAGCCTGCAGATTGGTGGTGCCCAGCGCCGACAGTTGGGCCGTCGTCAACTGGCCGATCTGGGCGCTGCTGAGTTCACCCACGTCGGCCGTGGTCAGGCTGTTCAGCTGATCCGTGGTCAGGGCCTGGATCTGGCTGCTGGACAACTTGGCCACCTGCGCGCTGCTCAGCGCGTTCAGGTTGGCGCTGGTGAGCCCGGAAATCTGGCTGGTGGTCAGCGCGCCGATCTGCGCCGTCGTCAGCGCCCGGGCGTCCGCCGTGCTGAGCGCGGCCAGCTGGTCGGTCGACAAGGACTGCACGTCCGCCGTCGACAGGTTGGCGACCTGCGCCGTCGTCAGCGCGGACACCGTGTCGGTGCTGAGGTTCGACACCTGGGCCGTCGTCAGCTGCCCGATCTGGGCCGTCGTCAGTTCCTGCACGTCCGCCGAGGTCAGGCTGTTCAGCTGCGTGCTGGTCAGCGACTGAACCTGGGCGCTGGTCAGCTTGGACACCTGGGCGCTGCTGAGCGCGTTCAGGTTGTCGCTGCCCAGGGTGGAAACCTGGGCCGTCGTCAGCTGGCTGATCTGCGCCGTCGTCAGCTCACGAACGTCCGAGGTCGTCAGGCTGTTCAACTGGCTGCTGGTCAGCGACTGAACCTGGGCGTTGCTCAGGCTGGCAATCTGGGTGGAGTTCAGGGCCGACAGGTTGTCCGTGGTCAGGCCGGAGACCTGGGCCGTCGTCAGCGCCTGCACCTGCGCCGTCGTCAGCTTCTGCACCGTGGTCGTGGACAAAGCGCCCAACTGGTCGGTGGACAGGGCCTTCACCTGGGCCGTCGTCAGGCTGCTGACCTGGGCCGTTCCCAGCGCCGACACCTGGTCGGTGGTCAGCGACTGCACCTGCGCCGTCGTCAAGCCCGCCACCTGGCCGGCGCTGAGGGCGTTCAGCTGATCGGTGCCCAGTTCGGATAGCTGCGTGGTGGTCAGCTGGCCGATCTGGGCGCTGCTGAGTTCACGCACGTCAGCCGTGGTCAGGCTGTTCAGCTGATCCGTGGTCAGGGCCTGAAGCTGGCTGCTGGACAGCTTAGCCACCTGCGCGCTGCTCAGCGCGTTCAGGTTGCTGGTGCTGAGGGTCGACACCTGCGCCGTGGTCAGCGCGCCCACTTGGTTGGCGGTCAGCGCCTGCACGTCGGCCGTGCTCAGGGAATTCAGCTGGTCGCTGGTCAGCGACTGAACCTGGGACGTGGTCAGACCGGCCGCCTGGCCGGTGCTGAGCGCCGAAACGACCCCGGTGCTGAGGGCGGAAACTTGCGACGTGGTCAGCTGGCTGACCTGAGCGGTCGTGAATTCACGAATGTCGGACGAGGACAGGCCATTCAGCTGGCTGCTGGTTAGCGACTGAACCTGGGCGCTGGACAGCGCGGCCACCTGGCTGGAGCTCAGCGCCGACAGATTGTCCGTGGTCAGACCGGAGACCTGCGCCGTCGTCAGGGCCTGGACCTGGGCGCTGGTCAGCTTCTGCACCGTGGCCGTGGCGAGCGCTCCCAGCTGGTCGGTGGTCAGCGCCTTCACCTGGGACGAGGTCAGACTGGTCACCTGGTTGGTGGTCAGCGCCGCGGCCTGGTCGGTCGTCAGGGTGCTGACCTGGGCCGTGCTGAGGCCCGCCACTTGGGTGGAGCTGAGTGCCTGCAGGTTGGTGGTGCCCAGGGCCGATGTCTGCGCCGTCGTAAGCTGGCCCACCTGGGCCGCACTCAACTCACGCACGTCGGCCGTGGTCAGGGTGTTCAGCTGGTCGGTGGTCAGCGCCTGGACCTGGCTGCTGGACAGCTTGGCCACCTGGCCGCTGGTCAGCGCGTTCAGGTTGGTGCTGCTGAGGCCGGCGATCTGGCTGGTGGTCAGCGCACCCACTTGGTTCAGGCTGAGCGCCTGCACGTCCGCGGTGGACAGCGCGTTCAGCTGATCCGTGGTCAGCGACTGAATCTGAGACGTCGTCAGGCCGGCCACCTGGGAGGTGGTCAGCGCGGACACATTGGTGGTGCCGATGGAGGACAGCTGGGCGGTGGTCAGTTGGCCCAGCTGGGCGGAACTCAGCTCACGCACATCGGAAGTGGTCAGGCTGTTCAACTGGTCGCTGGTCAGCGCCTGGACCTGGGCGCTGGAGAGCTTGGCCACCTGGGCGCTGCTCAGCGCGTTCAGGTTGTCGCTGCTGAGCCCGGAAATCTGGCCGGCGCTCAAGCCGCCGATCTGCGTGGCGCTGAATTCGTTGATGTCGGAGGTGCTGAGCGCGTTCAGCTGGCTGGTGGTCAGGCCCTGCAGCTGGACGGTGGAGAGCGACTGCACCTGGGCGCTGTTGAGCGCCGACAGGTTGTCACTGCTGAGTCCGGAAATCTGGGCGGAGGTCAGGCCCGAGAGCTGCGTCGTCGTGAGGGCGCGCGTGTCGGCGGTGTTGAAGGCGCCGAGCTGCGCCGTCGTCAAGAACCCGACCTGGGTCTTGCTGAATTCCTGGACGGACGAGGTGGTGAGCGCACCAAGCTGGTCCGTGGTCAGCGCCTGGATCTGATCGGAGGTCAGCGCCTGGACCTGATTGGACTTCAGCGCTTCAAAGTCATCCGTGGACAGGACACTGATGTCCGCGTCGCTGAATGCCTGAAGTTGCGAAACGCTGAAGACCATCTGGCTGGCCTGGAAGGCCGCCACCTGGGTCGTCGTTAGCGCCTGAATCTGGGTTGTCGACAGCGCGGCGACATCGGCCGTGCTGAGAGCCTGAATGTTCGCCGTGGACAGGGCGGCAATCTGAGACGGGCCCAGGAAAGTAATAGGCGAGACCATTTACAACCTCCGATCGCATCTCGTTTGAGATGCCTCATGGACGGCGCTAAACAACACCCATTTTTTGGGCGCAACCACAGCCATGTGGTTGATATGGAGAACACACCCCGGTTAACGTTTCCCTTATGGCAACGACAGCGGGGACCTCAAACGCATCCTGACGGCGTCCCTTCTGGACATCTGCCGCCTGGCACCCCGGATACCACCAAAGTGCAAACGCACCTCTGGCACACGGATAGCCTGGCGGCCACGATAATAAGATGTGAGGGCAACTTCAAGGCGTATTTTGCCCAGATGGCTAATGAAGCCCCTAAATCTTCATACCCCAAAGTGTTAACGGGACATTACCAAACGGATGATCCCACCAGTATGGGGCAAACAGAACAGGGCACCGCCCAATATCTGGGCCGCCTCTGTTCCTTCATATTCCTTCGAATAGGTCAGTCCCCGGGAACGACAACTCTGATTTGGGGCGTCGGGGACATGATAACGTTGTCCCCATCCTGGTAATGATCCGTCGATTCCCGCCCCTGATGTCCTCTGAATCGCAGTGTCTCGCGCTCCTACGGCGCGCTACTCCTGTAGCTGGACAACCCAGGCCTGCCAGACGCAAGAAATTGTCGACAAAATCGACGCGTTTTTGACCGGACTATTCCAGCGCCGGTCCCCATTCTGCGGCGCGCTTACCATAGGAAAGACATATGCGCTGTTCCAAGACCTAGGCAATTCGGCGGGGGCGATGGCGACGCGGCCGAATCCTTTGACCATCGCGATCGGAGGCTGAGCTGGCCGCCATGATGCCATCAATAGCCGGAGCGGACGATTCGCGGAGGGGGTCGCCCGGCACGGTGGCCGGCCCAGGTCCCGGCCGGCACCGGCCAAACCTTCGGCGTGGGCAGTGGATTGATCAATCCAACCCGCCGAGGCACAACATGCCAGGGCATTATCGCCCCGGACGCATCCATCTGCGGCCGAATCCAGCGCGGACCAATATCGAGGACCTTCATGGACGAACCCTATCTCGCCAGTATCATGCTGTGGCCCGGTTACTATGTGCCCGACGGCTTCCACCTGTGTGATGGAACGACGCTGCCCATTCGTGAGTACCAGGCGCTCTTCTCGCTGCTGGGCCCCAAGTTCGGCGGCGACGGCCACACCACCTTCGCGCTGCCCGATCTGCGGAAGGAAGCCCCCACGGGCTGCATATGGGTGATCGCCATGCGGGGCATTTATCTGCCGCGCGCCGACTAAGTCTCAGAAACCGTGGGAAGTTCTGACATCAGAACTTCCCACGGTCCATCCGGCACACCAGCGTCATGGCCAGCGCATCAACCACGTCCCGCGTGGTCACGATGGCGCTGGGTGTCGTTCGGCATGTTCAACTCAAGGGCCGCATGCATCATTCCGTCCGAGTAATCGGCGATGGCGTCCCGCACGATCGTGAGCACGGCTTGCGCCCCACCTCATCCCGGCAGAAGACACTGCGGGAGACGCTGGACCGGGGCTACGAGCTGCTGTCCGATGTCGAGCGCTCGGTGTTGCGGTTGGCCGCCGCTGTAACACCCGCCTTCCGCATCATGGCCTCGGTGCAAGAGGCCGCGTACGTGCCCGTGCCCGTGCCCGTGCCCGGGAAGGCCTGCACCGCGCCTTGGTGTGGCGCAAGTGATCCCGCAGGTTGGCTTTCGTTCCGACAGGAGCCCACCGCCTCTTCCGTACAAATTCGTTTTCAGCGAACCTTGAGGTCTGCCGAGCTGTAATGTCAGAACTCGGGCCTCCGCGGCCCGGGTCAGCGCAGGGCGCCCGCCGCCTCTTCCGCCACCCAGTCCACCCATTTGTGGATGTTGCTGGCGGCCGAAGCGGCACGCACTTCCGGCGCACCCAGTTCGCGGGCCCGCTTGTATAAGCGGGTGCGCACGTCCAGCGGTTCCGCAGCCAGGCGGTCGATCAGCCCCTGGTGGGTGCCACGCGGTGCCGGCAGGACCGGCGCTGGTGCGGCCACGACGACGGGTGCCGCCTCCCCCGCCAGCTTGCGCACGAAACCGGCGAAGGCCAAGTCGGCGTTACGGATCTTGCCCGTCTGGCCCGACGCCCAGCCCGCCCAGCGGTCCAGCGCCGTATCAATGTCGGTGCCTGGATATTCGGCGCGCAACTGTTCCAGCGCCGTGTCGCTGACCCGCCGCTTCAGTCCCAGTACGGACACAGGACGGTCGCGGTCGGTTTTGCCATCCTCCAGATCCACGGTGTCGGCATCGCGGGCGCCCGCCACGAAGCCGCCCTTACCCACCGGGCCCACGGGATCGATGGCGAATTCCGTGGCGCGCGCGACCGAGGTCAGAGCCGTACGTTCCTTCTTGCGAATGGTGAAGCACAGGGCCACCACCGGCCGGCCGCGCGAGGGCGACCGCATGGGGGTATAGCTGCACTCGATGGCCGACAGCTCATTGACCTCGCGCACCGCGCGCTCCAGCACCTCGCGCTGCAGGATACCGAAGTTCTTATTCGCCGAGGTGTTCTTGACGCTCAGCAATTGGCGGAAGGTGTCGATATCCACCTCCCAATCCGGTTCGCGCAGGTTGACCCGCACGCTCAGCAACTCATACAGCGCCAACGCGTATTTGGAACTGAAACTGGTGCACACCGCCAGATGGATGCGCGCCCAGGCCGACGGTTCAGCCAGGGCGGGGCGCAGTTCCGCCGGGAAGGACCATTCGGCGTAGCCTTTCCCCTTGGGCAAAGCGCGGAAACTCAGCAATGGCGCGCCACCCTCCTTCACCTCGCCATCGGAGCTGAGGTAGGGGAACTCCACCCGCACGGACATCAGCCGGTCGAAACAGCTTTTCAGGCGGGCGTTGCTGTGCTCCGTTTCTTCCCCGATGGCGCGCTTGAGATCGGCGGTGGCGGCGCGGAAGGGTGGCAGCGCCGCGGTGGCGTCAGCCAGCTTGTCCCAGCTGTGCGCCAGGATGACATTGAACAGCTTCTTGTCGGACAGGGTCAGGCCGCCACCGGTCTCGATGATCTCGATGGTGCCACGCGGCTTGGGCACGGTGGGATCCGTGTCCAGGCGGAAGGGGTCCCCCGTCGCCTCCGGGCGCCTCGCCGGCGGTTTTGCTGCGTTCCTGTTCATGCTGTGCAGTCGACCAGCAGCACCACACAGAGTCAACAGGCCCCCCACGGGTGACGACAGAACACACAGAAAGACGGCGGCGGCCCTCACAAACTGGCGACAAAGCGCATAGAGACCTGGGCAACTTCCGCCCAGGTGACGAGAAAACGCACAGAAATGGGCCCCTCCCCGGGGAAATCGGCCTTTTGTGGCCAACGACTCCGCCTCATCGTCCTCCTGGCGAGAAAACACATAGAGAGAGCGAAAAAGGGCTGGCGAGAAAACACATAGGGAAGGACGCCGCGCCGTGGCGGGGATTAGCGTAATTAACTGATATCATTATATTATTTCAGATTCATCGAAACCTTTCCCAGCATGGCGGGAAAACGCATGGAAACAACTCGGCCGACCTGAAGAGAAAACACATGGAAAAGGGTCGCGGCATCCACCACCCCGTCCAATCGGATCGCCCCCGTGAGCCTGGCGAAAAAACGCATAGGAAACAGGCCGCTGGCGACAGCTCACACATAGACGGCGGACAAAACACATGGAGAGCGGCGACAAAGCGCATCCAAACTCGGGACAAAGCGCATGGGGACGCCGATTAACATATTGAAACTGAATGAATTTACGGCTCTTGAACAAGAACAACGTGAATTTAGGAAAGAGTCAGACCAGGTCCATTCCAAGGATTGGATTGGAAAGAAGGATCAACCATCAACCATCAACGTTGTCGTTGACACTTGATGGTCCCACTGTCAGGTTCTGACGTCAGAACCGGGCTTGAGAGCGAAGGATGGGGCGATGAACGGCGATCGGATGCGTGAGCTGCGCCAGATGCTGCGGCAAAGCCAGGGCGATTTAAAGGACATGTTGAACCAGCGGCTGTCCCGCTCCTACGACAAGCCCAAAATCAGCCGGTGGGAAAACGGCAAGGAACCCATCCCCGACGATGTGGCGGCGGAGCTGGAGCAGATCGCCTCGCACAAGCCGCGCAATGCCAGGGTTTTCGTGCTGGCCAACCAGAAGGGCGGCGTGGGCAAGACCACCAGCGCCCTGAACCTGGCCTATGCCCTGGGCCAGTCGGGGAGCCGTGTGCTGCTGATCGACATGGATCCGCAGGCGACCGCCACCGTGGCCCTGCTGGCGGACGCGGCGGTGGAGGTCTATCGCCAAGGCCGTACCATGGCCCACGTCATTCTGCAGAACCGCAATATGGCCGATGCCATCCTGAAGCCGGGCATGGTGGAAACCGCCGTGCCCCTGCCCTTCGATCTGGCGGCCAGCCATATCGAGCTGTCGGAAACCGATGGCCGGCGGGAGCCGGGCTTCGACGCCGCCCTGCGGGAGGCGGTGGACACGGTGCGCGCCGGCTATGACTTCATTGTCATCGACGCCCCGCCCAACCTGGGCATGTTGACATGGATGGCCCTGGCCGCGGCGCAGGAAGTGCTGATCCCCGTGCGCACCGAGCCCTACGACACCATGGGGGTGGGCCTGATCCTGAACACCATCCATAAGGTGCAGCGCCGCCTGAACCCGGGTCTGCGCCTGTCCGGCATCCTGCCCACCCAGTTTGGCCGCCGCAAGTCGGTGGACCGCGAGGTGCTGGCCCATCTGGTGACGGCGCTGGGCGAAAAGGTGCCGGTGCTGGAAGCCGTGCCCGACAGCGCCGTGTTCGGCCACGCCGCGCGCAATGGACGCATCGCGCTGGAGGCGTCGCCCACCTCGTCCGCCACCGCGGTTTATCGTAAGCTGGCGGACTGCATCATTTCCGGCCGGCCGCTGGCCCGCGCCGATATCGACCTGATTCCTGTTGAGAGCGAGGCGTAAGCGCCATGACGGTGAAGAAACGACCCTCCCCCATCCTGGGGGCCGCATCCGCCATGATCGGCGAGGCCTCCGGCGAACTGGTGATGTCGCGCGACAGCCGCTTCCACCACAGCATCGAGTTGCAGGTCGACCACATCGCGCCCGATCCAGAACAGCCGCGCAAGCTGTTTTCGGAGGAAGAGCTGGACGGCCTGGCCGCCAGCATGGCGGAACAGGGACAGCTGCAGCCCATCCTGGTGCGGCGCAACCCAACGGATCGCGGCCATTGGGTCGTCGTGGCGGGTGAGCGCCGCTGGCGAGCGGCGCAGCGGCTGGGCTGGGGCGTCATCCTCGCCATCGAACATACCGGCGATCCGGAAGTGCTGGCGCTGATCGAGAACCTGCAGCGCGTGGATCTGACCCCGGTGGAAGAGGCGCGGGGCCTGAAGCGCCTGATCGACGGCAAGGGCTGGAGCCAGAACCAGGCGGCGGAAGCGCTGGGCAAGACCAAGGGTGAGATCAGCGCCACCTTGCGCATCCTCAGCCTGCCCGAAGACATTCTGGATGGAGTTCTGACGTCAGAACTGGGCCTGTCGCGCAACGTGCTGGTGGAACTGTCGCGGGTGGATGAGCCGGCGGTGCGTGAGCGGCTGATCCAGTCGGCGCGCAGCGGCACGCTCAGCATCCGCACCATCCGCGCCGCCAAGGCGCAGGACGCGGTCCCGGAGGTGCTGGAGGGCAAGCCGTCCACCGGCATCACCGCGCCCGGCGTGAACCTGGCGTCGGTGGAGCGGCTGGTCAGCAACCTGCGCTCCCTACGGCCCACGGCGCTGAAGGACAAGGACCGCGAGCGGCTGCGGGCCTTGCGCGCGGCCATCGACGCGCTGCTGGGCTGAGAGCCGTGAACCAAAATCATTGCGCCAGCGCAAAGACGTGAGCGCTACACCGTCGTAGGGAAGGGGCGGGACCGGGTGATGGACCTGGTCCCGCCTTATTTTCATGACGGAGAGTGCAAATGCGGTCCCTTCCCCTGGCGCTGGTGGCCCTGATGACCCTGGCGGGCCCGGCCTTTGGCGCAGAACATGTCGTCAAGATGCTGAACAAGGGCGCCGACGGCATGTTCGTGTTCGAGCCAGCGCTGGTGAAGATCGCGCCTGGTGACAAGGTGACCTTCCAGTCCGTCGACGCTGGTCATAATGTGGAAAGCATTCCCGGCATGCTGCCTGATGGCGCCCAGGCCTTCACCGGCAAGCCCAACGAGTCCGTCACCGTCACTTTCGACAAGCCGGGCGTCTACGGCTATCGCTGCAAGCCGCACTACGGCATGGGCATGGTGGGTGTGGTCGTGGTCGGTACGCCCACCAACCTTGACGCCGCCAAGGCGGTGCCGCAAACCGGCAAGGCTAAGGCCGCGTTTGAGAAACTACTGGCCGCCGCCAAGTAAGACGTTGGAAATATAGGAGAAGCGGCAGGGGATATGCTCCCCTGCCGCTCACTCGCCGGGTGCATGACCCAACCCCGCTCCCTAAAGGAGAACGTCTAGGTCGGGATGTTATCTCTTCCGAACCTCTTGCCCGGGTTGACCCACCTCGCCATATAATCATATGATAATACTATGGCAGGGAGGTACGGGGCCGCCGCTGATGATCAGCGGACAGGCCCGGACGGCCAGAGGGACAACGACAATATGACCAGCACACCTGAACAGATCTCGGTTTCCGGAACCGGGGCGCAGGCCAGCCCAATCGATGAACGCGTGATGCCGCCGGACGGGGTCGACCGGCGCCGCTTCCTGGCCGCCACAGGCGGCGGCGCTTTGGCTTTGGGGCTGGCTGGTGGCCGTACGGCCCTGGCGGCCAGTCCGTCGGCGCCCATCAACCTGGCGGTCATGGCCCGCACAAGCTGCTCCAACCGGTCCAGCGGCACGCGCCTGGCGGCCATCAACACCAACGCCGCCCCCACCAACTCCAAGGATGATACCGAGGGCGCCTTCGCGACGGAGCCGCATGCCGGTCCCGCCTGGATCGAATACAGCTGGGACGTGCCGGTGCGCACCAACGCGGTTGACGTCTATTGGTGGCTGGGCGGCTGGAAGGGGGCCTTGCCCACCGGCTGGCGGGTGTCGGCCTGGGATGGCAAGCGCTTCGTACCGGTGCGCAACGCGCAGGGGCTGGGCTTGGCGCCCGACGCCTATAACCGCACCACCTTCGATCCCATCACCACCACGCGGCTGCGCCTGGACATCGATCCGGCGGCCAAGGCCTCCGTCGGCGTGCTGCAGTGGCGGGTGTGGAGCCATGGCGCCGTACCGGTGTTCCCGCCCTTGGTCACCGCCGGTCAGGACCGAGCCGTGGTACTGGGTGGGCAAACCTACCTTGACGGCAGGGTGCGCACCCTGGACGCCGCCCCCGGCGCGGCGGCCCTGTGGCACAAGGTCAGCGGGCCGGGTGGCGTCAGCTTCGCCGACGCCACCCGCGTCGACACCACCGCGCGTTTCTCCGCCCCCGGCGAGTACGTGCTGCAACTCAGCGCCAAGGCGGACGGCAAGACCACCCAATCCACCCTGAAGGTGCGGGCGGAAACGCCGCCGCCGGACGAACGGCTGGACGTCGTCTACACCACCCCCTACGCCATCGACAGCCCCCTGTGGTCGTCCCGGGCCAAGGCCCTGATCACCCGCTGGATCCCCCACTGCATCGACTATTGCGAGCGCACGGACCTGAAGATCGGGCAGGGGGGCCTGGACAATTTCATCGAGGCGGCCAAGGCCCTGCGCGGGGAGCCGCACGCGGCCCACAAAGGCTATGTCTTTTCCAACGCCTGGGTGCACCAGACGGTGGAATCCATGTGCATCGCCCTGATGGTCGACCCGCAGGACGACAAGGAGATCATCGCGGCGCAGGACCTGATGCGCCGCAAGCTGGGGGAATGGATACCCGTCATCCTGGCGGCGCAGGAGCCGGACGGCTATCTGCAAACCGCCTACACCCTGGCCGACCGCGCCAAATGGCCGGCGCGCTGGTCGCCGGAGCAGCGGGGCAACCATGAGGGCTATGTCGCGGGGTATTTCATCGAATCCGCCATCAACCACCACACCCTGACGGGCGGCAAGGACCTGCGCCTCTATAACGCGGCCAAGAAGCTGGCGGATTGCTGGGTCGCCAACATCGGCCCGGGCAAGAAGGACTGGTTTGACGGGCACCAGGAGATGGAGCAGGCGCTGGTGCGCTTCGGCCGCTTCGTCAACGACATGGAAGGGCAGGGCCACGGCGACGCCTACATCCGGCTGGCGCGCTTCCTGCTGGACAGCCGTCGCGGCGGGTCGGAATACGACCAGAGCCATCTGCCACCCGGCCGGCAGTACGAGGCGGTGGGCCACGCCGTGCGCGCCGTCTACTTCTACTCCGGCATGGCGGACATCGCGGCCGAAACCCGCGACATCGATTACCAGAGCGCCGTGCTGTCCCTGTGGGACAACATGGTAAACAAGAAGTATTATGTCACCGGCGGCGTGGGCAGCGGTGACACGGCGGAGGGCTTCGGTGAGAATTACGCCCTGCGCAACGACGCCTACTGTAAATCCTGCTCCAGCTGCGGCCTGATCTTTTTCCAGTACAAGCTCAACATCGCCTATCACGACGCCAAGTACGCCGACCTCTATGAGGAAACGATGTACAATGCGCTGCTGGGTTCCACGGCGCTGGACGGCCAGACGTTCTGCTACACCAACCCGCTGGTGGATACCGAACGCACCACCTGGCACGTCTGCCCCTGTTGCGTCGGCAACATCCCGCGCACCCTGTTGATGGTGCCCACCTGGGCCTATGCCAAGGACAAGGCGGGCGTGAACGTGAACCTTTTCATCGGCAGCCGGGTGAACGTGGGCGATGTCGCCGGCACGGCGGTGGAGATGGTGCAGAAGACCAACTACCCCTGGGAAGGGGCGGTCGCCCTGACCGTCAACCCGGCCAAGACAACATCCTTCGCCGTGCGCATCCGCGTGCCCGATCGTGCCACCAGCGCCCTTTACACCGCCACGCCGCCGGTGCGCGGGCTGGAGAGCCTGACGGTGAACGGCAAGGCCGTGCAGTACCGCATGGAAAAGGGCTATGCGGTGGTGGAGCGGGAATGGACGGCCGGTGACCGCGTCGACTTCGTCCTGCCCCTGGCCGTGCAGCGCGTGACGGGCGACGACAAGGTGGAGGCGACCCGGGGCAAGGTCGCCCTGCGCTACGGCCCGCTGGTCTACAACGTGGAGAAGGCGGACCAGCTGTCCATTGACCAGCCGCTGGCGGCCACGCCGGTGACTGCCGAATGGCGGCCCGACCTGCTGGGCGGCGTGGTTGCCCTCAAGGGCCAGTGGCAGGATGGCACGCCTATGCTGGCCATCCCCAACTACGCCCGCATGAACCGTCTGCCATCGGCGGCCGGCGGCGTCGGCGGCACCGACTCCGGCATCAACTACGCCATCGGCGCCCAAGGCCAGGTGGTGGCCGCCGATACCACCGGGGAACCGGAGGGGCAGAGCCGCGGCCACGCCCGGCATTCGCAGGTGTGGATCGCCGTGGCCTAATTCCCAAGACGGCGGGGACGCACTAGATTAAGGGGCAGGACCGTATTGGAACTGCCCTTGATGCCTGCCTCCGACACCATCGCCCACCTCCACCTGGTTGAAGACGAGCCCGATATGGCGCGGGAGATCGTCACCAGTCTGGAAGCCCGGGGATATACCGTCAGCCATTCCGTCACCGCCGCCGCGGCGCTGGAGGTGCTGCGCGTCGATCGCAGCGTGGCGGTGGTTATCGCCGACCGCATGCTGCCCGGTGGCATGGACGGGCTGGACATGGTGCAGGGACTACGGGATGAGGGCATCGCCACCCCGATCCTGGTCTTGAGCGCGCTGGGTTCGGTCGATGACCGGGTGCGCGGCCTGAACGCCGGCGGCGACGACTACCTGACCAAGCCCTTCGCCGTGGCGGAACTGGTGGCCCGCGTCGAGGCGCTGCGCCGTCGCCCGCCGGATACCCGCGCCACCACCCTGCGGGTGGGATCGCTGGAGATGGATTTGCTCAGCCGCACCGTGCGCCGGGGGAACGGGAGGTGCCGCTGCTGCCCCGGGAATTCAAGCTGCTGGAGTACATGATGCGCCGGCCGGACCAGGTGATCACGCCGGCCATGCTGTTGACCGATGTCTGGCACTACCGTTTCGTGCCGCAGACCAACGTGGTCGACGTCCACATGGGCAAACTACGCCACAAGATCGACGAGGTGGGTGAGTTGCCCATGATCCATCGTGTGCGCGGCGCCGGGTTCATGCTCCGTGCGGCGGACTGAGCTGTTTCGCGCGGGGCCGTTCCGGTTGGCGCTGGGCTTCGCCGTGGCGCTTTCCGTCGGCATGCTGCTGATCTTCGGCTTCATCTACTGGCAGACCAGCGAGGTGGAGACGCGGCGCATGCAGCGCGACCTGGTGCGGGAGGCGGCGCTGGCCGCACAGACGCGCGACGACATCCTGCTTTACCAGCTGCAGGTCCGCATCATGTCGGACTATCACCGCGTCACCGTGGCCGCCTGGTTCGATGCCGACGGCAAGCGGCGCTACGGCAACCTGGATGCCCTGCCGCCGGACCTGCCCCTGGACGACAAGGGGCATCGCCTGGACATCCGGACCAACGATACCGACCAGCCCCAGCCGGCCATCCTAGCCGCGGCCAAGCGGGCGGATGGCGGTACCGTCGTGCTGGGCCGGGCCATGGATGAGCTGCTGGCCCTGCAGCGGGTGGTGGCACGCACCCTGATCGCCGGCCTGCTGCCCGCCGTGGCCCTGGTGCTAGCGTCCGGTGTCCTGGGCGGGGCGCGGGCCCGTCGCCGGGTGCAGACGGTGCAGCGGACCATAGGACGCATCATGGGTGGCGACTTGCGCGAGCGCCTGCCCCTGTCCGGCAACCGTGACGCGGTAGACCAGCTGTCGGCCCGGGTGAACCAGATGCTGGACCGCATCGTCCATCTGCTGGATGAGATCCGGGCGGTGGGCGACAATATAGCGCACGATCTGCGCACCCCCCTGTCGGTCATGCGCGCCAAGCTGGAGCGAGGGCTGGCCGCCGAGGAGCCGGAGGAACTGCGCCGCGGTGCGGAGGCGGCGCTGGCCGACTTGGACAAGGCGTTCGGCATGATCACGGCCCTGCTGCGCATCGCCGAGCTGGAAGACAGCCGCCGCCAGGCGGGCTTCACCACCGTGGATCTCGCGGAGGTGGCGGGCGAGGTCTTCGATCTCTACGAACCTTTGGCCGAAGCCAAGGGGGTGACCCTGGCACAGGAGGCCGGGGGACCTCTGTTCGTGACCGGCGACCGTGACCTGCTGATCGAGGCGGTGGCCAACCTCGTGGACAACGCCGTGAAGTTCACGCCCGGGGGCGGGCGCATCGTCATCCGCACTGGCATGGGCGCTATTGGCGGTGATGCCGTGCCGGTGGTGGAGGTGTCGGACACCGGGCCCGGGATTCCGGCGGCGGAACGGGCGGCCGTGGTCCGCCGCCTGTACCGCCTGGACAAGAGCCGCCACATCCAGGGCAACGGCCTGGGCCTGTCGCTGGTGCAGGCCATCGCAACCCTGCACGGTTTCAAATTGGTGATTGATGGCGATGATTCGGGCGCCGTCATCGCCCTTATCTGCGGTGCAGTAAGGCTGGAGGACGCTGAAACCCCAGCCGTTTAACCGCGACGCTTGCGCAATTTTGGGCGGCATTTTGCGCCGCAATCAAAAAAATTATTTAATCCCAATTCGTTGAGACGTCCCCTATTTCCCAAGGTGTTGGGTTCCCGAACCCGCTCTCGAGGGATCACGAGACGTGTCGCACCGCATCATGAATGACCATCGCCAGCCCCGCGCCGCCCACTTTCGTTCACAGGGGGGGCGCCGTCATGATCGAAATCGTCAAGATCGCGCTGCGCCGGCCCTACACGTTCATCGTGATGGCCATCCTGATCCTCATCTTCGGCGTATCGTCGGCCGTGAAGACGCCGACGGACATCTTCCCTGACATCGGCATCCCCGTCATCGCCGTCGTGTGGACCTATAACGGCCTGCAGCCCGACGACATGGCGGGGCGCATCATCGGCTATTACGAGCGTTCCCTGACCTCCACCGTGAACGATGTGGAGCATATCGAATCCCAATCGATGCAGGGCTTCGGCGTGGTGAAGGTGTTCTTCCAGCCCAGCGTCAACATCAACGCCGCCCAGGCCCAGGTGGTGGCGATCTCGCAGACGGTGCTGAAGCAGATGCCACCGGGCATCAACCCGCCCCAGGTCCTGACCTTCAACGCCGCCAGCGTGCCCATCCTGCAGCTGGCCCTGTCCAGCGACCATCTGTCGGAAACGCGGCTGAACGATATCGCGCAGAATTCCATCCGGCCGCAGCTGGTGACGGTGCCGGGTGCCGTGCTGCCCTCGGTCTATGGCGGCAAGGTGCGCCAGGTGCAGATCGACCTGAACCAGCAGGCCCTGCACGCCTACGGCCTGTCGGCCAACGACGTGGCCGCCGCCCTGTCGGTGCAGAACCTGATCACCCCGGCCGGCACGCAGAAGATCGGCAAGCTGGAATACCCCGTCGACCTGAACAACTCCCCGATCGACATCAGCACATTCAACGACTTGCCGATCAAGACCGTGAACGGTGCCGTCGTCTATATGCGGGATGTCGCCAATGTCCACGACGGCAGCCCGCCCCAGACCAACGTGGTGCATGTGGATGGCAAGAAGGCGGTGCTGATGTCCGTGCTGAAGGCCGGCTCCGCTTCCACCCTCGACATCATCGCCGGCGTCTACAAGCGCCTGCCAGACGTGCGGAAGACCCTGCCCGACGGCGTGACCCTGACCCCCATCGGCGACCAATCCATCTTCGTCAAGGACGCGGTCAGCGGCGTGATCCGCGAGGGTGTCATCGCCGCCGGCCTGACCGGCCTGCTGATCCTGCTGTTCCTGGGCAGCTGGCGGTCCACGCTCATCATCACCGTGTCCATTCCCCTGGCCATTCTGGCGTCCATCACCACCCTGTCCGTCCTGGGCGAGACCATCAACGTCATGACCCTGGGCGGGCTGGCGCTGGCGGTGGGCATTCTGGTGGACGATGCCACGGTGACCATCGAGAACATCAACTGGCACCTGGAACACGGCAAGCCCATCGAGACCGCCATCCTGGACGGCGCCAAGCAGATCGTGGTGCCGGCCACCGTGTCGCTCCTGTGCATCTGCATCGCCTTCGTGCCCATGTTCGGCCTGGGCGGTGTCGCCGGCTTCCTGTTCCGCCCCATGGCGGAGGCGGTGGTGTTCGCCCTGATGGCCTCGTACGTGCTGTCGCGCACCCTGGTGCCGACGCTGGCCAACTATCTGCTGCGCAACCAGGCCCACGCCGGCCATGGCCTGCACACCGATGTCCACGGTGCGCCCACGCGTAATCCCTTCGTGAAGTTCCAGCGCACCTTCGAACGCGGGTTCGAGGCGGTGCGGTCCACCTACCAGGGCCTGCTGCTGCTGGGCCTGCAGAACCGCCGCTGGATGATCGGCGGGTTCCTGGCCGTGTCGCTGGGCACGTTCGGGCTGGCGCCCTTCCTGGGGCGGAATTTCTTCCCTGCCGTCGACGGCGGCCAGATCAAGATCCACGTCCGCGGCCGCACCGGCCTGCGCATCGAGGAGATGAGCCGCCTTTGCGACCATGTCGGCGAGGCCATCCGCCATGTGATCCCATCCAAGGACCTGGGCGGGATGGTCGACAACATCGGCCTGCCGGTCAGCGGCATCAACATGGCCTACGGCAACAGCGGCACCATCGGGGTGGAGGATGCCGACATCCTGATCGCGCTGAACAAAGACCACGCGCCCACCGACGACTACGTGGACATCCTGCGCCACGACCTGCCGCGGCTGTTTCCCGGTACCACCTTCGCCTTCCTGCCGGCCGACATCACCACCCAGGTGCTGAACTTCGGCCTGCCGGCGCCGCTGGACGTGAAGATCGTCGGCAGCGACCTGGAGGCCAACCGCGCCTACACCAACAAGCTGCTGGCCAAGATCGCCCGCATTCCCGGCGTGGCCGACGCCCGGGTGGAACAGGCCTTCCAGCTGCCGTCGCTGAAGGTGGCGGTGAACCGGTCGCTGGCGGGCCTGGTCGGGCTCACCGAAAAGGATGCCGCGACCACCATGCTGGACACCCTGGCCGGCAGCACGCAAACGGCGCCGACCTTCTGGCTGAATCACAGGAACGGCATCTCCTACCCCGTGTCCATCCAAACGCCGCAGCGCGACATCGACACCCTGGCCGGCCTGCAGACCATGCCGCTGACGCCGGCCGCCGCCGGCAAGTCCAGCCAGTTGCTGGGCGGCCTGGCGCAGATCAGCCGGGGGCGGCAGGACGCTGTGGTGACCCACTATAACGTGCGTCCGACCATCGACATCTACGCCACGCCCAAAGATCGCGACCTGGGCGCCATCGCCGCCGATGTGCAGAAGGCCGTGGACAGCATGGTGGCGGACCTGCCGCGGGCCAGCCACGTGGAGATCCAGGGCCAGGTCACCACCATGACCAGCGCCTACCACCAGCTGTTCATCGGCTTGGCCTTCGCCATCGTGCTGATCTACCTGCTGATCGTGGTGAACTTCCAATCCTGGATGGACCCGTTCGTCATCGTCATGGCCCTGCCCAGCGCGCTGGCCGGCATCATCTGGATGCTGTTCGGCACGGGCACCACACTGTCGGTGCCGGCGCTGACCGGGGCCATCATGTGCATGGGCGTGGCCACGGCCAACAGCATCCTGGTCATCAGCTTCGCCCGGGAACGGCTGGCCGCCGGCGTGGACGCCCTGACCGCCGCCATGGAGGCGGGGCATACCCGTTTCCGCCCCGTGCTGATGACGGCCTTGGCCATGGTCATCGGCATGGCGCCCATGGCCATCGAGCCGGGGCAGAACGCCCCCCTGGGCCGCGCGGTCATCGGTGGGCTGGTCTTCGCCACGCTGGCCACACTGTTCCTGGTGCCGGCGCTGTTCAGCCTGGTGCACGCCCGTGACCATGAGCGGGCCCGTGAGCCCGGCGGGCAAGCCGCGCCGGCCCCCGTTTAAGCCTTCCCGATCCCACCCCTTCCTTTGAGCCGCAGCCGCCGTCCCGGATAGGAGCGACCCGATCATGTCCACCGCCCAAATCACCACCCCCAATCCCCGCCGCCTGGCCTTGCTGGGTGGGGTGGCGCTGCTTGCCGCCGGCGCCATCGTCGTCGTCGGTTTGACCGACCGTGCCCGTGCGACCCGCGAACTGGTCCAGTGGAACGCCGACCAGGCCGTTCCCACCGTGGCGCTGGCGCCGGTCAGTCGGGGGGCGGCGCAGCAGACGCTGACCTTGCCGGGTACGCTGCAGGCCTATACCCAGGCGCCGATCTACGCCCGGGTGAGCGGTTACCTCAAAAGCTGGGACAAGGATATCGGCGCCAAGGTGAAGGCGGGCGACCTGTTGGGCACCATCGCCACCCCCGACCTGGACCAGCAGCTGGAACAGGCCAAGGCCGACCTGGCCAAGGCCAAGGCGACCGCCGAGCTGGCGGACCTGACGGCCAAGCGCTGGGCGGCGCTGGTGGCCTCGCAGTCGGTGTCGCAGCAGGCGGCAGATGAGAAGGTAGGCGATAGCGCCGCCAAGCGGGCGGCGGTGGAAAGTGCCGCCGCCAACGTCCGCCGGCTGGAGGCGCTGACGGCGTTCAAACGCATCGTGGCGCCCTTCGACGGCGTCGTCACCGCCCGCACCACCGACGTGGGCGCCCTGATCAATGCTGGCGGCGGGACGGGGCAGGAACTGTTCCAGGTGTCGGACCTGCACAGCATGCGCCTGTACGTGCAGATCCCGCAGGCCTTCGCCAGCCTGCTGACCCCGGGGGTCAAGGCCACCTTCGACCTGCCGCAATATCCCGGCCGGCACTTCGACGCCACGCTGGTGACCACGGCCAACGCCGTCAGCCAGGCGTCGCGCACCATGCTGGTGGAACTTCAGGCCGACAACCCGGACGGTCTGCTGACGCCTGGCACCTTCGCCGAGGTGCATTTTCAGGTGCCCAGCGATGCCAACATGGTGAAGGTCCCGGCGACCGTCCTGGTCCCCAGCGACAAGGGGGCCGAGGTGGCCGTGCTGGGCCCCGACGGCAAGGCCCAGCTGAAGCCGGTGACCATCGGCCGCGACATGGGTGACAGCGTTGAAATCGTGGCGGGCCTGACCCCCACGGACAAGATCATCGACAACCCGCCCGAGACACTGGTGTCGGGCGATGTGGTGCGCCTGGCCGGTGCGGGTGAGGGGGCGGACAAGGTGGCGGAAGCGGCCACGGGCACCACGGCGAAGGCGGACCGGTAACAGCCATGTCTTTCACGAAGTCTCTCATGGCCGGTGGCGCGCTGCTGGCGCTGGCGGGCTGCAACCTGGCGCCGGATTATCAGCCGCCGCACCTCGACCTGCCGCCCGCCTTCAAGGAGGCCGGCGGCGCCCCGTGGCAGCCGGCCCAGCCGGCGGACCAGCAGGCGCGCGGCCCCTGGTGGACGGCCTTCAACGACCCGGTGCTGAACGGCCTTGAGGACCGGATCGAAGCGGCCAACCCCACGCTGGCCGTGGCGCTGGCCCGCTATGACGAGGCGCGCGCGGATGCCGCCGCCGTTTCCGCCGGCCTGTTGCCGCGCTTGGACGGCACTGCCAGCATCAGCACCAACCGCCAGTCCAAGGACCGCCCCCTGCGCGGCGCCGGGCAGCGCAACGTCTACGGCGCCAACACCATCGGCGCCTCCGCCTCTTATGAGCTGGACCTCTGGGGCAAGGTGCGCAACCAGGTGGCCGCCGGCCGGGCGGAAGCCCAGGCCAGCGCCGCGGACCTGGCCTCGGTGCGGCTCGGGTTGCAGGCCGAACTGGCCAGCGATTATTTCGCGCTGCGCGGCCTGGATGAACGCGCCCACATCCTGGCCGACACGGTCACGGCCTATGAGAAGCAGCTCAGCCTGACCCAAACCATGTTCCAGGGGCGCATCGTGGCCGGGCTGGACGTGTCGCGGGCGGAAACCCAGCTGGACACCGCCCGGTCCCAGGTCTCGCAGGTGGCGTCGCAGCGGGCGCAGATGGAACACGCCATCGCGGCCCTGGTGGGCCTGGCGCCGGCGGAATTCACCCTGGCGCCCGCGCGGTGGACGCCGGCCCTGCCGGCTGTGCCGACGGGGCTGCCCTCCACCTTGCTGCAGCGCCGGCCGGACGTAGCGGCGGCGGAACGCGACGTGCTGGCCGCCAACGCCGGCATCGGCGTGGCCCGCGCTGCCTACTACCCCGATCTGTCGTTGCAGGCGGTGGGCGGCTTCCAGGACACGGGCTTCAACCTGCTGAAGCTGCCCATGGCCTTCTGGTCGGTGGGACCCGGCGTCACCCTGCCGCTGTTCGAGGGCGGGCGGCTGGACGCCGGCCTGGCCAAGGCGGCGGCCCAGCATGACGAGGCCTCCGCCAAGTATCGCGAGACGGTGCTGAACGCCTTCCGCGAGGTGGAGGACAACCTGGCCGCCATCCGCTGGCTGGGGACGGCCGCCAAGGATGAGGACGCCGGCACCCTGGCGGCCCAGCGCACCCTGGACATGGCCACCAACCTCTACCGGGACGGCGCCGACAGCTACCTGGAGGTGGTGACGGCGCAGACCGCCCTGCTGGAGGCGCAGCAGAGCAGCCTGGACCTGCACACCCGTCAGGTGCAGGCCGACGTGGCCCTCATTCGGGCGCTGGGCGGGGGGTGGACCGTGGAGGCGCTGCCGTCGGAGGAGGAGACCAGCCTGCCGGAAAAGACCAAGGCGCGTTAATCGAAAGGGCGGCGCCCCGTCGCCGGCGCGCCGCCCTTCCTCCCCCGTAACTCTTCTCAGATCGCGCGCAGGCGGGCGAAGAAGCCGGTGATCTCGGCGTTCAGGGCGTCGGCGTCCTGGCGCAGGGCTTCCGACGCCGTGTGCAAGGCGTTGGCCGACTGGCTGGTCTGCTCGGCTGCGCCGGCCACGCCCACGATGTTGGTCGAGACCTGCTGGGTGCCCATGGCCGCCTGGTTGATGTTGCGGGCGATTTCCGAGGTGGTGGCGCCTTGCTGTTCCATGGCGGACGCGATGGCGGTGGCGATCGTCCGCATGTCGCCCACCACAGCGGCGATGCTGCCGATGGCTTCCACGGCGCGCGTGGTTTCCTGCTGGATACCGGTGATGTAGCCCTGGATTTCGTCCGTGGCCTTGGTCGTCTGGCTGGCCAGGGTCTTCACCTCGCTGGCCACCACGGCGAAGCCTTTGCCGGCCTCACCGGCGCGGGCCGCCTCGATGGTGGCGTTCAGGGCCAGCAGGTTGGTCTGGCCGGCGATCTCCTGAATGACCTGGATGATGTTGCCGATGCTCTGGGCCGCGTCGGCCAGGCCCTGCATGGTGACGCCCGTCTCCTCCGCCTGGGTCACCGCGCGCTGGGCGATGTCGGTGGAGCGCGTGACCTGGCTGTTGACCTCGCCCACGGCGGCGGCCAGTTCCTCGGCCGCACTGGCGATCATCTGCACATTGCCGGTCGTCTCGGTCGATGCATGGTTGGCCATCTCCACCATGCCCCGGCTCTGGGTTGCCATGTCAGCCAGGCCGGAGGAATGGTTGCGCACGTCTTCCGAGGCGTGCACCACGCTGCTCAGCACCCGGGCCGTGCGTTGCTGGAAGTCGGCCAGCGAGGCTTCCACCGCCTCCTGTCGGCGCAGCTTCTCCTGCTGCTCGGCCAACTGGGCCTGGGTCAGTTCGGCGTTGCGCAGGCCGTTGCGCTTGAACACTTCCAGCGCACGGGCCAGGCGGCCGATCTCATGGCGGTCGTCCAGCAGGGGGATGTCGACGGTCAGGTCACCGTCGGCCAGGCGTCCCATGCGCTCGGTCATCAGCTTCAGGGGCTTGGCGATGCTGCGCGCCAGCAGGTAGGCCACCAGGCCGCCGGCGACCACGACCAGGGTGGTCAGCATCAGCATATCCATCAATATATCATGATAGATATCGTCGATGTCGTCGACGTAGATGCCGGTGCCCAGCGCCCACTGCCACGGCTCGAAGCCCAGGCTGTAGGTCATCTTGGGGAAGTTCTGGGCGGGGCCGCCCTTGTTGCCCGGCCGCGGATACGTGTAGGTGAAGGACCCGCCGCCCTGCTTGGCGGCCTCGATGCCCAGGCGCACGGTTTCGACGCCATCGGCCGTCTTGAAGTCCATGCGGTTCTTGCCCTCGAACTCCTTCTTGATGTGGACGATGGTCAGGCCGTCGTACTGGTTGACGTAGACGTACTCGCCATTGCCGAAGCGCAGCTTGCGGATATCGTCCTGCGCGCCCTTCTGCGCCTGGGCGCGGGTCAGCTCTCCCGACTGCTCTCGGTCGTACCAGTTTTGCGCCACTCCGCGGGTGACCATCAGGATCTGCTTCAGCTCCTCCTTGCGGTCCTCGGTCAGGGTATGGCGCAGGGTGGTCAGGGCGAAGCCGACAGCCAGGCCCAGGGCTAGAACCAGCATGGGCATGAACAGCGCCAGCCGGTGGGAAATCTTCAGTTTGTTGAGCATGATCGGATCTCTCGCGCAGGGCGTAACGGGGTCAGGCGACGGCGGCGGCGGACGGGGCGTCGTCCTCGCGGAACAGACCGCGAGGCAGACCCAGGTCGCGGGCGCAGGCGGCGGCGTTGCGGGCGTAGACCTCATCCACGCCATGGCGGCGCAGCAGATCCAGATCCGCGTCGGTGACCGCCCCCCGGTCCCGGTCCTGATAGGCGTAGCAACCGATGCCGCCCGCCTGCTGGTGCAGGCCGGGCGCGGCGTAGACCTCGGGCTCCACCGGGAACAGGACGCGCGAGTTGCTGTCGTCCAGACTGTCCATCAGTTGCCAGCTGGTCACCGTTTCGGGCGCGAAGTAATCGGAAAGGCCCAGCCGGCGGAACAAGGCGGCGACCGACAGCACCGGCTGCCGCGCCGCCTCGTGGACGTAGTGGGTTACCGGCACGCCCTGGCGCCGGGCATAGCTCTCGACCCGCCCGGCGTTCAGCGTGGCGATGACGAAGTTCTCCAGCAGCTGGTCGCGGCTGATCCGGTGGGACCACTTGCGCAGCCAGGACGCCAGGGCGTGCACCGGTTCGCGGTCCAGCACCACCAGGTGCAGGCGGCTGGCGGGGTAGCCCGCCTCGATCAGCATCTGCAGCGGGATATACAGGCACTCCGCCTTCAGATAGGGACCGGCCACATCCTTGCAGAAGATGTGCGGCGCCTGGTCGGCCAGGGGAACGGCCCAGGGGCCAGGACTGTCGGCCGCCAGCACATGGCGCATGACCGCCTTGGTCGGCTGGTAATAGGACGGCAGGCCGGCCACGCCGAACAGGTTGGCCATGGCCGTGGAGCCGACACGGGCCCGGCCCCAGGCACAGGTCAGGTGGGGGAAGTCCTGTTCCGCCCGCCCGCAGAAGCCCGCCGCCAGATAGGTGGCCACCTGGTTTGTTAAGCCATCCAAATGGAATTCCCGGACCTGATATCGCCCATCAGAGGCCAGGCAAACCTTGCCCAGGGAGGCGTCATCCGTCTCCACCAGTTCGGCGAGCATATCTAAGTCTATGATTTGCTTATAGAAAGCGACCATTTCTTTCCCCGGCAAGGATAGTTGGCCGTTCGTCCGGATGCGGCATCCCTCCGCCTCAAGTCACGGCCCTAACCCAAAGAATAGGAAGGCAGTTATTAAGGCAATATTAAGAGGGCGAGCTGCGTAAAAATCTACTACCAACGAGTTAGAAAACGAATACAAACGTATTTACGCAGTGTTTATATTGCATTTGTATTTATTCCGTCTGGCCGCTTACGTCCGTAGGCAGACACTTGAATTTATATAAACATTCACTGGAGTGTCATGAAGGTTAACCCCAACGTGCAGGAATCGCGGGGCCCTACCAACCAATGGTGCGCGGAGGTCCTGCCACCGGGACCAGTCCGGGCCCTGCCCGACGAGGCCCTCGCGGGATGGCGCCCGTACGGCCACCGCATAAAAAACGGCCCAGCCGGTGAGGGCTGGGCCGCTGTCAGGAGAGATGGCCGGGAGAATCAGTGGTGGGCTTTGGCCAGGCCGCCGTTGCCGTCACCCACGCCGATTTCCACATTCTGCATCATGCCCTGGTCCTCATGGTCCAGGATGTGGCAGTGCAGGACGTATTCGCCGATGTACCGCTCATACCGGGTGCGGACGATCAGACGGTAATAGCCCTTGGTCTTGTCCGTCAGCGTGGCGCCGAACGGGATCTTGGTCTTGACCCACAGCGTGTCCTTCCAGGCGCCGCGCAGTCCGGCGTATTGGGTATCGCCATCCTTCTCGACATAGCCCGGGGCGCTGACATCGTTGTTGTCGGGGTCCAGGATGGCCACGATCTGGAACGGGTTCACGTGGATGTGGAAGGGGTGGTTGACACCATAGGACCGCAGTTCCCAGGTCTGGGCCTGGCCCAGGATCAGCGGCCGATCCACGCGGGCCGGATCATAGGAATGGGTTTGGGGTCGGCCATCGGGGCCCAGCTGGAAGGTGTTGCCCACGGTGAAGATGACGGGGCCACTCGGATTGTTGAGATCCTTCGGCCCCAGATAGAACAGCATTTCCTGCGTCGGATTGCCCGTCACCTCGCCTTCCTGGATGGTGGGATGGGGGACGAAGCGGGTCAGCAGGATGTTGGGCTTGCCCTTGGCGTCCCTGGTCGTCAGGTCGGCGACGATCTGATTGCGGACGTCCGCCGGCATGTTCTTCTGGGCCGAGGCCACCAGGGTGTTGACCAGGGTCTGGATGGGATCGGTGGTGCGGATGCCGCCCCGCACGGTGACCACGCCCAACAGGCTGCGCAGCGTGCCGGACCGGCTGACCGTGACGTCGGAGCCCATCGGGCTCTGGGTCACGCAGTAGTTGCCGGGCTCGGGGAAGACCACCAGCAGGTCATAGCGATAGCCGGGCTGCAGGGTGGTGTTGGTGTTGGTCAGGGTGTTGCCCATGGTCAGGCCGTCGGCGGCCACCACCTGGTAAGGCACGGCGGGGCCGGTGCACACCGTGTCGACGAATTTATCCGCGCCGCCCTTGGTGGGGCGGGCGGTGGCGGTCGTGGTGTCCGCCATCTTATGGAATTCCACGTTGATGGTCTCACGCACGCCGGCGTGGATCAGGCGCCAGCGTTCCGCCGTGCCCGCCTGGGCGTCGGTGAAGGTGGGCATGATGACGCCGTTGATGCTGGTCCAGCGCCCCGACTGGCCCCAACTGCCGGGGCTGAATTCGTCACTGGTCGGAGGGACGGTTCCAGGGGGGTTTTGAACGGCGCCGTAAGTTTCGATGATCCCCGTCTGATTGGCCTTGCAGTCCCAGGTCGGCGTCTTGTTGTCGTCCAGGCAGTAATATTGGATCTGCTGGAACACCAGGGTGCGTTCCTTGAGGGGCTTGGCGTCGGCGCCGATCAGCAGGGTGTCAAGGTCGCCGTTGATCTGGGGCGTGGGTTTGCGGTCACCGCGGATGATCAGCGCGCCGGCCATGCCGCTGCCCACCTGCAGGGCCGTCGAGCCATGGCGGTGCGGATGGTACCAGAAGGTGCCGGCCGGATGGTCGGCCGGGATGTTGTACTCATACTGGAAGCTGACGCCCGGGTTCAGCGAGATCAGCACGTTGTCGCTGTTGCCCGTGGGGCTGACCCACAAGCCGTGGGAATGCAGGTTGGTGCCGTTGAAGCAGTGCGGCGTGTCCGGCGTAATGCTGTGATCGTTGCAGCTGGGATCGGTCGGCAGATCGTTATGCAGGGTGATGCGCACGGTGTCGCCCGGCGTCACGTCGATCTCCGGCGCCACGTAGGGCGTGCCGGGCGACACGCCGGTGCCGACATAGCTGCGCAGGTGCACGCGCTGGTACCGCTGCTCACCCGGGTCATACAGGGCGGCGTCGGTGTACTGGATATGCAGGTCGAAAGCCCGCTCCTTGCCGGCATGCGCCGCCGGGCTGTCGGCCAGGCTGACGGCCGACGGCGCCTTGGGCAGGCCTGGAACGTTGGCCGAGCCCTTCACCGGCGCCGTCTGCGGCAGGCTGGGCGGGTTGGCGAAGGTGCTCTGCGCCGCGGCCGGCTGGCTGGCCCCCAGCAGCATCAGGCCCAGGGCGGCGACGCCGGTCCCCAAATTCCAATTCAGTGACGCGCCCCGCGTCGGATATCTCAGCATGCTCCACCCCCTCTTCGCGGCCTGCGCCGCCTCTGGTTGAGTTATTGGGGTGCAATCTATCAGATGCGTGGCATCAATCCACCCGTTAAACGAGTATGCACGATTGATATACCCTCCTCAGATGTAATCGGCTTTTTAACGGCGCCGCGGGAGGGCCTGTTATCAGCGGCGGTGCTGGGGCTACACTGGTCGCTCTTGCGATCATGAAAGGCCGCCCGATGACCGATCCTCTCTCCGATTTCATCCGTGGTTTGCCCAAGGCGGAGCTGCACCTGCACATCGAAGGCAGCCTGGAACCGGAGCAGATGTTCGACTTCGCCCGCCGCAACCGGGTGGACCTGCCCTTCCGAACGGTGGAGGAGGTGCGGGCGGCCTACGCCTTCACCAATCTCCAGGACTTTCTGGACATCTATTACCAGGGCGCCCAGGTCCTGCGCACGGAGGAGGATTTCCGCGACCTGGCGATGGCCTATTTCCGCCGGCTGGCGGCTGATGGCGGCGTGCACGCCGAGATTTTCTTCGACCCGCAGACCCATACCGACCGGGGCATCCCTTTCCAGGTGGTGGCCGACGGCCTTCTGGCCGGCATGGCCGAGGCGGAACGGGATCTGGGCGTCACGTCTCGGCTCATCCTCTGCTACCTGCGCCACCTGGATGAGGAGTCGGCCTTCGCCACGCTGAAGGTGGCGGAACCCTACCTGGACCGCATCGCGGGCGTTGGCCTGGATTCATCCGAGGTGGGCAACCCGCCGTCCAAGTTCGCGCGGGTGTTCCAGGCGTCGCGCGAGCGGGGCTTGAAATTGGTGGCCCACGCGGGGGAAGAGGGGCCGCCCGACTACGTCTGGCAGGCGCTGGACATCCTGGGCGTGGACCGGCTGGACCATGGCAACCGCGCGCTGGAGGACACGGCCCTCACCCGGCGGCTGGTGGACCAGGGCACGACTTTGACGGTGTGCCCGCTGTCCAACCTCAAGCTCTGCGTCGTGCCCGACCTCGAATCCCATCCCCTGCGTCGCATGCTGGACCTGGGGCTGAAGGCCACGGTCAACGCCGACGATCCGGCCTATTTCGGTGGCTATCTGCTGGACAACTACGTGGGCGTGGCGGCGGCTCTGCGCCTGGACCGCGCGCAGTTGATGCGGCTGGCCCGCAACAGCATCACCGGTTCCTTCCTGGACGAAGCGTCCCAGGCGCCTCACCTGGCCCGGCTGGAGGCGCTGGCGCCTGACTAACCGCCAAGGCCTCCCAGGGTGTGGTCGTACAGCACCTTGGCGCCGATGCCGATCAGGCCCAGGCCGCCCAGCACCTCGGCCCAGCGGCCCAGCACGGGACCGGCGGCCCGGCCCAGCATCACCCCGCCGAAGGCCATGGTGAACGTCACCAGGCCGATCAGGGCGATGGTGGTGGGCACGTCGACGTTCATATAGCCCAGGGTGATGCCCACGGCGGTGGCATCGATGCTCGTGGCGATGGCGGTCATGGCCAGCGCCAGGGGCGAATGCCGGTGGGCCTTGGGCCTGTCCTCATCGTCGTTCCTCCACGCCAGCCAGGCCATGCGGCCCCCCACGATCAGCAGCAGGCCGAAGGCGATCCAGTGGTCGTAGGCCTCGATGTAATGGGCGAAGGAAAGGCCCAGGCCCCAGCCCAGGATGGGGGCCGCCAGCTCGAACAGGCCGAAATACGCCCCCACCCGGGCCGCCTCCCGTACGCCGGGGCGGTTCAAGCTGGCGCCCTTGCCCAACGAGGCGGCGAAGGCGTCCATGGACAGGCTGAACGCCAGGGCGAAGGACGTGGCGATGGGCATGGGGAGGGACCTCGGGGACGGCAAAGCGACAAGGCCGGGCGAGCGACAGCAGCGATGCGCGTCCGGCCCGGTCCGGTCGGATGCGACATGCCACTGGTCTCGCCAGCGATCCGCGAGGTGGCGGATCGGTCGCACGCGCCATAGGCCGCACCGGTGAGGCACCGGCGGGGCCTAAGTATGTTGACGCGGCGCCCGCTCAAATAGGCGGGCGGCTACTCCCCAATGATGGGCGGTGACTAACGGCTGGCGGGGCCCCTGTCAACTCTTCGTTGGCACCTCACCCTGACCGTTTCTTCAACCCTATGGCGCGGGTGGTGGATGTTTCCGTTGTTGAGGTTCGGCGTTTCCCGAACTTGGGCGATCAAATGTTCTGACGCCCCTCCATGGGACCGTCAGTAAGGCCCGTTGGCCTGCCGCAGGCGTTCAACGGGATAGGCGTCCGCCAGAAGGAAGAAGCTGTGCTGCGCATCAAGCGTGGAGGAAAGGCGGTCCAGGGCCGGCAATACGGCGCTTCCAACGGCGGAAAGGGCTGACGCTCGGTCCGGGAACCAGAACTCGAGAACATGATCGGCGTAGGGTTCAGCCCCCCTGGACCGGGTAGGGCGACATTGACCAAGCCGGCAAGAGGTTGGGATTGGGTCCGTAGGTCGTCCATCGCGCCGGTTCGGGCGGCATTGAACACGGCGATGCTGATAGAGGGCGAGCGTTTCAGGAAAATGAACAGCTTGGCGGCGTCGGGTTTGGTAACGCCCCATTTCCCTTCTTCCCTGACCACGGATTTCAGGACGGTGTCCTGGTCGACGAAATTGTCCTCATCGGGACGCAGATGGGTCATGTAATAGGGAGTGGAGATGGAAGCGGCGAGATGGGGAAAATCGTTGAACCAGATCTCGGTCACGAAGTCCCTGTCCGCCAACCAGGAACCGGAAGATTCGGTTGATGGATGGAAGACATGATTTTGTTCGTAGCGGCTGGGCATCGCGCCGGCGTCGGCTGGCGGTGAAAAAACCATTGGGCCGTGCACTGTTCTCAGATGCGCTAACGCTTGTTCGCGGCTCTTGGTTAGGCAGCGCCGGCCCGCGATCAATAATTTAATGTCAGTCATGGCGGTTCCCTTTATGGAAAGGGAATTGTCTCATCGGGGAAATTGAAAGAAAAATCGCTTTAACCGAATAGATGTATTGATAATCACGATTAATGCAGCCGCATTGAAGGGTAATGGCGGATTCTTCTTGAAAGCTCCATCATATGTCGCGCCAGACCGTATGTGGCCGTGCGTGAAAAATGGTCCTGGTCGGCGCAGCGTTGAAACTGGCGACCGTGAGGGCGGAGCTGATGCGGTTGCCGCTGCGACACCGCGCTTCATCTTGGCTGCACCGCGCCGCTTGATGTTACCGGTAACTTAGGCAACAGTGGCGCCGAAAACGATTACAAATGGGGTTGGGAACGCTGCCATGACAGGAAATCCGCAGTTCGCGCGGGCACGATGCCTGTTGCTCGCCACCGCCGCGGCCCTGGCGCTGGCCGGCTGCCAGGCTGACGGCGGGCGGATCGCACCGCCCGTCGCCGCCGCGCCGCCGGTGTCCGCGCTGACAGGGCAGGTGCCCTATCAATGGAAAAACGTGCAGATCGTGGGCGGCGGCTTCGTCGACGGCATCATCTTCCACCCCACCGTGCCGGGCCTGCGCTACGCCCGCACCGATATGGGCGGCGCCTACCGCTGGGACGGCGATGCCAAGCGCTGGGTGCCCCTGCTGGACTGGGTGTCCTATGCCGACACCAATCTGATGGGTGTGGAAAGCATCGCGCTGGACCCGCATAACCCCGACCGTGTCTACATGGCGCTGGGCACCTACACCAACCCGCTGGCGCCCACCGGCGCCATCGTGCGCTCCGACGACCGGGGGCGGACCTTCCGCCGTGTCGACGTGCCCATCAAGTTCGGTGGTAACGAGAACGGCCGAGGCAATGGTGAGCGTCTGGCGGTCGATCCGAACGATCCGGACACCCTCTACCTGGGAACCCGCCACGACGGCCTGTGGGTCAGCCACGACGGGGCGGCCACCTGGTCGCGCGTGGCGAGCTTCCCCGACGTGACGGAGGATGTGTCCAAGGACGCGGCGGCCGGCGTGTCGCCCTGGGCGCGCGGCGGGGCCGGCCTGGTGTTCGTGATCTTCGACCCGAAGAGCGCGACGAAGGACGGCAAGGGCAGCCGCACGATCTACGTTGGCGCTTCCCTCAAAGGACGTGACAATCTGTTCCGCAGCACCGACGGCGGCAAGAGCTGGGTCCCGGTGCCGGGCCAGCCCACGGCCAACCGGCCCACGCGCGCCGCGCTGGCCGCCGATGGCACGCTCTACCTCTCCTACGGCAGCAGCCCCGGCCCCACCCGCATGACCGATGGCGCGGTGTGGAAGCTGGACACCCGGCGGGGCAAGTGGACCGACATCACGCCGGAGAAGCCGGACGCCGCCAAGGGGGCGGCCTTCGGCTATGCCGCCGTGGCGGTGGACGCGCACGACCCCAAGGTGGTCATCGCCAGCTCCTTCGACCGGCACCGCCAGCCAGGGTCCTACCCCGGCCTGGGGGAGGACATTTTCCGCAGCCTGGATGGCGGCCGGACCTGGCATACGGTGTTCGGCGGCCCCAAGGGCGACGGCAAGAACGGCGGCGTCTACGACTACAGCCTGGCGCCCTATGTGAAGCCCACGCCCATCCACTGGCTGTTCGATATCGAGATCGACCCCGCCAACCCCGACCACGCCCTATTCACCACCGGCTATGGCGGGTGGGAGACGTTTGATCTCACCGCCGTGGACAGGGGCCAGCCCAGCCACTGGCAGGTGATGAGCACGGGCATCGAGGAAACGGTGGGTATGGCCTTCAACAGCCCCACCCAGGGCGCCCCGCTGATTTCCGCCATCGGCGACTATGGCGGTTTCGTGCATTGGGATCTGGACAAGCCGGCACCGGAGGGGGCGGCCTCCTCCCCCCTGTTCGGCAACACCGACAGCGTGGTGTCCGCGCCCCTGAACCCGAACGTGGTGGTCCGCGTCGGCATCCATGACGAACGCTATCCCGCCCCCAACATCGGTTATTCCCTGGACGGCGGCCACAGCTGGCGGCCGACGAAGATGCCGGTGCCGGAGGCCAAGCGCGGCAAGGTCGCCGTCTCCGCCGATGGCGCCACCTGGGTGTGGACGCCGCAGGGCGCCAAGGAGGGGCTGGTGTCCGGCGCCTACGTCACCGTGGACCATGGCACCACCTGGACCGCCGCCCAAGGGCTGCCGGACGGCGTGCGGGTGGTCGGCGACGCCGTCGATCCCGACGCCTTCTACGCCCTGTCGCTGTTCGACGGGAAACTGTACGTCAGCACCGACCGGGCGGCGCACTTCCAGGCGCGGCCCTTCACCCTGCCGAACGGCCTGCCCACGCCGGCGGCGGTGCGCGATGGCCGGGGCGACCCACGCGGCGGCCAGGATGCCCTGTACGCCACGCCGGGCGAAAAGGGCGATTTGTGGATCGCCGCCTTCGACGGCCTCTATCACGGCACCGCCGCCGGTGGCGCCTTCACCCGCATGCCGGGCGTGGAGCAACTGCACGCCTTCGGCTTCGGCAAGGCCGCCCCCGGCGCCAGCGTCGCCGCCCTCTACCTGGTGGGCACCATCGGCCGGCAGCGGGGCATCTTCCGCTCCGACGACGCCGGGTGGCACTGGGTGCGGGTGAACGACGACCAGCACCAGTGGGGCCTGGTCCTGCAGGTGTCGGGCGATCCCAAGCGGTATGGCCGCGTCTACGTCGGCACCCATGGCCGGGGCATCGTCTACGGTGATCCGCAATAAGGGAATTGCCAGATGATCCAAAGGTTTAGTGCCTTTTGGGCCGGTCCTGGAGGCACTAAACCCATATCCCTTGCAGCTTTGCCATTATAGGATGGGGTCAACGCCGCAGGACCCTATCCCCATGCCCACCTCGCCCCGCGCCCCGTCTTCGTCCAATCCCCCCTCCAAAGGGGGATGGCGTCGTCGCGCCGGTGTTTTCTTCCGCCGGCTGCGGCTGGGCGAGCCCCGCCTGTGGTGGAACGTGCGGCGCAAGCGGTTCTGGGTGGTGCTCATCCTGGCGCTGTACACGCTGGTGGGCTTCCTCGTCGTTCCGCCCCTGCTGCGATGGGAAATCGTGGACGTGGCGCGGAAGACTTTTCAGCGCCCAGCCTCCTTGGACGACGTGCGCGTCAACCCCTATGCCCTCAGTGTGGAGTTGCGCGGCTTTCGCCTGGCGGAGGCTGACGGCGGCCCGCTGCTGGGTTTCGACCGGCTCTATGTCCGTTTGGCGCCCAGTGGTCTGCTGCGCTGGGCCTGGGGCATCAACGACATCCAGCTGGATGGTCTGAAGGCCACGCTGGCGCGCTATGGCGAGACCGACACCAACATCGGGCGCCTGATCCAGGCCGCCGCCTCCGGCGATGACCAGGCCAAGGCCGAAGCGCCCAGCCAGGGCCTGCCCCGGCTGCTGATCCGGCACCTGACCATCACGAACGCGGCGGCCGACGTGACCGACCAGGTGCCGGGCACGCCGTTCAAGACCAAGGTCGGCCCTGTCAGTGTGGAATTCAACGATCTCAGCACCCTGCCGGAACGCCAGGGGCAACAGCACCTGCAGGTGGGGTTGGAGGGCGGCGCCACCCTGGAATGGACGGGCACATCCGGCCTGAACCCCATCGTGTCCGCCGGCCATGTGGCGGCGCGCGGGCCTTACATTCCCTTGGCGGCCCGTTATTTTGGCGATGTCTTCAAGGTCACCGTGCCGACCGGCACCGTCGCGGTCGACCTCGACTATCAGGTCAGCCGCCGCGCCGACGGTGCCTATGCCCTGGCGGTCACCCATGCGGGTGTGGTGCTGCGCGACTTGGCGGTGCATGAGGCCGGGGTGGCGGCGCCTTTCCTGATCCTGCCGGAACTGCGCCTGGCCGGCGGGCGCCTGGCTTGGCCCGAACGCACCGCTGCCGCTGATAGCCTCAGCCTGGACGGCTTGACCGTGGACTTGCGGCGCCAGGCGGATGGCCGCGTCGGCCCCATGCCCTGGCTGGTGGGGGATGCCGCTCCAGCGGCCGTGCCGGCACCGAAGAGGGCCGACGCGCCGCCATGGACCGCCACACTGGGCAAGGTCCAGGTGCGCAAGGCCAAGGCGATGGTGGAGGATCGGGCGTTGCATGAACCGGCACGGCTGGAGCTGACGCCCATCGACCTTACCCTGGACAATCTCTCCAACCAGGCGGGCGCCGCATTCCCCTTCAGCCTGGCGGCGGCGCTGTCCGGTGGGGGCCAGGTGACGGCGCACGGCAAGGTCACGGCGCTGCCGACCCTGCGGCTTGAGGCGACGGCCGCCCTGACCGACCTGCCGGTCGCCGCCGCCCAGCCCTATGTGCGCGAAAGCGCCCGGGTGGACATCAACGATGGCCATCTGTCGGCGGAGGGTGACATCACCATCACACCGCCCGAGGGCAAGACGCCTGGCGGTATCACCGTGGTCGGCAAGGGCGAGGTGCGGGCGCTGGCGGTGGCGGAGCAGGGCGGCGGCATCCCGGTCGTTTCCTGGGATAGGCTGAGCATCGACCGCTTTGAATACAGCCAGGCGGCCAATGAGCTGCGTGTTTCCCAGGTCACCGTGGCGGCCCCCTATCTGCGCCTGCAGGTGGCGGCCAACCAGACCACCAACTTCAACCATCTGATAGTGCCACGGGCCAAGGCCGCCGCCGGGGCGGCCGCACAAGCTTCGGCACCGGCGCCGGAGATCAGCGCGGGCCGGGTGGTGGTCACGGGCGGGAAGGCCGATTACGGCGACGCCTCCCTGCCGCTGCCCTTCTCGGCCCACATCACCGACCTGCAGGGGGAGGTGGCGGCGCTCAGTTCCAGCGCCACGGCATCCTCGCGCCTGGCCTTGCGCGGCCAGGTGGGCGACTTCGGTCAGGTGACCATCGACGGCCGGCTGATGCCCTTCGACCCCGGCCGCGATTCCAACGTCAACATGCTGTTCCGCAACGTCGAATTCCCCGACCTGTCGCCTTACACGGTGAAGTTCGCCGGGCGGCGCATCGACCGGGGGCGCCTGGACGTCGACCTGCACTATCTGGTCAAGGGCGGCGCGCTGAACGGCGCCAACCGCGTCGTCATCCGCGACATCAAGCTGGGCGACCGGGTGGATGTGCCCGGCGCGCTGGACCTGCCCTTGGACCTCGCCATCGCGCTACTGAAGGATGATGAGGGCAAGATCAACGTCGACCTGCCGGTCAGCGGCAACATCAACGACCCGCGTTTCGACATCGGCAGCGTCATCCGTGCCGCCGCCGCCGACCTGCTGACCAATCTGGTCACCGCCCCCTTCCGCGCCCTGGCCGCGCTGTTCGACGGGGCGGACGCGGACAAGCTGGACCATATCGACTTCGCCCCCGGCCGGGCCGACCTTTCCCCGCCGGAGCAGGAGAAGGTCGTCCATCTTGCCCAGGCGCTGGGCGCCCGGCCGCAATTGGCCCTGGTGGTGCCTGGCGTCGTGGCGCCGGAGGAGGACAAGGCGCAACTGCAGGCCGATGCGCTGGATGCCCGCATGGCTCAGGCGTTGGCCGACCACTACACGCTGGAAGGCCAGCGCCAGTTCCTGGAGGCGCAGTTCAGTGAGCGCTTGGGCGCCGATCAACTGCCGCCGTTGCGCGATTCCTTCACCCATACGCCCCCAGCGGCCCCCGGCGCCAAGACCCCACCGACCCCCGTGCTGGATGAAACAGGCTATGTCGGCGCCCTGCGTGACCGTGTCGCCAAGACCGAACCGGTAGCGGAACAAGCCTTGAAAGCCCTGGCGCAAGCCCGGGCGACCGCAGTGGCCGGCGCCCTGAAGCAGCGGCTGCCCAACCTGGATCCCAAACGGGTCAACCCGCGCGGCGAGGTCCAGGCGAAGGTGGACAGGGAAGGATTGATCCCCCTGAAGCTGGACGCGGCCAGCGCTGGCGATTAGGCCGTTACGCCTTCACAGCTCCGTCCATTCGCGCATCAGGTTGGCGTAGATGCGGGCCAGGGCGTCGAATTGCGCGCTCTTGCCTTCCAGGCTGTGCAGATGGGTCCGGGCCTGGCCCAGGTCATACAGCATGGACCGGTGTTCCGGGCGGCGGATCATGCTTTGCAGCCAGCCCACGGCGGCCATGCGGGTGCCCCGCGTCACCTTGGCCACGCGGTGAATGGCGCCGGACGGATAGGCGATCAACGACCCCGCCGCCGGCTTGAATCCCTGTTCGTGCCCGCCCTGCTCGATGACCAGCTCGCCGCCGTCGTATGTGGCGGGGTCGCACAGGAACAGGGTGAAGGAGATGTCCGCCCGCACCGCCCCCCGGTCTGGCGTGAAGATCACCGGCATGTCGTTGTGGGCGCCGTACTCCATGCCCTCGTCATAGCGGTTGAAGGCCAGGGGCGCCATGAACAGAGGGAACAGGGCGCGGCGGAAATCCTCACACCGCTCGATCCCGCGCACCACCTGGCGGAAGGCGAACTCATAGCCAGGCATGCCCGCCTGCAACTGCAGGTTCTTCTTCACCTGCCGGATCTGCTCCCCCGCCGTGGCGGCGCCGTCGGCGAAGGACGTGCCGCGCAGGCCCGCCAGCAATTGGCCGATTTCCTGTTCCGTCAGGACGTTGGGGAAGATGGTGATCATGGACCCGCGGCGTCCCTGCGTTCGTATTCCTCGAGGCGGGTCACCTTGCCGGTTGGCGTGCACGGTGGCAACCGGGGAAAGCGACGCGGGGCAGGATGTCCACGGGGACCGCGGGCCGACATAATTTGGCTCAGATGGTCAGGCGCCCGCGATCCCGCCCGCCGGCACCCTGGCAACCGACGCCCCCTCCGCCACCAGCTCCACCACGCAGCCGGGATTGTTGTCGCCGACCCGGGGCGCCAGGCCGTGCAGGCGGGCGATGGCGGCCACCAGGCTCAGGCCCAGGCCGGTGCCCTCCAGGTGACGGGTGCGGTCGGAGCGGTAGAAGCGGGAGAAGACCAGGTCGCGCTCGTGCGCCGCGATGCCGGGGCCGCTGTCGGCGACGCGAATGACCGTGGCGCCGTCGTCTTCGCGCGGGCCCAGGGTCAGGCTGATCCGGCCGCCGGGGGGTGTGAACTTCAGGGCGTTGTCCACCAGGTTGCCCACGGCCTCCATCAGCAGGTCGCGATCGGCGAACATCGGCGGCACCGGCGCGATATCGACGGTGAAGACGATGTCCTTGGTCTCGGCGATGGGCTGGTACAGCTCCTCGATCAGCAGGATGATCGCGGCCGGGTCCAGGGTGGTGAAACCGCGCCGACGCTTGCTGTTCTCCAGCTCGCGGATGCGCAGCAGGGCCGTGATGACGGCCAGCGCCTGGTCCAGGCCGCCGATGGCCTTGCCCACGGTCTCGCGCGTATCTTCCGGCCCCATGTCCCCCTTCAGGGTGCGTTCCAGACGGGCGCGCACGCGGGTCAGGGGGGTGCGCAGATCATGCGCGATCTCGTCGCCCGTGGCCTTGATCTCGCCCAGCAGACGCTCCGTCTCGTCCAGGATGCCGTTGAACAGCAGGGACAGGCGGTCCAGCTCATCCCGCGGCCCCACGCCCGCGATGGGCAGGCGCTCATGCACCTGACCGCCCATGATGCGTTCCGCGGCGCGGTGCACCTCCTTCAGCCGCTGCTGGGTGCGCCAGGCCAGGAATATGCCGGCGGCCAGGGCCAGGCCCATGGCCGGGATGGCGCCCATGGTCAGGGCGCGCACCACCACCTCACGCAGGATGACCATGTATTGGCCGTTGCGGCCAATGACCAGGACGTTGCCGTTGGCGATGCGCAGGGCCGCCAGACGCACATCGATGGCGCCCATGGCCGGAATGTCGGTGCGGGCGGCGCGCACCACGTGGACTTTGCCGTCGATGGGCAGGTCGGGCGGCACCCGCTCCAGGTTGCCGGCGACGCGATGGCCGTCTGGCGTGAATAGGGCGGCGTAGCCCACGCGGTGGAAATCGCCGGTCACATGGGTGTTGATCAGGGCCAGGATGGCGTCCTGGTTCTCGCTGGCCAGGGTGCGCGCGTCCTCGGTGATCAGCGCGTCGATGCGGTTGGTCTCGAACACTGTGGCCCGCCAGTAGATGAAGGCGAACAGCAGCAGGGACGATCCGGCGAAGAAACAGGCGAACACCATGGCCAGCCGGAAACTGGTGGTGCGGGCTATCTCACTGAGGTTCACGAAGAACGAAGCCCACGTTGCGGATGTTGTAGATCATGGGGAAGTCGCCGGGCGCGTCCACCTTGCGCCGCAGCTTGCCGATGTGAACGTCCACCAGGTTGGTCTGGGGCGAGAAGCGGTAGTTCCACACGTCTTCCAGCAGCATGGCGCGGGTGATCACCTGGGCCGGGTGCCGCATCAGGTACTCCAGCAATTTGAACTCGCGTGGCAGCAGTTCCACCGGCCGGCCATCGCGGTTGGCCTCGCGGCTGATCAGGTCCAGCTCCAGCGGGCCCACGCGCAGGCGGGTGGTGCGTGGCTCCGCCGGGCGGCGCAGCAGCGCCTCCACCCGGGCGGACAGTTCCGACAGCACGAAGGGCTTGATCAGGTAATCGTCGCCCCCGGCCTTCAGCCCGCGCACACGCTCATCCACGTCGTTCAGCGCGCTCAGGAACAGCACGGGCACCCGCACGTCCTCCGCCCGCAGCTGGCCGATGATGGACAGGCCGTCCACCTCGGGCAGCATGCGGTCCAGGATCAACAGGTCGTAGTGGCCGTCGCGGGCCCGTTCCAGGCCCACGCGGCCGTTGTCGGCGTGGCTGATCATGTACCCGCGGTCGGACATGTCGCGGATGATCTCTTCGGCGGTTTCCTGATCATCCTCAATCAGCAGGATGTGAGCTTTGGAGATCACTGGGGCCATCCCTGATCGTCGAACGTTTCGATGTCCATCCGCCGGGTCCGCCGTCAGCCGTTGCGCCATGGTCCGGGCGCGCTGCCCGAATGAAACCCTGACCGCCCGCCAAGGGCGTGCCGGTGGCAACCACCCAACATGGTGAATGCGGCGATACCGCTGGGGCGGAAAACGGACGACGGCGGTCCTCTGGCGGGGACGTTACCGTGGCAACTTTCGGCTCGTTTGATTAATGCCGCCAATTAAAAATCACGAATGATTTTTAAAAAAAATTATAATTTTGTCTATTCAAGCGCTGTGATAACGCATTACCCCATGAAAGTTGGGTGTGTGACCTAATGCCGCAGTATATCATGATATCTAGTTGTAAAAAAGCCCTGAAAATTCACCATAGAGATTTTGAAAAATCCGATAAATTGCGACAAAAATGTTTCTTGTTGGCGTGAATTTACTTAGGACATGATTGGTAATTTGGTTGATTCAACTATTGAAAAACTAAAATCAGTTTTAATAAATAAACTAAGCTTTAGTTGTGACGCGAGTCCGTGACGATAATATTCGATCCATCGGTCATTCACTTGACGGTTGGAGTGGAAGATGCAGCGTATACTGAATAATGCCAAAGTCCAGAAGGCCGGTCTGGCTCTGCTGGTATGGGCCGGGGTGGCGGCTTGCGCCCATGCCGCGACGGTTCCCGCCACTCAGTTGGACACCGTGAAGCGCGTCTGTCGCGACACCATGGGCCTGACGGCACCCAACACCGACTACCTCGCCTGCGTGGACAGCTTGACTGGATCGCTGGCCGAAGCCGCCACGAACCGGGCGGAGGTTTCCGCCAACCTGGCCGGCCAGTCGACGTGCAGCCAGAAGGGCCTGACCCCGGACACGCCGGACTACGCCATGTGCGTGCTGAACTATCGCGACAAGGTCCTGGGCAACGCCACCCATGTCGCCGCCTATCACTCCACGCAGAACCCGATCGACGTCGCCGGGGGGAACTAAACCATGACCATCGCCATCAGCCGCCGCCTGATCAAGGCTCATTGGGCCGCCATCCTGGCCTGCGCCACCCTCGTCGCCGGCATTGGCGGCAGCCTGGCTGCCTGCGCCGGCCCCTCCTTCGCCACCCAGCGCCTGGCGCAGGAGAACCGCGCTTGCGCCGAAGTCGGCTTCACCCCGGGCACGGGTGAGCACGCCCGCTGCGTCGACAACCTTGACGCCGCCATGACCCAGACCCTGGTGCCCATCAACTAAGGCGGTTTCCGCTATCGACGGCTCTCCCGTCCCGCCGCCGGTCACATCCGCAGAAAATCCGGCGGCGGGACGAGATTTATAGGTGATAATATATCAATATATCATGATTTACCAAAAAAATGACGCAAGAGAGCGGCCGAGTAGCGTTGTTAAATTTTAAAAACCATTTTAATTACATGAAATATACTTTAATAGACCGCCACATTTCTTCAACCGACAACTGCTTTAAAGGGCCATCGCGCCTGTCCGGGTGCGGATAAGAAGCCAATTCAGTTGATGGGAGTGGACAACAATGTCTATTGAAGCGCGGAACGGATGGAGCCATCCGCCGCATCAGATCCGGAAAGGCCGCGGCATCGCGCGCGCCGCTTGCATGACCACGGCTTGCGTTGCCTTGCTGGGTGCCGCGACCACGGCCCGCGCGGAAGACGCCACCAGCGCCACGAAGCATAAGAAGACAGCCGCCACCGCCGCCACCCCGACCCAGGTCGTGGCGACCCAGGCGCAGATCGACGCGCTGAACAAGCAGATCCAGGCGCTGCAGTCGCAGCTCCAGGCGCTGGCGACCCAGCAGGACACCAACGCCAAGGCTGTGGTGGAATCCCGCAGCGCCGCCGAGAAGGCCGCCGCCGCCGCGACCCAGGTCGCCCAGCAGCAGAAGGTGACCGATCCCAACGACAACAGTCTGCGCCTGGGCAAGGGCGTGAAGCTGACCTTCGGCGGCTTCATCGAAGCGGCGAGCATCTACCGGTCGCGCAACATGACCGCCGACGTCGCCACCCCCTATGCCGCCATCCCGTTGAAGAACTCCTCCAACTACGACCGGGGTGAGTTCCGCGGCAGCGCCCGCCAGAGCCGCGTCTCCATGCTGGCTGAGAGCGACGTCGGCCCCGACACCCACCTGGGCGCCTACATCGAGACGGATTTCCTGGGCGTCGGCACGTCCTCCAACAGCGGGCAGAGCAACAGCTATGTTCCGCGCCTGCGCCAGGGCTACCTGACCGCCGACTGGAAGGACACCGGCTGGCACCTGCTGGCGGGCCAGTCCTTCAGCCTGGTCACCACCAACAAGTCCGGCATCGACCCCCGCACCGAGGCGCTGCCCATGGGTCCGGACGCCCAGTACGCCGCCGGCTTCGACTGGACCCGCAACTGGAGCCTGCGCGTGGTCAAGGACTGGAACCGCCATTATTGGCTGGGCGTGGCGTTGGAAAGCCCGCAGGCGTCCATCAGCGGTTCGACCGCCTTGGTGGCCAACAGCAACACCAACACCGGCGGTTCGCTGCTGAACAGCACGGCCAACTACTCCACCGACATCGCCCCCGACCTGATCGTGAAGGCCGTGGCCGAGCCCGGCTGGGGCCATTACGAGGTGTTCGGCCTGGCGCGTGAGTTCCAGAGCCGTGCCGCCGGTGAGAACTACACCGAGACCGGCTTCGGCTTCGGTGCCGCCGCCATCCTGCCGGTGGTGCCCAAGTATGTGGACATTCAGCTGAGCACCATGGCCGGCCAAGGCATCGGCCGCTACGGTTCCTCCAGCCTGCCGGACGTGACGGTCAACCCCTACGGCCGCCTGTCGCCCATCACCGAGGTCACGGCCATGGCCGGCGTCATCGGCCATCCCACGTCCGATTGGGATTTGTACGCCTACTATGGCCTGGAACAGGACGACAGCAAGGCGTTCACGGTCGGCGGCAAGGCCTACGGCTATGGCAACGCCCTGGCCGTCAACACCGGTTGTTACACCGAGAACTCGCCCCTCGCCTGCACGGGCAACACCCGTTCGGTGCGTGAGGCGACGGCCGGCTTCTGGTGGAAATTCTACCACGGCAACATGGGCACCATGCAGTTCGGCATGCAGGGCGAATACATCCGCCGCGACCTTTTCCAGGGTGTGGGCGGCAGCCCCGGCACCGACGACACGGTCGTCTACACCGCCTTCCGTTACTACCCATTCTAAATCCCACACCGGCCCGGCTCCCTCGGGGGCCGGGCCTTTTCCTGGGTTCCCTGCCATCATGAAAGCTTGATGGTCGGATCCATCCCCGAAGAGGAGATAAGACCGCCATGCCGGACAAGACCACCGCCAAGCCCAAGGACCAGCGGGTCATGACCACCTTCCGCCTGGAACCCGACCTGCTGCGGCAGATCAAGATCCGCGCGGCGCTGGACGGCACCAGCATCAACGCGTTGATGGAGCAGGGCATCCGCCACATCCTGCGCATCAACCGCGAGAACGACGAGTCCGTGCGCCGCTTCATCATCTTCGTGGCGGAGCTGAGCCCGGCGGAAATGCAACGCCTGGGCGCGGGCCTGGATGACATCGTGATGGAAGCGACCACCGGAGAGTTCTACCTGTGGGCCCACGGCTTGCGGCGCGGCGATAAAGACCGCACCGTGTTCAACAGCCACAGCCTGGCGGATACCGGCCTCAGCGGACGCCAGATCCGCCAGCACCTGCTGGACCATGCCGACGCCCTGGTGAACGCGCCCCAGGACTTGCCGGTCAAGGCGGGCCGGGCCTGATCCGGACCCGCATGGGCCACGCCCTCTCAAGCGGGGGTGGGCAAGCGGGCGCGGGCAAACGGGGCGGGAGGGCTTCTGCGCGGCGCACCTTTCCCGGGGTGCGCCGGCTGCGGTATCGTACGCGCGCATATCCCCGACGTCCTGCGGGCCCAGGCCTACCGGGCGGTTGTTTCCGGTGGGAAGGGGGTAGGCATGGGCAATGGCATTTGGGGCACAGCGCTCGACGCTCGGCTCCCCTTCGTCTGCGCCATCCCCATGGCCAGCAGGTCGCGTCGCCGCATTCCCATCCGCTCCCCCAAACAATCAGCATCCCTGTGCGCCAGGACGTCATTCCAGTGTGCCATCATTTCTTTTTTGGGGCGGAATGATGGTCGTCCGTGGGCACGCTGGCCCGCGATGCCAATGCGGCCGTTGTTTGCCGCTCTTCAGGCTCCTGAATTGCCCCCCGTCGGGGAAGATGTATGCATAATGTGGGATATCGGCCATGTTTGACCGCCAAAAAGACTTTGTTGCATGCATATTCGCGATACGATACATATGCTTCATAATAAATGTGGAGGAGCGGTGCCATGGGTCGGGATGATCTTACGCACGGTGAGGGTCCATCTTGGGTGACGGGGCGTTCGTTGGTTTCCGGGGGAGGGGCCTCTGGGCCGGATACGGCGGCGAAAGCCTGGCCGGACAACGCCTGGTACGCGGCGGCTTGGGACCATGAGGTGGGGCGGGCGCTGTTCCCGCGCACCATCTGCGGCACGCAACTGGTGTTCTACCGCCAGCTGGACCGCACCCCGGTGGCCCTGGCCGACGCCTGCTGGCACCGCCTGGTGCCCCTGTCCAAGGGCCGGCTGGTGGGCGATGGCGTGCGCTGCGGCTATCACGGCCTGGAATACGCCGCCAACGGCCGCTGCACCCACATGCCCAGCCAGGAAACGCTGAACCCGGCGGCCTGCGTGCGGTCCTATCCGGTGGTGGAACGCCACCGTTTCCTGTGGGTGTGGATGGGGGATCCGGCCCTGGCCGACCCCGCTCTGGTGCCCGACCTGCACTGGAACCATGATCCCGAGTGGGCGGGCGACGGCCGCCTGATCACGGTGAAGTGCGACTACCGCCTGGTGCTGGATAATCTGATGGACCTGACGCACGAAACCTTCGTGCACGGCTCCAGCATCGGCAACGACGCGGTGGCGGAGGCGCCGTTCCAGGTGACCCACACCGACAAGACCGCCACCGTCACCCGCTGGATGCACGGCATCGACCCGCCGCCCTTCTGGGCGGCCCAGCTGGGCAAGCCGGGCAAGGTCGACCGCTGGCAGATCATCAATTTCGAGGCGCCCTGCACCATCGCCATCGACGTGGGCGTGGCCCCCGCCGGCACCGGCGCGCCCGAGGGGGACCGCAGCCAGGGCGTCAACGGCTATGTGCTGAACACCATCACGCCCGAGGCGGACGGCAGCTGCCATTACTTCTGGGCCTTCTGCCGCAACTATCGCCTGGGTGAACAACGCCTGACCCACGAGCTGCGCGAGGGCGTGCACCGCATCTTCGGCGAGGATGAGGAGGTGCTGGAGGCGCAGCAGCGCGCCATCGAAAGCCATCCGGATCGCCGCTTCTACAATCTCAACATCGACGCCGGCGGCATGTGGGCCCGCCGCCTGATCGACCGCATGATCGCGGCCGAGCGGCCGCAGCGGGTGGCGGCGGAATGAAGGCGATGGCGGCGGAGGAAGAGGGCAGGGGCATGCAGGTGGCGCGCGCGCAGCAGGGTCTGCGCGAGCTGATCCTGGCGGGTGAGCTGCCGCCCGGCAAGCGCGTGTCCGAACCGGCCATGGTCGAGCGGCTTGGCGTGTCGCGCACGCCGGTGCGCCTGGCCCTGGAGCGGCTGGCGCAGGAAGGGCTGGTGGCGCCCGGGGCCAGCGGCGGCTTCGTCGTGCGCGCCTTCACTGCCGCGGATCTTGCCGACGCCATCGAGGTGCGCGGCACGCTGGAGGGGCTGGCCGCCCGCCTGGCGGCGGAGCGCCGGCCCACCGCCGCCGCCCTGGCACCTTTGCGCGACTGTGTGGCGGCGCTTGACCGGGTGGTGGCCCAGCCGGTGCTGAGCGAGGCGGACTTTGACGAGTACGTCCGGCTCAACGCCTTTTTCCATGAGGAACTGGTGCGCCTGGCCGGGAGCGGCGTCGTGGCGCGCGCGGTGGAGCAGGCGGCGGCACAACCCTTCGCCGGCCCTTCGGCCTTCGTGCAACTGCACGCCACCGAGGCGGCGGGCCGCGACACCCTGGTGGTGGCCCAGGAACAGCACCGCCGGTTGCTGGAAGCCATCAGCCGGGGCGAGGGGGCTCGGGCCGAGGCGCTGGCCGCCGAGCATGCCCGCGTGGCCCAGCGCCGCCTGCGCGCCGCCCTGAGCGACCGGGACCGGCTGGATGGCCTGCCTGGCGGATCGTTGCTGCGACTGGCGGCGGCGTGGCCGTGACCATGGCGCGGCGCTGAAACATAACGGGAGGAAAACGACCTATGGGATTCAAGGCGGAATGGGGGGCAGCACGCCTGCTGGCCACCCGCGACGTGGCGGATGGCATTCGCCAGTTCGACATCCAGCCGGAGGGGCCGGTGCCGGCCTACGGCCCTGGATCGCACATCCAGGTGCAGGTGCTGATCGGCGGGCAGCCGGACGTGCGCCACTATTCCCTGGTGGGGGAGCCAGGCGACGGCATCCTACGCATCGCGGTGAAGCGGCTGCCCGACAGCCGGGGCGGTTCCACTTACATGTGGGGGTTGGCGCCTGGCGCGCGCCTGACCATCAGCGCGCCCCTGAACCATTTCGAGCTCTCGGCCGGCCGGCCCGATCACCTGCTGATCGCCGGTGGCATCGGCATCACCCCCATCCTGGCCATGGCGCGCGCGCTGGCGCGCCGGGACGCTCCCGTCCGCCTGCTCTATGCGGCCCGCCGCGCCGAGGATTTGGCCTTCGCGGAGGAATTGCGGATGCTGCTGGGCCATCGGTTGGAGATCTTCCTGGACGCCGACGGCCAGGCCATCGACTTCACGGCCGAATTGGCGCGGGTGGCGCCGGGCGGTGAGGTCTACATCTGCGGCCCGGCCCCCATGATGGCGGCGGCGCGCCGGGCGTGGGCCGCCCTCGGCCGGCCGCCGGCCGACTTCCGGCTGGAGACGTTCGGCGCTGGCGGCGCCTCTCCCGCCCAGCCGTTCATCGCCCGCGTGCCGCGCCTGAACCTGACGGTGACCGTACGCTCTGACCAGACCCTGCTGTCGGCCCTGCAGGAGGCCGGCGCCGACCTGATGTACGACTGCCGCCGGGGTGAATGCGGCCTCTGTGCCCTGGACGTGGTGGATGTGGCCGGCGGCGTCCTGGACCACCGCGACGTCTTCCTCAGCGATCGGCAAAAGGCGGAAGGCCATCAGATGTGCGTCTGCGTCTCCCGCGCCACGGGCACAGTGACGCTGGATACGGGGGACCGGGCGGGATAAAGGGGACTTACAGTGGCCCCGCCCGCTGGGCGTCCAGCACGCGCACCTCAGGTCCGTGCAGGGCCACTGCGGAAAGGCGGCCGCTGCGGTAGGCGCCGGTGTCCACCGCGATGCGCTGGGGTAGGATGTCGACGTCCGGCACGATGGTGTGGCCATGGACGATGACCTTCTCGTGCGGCCCCTCGGCCAGCATGAAGGGCGCGCGGATCCACAGCATGTCTTCCGCCACCTGTTCGGCCAGGGGCCGGCCGGGTCGTATGCCGGCATGGACGAAGGCGTAGTCGCCATAGACGACCTGATAGGCCAGCCCGTCCAGGAAGCGGCGGTGTGACGGCGGTAGCTGGGCCGCCAGCGCCTCGCTCAACGCCACGGCCTGCAATACGGCCGGCCCTTCCATCACCGCGGGCAGGCCATAGCTGCGCAAGGTGGCCGGGCCCCCGAAGTCCAGCCACCGCAGGGCGGCCAGGGGATCGACCAGGAAATCCAGCATGGATTGTTCGTGGTTGCCGCGCAGGCAATGGCGGGTGAAGCCGGGCAGCATGTCGTCCAGGGTGCGGCCGGCCGGGTCGGCGCCGCCGCGCAGCAGGTCGATGACTCCGCGGCTATCCGGACCCCGGTCGACATAGTCGCCCAGCATGATCAGCACCGGCGTCAGGGGGCCGTGGCGCTCCACCATCCGGGCGTGGTCCCGGGCGATGGCGTCGAGCAAGCGGCGCAGCAACCCCAATTCACCGTGGACGTCGCCCACGGCATAGAGGATATGCCCGTCCGGCGCCCGGGGCGCCGGACGGTCGGGACGAGCCTGGGCTGGCCTGAGGGCGGCGCGCAGTCGGTTCAGCATCGCGAATGACATCCGGCAAGGATGCGGGTGGGGTGTAACCGACGGTAAGGGCTGGGCGTTCCCCTGTCACCATCGTTGCCATCAGGGCGACCCTGCGTTGATCGGGACGCCGTGGGCGTGGCGGGCGATCAGGCGGTTCCGGCCAGGCTGGCGGGCAGCGGCAGGTCCAGCAAGCCGGCCAGGGTGCGGCGGGGTTTCACCAGGTCGGCCAGGGTATAGTCGTCCAGCACGGCCAAGAAGGCCTGCAACGCTTCCTTCAGGGCGGACTTCAGCACGCAGGTGGGATTCAGGCGGCACAGCGCGGGAGAAGCGCTGGAGAAACATTCCAGGATGTCCAGCTCCTGCTCCGTGGCGCGGACGACCTCGCCCAGGCGGATATCTTCCGCCTTTCGGCCCAGGCGCAGCCCGCCGCCCCGTCCGCGCACGGCCTCGACGTATCCCAGCTGGCTCAGCTGGTGCACCACCTTCATCAGGTGGTTCTTTGAGATGTCGTAGGTCTGGGCGACGTCGTTGATGGTGGCCAGGCCGTCGGACTTCAGCGCCAGGAACACCAGCGTGCGCAACGCGTAATCCGTATAGCTCGACAGCCGCATGGGCGCCCTCAAAAACAGCACGAGGGATACATCTATACCCCATACACACGGTCGTGTTCGCCGGTTTTGTTATGAGTGTCATGCGATGCTGGTCGTGCCGACCGGAATTGGACGATGCCAACCGGTTCCGACAAGTTACCGCAAAAATCACCAATCATTCCCGGGCACAGTGCCTTAGACAATTCGACCGCTGGACGGTTCGCCCGATCAAGCGGATCTTGAGCGCACGTGAACGCCAGGGGCATTTTCAACCGCGGACAGGCTCCACCCCCGGCGGCCTTCGAGAAGGAGACCAGTCCCATGTCCACCGACCGCCTGTTGGATCCCCTGATCCTGTCCCGGTTGCAATTCGTCTGGGTGGTGGCCTGGCACATCCTGCTGCCGGCCTTCACCGTGGGGATCGCCTCTTACATTGCCATGCTGGAAGGGCTGCACGCCTGGACCAAGAATCCCGTTTACTTGAGGATTTCCAAGTTCTGGATCCGCGTGTTCGCCGTCACCTTCGGCATGGGCGTGGTCAGCGGCATCGTCATGCCCTTCCAGTTCGGCACGAACTGGAGCCGCTTCACCGACGCCGTCTCCAACGTGGTGGGGCCGCTGTTCGCCTATGAGGGCCTGACAGCGTTCTTTCTGGAGGCCGCCTTCCTGGGCGTGCTGCTGTTCGGGCGCAAGCTGGTGCCGCCCTGGGCCCATTTCGTGGCGGCGAGCATGGTGGCCCTAGGCACCCTGCTGTCCACTTTCTGGATCCTGGCGGTGAACAGCTGGATGCAGACGCCCCAGGGTTACACCGTCGTCGACGGGCGCTTCTTCCCGGCCAGCTGGGTGGATATCATCTTCAGCCCCAGCTTCCCCTACCGCCTGGCCCACGTGGTCAGCGGCTTCTATGTCACCACCGCCTTCGTCGTGCTGGCGGTGGCGGCCTACACCCTGCGCAAGGGCCGCTTCCCGGATGAGGGACGGGTGATGATGCGCATGGCGCTGGGCTTCCTCACCCTGTTCGTGCCGCTGCAGATCGTGCTGGGCGACATGCACGGCCTGAACACCCTGGAACACCAGCCGGCCAAGCTGGCCGCCATGGAAGGGCTGTGGGAGGGCGGGCGGGGCGTCCCGGCTTCGCTGTTCGGTTTCCCCGATCAGAAGGCGGAAACCAACCATTTCGAAATCACCGTGCCCAAGCTGGGCAGCCTGTACCTCACCCACCACTGGGATGGGGCGGTGAAGGGGCTGAAGGACTTCCCGGCCGATGAACGGCCGCCGGTGATCGTCGTCTACTGGGCCTTCCGCGTCATGGTGGGCGTGGGGCTGCTGATGCTGGCCATCGTCGGCGTGGGCTGGCTGCTGCGCTGGTCCGGGCGGCTTTACACGACCGGCTGGTATCTGCGCGGCCTGCAATGGGTGGGGCCCCTGGGTTTCATCGCCGTGCTGGCCGGCTGGACCACGACGGAGGTGGGGCGCCAACCTTGGACCGTCTATGGCCTGATGCGCACGGCGGACTCGGTGACGCCGTCCCTGACCGGCGGGGATGTCATCCTGTCATTGCTGATGTACATGGCGGTCTACCTGCTGATCTACCCTACGGGCCTGCTGCTCCTGCGGCGCATCGTGCGCAACGGGCCGCTGGATCACGATGCGGAGAATGACACGCCGGTGGAAAGCGGCCGGCCGGCCCAGCCGGTGGTGGCCCTGCCGCTGGCCCAACTTCCCGAGGGACCTGCTGCGGAGGGACATACGCCATGAACGGCCCCATGCTCGATCTGGTCGGCGTCTGGACGGTGATCCTGGGCGCCGGCGTCTTCTTCTACGTGCTGCTGGATGGGTTCGACCTGGGCGTGGGCATGCTTTACGGCCTGAACCCCGACAGCACGTCGCGCGGCATCATCATGAACTCCATCGCCCCCATCTGGGACGGTAACGAGACTTGGCTGATCCTCGGCGGCTTGGCCCTGCTGGCGGCCTTTCCCCTGGCCTTCGCCATCATCATCCCGGCCTTGTATTTCCCCGTGCTGCTGATGCTGCTGGCCCTCATCTTCCGTGGCGTGGCCTTTGAGTTCCGCTTCAAGGACAAGGAGCACCGGGGCTTCTGGGACAACGCCTTCGCCTACGGTTCCGCCGTCGCCACCTTCGCCCAAGGTACGGTGCTGGGCGCCTTCATCCAGGGTTTCCAGGTGGAGGGGCGGCAGTTCACCGGCGGTTCCTTCGATTGGCTGACGCCCTTTTCCGTTATGACAGGCGTGGCCCTGATGGCGGGGTACACCCTGCTGGGCGCCGGCTGGCTGATCCTGAAGACGGAAGGGGAACTGCAGGACTGGGCGCGGGTGCAGGGGCGGCGGGCGCTGATCCTGGTGCTGGTTGGCATCGGCATCGTCAGCCTGTGGACGCCGTATGCGGAACCCGACATCGCCCGGCGCTGGTTCACCTGGCCCAACATCGTCTTCCTGGCGCCGGTGCCCCTCGCCAGCGCGGTGCTGGCCTGGGCCACCTGGCGCAGCCTGGGCCGTGACCATCACGCCTGGCCCTTCGTCTACGGCGTCGGCCTGTTCATCACCGCCTACCTGGGCCTGGCCATCAGCCTGTGGCCCAACATCGTGCCCCACAGATATTCGCTATGGGACGCCGCCAGTTCGGAAAGCACCCAGGCCTTCCTGCTGGTGGGTACGCTGTTCCTGCTGCCCATCATCCTGCTGTACAGCGGCTGGTCCTATTGGGTCTTCCGCGGCAAGGTGAAGGCGGACGCGGGCTATCATTGAGGTCGGGCGTCCCGGCTGCCGTGGATGCCAGCCGGGGCGTCGCTCATTTGGCGATGTACTTCCCGCCCCGCGGTTCGTTACGCCGACTGGGAAAATAGCGGAAGATCAGCGAGTGGACGTTGCCGGTGCTGGTGCCCAGCGCGGCGGCGATGGCCTTGTAGGACTGGCCGGCGTCCAGCATTTCCCCAATTTTGCGGATCCGCTCCTTCAGGATGACGGGATTGCGCGGCTGCAGGGTGGGGAAGTACTGGCCGATGGCGTTGCGGACATAATATTCCGAAACACCGGTCACCCGGCTGATGTGGGCCGGTTTGTGGCCCTGGCCATACAGTTTGCCGATATGGGCGATGGTCTCCGGCGCCAGCTTGCTGGTTCCGCCAAATCCCCGGATATTCCTATATATGTATTGCCGGATGGTGTGCTGACTCTTGCCCAGAATGGTCGCGATCGACGGTACGCTTTCACCGGCGCGCAGCAGCGATTCGATCGTTTCGTGCTGATATATCCTCAGATCGATATTTCTGCTGGAAAGCTCGGGAAAGTACCAATTTATCAATATCGACAAATAACTTGGACTCATGTTCAAGGCATCAGCTATTCTGTAAATAGGAAATCCCTGATCAGACATCAATTTTATGAGCGCGATTGTGTCCGGATTGTGGCGTCTCGATAACTCCTCATGTCGTGTATTGTGCATGGCATTTCTTTCGAATACGGACTATGGAGTCACGCGGTCGACGCTACAGGGAATGGTAAATAATATATTGCAAAAAAGACAATAATTTAACGCCAATGCGCCGCGTCATAATGTCATATTTTGCAAACCACGCACGCATACCCATCTGATTCTTCAGGATAGTTCAGAATATACAAACGTTGAGGGGCGGAGTCTTGAAAAATGTGGTGCTGAAAGCCATTGCCGGCAAAGTCCGGAGGGGGCTGTGCCGGCAGGCTCGTGCCACGGTGGTGGTCAGTTGGCCAGTCGCGGCCGCCACCAGTTCGGCAGGTGGTGGGCGGCGAACAAGGCGAAGGCGGCGATCCACAGCAGGGCCGACAGGGCCAGCAGCGACAGTGGCAGGCCGGCCGGTCCAGTTGCAGGATGAAGCCGGCTACGCCCGCCATGACGAAGCCGAACAGCATCTCATGAATGTGCCAAGCCAGCGGATCCAGGACATGGGGCCGGCATAAGGGCGGGGCGCGGTGGCCATGGGGAAACCCTCCAGACTGGAGCGCCGAACCCGGCGGATCCTGCCCAGGATGAAGGTCCCCTGGCCCCTCATCGTTGTGCTGGCGCAAACCCTACCGCGCTAATAGCCAGCGTAAGCTGGCTAGGACGCGACGGCGTCCGCCGGAGCGAGCACCGCAGGGCGGCCGCGAGGATAGCCGAGGGCCGGACGGCCCGCTGGCGCCTGAAGCGAACTTACAAAGGCCAGTCGCTGCCGGTCACGAACAGCTTGGCCAACGCCTCGATGCCGGCCTGGTCCGCGGCGTCGAAGCGGGCGGGGCTGGGGCTGTCCAGGTCGATGACGCCCAGCACTTGGCCGTCCAGGATCAGCGGCACCACCAGTTCCGACCGGCTGGCCGCGTCGCAGGCTATATGGCCGGGGAAGGCGTGCACGTCCTCCACCAGCACGGACTGGCGCCGTTCCACGGCGGTGCCGCAGACGCCCCGGCCCACGGCGATGCGCACGCAAGCCGGCTTGCCCTGGAACGGGCCCAGCACCAGCTCCCGCGTGCCGCCGAGATTGCCCCCATTGGGGGTCTTTGGGGCGGTGTTGCGCATGAAGTAGAACCCCGCCCAGTTCAGGTCGGGCAGGGTGGTGAACAGCAGGGCCGACAGGTTGGCGGCGTTGGCGATGGCGTCGCGCTCGTCGGTCAACAGGCCGGTCAGGTCCAGCGCCAGGTCGCTGTACAGCGTGGCCTTGTCGCGCGGGGTGTCGCTGGTGCGGGCTTGGAACATGGAAGGTATCCTCAGGAAAACGGAAACGGCGCGGGCGTCAGTCCAGCCGCGCCAGCCAGGGGGTGAATATACGCTTCGCCTGGTCGGCGGCGCGGGCGGCCATCACAGATCCGGCCGCGCGCAGCTCCGGCACCGACAGGCGGGCGGCCGACAGTTCCGCCGCGTGGCCGACATACCACAGGTTCAACCGCGCCGGATCGGCCTCGATATGGAACTGCAGGGCCAGGGCGTTTGTGCCGTGGCTGTAGGCCTGGTTTGGGTATAGGCCGTTACTGGCCAGACGGACGGCGCCCTGCGGCAGGTCGAAGGTGTCGCCATGCCAGTGCAGCACCCGCGCCTCCGGTTCCCCCAGCGGCGCCAGGCAGGAGGCCCGCCCGGCCTCGGTCAGGTCCAGGGCACCCCAGCCGATCTCCTTGGCATGGCCGGCATAGACCTTCGCGCCCAGGGCGCGGGCCATCAGCTGGGCGCCCAGGCAGATGCCCAGCACCGGCCGTCCGGCCGCCAGCCGCCGCTCCAGCAGCGCGATCTCCTGGGTCAGGAAGGGGTGCTCCGCGTCCTCGTACACCCCGATAGGCCCGCCCAGCACCACCAGCAGGTCGGCGTCGGCGAGGACCGGGTCGGCCAAGTCGTCCGCCGGCGCCTCGCGGTAATCGACGGTCCAGCCGCCCTCGGCCAGAACGGGCGCCAGCAGGCCCAGATCTTCGAACGCCACATGGCGCAACGCCACGGCTTTCCTGGTGCGGGACATGGGAACGAGCCTCCGGCGCTGGGGTGGGGAGGTCCGTTATAGGGGGTGGGGATGGACGGCGGGTAGGGGATTTTGCTGCGGCCCGGGCACGTGATATTCCCGGCTTCGGTGAGGCCGCCGCTACTCCCGTCCGTCCTCCGCCACCGCCGCCGGGTCGTGCTGGGGTGTGGCGGGGAACCGTGTGGGGAAGGATATCCCGGCCGATGGATGTGGTGAAGGGCGGGCGCCCCTCCGCCCGATGCGCCAACGGCGGGGGAGGGATGAGCGATGGGCCGTTGCGCCGCCCCGCCTCCCCCCGCACCTTGACCGCAACGCCGCGTAGCGAAAGCCGCGCGCCATACGGGAGACACGCAGGATGAACATCGGTGTCATGGGGGCCGGCGCGGTCGGCTGCTTTTTCGGAGGCCTGCTGGCTCGCGCCGGTCATGCCGTCACTTTGGTGGGCCGGCCGGCCCTGGTGGACGCGGTGCGCGCGGGCGGCCTGCGGCTGCAGATGAAGGACGGCTTCGACGGGCCGGTCGCCCTGGCCGCCGCCCCAGGGCCGGAGGCGCTGGCCGAGGCCGACATTGTGCTGTTCTGCGTGAAGTCGGCGGATACCGAAGCGGCGGGCCGCGGCATGCTGCCCCACCTGAAGCCGGGTGCCGTGGTGTTGGCGATGCAGAACGGCGTCGATAACGCCGAACGGCTGGCCGCCGTGCTGGGCCGGCCGGTGGTGCCGGTGGTGGTCTATGTCGCGACCGACATGGCGGGGCCCGCCCATGTCCGCCACCACGGCCGGGGCGACCTGATCCTGGGCACCGGGCCGGACGGCGAGCGGGTGGCCAAGGTGCTGCGGGCGGCCGGCATTCCCGCCACCGTGTCGGCCGGCGTCATCGCCGCCCTGTGGGACAAGCTGATCATCAACTGCGCCTACAATGCCGTGTCGGCGGTGGCGCAGGTGAGCTACGGCACCATGGTGACGGTGCCCGAGGTGCGCGCCGTCATGGCCGACGTGGTGGCGGAGGCCGTGGCTGTGGCGCGCGCCCGCGACATCGCCGTGGCGGACGACATCCTGGACCGGGTCATGGCCCTGGCCGCGGGCATGCCCAACCAATTCTCCTCCACCGCCCAGGATCTGGCGCGGGGCAAGCGTAGCGAGATCGATTACCTGAACGGGCACGTTGTGCGCCAGGGGGCGGCCCTGGGCATCCCCACCCCCGCCAACGCCGCCCTGCTGGCCCTGGTCAAGCTGCTGGAGACCAAGAGCGCGGCGACGGCTTAAAGCCGGACATGCAGGCCCCGGCGGTGCAGGGGCAGCAGCGCCAGCACCACCAGGCCCAGGATGCCCAGCGCGCAGGCGAAGGACGCCAGGTAGGGGTCGTCGATGACCGCCTTCGCCAAGCGATCGCCCCAGGCCTGCGGGGTGATGGCCCCGTCGGCGCTGGCGATGACGGGCACGCCGCCGATGGCGCTCAGGATCTGCGACAGGGTGAAGGCCAGGATGGCGTTGCCGCCCAGCACGCGGAAGGGGAAGGTCAGCGCCCGGGGCAGGGCCGCCGGTCCCCGATCCAATAACGCCGACAGGATGGCCAGGACACCCAGGGAAAAGCCGCCGCTGAACAGGGCGAAGCTGCTGGTCCAGATTTGTTTGTTGACGACCAGCACGGGGTCCAGCGTCAGGCCCGCCCCAATCAGCAGGACGGCGGCGACCAACAGGGGCAGGCGGCTTTGCGATGCCTTCAGCGCCGTACCGGCCAGCACCCCCACCAGCACGTTGACGATGGCGGGCAGGGTGGACAGCAGACCTTCGGGATCATAAACGACGGCGCCCGTCGCGTCGGTGCCGTAGGGCCACAGGTGGGGCACGGTGAACACGCCCCGGTCGATCCAGGACGGCAGGCTGCCGCCGGGATCCAGATGCCCCGCGCCGATGCCGGGCACCGGCACCCAGGCCAGCGCGGCCCAATAGCCCAGCAGGATGACGGCGATGGCGGCCAGCAACGCCGGCTGGTTCACCATCGCGCGGCCGTCCGGGCCAATCCTGGCGGTCGCCAGGCACAGCGTGACGGCCAGGGCGTAGCACAGGGCGATGCGCTGCAGGATGCCGGGCAGGCGCAGATGCGCCAGGTCGAAATACGGCAGGGCGTTCAGCACCAGCCCCAGGGAGATCAGCGCCAGGACGCGCCGCGTGATCTTGGCCGCCGTCGCCCTCTTGTCCCGCGCCAGCGCGGTGAGGGACAGGGAAATAGCCAGGCCCACGCTGAACAGGAAGGTGGGGAACACCATATCCGCCAGGGTCCAGCCGTTCCAGGGCGCGTGCTTCAGCGGCGCATAGGCCATGTTCCAGTCCCCCGGGCTGACGACCAGGATCATGCCGGCGACGGCCAGGCCGCGCAGCACGTCCAGCGACGGCAGGCGGTTGGTTGCTCGGGCGCTTGCGGCACCGTGTGCGCCGGATGGTGTGGCGGCGATGGTCATGACGTTCCGGTGCTCCCCTATTTTCTTATGGAGCGGACTATGACACGCCATGACAACGTTGTCACATGGCATTTATCTTGAATCATGGGGCGCGATTTTTCCCGCTTGACCTCATCTTATATTGAGGTTTTAGCGTGCAGGGGCTTTTGACGATGCTTTTGGAGACAGCCCCCATGAACGCCCACGTCCCCGCGCCACAGGGTGCGGATGCCGGCCATCGTTACCGTATCGACAAGTTCACCGTGCCGGCGGCGGCGCATGACGCCTTTATCGAGCGCATCCGCTTCATCGACGGTTTCCTGCATGGCCAGCCCGGCTGCCTGCAGCATGGTCTTTATGAATGGCGGCTGGACGACGGCGACTACGGCGTCGTCACCCTGGTGCAGTGGGAGAGTGAAGCGGCGATGGCCGCCGCCAAGGCCCGCGCGGCTGAGGAATATCGGCGCCAGGACTTCAACCCCGGCACCTTCCTGGCGCAGTGGGGCATCCGGGCCGACATGGGCAGCTACATGCGCCTGGGCTGATCAACGGATCAGGCCGCCGGCTTGCCGGCGATGCCGTGCACCAGGATGTCGATGACGCCGTCCATCCACGCGTCCTCGGTGGGCACGTGCAGCAGCAACTGGTGGTAGATGGCGCCGAAGGTCATGTCCAGGATGGTGTGCGGCTTCACATCCGGCCGGATGGACCCGTCCTTGATGCCGCGCTCCAGCAAGGGGATCACCTCCGCCCGGCGGGGCGCCACCAGGTTCTCCTTGAACAGGCGCAGGGTTTCCGGGTCGCGCTGACATTCCGCCAGGATGCCGGCCATGATGGCGCCGGTGCTGCCCCGCATGGCCCTCGCCACCGACTTCAGCAGCCGTCGGTATTCCGCCAGCGCGTTGTCGCTCTTGGGTTCCAGCGACATCTCGCGATTGATGGTGTCCAGCGTCGCCTCCATGGCGATGGCGCCCCGGCTGGGCCACCAGCGATAGAGGGTGCTGCGTGAGGCGCCCGCGCGGCTGGCCACCTTGTCCAGGGTCAGGCGCGCCAGCCCCTCTTCCTGCAGCAGCTCATAGGTCGCCTTCAGGATGGCGGCGTGGCTGGCGTCGCTGCGGGGGCGACCAACGGGGGCCATGGGGATTCTCCTCGACGATAGGCCGGGCCTTCGGGTTTTTGCGGCTCTCAAACTTCACCATAGGCTCCATTTGGGGGCGGGGCGAGGGGGGTGAGACATTACGGCACGGCATGTCTCGTATTCTAAGGCGGTGCTGCTCACGAATTACAAAACGGTCCAGATTGTATCGAAATTTGAACCCAACGCTTCCCCCTCTTTGGCCCCCTGGTCCCTCAGGAGATTTCCATGGTCGACATCACTGATACCGCCGCCTCCCCCATCCTCTCCGGCCCGCGCGCCGGCGGTCTGGTCAAGCGTATCCTGCTGGCCGGTGCCGGCATCGCCGCCCTGGCCGCGGCCGGCCACTACGGTCTGGATTATTGGCGTACCGGTCGCTTCCTGGTGGAAACCGACGACGCCTATGTCGATGCCGATGCCTCCACCATCGCGCCCCACGTCTCCGGCTACATCGCCAAGGTGCTGGTGGACGACAACCAGGTGGTGAAGGCGGGGCAGCCGCTGGCCGTCATCGATGACAAGGACCTGCGCACGGCGCTGGACCAGGCCCGGGCCGCCCGCCGGACGGCGGAGGCCAAGGTGGCCAACATCCAGGCGCAGATCACCCTGCAGCAGGCGCTGATCGACCAGGCGGCCGCCCGCCGGGTTTCGGCCAAGGCGGCCGCCACCTTCGCCGACCAGGACAGTGACCGCTTCAACCAGCTGGTGGTCACCGGCGCCGGCAGCACCCAGAAGGCGCAGCAGGCCACGTCCCTGCGCCACCAGGCCGACGCGGACGTGAGCACCGCCGAGGCCGGCCTGGTCGCCGCCCGCCAGCAGGTCGACGTGCTGAAGACCCAGAAGGCCACGGCGGAGACGGAGGTGGACCAGGCCCGCGCCGTGGAACACCAGGCGGAGCTGAACCTGGGCTACGCCACCATCACCGCCCCGGTGGACGGCGTGGTTGGCGCTCGCTCCGTCCGCGTCGGCCGCTATGTCCAGGCCGGCACGCAGTTGATGGCGGTGGTGCCGCTGCACCAGGTCTATGTCGTGGCCAACCTCAAGGAAACGCAGCTGACCAACGTGAAGCCGGGCCAGCCGGTGGATATCGCCGTCGACACCTATCCCGGCGTGGTCGTCCACGGCCGGGTGGACAGCATCTCCCCCGCCAGCGGGCTGAAGTTCGCGCTGCTGCCGGCCGACAACGCCACCGGCAACTTCACCAAAATCGTCCAGCGCGTGCCGGTGAAGATCACGCTGGACGCCTACGCCGCCGCCGGCAAGGGCGCCGTGCAGCTGCGCCCCGGCATGTCGGTCGAACCCAGCATCAACACCAAGGAGTGAACGCGCCCTCGGGGCCGCCGTCGCGGCCTGGGGCTCGTATCGGAGTAAAGGGTCATGGCAAACGCAGCGCATACCGCCCCCGCCGCTGAACCGCCGGTCGGCATCAAGACCTGGTTGGCGGTGGTGGGGTCGATGATCGGCGCCTTCATGGCGGTGCTGAACATCCAGATCACCAACGCCTCCCTGCCCGACATCCAGGGCGCCATCGGCGCCGGCATTGACGATGGCGGCTGGATCTCCACGTCATACCTGGTGGCGGAGATCGTGGTCATCCCGCTGACCGGCTTCCTGGTGCCGGTTTTTTCGCTGCGCCGCTACCTGCTGGCCAACACGGCCCTGTTCCTGGTGCTGTCGGTGGCCTGCGCCTTCGCCGGCAACCTGCAGCAGATGATCCTGCTGCGCGCCCTGCAGGGCTTCTTCGGCGGCGTGCTGATCCCGCTGGCCTTCACCATCACGCTGACCATGCTGCCGCGCTCCAAGCAGCCCATCGGTCTGGCGCTTTTCGCCATATCCGCCACCTTCGCGCCGGCCATCGGCCCCACCATCGGCGGCTACCTGACCCAGACCTACGGGTGGCAGTACATCTTCTACGTCAACGTGGTGCCGGGTGCCGTCATGCTGGCGGCCCTGTTCCCCACCCTGCCGGCGGCGCCCATGAAACTGTCGCTGCTGAAGGCGGGCGACTGGCCCGGCATCGCCACCCTGGCCATCGGCCTGGCCGCCCTGCAGACGGTGCTTGAGGAAGGCAACAAGGACGACTGGTTCGGCTCCCCCTTCATCGTGAAGCTGTCGGTGGTGGCGGTGCTGTCGCTGGGCGCCTTCCTGTGGATCGAGCTGACGGTGGCCAACCCGCTCTTGAACCTGCGCCTGCTGACCCGGCGCAATTTCGGCCTGGGCAGCGTCAGCAACATCATCCTGGGCATGGCGCTCTATGGCTCCGTCTTCCTGCTGCCCAGTTACCTGTCGCAGATGCAGGGCTACAACTCGGAACAGGTGGGCGAGGTGCTGGCCTGGACCGGCTTTCCCCAGTTGCTCATCATCCCCTTCGTGCCCTTCCTGATGAAGAAGGTCGACGCCCGCATCCTGGTGGGCGTGGGCTTTGTCCTCTTCGCCGCCAGCTGCTTCCTGAACATCCATTTGTCCAAGGACTACGCCGCCGACCAGCTGATCCTGCCCAACGTGGTCCGCGCCGTCGGCCAGTCCCTGGTCATGACACCCCTGTCGGCCCTGGCCACCGGCGGCATCGAGCGGGAGAACGCCGGCTCCGCCTCCGCCCTGTTCAACATGATGCGCAACCTGGGCGGCTCCGTCGGCATCGCCGGCCTGCAGACCATTCTGACCAAGCGGGAACAGTTCCACTCCACCGTCATCACCACCCATGTGACCGGCTTCAGCGAGGCGACGGCCGACCGCATCCAGCAGCTGCAGGAGCGCTTCCTGTCGGTGGGCGGCGTCGACCCCGACCTCGCCTGGAACCAGGCGGTGCAGGCCATCGGCAAGTCGGTGAAGCTGCAATCCTTCCTGCTGGCCTACGGTGACGCCTTCTACCTCATGGGCGCGGCCCTGGTGCTGGCCCTGCTGGCGGCCCTGATGATGAGGAAGACCAGCGGCGGCGGGGCGGGCGCGCATTGAGCTGACGCTGGAATCGAAACGTCCTAATCCTACCCCCTCAGCATCCGGTCCAGGTCGTTGATCTGGTTCTGCAGGCGGGCGGCGCCCAGCAGGGAGGTCAGCACGACGATGACCAGCATCAGCAGGCCGATGACGCCACCCAGGACGATGAAGGTGTGGTCCAGGTCCAGCGGCCGCCCGCCGGTATGATCCTGCAGATAGCGGCCGGCATAAATCAGGGCCATACCCGGCAGGAACAGGGGAAGGTCGCGGCGCCAGAAGGCGGCCATCCCCTTGTGCTGGCGGACCAAGGCGTCGCGGTAGGCGTCGACCACCGTCCGGGCGTCCCCCCGGGTATCCGCGCATCGCCCCGCTGGCGCAACCGCCACATGGTCCAGCCGAGGGCCAGGATGATGAGGGCGCTGCCCAGCTTGATCATCCAGCCGGGAAACAGCCAGATGTAGAAGGCGAAGCAGGCGGCCGCGACGGCCGAGCCCAGGTATTTCCGCAGGTTGCGGCGGCGGATCTTGCGTTCAAAGGCGGCGGCCTTGGCGCGGATTTCTTCAAGGGTCACGGGTGGGATCTCCTGTTCCTGGCTCTGCCAGAGGGATTGCAGGCTGTTGGAGGGGCTTTCGGCTGGGTCGGCCGTCATTTCGGGCCTCCCTTCTGCGCGGGTGCGGGTTGGAAATGCCGGGCCAGGACGGCCTTGGCGCGGTGGATCTTGGTGGTGACGGCGCCGGGCGACAGGCCGGTGACCTCGCCGATGGCGGCCCCGTCCTCACCCTCCAGGTACAGCAGCATCACCTGCTGGTCCGGGGCCTTCAGCCGGCGGACCAGGTCGTACAGGCGGTCCAGGGTCTTTTGCCGGTCGGCCGCTTGTTCAGGATTGTCGGCGGCGGGCAGGCCGGCCAGTTCTTCCAGGCTGGCCGGCTTGTGGGGCGGGAGCGGCGCTGGCGCAGGGCATGGGTGGCGCCGGTGTTGTGGGCCACGCGAAACACCCAGGTACGCAAGGCGGCGCGCCCGTCGAAGCCGTCCAGGCTGCGCCACAGGGCCAGGTGGATATCCTGCAGCAGATCGCGCGCGAGGTCGGGGTCGCGCTCATAGGCCCGGGCCAGCCGTTCCAGCGCTGGGCCGAACTGGGCGGCCATCTGCTGATATCGCGTGTCCCGGCTGTCCCGCCCGCCGTCCATGACCCGTCCCTTGGCGCTGGTGATGACAAGGTAGTCCGGAGCGCGGAGATTTTCTTACAGGTCGGTGCGCGAAAAAGCCCCCACCCGCACGGGGACGGGATGGGGGCTGGCCGGTCGCCGATGGCGGGAAGGGGTGTCGCCGCCATCAGTTTCCTCGGGCGGGCCGAAGAAACGGGCCGAGGAAGGGGGAGGGATCAGGCCGCCGGGCGGTAGAAAAGGCCCAGCTGCAGGCTGGTGGCGATGCGGGCGGCCTTGGCCAGGGCATCGGCCGCCGCGTCGGGGGGCAGCACCTCCGCCGTGGTTTGCGACCACAGGGCCAGCCAGCGGTCGAACAGGGCGGGGGACATGCGTTCCAGATGCTTCAGGTGGGCCGCCATGGGGTTGCCCTTGTAGCGTGGGCCGGTGTGGCGCTCCGGCGACAGCAACAGCGCCGACCAAAAGGCGGTCAGCGTTTCCAGATGATGGTCCCAGTCGCTGACGGCGTGATTGAACACCGGACCCAGGTCGGCATCGCGACGCACCCGGGCATAGAACCGGGATACCAGGGTGGCGATAAGCGTTTCATCCATCAGTCGGCCTCTAAATCATGCATCATGGATGAATGTATTATATCGCCGAAAAGATGCAATGGGCGCCTCCGTTTTGCGCTGCGGGCATGCGGACGGATCGGAGGCGCCGTCGCTCAGACCTTGGCGGCGGCCGGCATGGCGCGGAAGCTGATGGCGATGCGGTTATAGGTGTTCATCAGGCCGATGGCGATGGTCAGGTCCGTCAGTTCCTTCTCGCTGAACTGGGCGCGGGCGGCTTGGAATTCCGCGTCCGGCACGGCGGTTTCGGCCACGCGGGTCACCGTTTCGGCCCAGCGCAGGGCGGCCTGCTCCTGGACCGTGAACAGCGCACCCGCCTCGTGCCAGGCCTGGACCAGCACCAGCTTCTCCACGTCCAGCCCGCCCTTCAGCAGGTCGCGGGAATGCATGTCCAGGCAGTAGGCGCAGCCGTTGATCTGTGAGACGCGCAGATAGACCAGGTCCACCAGCTGGGTGGGCAGGCCGCTTTGCGCGATGTGGCCATAGACACCGCCCAGGGCCTTCATGCCAGCGGGGGAGGCGTTGGTGTAGTCGAGGCGCATGGTCATGGTCAGGTTCCTTTTGGCTGCGGATGGTGTGGCTGGACCGCCGGAAAAGTGCCCGGGCCGCCTTCGTCCTCGCCCCGCTTGCGCGTTCCGCAACAAGGTCTGGGGGTGGTCGGTGGGACCCGATGACCAAAGGATGCGCCCGCCATGGGTCATGAAATAGAACCAAGACTTATCAAAAATACTATACCATGTTGGTCCATGGACACCGACCTCTCCATCATTCTGGACCGGGCGGCGGCGACGCCGCTGGCCATCCAGATCCATGGCGCCCTGCGCCAGGCCATCCTGGGTGGCCGGCTGGCCGCCGGCGCCCGGCTGCCGTCCTGGCGCGACCTGGCGGCCCGTCTGGGCGTGGCGCGCGGCACCGTACGGGTGGCTTATGAGCGGCTGATGGATGAACAGCTGGTGGTGGGGATGGGCGCGGCCGGTACCCGGGTGGCGCGCTGGCCCGCACCCGACGGCCCGACCGCGCCACCCCCGCCGGAAGCGCCGCCCATGCCGGGTTTCTTCCATGATTTCGAGGGCACGCCGCTGGCCTTCCAGATGGGCGTGCCGGCGCAGGACGCGTTCCCCTACACCCAATGGTCCCGCGTCCTGGCGCGCGCGGCGCGCGCGGCGGCCCAGGCGCCGGTGGGCTATCCCGACCCGCGCGGCCATCCCGAATTGCGGCGGGAAATCGCCGCCTACCTCGCCATTTCCCGCAGCATCCAGTGCGCGCCAGGCCAGGTTCTGGTGACCAACGGCTATGCCGGGGCCCTCAACCTGGCCGTCCGCGCCCTGGGATTGGAAGGCCGGACGGCGTGGATGGAGGAACCGGGCTTCCCCCTGACCCGCACCGCCCTGACGCTGGCCGGGGTGCGGCCCATGCCCGTGCCGGTGGATGGCGAGGGCCTGGACGTGGCCGCCGGCATCCGCACCGGTCCCGATGCCGCGCTGGCGGTGGTGACGCCGGGGCAGCAGGCCCCCCTGGGCATGGCGCTGTCGTTGGCCCGCCGCGTGGCCCTGCTGGACTGGGCCCGCCGCAATGGCGCCTGGGTGCTGGAAGATGATTACCTCAGCGAGCTGCAGCTGGCCGGCCGGGCGGCGCCTGCCCTGGCGGCGGTGGACCACGCGGCGGGCGGCGACGCCCGGGTGCTGCATGCCGGCACCTTCAGCAAGACCATCAGTCCGGCCTTGCGCCTGGGCTTCCTGGTGGTGCCGACATCCTTGATCGGCCGTTTCGGCGAGGTGGCGGCCTGCTTGTCGCCGGCGCCGGCGGCCCCCGTGCAGCGCGCGGTCGCCGCCTTCCTGGCGGAAGGGCACTACTTGCGCCACCTGCGCCGCATGAAGCGGCTATACGCCGCCCGGCGGGTGACGCTGCTGCGCTCCCTTGACGGCCTGTTGCCGGTGCGGACCACGGCCGGCCTATCAGTGATGGTGTCGCTGCCTTCCGGCACCAATGACATCGCCATCGCCAACCAGGCCTTGGCCTTCGGCATGGCGCCGGTGCCGCTGTCGCCCTGGCACGCGGCTCCTGGCGCGAATCAGGCCGGCCTGCTGCTGGGCGTCACCAACCTGAACGACCGGCGCCTGGGCACCGACTGTCGCCGCCTGGCGGAACTGGTGGCGCGCTTTGGATAAGGGGGCTTGACGCCGCGCCTCCGCCCCCGGCATGGTGCCTGTCATGAACGCCCTGTCTTCCATCCTCGTGGCCGCCCTGACCACTAAAACCACCGCCGCCATCGGCGGGCGGTGCGGGATGGGCTTGTCGGCGTAAAGCCAGGTCGTTCCGCAACCCCCGCCCTAACGGGACGGGGGAGATGGCCAGAGGCGCCTCCGTTCCAAGACCCGAACGGAGCCCCGTCATGAGACCCCAACACTCCCGTCGTTCCTCCTCCGCCCTCATCGTCCTCGACATGCAGGTGGGCTTGCTGCATGGCCCCGTGCCGCCCCATGGCGGCGCCGGTGTGGTCGTGCGCATCCAGGACATGGCCGATCGTGCCCGCAAGGCCGGTGGCATGGTGGTCCTGGTCCAGCATGACGGCCCGGAAGGGTCGCGCGCCGCCCCGGGTTCCGCCGACTGGCAGCTGGTCGAACAGCTGGCGCCCCAGGCCGGCGACCTGGTTGTGCGGAAGTCGCGGCCCAGCGTCTTCGCCGGCACTGAACTGGCGGCCTTGCTGCGCGACCACGGCATCGGCCGCGTGGTGCTGTCGGGCATGAAGACGGAATATTGCGTCGACGCCTCCTGCCGCGCCGCCCGCGACCTGGGGTTCGAGGCCGTGCTGGCCGGCGACGCGCACACGACGGTCGATACGCCGGCCCTGGCCGCGGGCGCCATCATCCACCACCACAACCTGACGCTGGGCGGTCCCTTCGCCCAGGTGATGGCGGCGGCGGCCGTGGGGTTCTGAAGGGGGACCGCGGGCCCTGTCCATCCGTTTCTGTCCAAAATACCCAGGTAGGCGCAAGTGATGGAAAAGACACAGATTTGTTGAGCACCCCCCGTTTTCCGCCCGCTGGTCACCGTTTGGTCACAGGCCAAGGCCAACCCCGGCACGCTTGAAAGTGGCGGCGCCCGCTCAAGGGCGCGCCTAGATCAGGGCGGGGAGGGCCAGATGGGGCTTAATTCGGGCACGGCGGCGCGGTTGCTCAAGGGCGGGTCATCCTTGCTGGCGGTGGGCATCGCGGTGGCGGCGGGACCCGCGCGGGCGCAGGACGTCACGCTCACCGGTGCCACCATCGGCTATGCCAACGCCGGAACGCTGGGCGCCGTGCTGGTCACGGGCACGGCCACCGTGGCGGGCGGCACCGTCGCGGGGATCGCCAACACCGGCGCCATCGCCACCCTGACCAATGACGGCACCCTTACCGGCACATTTGGTGTGCTGAACCAGGGCAGCATCGGCGCGCTGGTCGAGAATGGCACGATCCAGGGATCGGGAATGGCGGTGCGCAACGAGGGCACCATCGCCAGCCTGAGCATCACCGCCGGCGGTGGCCTCAGCGCCAATTCCACAGCCTTCTACAATGGCGGCAGCATCGGCACGCTGGTGAACCAGGGGCGAATCGGCGACGGCATCGGTTTCGGACAGCATGCGCTGTTGAACGTGGGCAGCATCGGCACCCTCCTCAACGGCGGGCTGATCAGCGGCTTTTCCGGCGGCGTGGTCAATATTGGCGCCATGGGCAGCCTGGGCAACACCGGCACCATCGAGGGGCCCGTCATCGCCCTGATGAACCAGGGCACTGTCGGCCGCCTGGACAATGCCGGCATCATCAACGCCGCCAGCACCGCCCTTTATGTCCACACCCTGGGCGGCGTCGGCCTGTTCAACAACAGTGGCCTGATCGCCGGCCAGGCGGGCCTGTGGAACGACGGCAGCATCACCACCCTGGTCAACACCGGCACCCTCAGCGGCGGCACCCAGGCCGGCCTGACCAACCGGGGCTGGATCGGCCAGGTGGACAATGGCGCCACGATCTACGCCCTGCTCACCGGCCTGGACAATGCCGGCACGCTGGACAGCGTCATCAACAGCGGCACCATCATCGGGCGCAGCGACGGCCTGGTGAACGCCGGCACCGTGGGCACGCTCAGCAACAGCGGCACCCTGACCAGCAGCCGGGGGGAGGCGATCTATAACGGCCAGGGAACCCTGGCCCTGCTGGACAACAGCGGCACCATTAGCGGCTACAAGGCCATCGCCAACGCCGCCAGCCTGGGCCGGGTGACCAACAGCGGCTTGATCAGCGGCACGGGGTTCGCGCTGGATCTGTCAGGCACCACGGGGACGATCAGCAACACCGGCACCATCATCGGGCCCACGGCCCTGCGGCTGAACAGCGGCGCCAGCCTGGCCGGCCTGGCCAACCAGGGCACCGTCATCGGCGACATCCTGAACCTGACGGCGAACGCCCTGACGCTGTCGGGCGGTGCCAGCCTGGGCACCTATACCGGCACAAACGGCGGCCAGGCCACGGTGTCCAGCACGCTGGCCAATGTGGTGCTGGGCGGCGGCCGTCTGCTGCTGAACGATGGCGTGGATGTCAGTGGCCATACCCTGGTCAACACCGGCGCCGCCGTGGTGCTGGACACCGTCGTCAGCGTCACCGGCGCTTATGTCCAGGCGCGGGGCGGGCTGGAACTGGCCACCTCCGCCGCCCGGCTGGTGGTCGGCGACACCGCCCTGGTCAGTGGCGGCACGGTCATGGCGTCGCCCAACGCTGTGGCCAGCTATCTGGCGGGGACCACGGTGGGTACACTGGTCCAGGGCGGGACTGGATCCCGCTATGCCGGCGTTACCGTCACCAGCGGTGTGACCGGCCTTGCCTTGGCGGGACAGACCGGTGGCACCGATCTGCTGGCGGTGGCGGCCAACGATTATATCGGCGACGTCCAGGGCACGCTGGGCAACACCGGCACGCTGGCCGCCGCCACCGCCGTCTACATCGCGGCGACGGGCAGCCTGGGCGCCCTGGTCAACAGCGGTGTAATCGCCGGTGGCATCGTCAACGCCTCGGCCAACACGCTCAACATCAGCGGCGGAGTGGGCGCCGCCATCGGCACCCTGACCGGCCTGTCCGGCGCGCAGGGACGCATCGTCAGCACTGGCGCCAACGTGGTGCTCTCTTCGGGAAACCTGCTGCTGAACGACGTGGTGGACGTGACCGGGCACACGCTGGTCAACAGCGGGGCGTCGGTGCTGTTGACCAGCATTGTGAGCGTGACGGGGAATTACACCCAAACAGGCGGCACGCTGACGGCCGGCATCGGCGGCACGGTGGCGGGCCGGTTGGTGATCAGCGGGGCGGCCAGCCTGACGGGTGGCACCGTGGCGGTGGCGGCCGTGGCGGGGTCCAACCTGCTGGTGGGCGACAGCTACACCATAGTCGCGGCGGGCAGCCTGACCGCCACGGGCCTGACGGCCGCCGTCAGCGGCTTCACCGCCACGCTGGGAACGATCAGCGGCGTGGCCGCGACCGACCTGGTGCTGACCCTGGTCAGCGATTATATCGGCGGCACCCTGGGCACCCTGACCAACAGTGGCCTGCTGTCGGCCGCCACGGCGGTGATGATCACGCCGGCCGGCAGCCTGGGCACCTTGGCCAATACCGGCACCATCCTGGGCGACGTGGTGAACGCCAGCGCCAACGACCTGGTGGTCACGGGCGGCAGCGATGGCGCCGTGGGCACGCTGGCCGGTGGCACCCTTCATAATAGTCTCAGCAACCTGGTCTTCGCGGCCGGGGACCTCAGCCTGGGCGACGCCGTCGACGCCGCCGGCCACACGGTGGTCAACGGTGGTGCCAATATCGCCTTGTCCCGCGACGTGGCCATCACCGGCGCCTACAGCCAGGCGGCCGGCACGCTGATGGCCGGCGGGCACGTGCTGAGCGTCAGCGACGCGGCCATGGTCACGGGCGGCGTGGTTTCCGCCGGGGTGAGTGCCGGTGGCAATTACCGGGTGGGCGACAGCGTCACCTTGATCCACGGCGGGGCGGGGTCCGGCTATGGCGGGGCCACCGTCATCAGCGGCGTCGCCGGCCTGTCCGCCACCGGCGCCAGCAGCGGCGCCGACCTGCTGGCCGTGGCCGGCAACGACTATGTCGGCGGCCAGCTGGACAGCCTGGTCGTCACCGGCACCTTGTCCAACACGGCGGGTGGCGCCACGGCCCTCTATATCGCGGCGTCCGGCGCGCTGGGCACCCTGGCCAACAGCGGGGTCATCGCCGGCGACATCGTGAACCAGTCGGCCAGCGCCCTGGCCATCAGCGGCGGCACGGATGACGCCCCGGGGACGCTGACGGGCGCCGGTGGCCGCCCGGGGTCCATCACCAGCCGCCTGGCTGATGTGCGCTTCATTTCCGGCACCCTGTTGCTGAACGACCATCTGGATGTGGGCGGCCATGGCGTCGTGAATAGTGGCGCCACCCTGCTGGTCAACAGCGCCATCAACATCACCGGCAGCTATAGCCAGACCGGTGGCGGGCTGGTGATCGGCGTGGCCTCCGGCGGCAGTTACGGCAGCCTGATGATCAGCGGCAACGCCAGCCTGGCAGGTGGCTCGGTGACGTTGAAGGCCACCGGCGGCGGGGCGCTGGCGGCGGGCAGCTATACCATCGTCTCGGCCGGCGGAGGGCTCAGCACCGGCACCCTGGTCCTCACCGCCGCCGGGTATACGGTGACCAGTTCCACTGTGGGCGGTGGCGGCAAGACCCAGTTGGTCCTGACCCTGAACACCGCCAGCACCGGCACCACGGGCGGCAATTCCGGCGGGAATAGCGGTGGTAATACAGGCGGTAATACCAGTGGGAACACGGGCGGGGGCACCGGCGGCGGCACGGGCACCGGTTCGGGCGGAACGGATAACGGGACTGGCGGCACGGGGAACACCGGTGGCGGCACCGTCACGCCTACGCCCCCGACCATCCGCTACGCGGCTGTGGGCTTGGCCCAGGGCGGCGCTGCCATGGGGGCGGGCGCCGCCTTGGATGCCATCGCCGCCAGTGGCGGCGGTGCGGCCGCGGCGTTCCAGGCGGCGGTGCTGACGCCCTTGTCCAGCCTGTCGGCCCTGGCGCAGCGGATGGCGGTGGCGCAACTGGCGCCCAATCAGACGACACCGCAGATGACCCCGGCCATGACCGCTCCCACCACCGGCGCCATCAGCCAGCACCAGCAGACGGTGGCCAGCCTGATGGCTGGCCCAAATGGCGGCGCCGAGGGCGCCGCCGCGGGTTCCGACGGTCGACAGGGGGCCATCTGGGGGGAAATCCTGGGTGGAGGCGCCTTGCGGGCCAACAGCGCGGACGCGGCGGGCTATCGCGCCTCCAGCGCCGGCCTGGTCCTGGGCGCCGACTGGTATGCCGACGACACCGTGATGGCGGGCCTGGCCTTCAGTTGGCTGACCAGCGCCGCCGTGGGCCAGGGGGTGGCGGCGAACAGCCTGACGCGGGCGGGCAGTTATCAGCTGACGGCCTACAGCGTCTGGCGGCCGGACATCGCCGACCAGCGGCTGTCCGTCGCCGGCCAGGTCAGTTTCGGTTACAACCATTACGATCAGCGCCGTTGGATCGACTTCCTGGGGGCCCGCGCCAATGCCAATTATGGGGGCGAGCAGTACCTGGGCAAGGTGACGGTGGGCTACGACCTGCCCTTGACGGGGACCTTCACCCTGACGCCGCAATACAGCCTGCGGGCGGTGCGGCTGACCAACCATGGCTATCAGGAACACGACGCGGGCGTGGCCAACCTGGCGGTGGACGCGCTGGTGACCAGCAACATCACCCAGGAAGTGGGGGCGACGATGGCCACGCGCCTCGACACGGGGCTGGGCGCCTTGATGCCGGAGCTGCGCGTGGCCTGGGTGCACGACTACCTGAACGGTCCCGTCGCCACCACGGGCGTGTTGGCCGGCGTGGCCTTCGCCAGCACCACGGCCCAGGTCAGCGCCGATGGCGTCGCCGTCGGCCTGGGTGCCACCCTGCGCCAGGGCGACAGTGTCAGCCTGCGCCTGGAATACAATGGGGAATACCGCCGGGATTATCAGACGCACGCCGGCATCCTGCGCGCCACTTGGACGTTCTGACGACGCCCGATGCATGTAACCCCGGTGTGAACGAATCACTTGATTGTCGTTTTGGCACAGATTTGGCTGAAGTGTGAAAAGCGGTCTGACCTTTATAGACAGCCACGCATTTTTCATCAGAATTGATCAGAGGTCCGCCGGGGATTTCCACCGGTCTACCGCAGGCGCCGCCGCCCGGCCCCTAAATGACGCAAAAAAAGCTTTTGAGAGCTTGACGTTGTTATCGCCCTGTTGGTTAGTCCCTTATCGCCCTTCCGTATAGGCTGCGGGCGATAGTTAGGACGTGGCGGGAGGCCGCCATTTCATTCTATAAGCGGATAGACCGCATACTTGCAGGGGCCGGAGTACCGAGATGAGCAGAGTGGCGAGGGCGGCGTTGGTCGGGATGGCGGCCTGCGTGTTGACGGCATTGACCGGGGCGGCCACCGCCACCGTGGCGGCGGAACCGGTGAAGGCGCCCCCGCCGGCGACGTCGGTTCCCGCGGCCGTTCCCGCCCCCGCCGGCAAGGGCCCCGAGGTGACGAAGGCGCCGGGCCCGCTGTGGTCCAAGAGCTGCGCCAAGACCGACGCCGGCGCCGAGATCTGCTACGTCGAACAGTTCGCCATCGCGACGCCGCAGAACGTCATGATGCTGCACGTCCGCGTGGGCTATCTCAGCCCCGAGGGCAAGCCGCGCCTTATCCTGGCGACGCCCCTGGGCGTGCTGCTGCAGCCGGGCATCACCCTGGTCGTGGACCAGGACAAGCCGTTGACCCTGCCGTTCGACGCCTGCCAGCAGGGCGGGTGCGTCGCCGCGGCCGACCTTGAGGACGGCAAGGTGTTGGACCACTTCACCGGCGGCAAAGTCCTGGCGGTGCGTTATATCAATGGCGACAAGGCCGCCGTCGACATCCCGGTGCAGCTGAGCGGCCTGGCCGCGGCGCTGAAGGCCCTGCCGGCACCGCCCAAGCGCACCCCGTAAGCCACCCGCCCTGACCCATTCCTGAAAAGCGCTGTGAAGCCATGAACACTCAACCGCAGACCACCATGACCGTTGAGCAGGCGCTGGGCCAGGCCCACGCCCATTGGAACGCCGGCCAGGCCGACCAGGCCGAACGGTTGTGTCAGCACGTGCTGGCGCTGTGGCCGGGGCAGTCGGACGCCCTGCACCTGATGGGCCTCATGGCGCACGCCTACGGCAACCTTGACCTGGCCATCGACCATCTGCGCCGCGCCTGCCAGGCGCCGCGGGTGCCGGCCGTCTATCTCAGCAACCTGGGCGAAATGCTGCGCCAGCGCGGTTTGCTGGCCGAGGCCGAGGTGGCCGCACGCCGCGCCGTCACCATGGACAACGCCTTGGTGGCCGGCTGGAACAACCTGGGCATCATCCTGCAGGAGGCCGGCAAGCTGGAAGACAGCCTGACCTGCCTGGAACGGGTGGTGGCGCTGCAGCCCAACTATGCCGAGGCGCACAACAACCTGGGCAACACGCTGAAGCGCATGGGCCGACTGGACCAGGCCCGCCAGCGTTACGAATACGCCCTTAACCTGGCCCCGGCCTATGCCGAGGCGCAGAGCAACCTGGCCAATCTGCTGAACGATCTGGGCCGTCCGGACGAGGCCCTGGCCGCGGCGCGCAAGGCCATCGACCTGAACCCGCGCCTGTCGGACGCCTACATCAACGCGGCGGCGGTGGAACTGGGCCGCAACCGCAATGAGGACGCGCTGCGCTGGATCGATGCGCTGCTGAGCTACGCCCCGCTGCATGCCGGCGCCCTGACCGTGCGCGCCACGGCGCTGCGCCACCTCGAACGGCTGGAGGAGGCGTTGGCCGACGCCCGCCGCGCCGTGGCCTCTCAGGCCGACAATGGTGAGGCGCAGAACGTCCTGGGTGAGGTGCTGCAGGCCTTGGGCCAGCATGACGAGGCGCTGGCCGCGTTCGACAAGGCGTCCAAGACTTTGGGCTTCGCCCCGGAAAAGGCCCTGATCAACCGCGGCGTCCTGCTGATGGAGCGCGGCAGCAAGGCCGAGGCCAAGGCCGCGTTCGAGCAGGTGGTGGCGCAGTTCCCGCGTTCCGCCTCCGCCTGGTTCAACATGTCCGACCTGCACCGCTTCCAGGCCGGCGACCCGGCCGTGACCAAGATGGAAGCGCTGCTGTACGGCCCCGATCCCGTACAGTCGCAGACCGACCGCACCGCGCTGAACTTCGCCCTGGGCAAGGCGTGGATGGATATCGGTGACGCGGATCGCGCCTTCGGCTACCTGAACGAGGGCAACCGCCAGAAGCGCGCCACCTTCGCCTATGACGCCGCCGCCACCAGCCGCTGGATGGGCGACATCGCCACCGCCTTCCCGGCCGCCGCCTTCAAGAAGGCCAAGTCCAGCCTGGCGGGCAGCGACCAGGCGGTGTTCGTGCTGGGCATGCCGCGTTCCGGCACCACCCTGATCGAGCAGATCCTGGCCAGCCATCCCCAGGTGGCCGCGGCCGGCGAGCTGTCGGCCTTCAACAACCTGGTGAACCAGCTGGGCCCGTACCCCCAGATCGCTGGCCATCTGACGCCGGAAATCACCGGCGGCCTGGGCCAGCGCTATCTTGACTTCATCCGTCCCCTGGCCGGCGGCCGTCGCAGGGTGGTGGACAAGATGCCGTCCAACTTCCTGTTCGCTGGCCTGATCAACCTGGCCCTGCCGGACGCCCGCATCATCCACGTGCGCCGCGACCCGGTGGACACCTGCCTGTCCTGCTACACCAAGCTGTTCACGCGCGAACAGCTGTTCACCTACGACTTGGCCGAACTGGGCCAGTTCTACCGGGCCTATGAACAGCTGATGGACCACTGGCGCGCCGTGCTGCCCGCCGACCGCTTCATCGAGGTGCGGTACGAGGACGTGGTGGACGATCTGGAAGGCCAGGCCCGCCGCCTGGTCGAGTTCTGCGGCCTGGCCTGGGACCCCGCCTGCCTGGACTTCCACAAGACCCAGCGCACCATCCGGACGGCCAGCTTGAACCAGGTGCGCCAGCCCATCTTCCGCAGCAGCGTGGGCCGCTGGAAGGCGTTCGCGGCCCAGCTGACGCCGTTGCTGGCGGCCCTGGGCATCGACCCCGACGCGCCGGACGCCTCGGTGGCGGCTCCCGCCGCCGCGCCGGCCAAAAAGCCCTCCGCCAAGAAGGCGCCCAAGGCCGAGGCCCCGGCGGCTGAGCCTGTCACTTCCCCCGCCGAGGATACGGCCAAGCCGGCGCGCGGGCGCCGCAAGCCGGCCGCCAGCTGACAGGGCCTGCCGTCATGGACATGAAGGAACTTGAGCAACAGGTCCGCCCCATGCTGATCGCGGGGCGGGGAGCCGAGGTCGAGGCCATGGTCCGCCCCCTGCTGGCCAGCGGTACCGGCCCGGTGACCCTGTGGGCCCTGCTGGCGCAGGCCCTGCGCGTGCAGGGGCGGGTGATGGAGGCCAAGCCCATCCAGGAGATGCTGGTGGATGCCCTGCCGGGGCACCTGTCCACCCGTTTCGACCTGGCGGAAACCCTGCTGCTGCTGGGTGAGTTCGACCGCGGCTGGCGCGAATACGCCTACCGCTATAGCCTGGCCCACACCACGCGCATCGAGCGCAAGGTGCAGCGGCCACGCTGGGACGGACGCGCCATTCCGGGCAAGACCCTGCTGATCCATGATGAGCAGGGCTACGGCGATACCTTCCAGTTCATGCGCATGGTCGCCTGGGCCAAGGAGAAGAGCCAAGCCAACGTCGTCCTGGAAATCAATCATGAAACGGCCAGCCTGGCCCGCCGCATGAAGGGCTTCGATGCGATGACCCTGCGCGGGGAATTGCCGCCCCACTTCGACGTGCATGCCGAGATGATGAGCCTGCCCATGATCATGGGCCTGCAGCTCAGCCAGCTGCCCGGCGAACCCATGCCCTACCTGTCGGCCATGCCCGACCGGCGGGAGCATTGGCGCAAGCGCCTGGGACAGTACAAGGGCCTGAAGGTGGCCTTCCTCTGGGCGGGCCGTCCGACGCACTTCAACGACGCCAACCGGTCCATGGGGCTGGAGATGCTGGCGCCGCTGGCACAGGAGGGCGTCACCCTGTTCTCCGTGCAGAAGGGCCCGAAGGAGGAGCAGGCGCTGAACCCGCCGATCGCTTTGGCCAAGCACGTCGTCAGCCTCAGCCCCGAGATCCGGGATTTCGAGGACACGGCCGCCATCCTGATGGAGGTCGACCTGCTGATCTCCATCGACAGCTCGCCGGTGCATCTGGCGGGCGCGCTCGGCCGCCCGGCCTGGGTCATGCTGCCGCTGCTGCCGGATTGGCGCTGGTTGCAGAACCGCGACGACACACCCTGGTACCCGTCCGTCCGCCTGTTCCGCCAGACGGAATGGGGGCAATGGGGCCCGGTGATCGACCGCGTGGCCAAGGCGCTGGCCGAGTTCAAGGCCAAGAAGGCGTAAGGTGGTGGGCGCGCGGGCCTTGGTCGCGCTTCTCCTGGCGGGCGGCCTGGCCGCCTGTTCCGGCATTCATGGCCGGCAGGAGCGGGGGCCCACCCTGGCCCAGGACGCGGGCTGGCGCTGGGACTATCTTTCGGCGGGCGGTTTCGACTTGGCGACGGCGGTCAAACCCTACTCCCCTGGGCCTGGCCCGGGCGGCGAGGTGCTGACCGTCTACATCGAAGGCGACGGCCTGGCCTATCTATCGGCGCGGGAGCCATCGCAGGATCCCACGCCCACCGACCCCTTGGCCCTGCGCTTGGCCATGGGCCATCCTGGTACGGGGCCGGTGGCCTATCTCGCCCGCCCCTGCCAGTACGTCATGGAAACCCGCCCCCGCGCGTGTCAGGTGGGCTACTGGACCAAGGCCCGCCTGGCGCCGGAGGTGGTGGACAGCGCCGGCCTGGCGCTGGACCGCCTGAAGGCCAACGCTCATGCCCAGCGTCTGGTCCTGGTGGGCTATTCCGGCGGCGGCGGCCTGGCGGCGGTGCTGGCGGAACGGCGCGCCGACGTGGCCGGTCTGGTCACCATATCGGGTAACCTGGATTTCGGCCTGTGGGCCAGGATTCTGGACCTGACGCCGCTGTCGCAGTCGGTCGACCCCGTCACCGACGCCGCCAAGCTGGCGGGCCGGCCCCAGGTGCATTTCGTCGGCGCCGACGACAAGGTGGTGGACGTCGCCATCGCCCAATCCTTCGTGGCCCATCAGCCGCCCGGCGCCCCCGCCATCATCATCACGGTACCCGGCCAGGACCATGGCTGCTGCTGGGCCGGCGCCTGGTCCACCCTGTCCCGGCGGCCGGAAATGAAAGCGATTCCCGGCTGGCTGCCCTGACGAGTTCTTTTCAAATCACTTACCCATACCCCGCCAGGGCTGCCCCCGCAGGGCCGGAACGCGCGGAACGTTTGTTCTGACGTCAGAACAAGGGTTTCAGCCTGGATGGCCAATGGCGGCCAGGCCTTGGTCCAGTTCCTGGATGGCGCAGACGATGTGGTAGAAGCTGCTGGCGGGTGCGGCCTCCTGGACGAAGGTTCCGTCGGGGTTCAGGCGATCGCGCCACAGGCCCTTCACGGGCGTGTCGAAATACTTCATCAGGCCGCGTCCGCCGTTGGCCGCCATGGTCCAGTAGGTGTCGCTGCGGTCGGCGTCGTCGCGGGTGGCGAGGGCCGCCAGCACGGCGCACTTGATGCGCTCCGTCTGCGGCCACAGGCGGGCGACGGGGTCGTGCGGGGTCAGGTCGTCCAGCAGGGCGTTCATGGCGACGCCGCGCGCCGGGTCCACGCCCGGCCCCTCGCCGATGGCGATCATGCGCCAGGCGGCGTCGGCGGCCGCCTTGCTGCCGGTCAGGGCGGCCCAGCGCAGCATCAGCCAGGACCATTCGAACTGGTGCCCCGGCTCGACGATGCGGCCGGGGGTGCCGGCCTGGGGCCGCCAGTCGCCGTCGAAGAACTCCTTCAGCCCGCCCATGTCGTCGTCGATGAAGCGGGTCAGGGCCAGGCCCACGATCTCTTCCGCCAGGTCGCGCCAGCCGCCGTCGCCGCCCTGCTCCATCCAGGCCAATGACGCTTCCAGCATGTGCATGTGGGGGTTGGACAGCAGGGGCAGGGTGCGGGGGTGGCTCTCCTCGAACCCGCCCTGGGCGTGGTGCAGCGTGTCCAGCAGCCGCTGGCGCAGGGCCACGGCCATCTCCTCCGCCCTGCGGTTCTCCGGCGTGGCGCTTTGCGCGGCGGCCAGCGCGAACAGGGCGAAGGCCTGGTCGTACAGCACCACGGTGTCATCCAGGGCGGTGCCGTCCGGCGCCACCTTGGTGCGGAACAGGCCGTCGGGGCGGCGGTAATGGTTGAGGAAGAACGTCAGGCCATGCTCCGCCGCCTCGCGCACCGGGCCGTTCCAGCCGGATTTGGCCGCGACGGAATAGGAATAGACCTGGCGGGCCTGCACCCGCGCCCGGCGGGCGTCGTTGGTGGGCTTGCCGTCCAGGTCCAGCTTCTCATGGAAGCCGCCGTTCACCCGGTCCGCCCCGACCTCCCACCACAGGGGATAGGCCCGCTCCACCAGCCAGGCCTTCAGTTGGCCCCGCACGGCGGCGGCGTCGGCCACCGCGCCTGTGGGGGTGGAGTTGGGGGTGGTGGAGGACAGCACAGCCGCTTGCATCATCATTCGCCTTCCGGTCGGGCGCGTCGGGAGAGTTTGGTCAAGACGATAGAAGGCGGGTGCCGCGTGGGCCAGGGGCAAGGCGGTAATAATTCGGTGACCGATACCACCATGACGTCACAAAAAACGGCCCAGGCTCCGTCAAGGAACCTGGGCCGCATCGTAACCGCCGCTTCTAGGGGGGAGAGGAAGGCGGCGGGCGCGATCACTCGGCGGCGTGCTGCGCCGCGTGGCTGCCGATGGCCGGCTGTTCCAGCTTCTCATGGGTGATCAGCTTGCCCCCCGCCAGCTTGCGCAGGACGACGTAGAACACCGGCGTCAGGCCCAAGCCGAAGAAGGTCACGCCCAGCATGCCGAAGAACACGGCGACACCCATGGCGTGGCGCATTTCGGCGCCCGGCCCCGTCGACATGACCAGGGGCACGACACCCATGATGAAGGCGATGGAGGTCATCAGGATGGGGCGCAGACGCAACCGGCTGGCCTCGATCGCCGCCTGGACGGGGGTCTTGCCGTGGATTTCCAGTTCACGGGCGAACTCCACGATCAGGATGGCGTTCTTGGCCGACAAGCCCACCAGCACCATGAAGCCGATCTGGGTGAAGATGTTGTTGTCACTGCCCGTCAGCCACAGGCCGGCCAGGGCCGACATCAGGCTCATGGGCACGATCAGCAGGATGGCCAGCGGCAGGGTCAGGCTCTCGTACTGGGCGGCCAGCACCAGGAAGACCAGCAGCACGCTGATGGGGAACACCCACAGGGCGGAGTTGCCGGCCAGGATCTGCTGGTAGGTCAGGTCCGTCCATTCCAGCTTGATGCCCCGGGGCAGGACCTCATGCGCGATCCGTTCCGCGGCCGCCTGGGCCTGGTTGGTGGAATAGCCCGGGGCCGGGCCGCTGTTGATGTCGGCGGCGGTGTAGCCGTTGTACCGCACCACCATTTCCGGACCATAGGTCGGGCTGACGCTGACCAGCGATGACAGCGGCACCATGGTGCCCTGGGCGTTGCGGGTCTTCAGCAGGCCGATGTCCTCGGCATGGGCGCGGAACGGGGCGTCCGCCTGCACCCGCACCTGGTAGACGCGGCCGAAGCTGTTGAAGTCGTTGACGTACAGCGAGCCCAGGTAAATCTGCATGGTGTCGAAGACGTCATTGACCGAAACGCCCAGCTGCTTGGCCTTCACGCGGTCCAGGTCCACGTTCAGCTGCGGAACGTTGATCTGGTAGCTGGAGAACGTCGGCCCCAGCTCCGGCGTCTTCATGGCCTTGGCGATGAAGTCGTTGGAAGCCTTGGCCATGGCCTCGTAGCCCAGGGCGCCCGTATCCTCAAGCTGCAGCTTGAAACCGCCCAGCGTGCCCAGGCCCATGACGGGCGGGGGCGGGAAGACGGCGATGTAGGCGTCCTTGATGCCCGCGTATTCCTTGCGCAGGTTGGCGGCGATCTCGGCGGCCGAGATGTGGCCGGGACGATCGTCGTAATGTTCCAGCGGGACGAAGACGATGCCGGCGCTGGAGCTGTTGGTGAAGCCGTTGACCGACAGGCCGGGGAATGAGACCGCATGGGTCACGCCCGGCTGCTTCATCGCGATCTCCGACATCTTGCGGATCACGTCTTCCGTCCGGTCAAGCGAGGCGCCGTTGGGCAGCTGGGCGAAGGTCACCAGGTATTCCTTGTCCTGGGCGGGCACGAAGCCGCCGGGCACGGTGTTGCCCAGGAAGACCGTCAAGCCCAGCAAGCCGACATAAATGCCGACCATGATGCCCTTATGCCGGATGACGCCGCCTACGCTGTTGCCATAGGCCTGGGACCCACGGTGGAAGACCTTGTTGAAGCCCCGGAAGAAGGGGCCCAGCACGGTGTTCATGCCGCGCGTCAGCCAATCCTGGCCGTCATGGTGACCCTTCAGCAGCAGGGCCGCCAGGGCGGGGGACATGGTCAACGAGTTGAAGGCGGAGATGACGGTGGAGATCGCGATGGTCATCGCGAACTGCTTGTAGAACTGGCCGGTCAAGCCGCTCATGGCCGCCAGCGGCACGAACACGGCCACCAAGGTCAGGGCGATGGCGATGATGGGGCCGCTGACCTCGCGCATGGCCTGGTAAGTCGCTTCCTTGGGCGACAACCCCGCCTCGATGTTGCGCTCGACGTTTTCCACCACGACGATGGCGTCGTCGACCACGATGCCGATGGCCAGCACCATGCCGAACAGCGATAGCGCGTTGATGGAATACCCGAAGGCCAGCAGCAGGGCGAAGGTGCCGACGATGGAGACGGGCACGGCCAGCAGCGGGATGATGGACGCCCGCCAGGTCTGCAGGAAGACGATGACCACGATCACCACCAGGGTGATGGCTTCCAGCAGGGTGTGGATCACCGCGTTGATGCTGGCGCGGACGAACTGCGTCGGGTCATAGACGATGCGGTATTCCACGCCCGGCGGCATGTCGGTGGCCAGTTCCGCCATGGTCTTGCGGACCTCGTCGGAAATGGCCAGCGAGTTGGCGCCCGGCGACTGGTTGATGGCCATGGCCACGGCCGGCTTGTTGTCCAGCAGCGCCCGCAGGCCGTATTCCGACGCCGCCAGCTCGATCCGGGCCACGTCGCGCAGATAGGTCACGCCACCGTCGGCCGTGGTCTGCAGGATGATGTCGCCGAACTCCGCCTCCGTCTTCAGACGGCCGCGGGCGTTGACCGACAACTGCAGGGGCACGCCCTTCACCGAGGGAGAGGCGCCGATAACGCCCGCCGCCACCTGGACGTTCTGGTCGCGGATGGCGTTGACCACGTCCTCGGCGGTCAGGTTGCGTTGGGCCACCTTCTGGGGGTCCAGCCAGACGCGCATGGAATAGTCGCCCGAACCCCAGACCTGCACCTGGCCCACGCCCTGGATGCGCTCCAGCCGGTCCTTCACGTTCAGGACGGCGTAGTTGCGCAGATAGGTCATGTCGTAGCGGTCGTTGGGCGAGATCAGGTGCACCACCATGGTCAGGGTGGGGGAACTCTTGATCGTCGTGACGCCCAGGCGCTGCACGTCCTCCGGCAGGCGCGGCAGCGCCTGGGACACGCGGTTCTGCACCATCTGCTGGGCCAGGTCGGGGTTGGTGCCCAGCTTGAAGGTGACCGTCACCGCCAGGTTGCCGTCGCTGTTGGCCTGCGACTGCATATACAGCATGTTCTCCACGCCGTTGATCTGCTCTTCCAACGGTGCGGCGACGGCTTCGGCGATGACCTTGGGGTTGGCGCCCGGGTATTGGGCGTGCACCACCACGGTGGCGGGGACCACCTCGGGATATTCCGAGATGGGCAGTTGGAACACGGATATCAGGCCGGCCACGAAAATGGCCACCGACAGCACGCCGGCGAAAATCGGCCTATCGATGAAGAAACGGGAGATGTTCATGGCTGTTCTCTAAGGGAACGGGCGTTCATCCAGGCACCTCGGGGGGTGCGCCTCACAGGGCGGAACCGGCGGCGGTCTGCCGGGTCTGGGTGGCGGGGTTCTCGCCCGCCATGGCGACGTTCTTGGGCTTCACCGCGTCGCCGGGGCGGGCGAACTGCACGCCGTTGACGACGATGCGCTCCCCGGCCTTCAGGCCCTTGGTGATGACGCGCAGGCCGTCCTGCATGCCGCCCAGGGCGACCTCGCGGTAGGCGACCTTGTTGTCGTCGCCGACCACCAAGACGTACTTCTTGTCCTGGTCGGTGCCGATGGCGCGGTCGTCCACCAGCAGGGCCTCATGCGGGCTGCTGCCGCCCACCTTGATGCGGGCATACAGGCCGGGAACCAGCAGGCCGTCCGCGTTGTCGAACTTGGCGCGCACGCGGATGGTGCCGGACACGGTGTCCAGGTGGTTGTCCACATGCTCCACCGAACCGGTCCGGGAATAGCCGTCCTCGGTGGCGAGGCCCAACTGCACCGGCGCGGTGCCGTCCTTCACACTGGCGATGTAGCGCAGGTAGGTCTGCTCATCCACGTCGAAGGAAGCGTAGATGGGCGAGACGGAGACCAGCGTGGTCAAGGGCACGCTGGCGGCACCGGCGGCCACGATGTTGCCCACCGTGATCTCCGCCCGGGAAACGCGGCCGTCGACGGGGGCCACCACGCGGGTGTAGCTGAGGTTCAGGCGCGCCACCTCCAGCGCCGCCTCGGCCGCCTTCACGTCGGCGGCGGCGGTGCGGGCGGTGTTCTCGCGATCATCCAGGTCACGCTGGGGGATGGCGTTGCTGGTGATCAGCTTGCGGGCGCGCTCCAGGTCGGTGGTGGCGAAACGCAGGCGCGACTGCGCCGACGCCAGCGCCGCCTCGGCGCGGTCAACCTCCGCCTGGAACGGGCGGGGGTCGATGGTGAACAGCAGGTCGCCCTTCTTCACCAGGGCGCCGTTTTTGAAGTTCACGGCCACGATGGGGCCGGAGATCTGCGGACGGATGTCCACATGCTCCACGGCCTCCAGCCGGCCGGAATAGCTCTGCCAGTCGACGACGGTGCGGGCCAGCACCGGGGCCACGTCCACCTCGGCCGCCGGCGGGGCGGCGGGGGTGGAGGCGGCCTGGGCGCCGGAGGGGCCGTGCAGGAAAAAGCCGCCGATGGCGACCAGGGCGACGCCGGCGGCCAGCGCCAGCACCAGCTTCGTGCGCGTGTTGGACATGGAATGATACTCCTTGAGACGGCGTTGGCGGGGCGTTACAGGCGACGCCCGAGAAAGTTGGCGATGGCCTCCAGGGCCGCGGGATTGGCGGCCAGGTCGGCATGGGAAACGCGGGGGAAACGGGTCACCTCGGTGGGCACGCCGGCCCCGATCAGTTGACCCGCGTACTTCTCGGCCTCGACGTGCAGCACGTCGTTCTGGGCCGTGACGATCAGCGCCGGGGGCAGGCCGGCCAGGCGCCGGGACTCCAGCGGCGCCGCATAGGGATGCAGGCGCTGCGCCGCTTCCGGCAGGTAGGCGCGGTAGCACTTGGCGCAGTCGGCGATGGTGATGTCCGAACTCAGCAGCGTCTCGTCCCCCACCCGGGTCAGGCTGGGGTCCAGCATGGGGCCGATCAGCACCTGCGCCTTCAGCGGCACGTCACCCTGGTCACGGGCGATGAAGGTCAGCGAGGCGACGATGTGCCCGCCGGCATCGTACCCGGCCACGCCCAGGCGGTTGGCGGCGCCGCCGAAGTCCTTGGCGTGTTCGGTGGCCCACAGGGCGGCGCGGTAGGCGTCGCCGGGGGCGGCGGGGAAGGGGTGGGCCGGGGCCAGGGAATAGCCCACGGAAATGACGAAGGCCGGCGTATGCGTGGCGATGAAGCGCGCCGCCGGATCGGCATCGTCCAGCCCGCCCTTGGTGAAGCCGCCGCCATGGAACACCAGCACGACCGGCAGCGAGGGCCGCAGGGTCTTGCGCGCCACGGCCGGACGGTACAGGCGCAAGGTCACCTCCTGGGCATAGCCCGGGATGCGCGTCTCGCACACGGTCACCTCATCCGGGCCGCTGGCGGTTGTTTCACAGGGATTATGGCGCGATGGCCTGGACATTTCACACGGACGCGGGCGCGTCCCTCCTGGTTTATGACAGGGTGGACTGTATGAGGGGTGTTGTGGCGAATAAATCAGTGTTTCGCTGCTACACAATTCGGATTGTCAGAACAATCATGTGCGCCGGAGACGGCAACGCGCACCGCGACTGGTGCGCCGCGGTACGCGTGCAGGCGATTTGTCAGGAACCGGCGTTGCTCAGAAACCCCGCAGCATGACGCCAATGAAGGGGAACAGGTCGCACAGCGCCAGCCCGGCGAACAGGGACAGGCCGGTGCCCATGGCCGCCAGGACGGCCAGGGTCATACGGGCGTCCAAGGTCAGCAGGTGGCTGGAGGCAGGCGCCTCCCCCACCAATGACGTGGGAAGCGTCAGGCTGTTCTGGACATCAAAGGTCGGTGCGGCCATCGGACGAACTCCTTACGAACAGGTGACGCCAGGCATACGCCGAGAACTGCGGCGGTCGCGTCCCGTTTCCCGCCGTCAAATCGGCGCGGATGCGGGCGGCGGTATCGGCCGCGGGTTCCGGCAAGGATACCGGCATCAGGCAAGGGGCGGCGGGACCGGAGACTGCCAAGACCACGGGTCACGCCAGGGACAACGCGTCCGCGCCCTTCTCCAATGGAAAAGGACGATCAGGCCGCGAGACTAGGTTGGGGCCCCGAACGGGGCGGTTTCGCGAAGGGCGGACCCCAGGAGCATCCCCCGGATCCGGGCCGCCGACCGGTCCGTGACCGGCACTGCAGCAACGGTTCCATCATAGCGAACGCCGCTCCAGGCGGAATACGCGATAATGCGAATAGTCTGTTTAGAAAAAACCGCATAATCGGCAGGACGGTGGTCCATTGTCCGCGCCGCAGTTGCGCAATGGCGTCCTGTCGGCTCAGCCATGCCTGGACTCGCTCCGAGGCGGATTCACTCGTCAAGGCCGTGACCAGTAGTGATGTGTCGAGATACAGCATCAATACCGGTCGTCATCCCGCATGGCGCGGACGAAGGCCTCAGCGGACTGTGCTTGCGGCGGCATGCTTCCGGTCAACGCCTGCATAGGGCCAGCGCGATCGGTTGTCGGGAGGCGGCCATGGGCATCAGGCGGGCGACCGGCTTGCCCAGGCGCACCCTCACGCGCAGATCAGGCACTTCTCCTCATCCTCCGCATCGACCGTGACCGGGGCGGGCGGCTTTTCCGGGCAGAGGCCGGGGGCCTGGCCGTTGAACAGCGGGCAGCTGTCGAACAGGTCGGCGATCCAATCCACGAACACCCGCACCTTGGGCGACAGGTGGCGGTTATGGGGATAGACGGCGGAGATGGGCATGGGCTCCGGCTTCCATCGGGGCAGCAGTTCCTTCAGCTGACCGGACAGCAGGTAGGGCTTGGCCATGAAATAGGGCGGCTGGATGATGCCCAGCCCCTCCAACCCACACGTGAGGTAGGCGTCGGCGTCGTTCACGGCCACGGGACCGGCGGCCTTCACCTCCTGCACCTCGCCCTCCACGATGAAGGACAGGTCCACGATCTTGCCGGTGCGGCTGTGGAAATAGTTCACGGCCTGGTGCCGCTCCAGATCCTCCAGCGTTTCCGGCACGCCGTAGGCGGCGATGTAGGCGGGGCTGGCGCAGGTGACGCCTTGGAACACGCCCACGCGCCGGGCGATCAGGCTGCTGTCCTGCAGATGACCCACGCGCACCACGCAGTCCACGCCATCCTGCACAAGGTCCACCGGCCGGTCGCCCATGCCGATCATCAGGTCGATGTCGGGATATTGCCGGCGGAACTCATGGACGCGGGGGATGACCAGCAGCCGGCCGATGGCGCCCGGCATGTCCACCCGCAGCTTGCCGCGCGGGTTCTTCTTCATGTTGGCGAAGGAGGATTCCGCCTCGTCGATGTCGGACAGGATGCGAACGGCGCGCTCGTAATAGGCCGCGCCATCGGGGGTCAGGCTCAGGCGCCGCGTCGTCCGCTGCAGCAGGCGCACGCCCAGGAAGCCCTCCAGGTTCTGGATGATGGTGGTGACGGACGCCCGGGGCAGGCCCAGCGTGTCCGCCGCCTTGGAAAAACTGTTCACTTCCACGATGCGGGTGAAGACCTGCATCGCCTGCAACTTGTCCATGGGATCCACCGGAACGAACTTGGGTCCGGAGCAATGTAGGCAGGAAGGGCGTTGTGTTCCAGGGGGAGGAAAGGCTGGTGCCTTTTGGGCCCATGTTGGGCTGGTTCAGTTGTTGGCATCGAAATAGCCCACCGTTTCAAAACCGCCCCACGTAGCGCAATCGCCGGTGCCAACAACGCTAAAGACCTTGCCCGTGGTGACTTGGGTCATGAAATAAGACATCTGAGCCTGCCCGGCGGGGGTATTGGCATTGAATACGAATCCGCCATTCGAGGCGGCAGCGCAGGCAGGCGTGTCGTTGGAATGATTCGAAACGTTGAATAGCACGTATCCATTATTCGTCACACGTATGTAGGTAATGTGGGTATTCCATGCCGTGCCAGCCGAAGCTGCCGTGGATATCATTGCCGAAACAGTGATGATCGATAAAATCTTCCGCATAATTCTCTCTTTGATGGAATGAGTCATGGCCCGTACCGGCCAATGTAGAGAATATCTATAATTCCATTTAGCTTAAATGGTATTGCGACCGTCTCACAGGAACGACGCCAGCTTGATGTTGCTGCCGCGTCATTATGGATGACCTCTAATGAAAAAGGGGACCGGACGGCCGCCGGTCCCCTTCGACACAAATAGGCAGACGACGGACTTAGAACCCGGCCTTCAGGGTGACGAAGAACTGGCGCGGGGCCAGCGGGTAGATGGCGTAGGTGCCGGAGGCCGAGCCCACGGTGATGGTGCTGGCCGCCTTCTTGTCCATCAGGTTGGTGACGTTCAGGGCGATGGAGGAGGACTTCACGCCCGGGGCGATGGCGCCCAGGTCGTAGCTGGCCTCCAGGTTGAATTGCCAGTAGGAGGGGACCCACAGGTCGTTGGTGTAGGTGGCGTAGCGCTTGCCGTAGTACTCGCCGCTGACCTTGGCCCCGAAGGCGTCGTAGTTGGTGCTGACGATGAAGCGGTTCATCCACTCCGGATCGCCGGGGATCAGCTTGCCCGCGGTCTGCACGGTGCTGGCACCGCTGACGTAGTTCTGGTCGTACTGGGAGTGGTTGTAGGACAGGGCGTCATAGACCGAGAAGTGGTCGCCCAGATGCACGGTGGCGGCCACGTCCACGCCGTCGGTGGTGACGCTGCCCACATTCTGCAGGATGCCGACGCCGCCCACGAAGCTGGTGAGGGTGGAGTTCGGGCTGATCAGCAGCTGACGGTTGCTGAAATCGACGTGGTAGTAGTTGATCTGGCCGCCGATGCCGGTGATGAAGCCCAGGTCCACCGGGTGGTCGCCGCGCCAGCCGGCCTCATACGTCCATGAGGTTTCGGGGTTGCCGGTCTTCTTGAACAGGTCGAAGGCAGCCTGGTTGCCCAGGCTCCACGGCGAGGCGCCGCCCAGGCCGTAGGTGATGTACTGGCGCAGGTTCTTCTGGATGTTGAAGAACAGCTGGTCGGTGCTGGTGATGTCCCACAGGGCGCCCACCTGCGGCAGGAAGCCTTCCTTGGTGTCGATCTGCCCCTGCGGCAGGTTCACGGTGGTGCCGCTGTAGGAACCGGACAGCGGCTGCACCGGCATCTTGCCGTCGGCGAACTGCAGGCTGGCCTTGAAGCCGGCCTGCAGCTTCACGGTCGGCAGCACCTGCCACTGGTCCTGCAGGTAGGGTTGGATCACGTCGTTGGTGATCTTGCTTTCCACCTGGGTGAACAGCGCGTTGTCGGGGACGTCATAGGGCGTCAGCGGGTTGGTCAGCGACAACTGGTACCAGCGCCGCGCCGTGGTGGTCTCGTTATGCTCCCACCACACTCCACCTTCGATCTGGTGATCGCCCAGGGTGTAGGTGGCGTTGGACCGCACGCCCTCGCGGTCGATGGTGTATTCCGTGGTGCGGACGCCATAGCCGGTGTTGCCCAGCACGGTCTTCAGGTCCTGGGTCGGGTAGTAGACCTTGAACACCGAGGCGGCGCCGCTGATCGGCAATGCTACGATGCCGCGGCCGTCGTCATGGTGATAGTAGACCTGGTTGTGCCAGACCAGATCGTCGCTGAACTGGTAGTCATAGCTGACGTAGCCCAGATAGTCGGTACGCTGCGCCGCGCTGAAGTAGTTGGAATAGTTGGCGCCCAGGGCCGCCGGGGTGTTGCCCTTGGCGTCGACGTAGGTCAGCGCCTTGGCCAGGTCCGGGTACAGGAAGGGGCGGGTGTAGGGCTGGTAGGCCTGGTTGGCGGCGATGGAGGTCGCGTCCTCATTGGGCTCGACCTTGTCCGACCAGTCGAAGAAGGCCTTCAGCGTGCCCTTGTCGCCGGCGTGGACGAACTTGCCGTTGACCTGGTAACCGCCCTGCTGGCCGTTGAAGTCCCAGGCGCGGGAGTCCTGGCGCACGAAGGAGACGTAACCGCTGTTGCCGCCGCCCAGGTCGCCGGTGTCGATGCGGGCGAAGGTGCGGAAGGTGTCGTAGCTGCCGAACACCTGTTCCACCTGCGCGCCCGCGTCCGCCTTGGGATCGTCGGAGAACACGGCCAGCGTGCCGCCCAGGTTGCTGGTGGAGGCGGTGCCCAGGTCACCGGCGCCTGATGCCAGGCTGATGCGGCCGATGTTCTCGCTGATGATGGCGCGCTGCGGCGACAGGCCGTTGTAGTTGCCGTAGGACTGGTCGCCCAGCGGCACGCCGTCCAGGGTGTAGCCCAGCTGCTGGGCGTTGAAGCCGTGGATGTAGAGCGAGGAGTTCTGCTCGTTGTTGCCCCACGGATCGGCGTTCTGGAAGATGACGCCCGGCAGCATGTTGATGGCCTTCACGGCATTCACGCCGGGCATGATGGCCTGGATCTCACGCGTTGGCAGCTCGATTTCCGACGCGGAGCGGCGGGACGAGGTGACGATGACCTCCTGCATCTGATCGGTGTCAGCCGCCGCCGCGTCGGGTGCCTGCTGGGCCGACGCGGGCAGGGTCAAGCCGGCCATCAGCGCCAGGGCGGCGGCCGATGTCAATAAATGACGGATTTGCATTTCTTTCCCCAGGGTCATGAAATTGCTGGGGTAATAGCCACGCTACCGCAGTGCGGCAAATTAAGTTTTGATTTCGGAATGGGCGCGATAATATTACAGAATTATGTAATTTATACTTACAACGAATGGTTCTTGGCCGCCGTGATTATGCCTTAAGGGCAATATTCTGCCTAATTGCCACGGTGGCGAGATGCCGCGGATGAGAAAGAGGCCCGCTGGCGGGCGGTGGCGCCGTCCTGTCGTCGCATCCTTGCACCCGTTTATCGGCGGGCCCTATAAAACCTCATCCATTATTCAGGTTCAGGTCTGCCCATGCCCGCTTCGCCAAAGCTGCCCCCCGCCAAACTGAAACGTGAACTTTCCGTGGGGGAGGTGGCGAAACGCGCCGGTGTCGCCGTTTCCACCCTGCATTTCTACGAGGCCAAGGGCCTGATAACCGCCAGCCGCAGCAGCGGCAACCAGCGCCGCTATCCGCGCGATGTGCTGCGCCGCATCGCCATCATCCGCGTGGCCCAGCGCGCCGGCATCGCCCTGGCGGACATTCATGTCGCCCTGGGCACGATACCGGACGGGCGCACCCCCACCCAGGCCGATTGGCGCCGCCTGTCAAGCGGCTGGAAGGACATGCTGCAGCGGCGCATCGACAGCCTGGTGCAACTGCGCGACCAGCTGGAAACCTGCATCGGTTGTGGCTGCCTGTCGCTGGGCGACTGCCCCTTGCGCAACCCCTACGACCGCTTGGGCGCCGACGCGACGGGCCCGGTGCTGTTGCGGCGGGTGGGGGAAGATGGCTGAGAAGGGCCCGACTGCTGGAAGTCTTCAGGGCAGCATCAGAGGAACGCCGCTCGAGGAGGCTGCCTGGCGTAGCGCCTTGTCAAAAGTGGCCAGCGGCAGACCCGACCTGAGCGCCAGTTCCAAATAGATGGCGTCATAGACGGAGAGCCCGTGACGCAAGGCGAGGTTGGAGACGGCATCCCACAGTCTGGCATTGCCATCGTCATCGAAAGCAATGGGCAAACGGCCAAGCTGTTTCAGCGCGTTTTGCCGGTCTGATGCCGAAATGCGGCCCCTGCGCTCCGCCATGGCCAAGACATTGGCAACTTCAATACGCCATAGAGGTGGCGCCAGTGCTCCATCCTGGATGATCCGTTCAAGCAGGGCCTGCGCCGCTGGGCTCGTTTCCTCCGGCAATACCCAGGCCAGGGCGGCGGAACTATCGATGACGCACAGGGTCATCGGCGACCGTCAAGGCGATACTCGTTCAACTCGGCGGCTGTGAAGGGAGCTTGGTTCTTGGCCGCGATTGAGTGGCGTAAAGCCGCCAGCGCGGCCGCCGCTGCTTGTGCGGAGGCGATGTCCTTGCCGCCGTCGATCGGGCTAAGCTTGGCGACGGGACGACCGTGGCGCGTGATAATCACCTCTTCGCCCGCTTCCACCTTATCGAGCAGAGCGGCCAAATGGGTCTTCGCTTCAAAAGCGCCTACAGTGGACATGGCCATTTCCAGACTGGTTGAAAGACTAGTTTAAATCAGGAAGAGGTGTTTGTCCCTCGGAAACTTTCCGCTTGCGCGCCCGTACCACCCCGGTAACCAGGGTTGGGAGAGGGCATCGTGATGAAGCGGGCGATGGCGCGGCGGGCCGCGCAGGGGGTGGTGCTGGCGGCCTTGCTGCCCTTGTGTGCCGGCTGCTTCTTCGCGGCGCGGCAGGGAGTGAAGGCGCTGCGGGGGGATAAGCACGCGGCGCCGGCGGCTTGCGATGGCGCGGTGCCGCCGCGGGGAATGCCGGTGGGGGTCGATGGGCCCTATGCCCTGGTCCAGCATACCGTGCCGAATGCCGCTACAGGGCGGGAGGTGCAGGTCTTCCTGCCGGCGCAGGCGCCCGGCCCCAGCCCGGTGATCCTGTTCGTCCACGGCTTTGGCGCCGACCGCTGGACCCTTTATGAAGGGCTGATCCGCCACCTGGTCAGCCGGGGGGCGGTGGTGGTCTTCGCCTCCTATCCCACCCTCGACGCGACGCGGGACCAGCGCTACGACGCCGTGTGGGACGGCTTCGCGGCGGCGGTGGCGGCGGAAGGGGTGGCCATGGACCTCAGCCGCGCGGGCATCATCGGTCATTCCTTCGGTGGCGGGGCGGTGCCCTTCCTGGCCAGCCGCGCCTTCGTGGATCGGGGGTGGGGCAGCCGGGGCGGCTTCATTCTGATGCTGGCGCCCTGGTACAGCTACGGCACCAGCGATGCAGATCTTGCCAGCCTGCCGACCGGACTCATCCGCGCTTGGCAGGTTTATGACGGCGATGCCGTGAACGACCAGCGCATGGCGGCGGACCTCTACGCCCACACGCCGGCCACGGCCGGGCGCTATTTCTTCCAGGCCAACTCCGGCACGCTGAACCTGCCCAAGGGGGCGGCCTGCCCGCTGGTGGCCGACCACCGCACGCCGGTCCAGGGCAATTCCCCGTTGCTGCAGCGCCTGGCGGTCCATCCGGTGGTGGACGCCCTGGCCGACCAGGCCTTCGCGCCCAGCGCCGATACCGCCGCGAAACTGGCGGCCCTGGGGCGTCAGGACGGCGGGGGCTATCATCCCCTGGTGCGTGAGGACGCGCCCATTCCGGCCAAGCCGCAGGACGCCTACCGCTGGCCTTGGACGCACCCCCGCAACCCCCGCCAGGGCGAGGGCACGCCCTGATCAGCGCCGCACCGGCACCACTTGCTGGTCGATGGCGCCGAAGACGCTGGCGCCGTCGGCCAGCTTCACCTCCATGCGCACCCGGTCGCCATAGCGCATGAAGGGGGTCTTGGGCTCCCCCTCGTCCAGGATCTCGATGCCCCGCCGCTCGGCGATGCAGCTGGACCCCACGGTGCGGTAGCTGTCGTTGGACACGGTGCCGGAGCCGATGACGGTGCCGGCGCACAGATCCCGCGTGCGGGCGGCGTGGGCGATCAACTCGTGGAAGCCGAAGGCCATGGCCCCGCCGTCCGCCGCGCCGAAGCGGGCGCCGTTGAACCAGACATCCAGCGGCCGGTGCACGCGGCCCTCCCGCCAGGCTTCTCCCAGCTCGTCCGGCGTCACCGCCACCGGGGCCACGCTGCAGGGCGGCTTGGCCTGCACCCAACCGAAGCCGGTCTTCATCTCGCGGGGCGCCAGCACGCGCAGCGACCAGTCGTTGATCTGCACCACCAGGCGCACATGGGCCAACGCCTGCTCCGCCGTCACGCCCAGCGGCACGGGGCCGGTGATGACACCGAATTCCCCTTCGAAATCGATGCCGTCCGCTTCCGACGGCAGGGCCACGTCGGCCGTCGCCCCCAGGAAACGGTCGGAGATACCCTGGTACATCAGGGGCTCCGCCCCCTGGACGTTCTCGATCTTGAACACCTTGGCCATCAGCTCGCCATGGCTGAGATAGGCGGAACCGTCCAGCCATTGCCAGGCGCGGGGCAGGGGCGCCAGGGCCTGGGCGGCGTCGAACGGGAAGGTGTCGCGGCCGATGTTGACGGCGTCGTAGAGGGCCTGGAGCGCCGGGGCGACCTCGTCCCAGTGTTCGATGGCATCCTGCAGGGTGGCGGCGATGCCGTCGGCATAGGCGGCGCGGCGCAGATCACGGGACACGACGGCCAAGCGGCCGTCACGGCCGCTGCTGGTCAAGGCACGGCCGTCACGCGTCCCATTGGGCAGGGTGGCGAACTTCATCGTTGCTCTCCCCTTCAACCCACCTGGCCATCAAATGTCTCGGCGATCCAGTCGGCGATGTAGTCGCGGCCGTAGGACATGTTGTCCACGCCCACGTGCTCGATGCCGCCCTCGCGCGGGGTGAAGATCTTCAGCTCCCGCTTGGGGCTGTTGACCAGCTGGTCATAGGTCTGGTGGGCGTAGTCCAGGCTGATCTGGCGGTCGTTCTGGCCATGGGTGACCAGGAAGGGCACCTTGATACGCTCCACCACGCCGTTCAGGTTCATGCCCTCGGCCTTGGCGAAGAAGTCGTCCATGTCCTTGGCGCCGAACACCCAGCTGACATGGGCCCAGTAATGGGGCACGGGGTTCTCACCCTCGCGCGCCAGGCGCTTGTGCTGCACCTCTGCCCAGTTGTGATTGGCGCCCCAGACGACGCCCAGGGCGAAGCGCGGTTCGAACGCCACGGCGCGCGGGGCGTAATAGCCGCCCAGGGAGATGCCGGTGAGGCCGATGCGCTTGGGATCAGCGTCGGGCTGGGTCTCCAACCAATCCACCACCTTGGACGCCCACTCCTCCGACTTATGGGTGGCGGGCAGGTTGTGCAGGCGCAGGGCCTCGCCGCTGCCCGGCTGGTCGATGCATAGGGTGGAGACGCCCCGGCGCAGCAGCGCCTGCGGCAGGCGGGACCAGTACAGCAGCTCCTTGCAGCTATCCAGGCCGTTGACGTAGACGACCACCGGCTTCGGCCCCGGCCCCGGCGCCCGGGTGTACAGGCCGGCGATGACGCCGCCCTGATAGGGGATCTCGATACGCTCGGCGTTCTCCTTGCCCAGCGCCATGGCGCGGCGGAAGCTGTCCTGCGCCTTGGCGTAGGTGGCGGCGCGGCCCGGGTGCCCGTGGCCCTGCATGCGCTCCGCCGTCGTATAATAGAGCGCGGCACGCTGCAGCTTGGTGCCGGCGGAGAAGTTGCGGCCCCGGGCCTCATCCTCGGCGGCCAGGTCCACCAGCTTGTCGGCCATGGCCACCCAGTGCTTCAGGAACTCCCCCGTGCCGGTATCCTCCCCCCGCGCCGCCGCGTCGCGCAGCGGCCGACACATCTCATCGATCTCACCGATCTGGGCGCCGGACTCGATGGCGATGTCCACCGACAGGTTCCAGACGTAATTCTTGGGGAAGTATTCGAACATGGGGTCCTGGCCTCTGGTCGCGATAGGGGCGCTGGGCCTGGGCACTGGGCTGGACGGTGGGATGGTGGCGGTGCCGCGCCGGCCGCCTGTGGGGCATGGCTGGTGCCCGTCCTTCGATTTCCCTCCCGCCGTCCGCCGGTGGCCTTCAGGCACCAACGATACGCACCGGGGCACCCTGACGTGGGGACAGTCATTTGGGAAATCGAAGGATGCGATGGCACGCTAACGGTTTGGGTGATAATTGGCTTTTGGAAATAGGGACAAGGCATTTTATGAGGCAATTTCGCATAGAATGTGCAAAATAGGACGCTTAATGTGGATGGGTATGGGGATAAAATGCTGATTGAGTTTTCCGTCTCTAACTACCGATCAATTTCCTCCACCCAATCCATTTCGATGGCTGCAGGTAGCTCTTCAGACGTGCGTAGACATTATAGTTTTGAGACGGGGCATCGAACCGTTCCGTATATACTAAAGGCGGTCGGGATTTACGGCGCAAACGGCACCGGAAAATCGAATATCATTAACGCGTTTAGCTTTATGCGGATGTTTGTAATTGGATCTGCAAAAGATTCTCAAAGCGGAGATGCTATCAATGTCAACAGCTTTGCTTATGATATAGATGATGGAGATGGTAGAAGTCAGTTTGAAATTGTTTTTTTATCTGACGGCATTAGGTATCAATATGGATTTGTAGTTGATAGGCATAAAGTTTGGGAAGAGTGGCTTTATGCTTCTCCAAATGAGGGGCGCTCGCAACGGTGGTTTGAGCGGTCATATGATGAATCAGTTGGAGATTATAACTGGTACATAAATCAGAATATAAAAGGTCAAAAGGAGGTGTGGAAAACCTCCACTAGGGAAAATGCATTATTTCTCTCCACTGCAATTCAGTTGAATGCGGACTACTTTCTCAATGCATTTAGCTGGTTCAAAATGAGATTACGCGTTCTGCAGGGCTCTGTAGATATGACTCTCCATACGGCTAGGCGGTGCCAATCTCCCGAGTTCTCGAAAAAGATTGTACGTTTTCTGAATGAAATTGACATAGATGTTCAGGACATAAGAGTTGATGAGAGGGAAATTCCTAAGTCATCTCTTTCTATATTCACCGAAGATTTCAAAGAAAGTCTTAAAAAATACACAAATTCTAAGATGGCAGATATTTTCTTTGGGAGAAAAAACAAGTCTGGTAAAATGGTTTATTTGCCCATCGCGGAAGAGTCTGATGGAACTCAGAGACTTTTCTCTATGGCGTCAGCAATTATTGAAACTTTAGAGAATGGATATATTCTTGTGATTGATGAACCAAGCAATAATCTTCATTCTTTGGCTTTTCAACATCTTATTTCCCTTTTCTATCGCCCTGATATAAATAGGGGATCTGGTCAGATACTCTTCACTTCTCATGAGGCAGGTATGATGATTCACCGTCTCTTGCATCACGACCAGATTTATCTTACTGAAAAGGACGAGAATTTTGCCACTCAGCTCTTTCCTTTATCCTCATTTAAAATACGAAAAAATGACGCTATACATAAAGCGTACCTAGCCGGAAGATATGGCGGAATCCCGCATATTAGGAGTGTTGAGGAATATGAAGAATAGGGGGCATATTTTATCGAGAAATCCAAAGCAGCAAAAAGAACTTTCGAGATCTTTGCCTTCGAGGGAACCTTTAGGTCGAATACTCGTGGTTTGCGAGGGCCTTAAAACTGAGCCAAATTATTTCAACGCGCTAGCGAGGCAGTATCGTGCACGTAATGTGATAATAAAAGGCTCTGGAGGAGTTTCTGGAACTGACCCATGTAGTGTGCTGCAGTTTGCGCTTGAGTGCAACAAAGACGACGGCCCGTATGAAAATATATTCTGCGTCTTTGATAAAGAAGGTACCCTAGAGCGAGAAAAAAATCTAGAAGCGGCTTGCGCAAAAATAGACGGTATTTCAAGAAAAAAACGAGGCACCTTGAAGGTGACTGCCGTTAAATCGATACCTTGCTTCGAATATTGGGTGCTTTTGCATTTTGAGTTTACGACAAAGCCTTTTGTGGCGGCGGGTGGAAAGTCATGCTGCGAATCTTTAATATCAAAGATTAAGGGATATATGCCGGAATACTCTAAGGGGAGATATGATTTGATGCCGAGAATTGTTGGAAACGTGGAGATTGCGATACAGAGATCCGAAAATGCATTATCTTTATTAAACGGGCAAAATTCCGACAATCCAAGTACTTATGTTCACCTGGTGGCGAAAAAAATTATATCTATGGCATCTAAGTAAATACTAATTGTGTAAGTTATTTTGACAAATAATATGCCCATCTCCCGCATTCTATTCGCTAATGTTGACGGCTCGATCCTCCAAAATCTTATGAATTCCCGGCATCTAAGTTCGATGCGTATTCAAAGTTCTGGCCGGGTAGGTGGTGCCGTCCGCCGGTGGCCTTCAAGCACCAACGATACGCACCGGGGCACCCTGACGTGGGGACAGTCATTTGGGAAATCGAAGGATGCGATGGCACGCTAACGGTTTGGGTGATGATGCGGCATCATCCGCAGAGACGTCACGTCCGGCCCCGGCCTGCCTTCGACAGGGTCCCCGGGCCGGACGCGCGCCATGTCAGGCCGCCCGGATCTTGGCCAGGAAGCCGTCGACGGCCTGACCCAAGCGCCCGGTTTCGTGGGAAATCTCGCCAGAGACCTTCATGACCTGGCTTGCCGCCTCCCGCGTGTCAGCGGCGGCCTGGGTGACGCCCTGGATGGTGACCGTGACCTCCTGCGTTCCGCTGGCCGCCTGTTGAACATTGCGGGCGATTTCGGCCGTGGCCGCGTTCTGCTCCTCCACCGCCGACGCGATGCCCGTGGTGATGCTGCGCATCTCCTCGATCACCCGGCCCACGCCCTGGATGCTGGTCGCCGATTCCCGCGCCACCTGCTGCATGTTGGCGATTTGCTGGGCGATCTCGTCGGTCGCCTTGGCCGTCTGGTTGGCCAGGCTTTTCACTTCCGACGCCACGACGGCGAAGCCCTTGCCGGCGTCACCCGCCCGTGCCGCCTCGATGGTGGCGTTCAGCGCCAGCAGGTTGGTCTGTCCCGCGATGGAGGAGATCAGCTCCACCACGTTGCCGATCTTCTCGGCCGCTGTGGTCAACCCCATGATCTGGACGTTGGCCGCGTCCGCCGTGCGCACCGCGTCCGTGGCGATGGTGGTGGACTTGGCCACCTGGCTGGCGATCTCCTTGATCGAGACGGACAGTTCCTCGGTGGCGGCGGCGACTGTCTGCACATTGGCGCTGGCTTCTTGCGAGCCTTCGGCGACCAGGTTGGCCTGACTGTTGGTCTGGTCCGCCGTGGCGGTCATGCTGGTGGCGGCACCGCCCATCTGTTGGGCGGCGCCGCCCAGGCTGGCCACCACCGCCTTGACGCTGGCCTCCAGCTCGCTCGCCATCCGGCCCAAGGTTTCGCGCCGTTCCGCTTCGGCGGCGGCCTGCATGGCGCCGCGTTCCTCCTCGGCCCGCTTCAGGTCGGCCGCCATCTTGTTCAGGGCCTGCGCCAGGGTTCCGGTCTCGTCCAACTGATCGACCACCAGATCCTTGTCGGCCCGGCCGGCGGCGACGTCCTCGGCGAAGTGGGCGCTGGCGCGGATGGGACGGGCGATGCCACGGGCGACGAACCACATGCCGCCAACCGCGCCGGCGGCGATGGCCAGGGCCACGACCAGCTGCAGCGCCGTGTCGCGGTTGCCGCGCCGCTGCAGCGCGCCGTCAAGGGCCGTCGCCTCCGCCATCGCCACCGCCCGCGGCACGTCCACCAGCACGGACCAGGGCGTCTTGGTCCGGCCCAGGGTGATGGGGGCGAACGCCTTGATGGAGTTGGACGCCGCGTCCATCGTCACCTGCTGCTTGCCGGCCTGGATGACCGCCAGGTCGGCCTGCCAGTTGTGGTCGAAGCGCTCGAAGGAGCTGCCGATGGCGTCCGGATGTTCGCTGGACGCGACGATCAGGCCCATATGGCTGATGATGGTGACCGACGCCTTGCCGCCGAAGACGGAGGCCTTCACCTGTTCGGCCAGTTGCTGCACGAACGACAGGTCGAAGTCGGCACCGGCGACGCCGCGGAATTTGCCGTCGATCGTGATTGGCACCGACATGGTGGCCAGATAGACGTTCTTGCCCTGCACGATGTAGGGCAGGGGATCCAGGATACTTTCGCCGCCGCCGCCCTGGGGCCCGATATACCAGCCGCCCTTCATGACGCCGTTGGGATGCAGCTCATGGCTGTCATATTCCACCAGCGGCTGGATCGCGACATGGCCCGAGGCGTCGCGTGTCCAATAGGGCAGGAAGCGTCCCGTGGCGTCGGAACCCACGTCATGCCGGTCCTTGAAGGCGGTGTCCTGGCCGTCCAGGGCATCGGGCTCCCAGGCGCTGTAGGTCCCGTTGAACCGGGGGTTGGCCTTCAGGACATTCAGCAGGACGGCGTTGAACTGCGCGCGCCGCAGGGCTGGCGCGGTGCCGACCTTGTCCTGGGCGTTGGCCAGAACCTCGAACGTGCGGGCCATGTCACGGGCGCTGTCGAACGCCCCATCGAGGGTGGAGCGGATGATGCCGGCCTGGGTGGAGGCCAGGGTCTGCAGACCCTCCCGCGTCTTGCTATCCGTCAGTTCCCCGACTTGCTCACCAACGAAGGCCTTGGTGTTGCTGGACGCGACCAGTCCATAGCCAACCAGGGCGCCCGTCGCTCCCAAGACGCACAGGGCGGAAAGTAAACTGATCTTGGTTTGTAAGGATTTGAAACGCATGGCAGCTTCCTGGATCATGGGGGCCGGCGAAGTCGGCGTCTATCCAGGGAAAAATACATAGGTAGGATCGTTATAAGGTGATCCAGATCAAGGGAGAATGGTTAATTGCCTTGATCATATACCAACGGATATGTTCTCGGTGGGATTCGATTTACAAATCGGCGCCTATTTCAAAGTAATAAACCAAAGATAATCGTTAACATTGTCTTAAGATTGGCCTCATTCAATGCCGTATCGTCGGAGGCTGGGTGCCGATCAGTCGTGGGCTGGGCGCGTTCCCTTGACGAAGGGTGGGATTCCCTTTCTCCGATGGCGCTCCCGCTATTTCTGTCACCTAAAAAAGGGCCGCCGGCGGGAAGTCCGGCGGCCCTGAGGTGCCTTCCAGGGGGCCAACCCGAGGAAGGGGACTGGGGACGAACGCCCCGCCCTGGTGGTACGCCCGGGGCGGGGCGGTTCCTGTCATCAGAAATCGTATTTCAGGCGCACATAATAATAGCCGCCGTCGTAGCCGTAGGGGCTGCTGAAGGAGTACTGCTGGCCGACGCCATAGGTGCCGAACTCCGGCCGGATCTTGGCGGGGTATTTGTCGCCCACGTTCTGGCCGCCGATGCTGGCGGTCAGGTCGTCCAGCACCTTGTATGAGACCTCGGCGTCGAAGACCCAGGCGGGGTCGAAGTTCTGGCCCAGGCAGGTGGTGCCGCAGATGCTGACGTTGTCCTGCCACGCGCCGAAATAGCTGGCGCGGCCCAGGATGCTGAACTTGCCGATGTCCCACACGCCGGTCAGCGTGGCGCGGTAGTGCGGGCTTTCGTTCTGCAGGTCCTGCACCTGGCCCAGGCCGATGACCGTGGGGTTGTACTTGGTGACGACCGTGTGGTTGATGTTCATGGCCGCCGTGGCGTGCAGCTCACCAGCCGTCTCCAGGTCGAAGGTCTTGTTGGCGACGATGTCGACACCTTGGGTGCGGGTGTCGAAGCCGTTGGCGAAGTAGTTCACCTGGCCGCCCACACCCACGGCCGCCAGCGCCGGCTGGGCCACGATGTCGGCCGCCGTCACCGAATAAGTGCTGGTGATGCCGATGCGGTCCTCGACCTTGATGTTGTAGTAGTCGACCGTCAGGTTGACCTTGTAGGGTAGGTCGAAGACCAGGCCACCGGCGATGTTGAACGATGTCTCGGGCTTCAGCGCCTGGGCGCCGTAATAGCGGGCGATGGCGCTGCCCACCGGGTAGGTGCCCTGCTCCACCGGGTTGCCGTTCTGGAAGATGGTGGTGACCTTCGACACGTTCTCCTGGCCCGGCGTCGGCGCGCGGAAACCGGTATTGACGGAGGAGCGCACGGCGACCCAGTCGGTCAGCTGGTAGCGGCCGGTGACCTTCCAGTTGGTGGTGTTGCCGAAGTCGCTGAAATCCTCGTAACGCAGGGCGAAGCCCAGGCTCAAATCCTTGATCACGTCCGCTTCGGCGTCGGCGTAGAAGGCGTAGTTGCTGCGCGGGAACTGGCCGGCGTCGGTGGGGGTGAAGCCCGGCATGCCGTTGGACCCCACCGGCACGTAGGCGGCATAGGCGCCGGAGGTGTATGAGGCCGCGTCGCCCGGGGTGATGGTATAGGTCTCGCGCCGGTATTCGGCGCCGCCGGCCAGGGTCAGGGGGCTGGCCAGCCAGCTGATGGCGACCGGGTAGGTCAGGTCCAGGTTAAGGTCCGTCTCCTCCTGCGTCTGGGTGCCCACATAGAACTGGGTGGGGCTGACGGGGCCCAGCGAGGGGTTGACCGTGTTGGTCAGGTTGTAGCGCACCTCATCCCGGCCATAGCTGGCGCTGGCGTCGATGATCAGGCCGGATTTGAGCGTGGTCTTATAGCCGCCAGTGATGCTGCTATCCAGGATGTCACGGTAGAACCAGGGGTGGTAGCCGCCGGGGTAGACGCTGGCCCAGGAGAAATTGCCGCCGCTGGTCAGGGGGAAGGTCGTGCCCAGCCAGCTGCTGACCGGGTCGCGGTAGTAGAAGCTTTCCTTCTCGTTGCTGTGGCCGAAGTTGCCGAACAGGTAGATCTTGGAATTGTCGGTCAGGTCGATGCCGCTGTTGATGAACAGCCGCTCCGCCTCCACCGCGTTGTCGCCCCAGCGCTGGTTGGGCGTCGGATAGCCCTTGGGGCCGGGGTTGTAGCCCGATGCCTTCAGGTCGGTGACGTCGCTGCGCTCCACACCCCGGTCCGTGGGGTCGTTCTTCTGGTATTCGGCGCTGATGTTGACGAAGCCCTTGTCGCCCAGGGGCAGGCCGGAATTCACCTGGATGTGGCCGGTGGCGCCGTCGCCGGCATAGTCCTGGCCCCATTGCACGATGACGCTGCCGCCATCGGCGGCATCCTTCAGGGTGAAGTTCATGACGCCCGCGATGGCGTCCGACCCGTATTGGGCGGAGGCGCCGTCGCGCAGCACCTCCAGCTGCTTGATGGCGATGGCCGGGATCTGGTTCAGATCCGCACCCTGGGAGCCCGAGGTCTGGGCGTCCCCGGCGATCTGCACCAGGGCCGAGCGGTGGAAGCGCTTGCCGTTGATCAGCACCAGGGTTTCATCCGGCGGCAGGCCGCGCAGGGTCGGCGGCCGCACGATGCCCGAGCCGTCGTCGCTGGAAAAATGGCCGACGTTGAAGGAGGGGACCAGGGTGCGGATCAGGTCCTGCGTGTCGCTGCCCGCCTGGCGCTCCAGATCCTCCGGCGTGAAGACGTCGACGGGCGAGGGGCTGTCGGCCACCGAACGGTCGATGCGGCGCGTGCCTGTGACGATGATCTCGCTGAGGTTGTCCGCGTCGGCGGGCGCCGTCGCGGCCCAGGCCCCCGACGCCATCGGAATGGAGGCCAGCGACGTGCCGGCCAGAAGAGTCAGGGCAGTAAAGACGCGCGCACGTGGTCCTTCATGCGCGGAAGCCCGCGCATCGCCGCAAAATCCCATATGAAGTCTCCCAGATTATCGTTTCGATACGCTCTGGGTCGCTTCGTGGTGATTTATCCCTATTTTTCCCGTTTCGCGCTTGCAGCACGTTTTGCTCTTGGGGAAAGCGTACGGGACGCGACTTAGGGTTGGGGATGCGACATTTCGCCTTCGGCTGAACGTCTTATGACGGTGCCGGTAACGGTGCCGGGACGCGGGATCAGCGCAGGACGGGGCTGTCGGGGGGGAGGGCCAGGTACAGCCAGCCATCCTCGACCACCAAGGGCAGGGAGGTCAATGACATGCCACGGCAGGGGCCATCGGTGCACAGGCCGCTGTCGGCATCAAAATGGGCGCCGTGGGCGTAGCAGAGGACGCGCTGGCCATCACCGGACAGGAAGCGGTCCTTGCGGTATTCCAGCGGCACGCCCTGGTGGGGGCAGTGGTTATGGTAGACCCGTATGCCATCGTTGCGGCGCAGCGCGAACACCGTATCGCGGCCGGATTTTGCCGGGTCGAACCCCCGTGCGTGGCCCACTGGCGGCAGGGCGTCCAGGGGACACAGCGGGGTGCGAGGGGGCGGGGCGGGTGCGTCCCCCGGGGTGCTTTCCCCGGGGGCTTGCGGCACGGTGGCCATCTCAGTGCGCGCCGCCCTTGGGGGGCGGGCCGCTGGGGAACCACTTCTCCCGCGCGGTGAACAGGAACAGCTGCGACGTGTCGGCGCCGATCGGGCGGTGGCGGGTCTCCCAGCTGTCGTCGTGCAGGTCCATGTCGGCGTCATACTCCACGTGGCAGCCCAGGGGACTGTTGAAGTACCAGAACCAGTTGGACCCGAAGAGGTGGCGGCCGGGACCCCAGAAGCTGGTGTAGCCCTTGGCCTGGAACTGGGTGCCGGCGAGCAGCACCTCCGTCCCGCTGCCCAGGTGGAAGGTGAAATGCTCCACCCCCTTCATGAACGGCGGGGTCTGGATCAGGAACAGGGTGTGGTGATCCTCGGTCCCGGCTGGGCGCAGGAAGGGGCCGACGCCGGTGAACTTGTCCGTCAGGCGGAAGCCCAGGCGGTTCACGTAGAAGGCTTCCGCCTCCTCCATATTGGGCACGAACAGCACGACGTGCGACAGGGTGCGTGGCTCCACCTTCATGTCGACGTCAATGCCCAGCAGGTTGGGTCCGCGCTGGGGCGGGTGGCCGGGCGCGTTGGTCAGGTCGGCGGGCGCGGTGAAGGGCCGGCGGATGGTCAGGGCGAAGCTGAGGTGGAAGCCGGAATCGTCGTCGGCGTGCACGCTGCCGCCCTCGCCGCGGCGCACCTCGCGGTCCTTGGACAGTTCGGCGGCGATGGCCTCCAGCGTCTTGGTATCCCCGACGCCGTAGACGATCTCGCGGATGGACGGGGCGGGGCCGATGGCCGGTGGCAGGCGGGGGTCGTCGACGGCGCGGATGATGACGCAGGTGCCGTCCAGCGCCTCGAACCGGCCGTCACCGGTCGGCATCAGGCCGTAATCCGTCAGGTATTGGCTGCAGGCGTCGACATCGTCGACCCCGAACACCAGGGCGTCCGGTCCGATGATATTCATGAGGCGTTCGTCTCCCGAGTAGGGTTCCGCCCTCTCTCGTGGGGCGATCCAGCCTGAAATCTAGGGGGCCGGCCGCGCCGTTAAAAACCGTTCCTATCCATTGCATGTATGGATGAAACCGATGGGTTCGGCGGGGGTGGGTGCCGGTATCTATGGGTGCCGCCAATAGCTCCACAGCGGAAATATCCATTTCCCAAAGAGGGACGAGGGCCGACACCGGCACCGCCTGATCCCAGCTACTGCTGCACCAGTTCCACCCGCCGGTTCTGCGCCCGGCCGTCGTCGCTGTCGTTGGTGGTGATGGGGGCCAGCGACGCGACGCCCTTGGCCGCCAGGCGCCCTTGCGCGATGTGGTAGGTGCCGGTCAGGGATTGCGCCACCGCGTCCGCCCGCCTCTGCGACAGGTCCAGGTTGTGGGCGAATTGCCCCTGGCTGTCGGTGTGGCCCACGATGTAGACCTTCAGGGCCGGGTTGCTGTTCAGCAGCTTGGCCATCTCATCCAGTTGGGCCTTGGATTCCGGCTTCACCTCCGCCTTGTCGGTGTCGAAGTAGATGCCGTAGAGCGCGACCTTGCCGCTGCTGGCCAGGCTGTTCTTCATGGTGCCGCTGTCCATGATCTGCACTTGGCCGGTCTGCATGGGCTGGATCTCCACCACCTCCTCATTCACCAGGGTGCGCTGGTTGGAGTTGTCTTCCATGATGTGCAGGAAGACGTAGGCGTCGCCGGTTGGCCGGGGCAGCTTTGCCAGAATGGTGCGGTGGGCGCCGCCGAAGGCGGCACTGCCCTTGCCTGGGGTCAGCACCTTGCCGGAGTTGATGACCAGGCGCTGGAAATCGTCGCCGCATTCTTCCTTGGCGCAGCGGAACATCATCTGGAAGCCGGCCTTCTGCAGCGCGTCCTGATAATTGCGCTCCACCTCCAGCGTCGATTTGCCGGCGGCGATGGTGTACCAGACGCGGGTCACCTTGCCTTCCAGGTGCAGGCCCTCGGCCTTGTCTTCGTCCTTCACCGGCCGGTCGGGCAGGAAGGCCTCATCGAAGTCCTTGTGTTCATAGGCGGTGATGGTGGCGCCGGCGAAGCGCGAGACCAGCGGATGGTCCTTGGAACCGGGCACGTCGCCGGCGGCCAGCGCCGGGGTCGCCGCCAATAACGGCAGGGCCACCATCAGTACTGCCCGGTAGTTCCTTGCCTTAATGGAATGATAACGAGAAGAGATCGTCATGATCGTTCCAAATCCGCTGTCGTTGTTCATGAAATGACGGATTCGGATAGGGTGCGGTCTGCTGTCGGGCAAGCCTCAGGGCCCGATTCCGGATTGGGTATGTCACCGGGAATACGGGTTTGGGGGTAGCGACCTGCGCGCCTGGGGGACGACAAGGCCCTTGCGCCCTTTAATCATTAACATCTCAGTGATGATGGTGCCCGCCGCCGGTGGCGAAGGGATGGCCTTCGGCTTCCTCCGCCTTGGCCACCAAAACGGCGATGGCGGCCGGCGTGGCCGGGAAGGGGCCTTGCCAGACCGTGCGCAGGGCGCCCCGGCTGTCCACCAGCACCAGCAGGGGGCCCTCCGGCGCGCCGCCGATGGTGCGGTAGGCCACGGCCGCTTCCGGACTGGTGCTGCCGCAGGCCGAGGCGGGCGGGGCCTGGTCCGGGTTGGTGCTGACGATGACCGGCACCACCGGCGTCGCTCGCACCGCCGCAAGGGCCTGGGCGGGGACGTCGCCATAGCCGATGGCCAGCAGCAGGGGATGGCCGGCCAGGTCGGCCAGGCTGCCGGCCTTGACCAGGGCGCTGTCGGCCGGGCAAGTGAGGTCCAGTTCCGGCGCCGGCATGCCCCAGGTCCACACGCCCTTGGCCTCCGCCACCGTCGTGCCGCTGTTCAGGGTGTGGATGTAGTCGATCAGGGCCCAGCGGTCATCTTCCGACAGTTGACCCTCGAAGGCCGGCATGACCGGCTTGCCGTCGGGGTCGGGCATGCCGTGGCTCAGCCACCAGAAGATGTCGCCTGGGCTGTGGTCCAGCAGATGGTGGGCCGTCAGGTCGGCGGGCGGGATGCTGAGCTTGGCCGCATCCGGTCCATCGCCGGCACCACCGGTGCCGTGGCAGCGGGCGCAATGGCTGGGGAACAGGGCTGCCCCCTGCGCCACCGAGGCGGCGGTGAACCCTGTGGGGGAGGACCAGTAGCTGGTGGGGAAGGCTTCCACCGTCAGCAGATCCAGGTCGGGCACGCCAAACCACAGGGCGGTGCCGCCGGCCACCAGGGCTGGCAGGCGCAGGGCCAAGGCGGGGCGGCGCCAAGCCCCCGGCCGGGGCGGCACGACGGCCAGGATCAGAGCCAGGGCGCCCAGGCCGGACAGCGCGATGGCTTTCCATGCCAAGCCGCCGTAATCGGGATCGGACAGGATTTCGCCGCTGAGCTTGCGGGCGAAAGGCCATAGCGGCTGGTCATGCACCCCCGGCACGATGCTGGCCAGCCAGGCCGCCAGCGCCACCACGGCCACGCCCAGGCCCAGTTCCACCAGCACACAGGTGCGCAGGATGCCCAGCGGCACCTTTCCCTGCGCCAGGCCCGGCGCGATGCGCCAGCGGTTCAGCGCCGCGCAGCCCAGCATCAGGGCGAACAGGCCGGCCTTGGCGATGGCGATGTGGCCGTAGGTGGTGCCGATCAGGCCGGCCAGATTGCCGATCAACCCCACGCCGTTCAGCAGGGCGGTGGCGGCCAGCAGGGTGACGCAGGTGACGCCCAAAGGGGAGAAACGCACGGCCAGGTCGGCCGCCAGCGCCGGACGCGACAGGGCCAGCAGCAGCCCGACCATGCCGCCCAGCCAGGCGCCGGCCGCCAGCAGGTGCAACACCTCCGCCATCAGCCCGGGCATGCTGGCGGTATCAAAGGTGACGGCGACATGGCCGACGCCGGCGTGCAGCGCCAGCGACAGGCCCAGCAGGCCGGCCAGCCTTTGCACCGACAACCGTTTTTCCAGGACCACCGCCGCGACCAGCAACGCCAGGCGGGGCAACACGATATGCCCGTAACGGGTCGCCGCCGTGGCAGCCAGCGCACCCAGCACGGCGGCGGGGTTGTCGTCACCCACGAACACGGCCGCCTGCGCGGCGAACCACAGCAGCCCGGCCGCGACGGCTGTTCCCGCCGCCCCGCGCGTCCAGCGGCGCAGGGTGGCGGTCAGGTCGTCACGGGCGGGGCCCGCGGGCGCCTTCGCCACCACCAGGGCGGCGAAGGCGGGCAGGGCCCAGGCGGCCAGCGCCAGGGCGAGATGCATTGCCCGGGCGATGGCCAGGCCGGTTTCCAACGTGTTCATAAGATGGGTTTAGACGCCTTACTTCTGAACCTCAAACGTGAAGCTGCCATTGGACTTGTGGGTGTCGACCGAGGTGACGGCCCAGGTCACCGTGTAGGTGCCGGGGGCGGCCCCGTCGATGCCGACGATCAGGTGCTTGGCGTCCGCCGGATCGGTGTGGGTGTCGCCTTTGTCCACCTTCTTGCCGTTCGGGCCGGGGCCCGTGACAGTGATGGTGCTGAACTTGGGCTCCAGATCCTCGGTGAACCAGGCCTCCACCTGGGTGGGGCCGGCGACGGTGCCGCTGGCGGTGGGGACGGAACGCTTCAGGTGGGCGTGGGCGGCCGCGGTGCCGGCCAGGCCCAGGGCGATGACGAAGGCGGCGGCGGCCGCGACGGTGCGGTAGGTCATGGGCGTATCCTTGAGATGAAAGGGGAAACGGGTGACGTGACCGGGCGTCAGAGCGACACCTTCAGGCCGCCGAAGAAGGTCCTCCCCGGGAAGGGGTGATAGAGGAAGTACTTCTCATCATTGAGATTGTCGACGCCCAGGTCCAGCGTCAAATTGTCCATCACCTTGTAGTTGATGTGGACATCGGCGACCAGGAAGCTGTCAAAGGCGCCGAATACCTTGGCCACGCTGTCGGTATTGTCCAGGGTCGAATACTGCTTTCCACTATAGCGGCCGGCAACGGTGAAGGCCCATTGTTCGTCCGGCCGGTAGGTTGCCGCCAGGGTGACGCGCCAGTCGGGGACGTAGGGCACGTGCTTGCCCGTGGCGGTGGTGCCGGCGCTGCTGGCGAAGTTGGGGTCGGACAGGATGGTGCTGTCGACATAGGTGACGCTGCCCGACAGCTCCAGCCCCTTGACCAGCACATCCTGCTGGCTGGCGGCCAGCTCGACGCCGCGGTTGCGCACCTCATCCACGTTCACGGTGTAGCTGACCGGCGTGGCCCCCGTCAGGAAGGCGGTCTGGGCGATCAGGGCATCGCGCGTGTTCTCCTGGAACAGCGACAGGCGCATACGGCCATCGATGAAAGTGTGCTCGATCGCCAATTCGCCGCTCAACACCCGTTCCGGCTTCAGGGTGGCGTTGGGCGCGGTATAGGTCGTCCCCGTCTGCACCAGCTGGTATAGCTCACTGACCGTGGGAAAGCGGTAGGCCTCCCCGAACGACGCGGTGACGTGCCAGTCGGGGGCGGCCGTCCAGGTCAGGGTCGCCTTGGGCGAGAAGGCGCCCGTCTCCGTATCCGGCTGCTCCACCCCCTTGCCGCCGCTGTAGTTATAGCCGTCGAAGGCCTGCCAGCGTTCCAGCCGCCCGCCCAGGGTGACGGTCCAGTCGGGCAGGAAGGTCCATTCGTCCTGCGCCCACAGGGCCAGGGTCTGGGTTTTGCCCCGGCCGCTGCTGTACAGGCCCTGGCCCTGGTCGCTGCCGCCTTGCCAGGTGGTGGTACCGTAGGTGGGGTTGACCAACTCATACTGGTCGGCGTGCAGGCCGGCGCTGACGGTGTTGGACGGCGTGGTGCGCCACAGGGCCTTGGCGTCCACGTTCGTCCAGTTGGTGCCGTCCATACGGGCGATGCGGCCGGCGGTGCTGAAGCCGGTGCCGCTGGCGGTCACCCCGGTGGGGGTGCGCTGAATGTCGTCCAGCATCTCGTAATGGCTGGCCGTCACCTCCGCGTCCCAGGGGCCCTTGCTATCGCTGCGCAGGGTGACGCTTTGCGCCAGATGGCTTTGCCACAGGCTGTACTTGCCGCTGGCGAAACCGGACAGGCCGGCGAAGGTGGCGGCGCCGGCGCTATCGCGCAAATAGGTCTGCACGTCCGACGTCGCGTCGTTCTGCCAATACCCCAGCGTGTAATCCAGCCGCCAGACCGGCGTCAGGTCATACCCCAGCTTCAGCTTGGCGTTGGTCATCTGGGTGTGCAGCAGGCCGCTGGCGCCCACGACGTCGGCCACGGCCCCCGTCTTGTTCTGCGCCAGGAAGGTGCCGCTGGTGCCGGTGGGCACCTTGCCGTTGGTGACGAAGCTCAACGGCTGGCTGTCGCTGTCCTGGTAGTTGGCGCTCAGCGACCAGGTGAAGGGCCCCATCCGGTCGCCGACATGGGCGCTGGTCTGCGAGGTCACCAGGTCCTTGTGCGTGCCATAAAGGCCGAAGCTCTGCACCGCTTCCGACTGGCGGGCGTCGGCCTCCAGTTTCTCGGGCGTGCGGGTGGTGATCCGCACCACCCCGCCCATGGAGTTGCCGGCATAGGCGGCGGAATAGGGGCCGTACAGCACGTCGACCCGCGCGATCTCCTCCGGCGCCACCAGGCCCCACCGCGGGGCGCCGATGGTGTTGTTGTTGGCGACCAGGGCCGAGATCAGCACGTCGTCGGCATAGACCAGGGTGCGGGCGCTGGAGTTCACGCCCCAGGTGCGGGTGGCCAGCACCGCCTGGGTGTCGCCGTTGTTACGCTTCCGCAGGAACAGGCTGGGCAGGTATTTCAGCGCGTCCTCGCTGTCCAGGACGTTCTGGGTCTCCATGACCGTGGCGCCGGTGACGCCGACGCTGGTCTGGGGGGCGGCGTATTTCTCCAGCGCCGGCCGGTCGGCGGTGATGACGATGGGGTTGGTGGCAAGGTCCGCGTCGGCCTCTGACACTGGGGCGGCCAGGGACGAGGCAGGCGGAACCATGCCCAGCAGGCCGACGCCCAAGGCGATGGCGGCGGTGAGCGGGCGGCGCGACGGGCGCCGGGATAGGCATACCATGAAGGCAATCCCTTCGGGGGCGGCCGGCGGCGGCCCGGGACGGTGCCGGGCGGCGCGGATACGGCCGTTCAGGACAGGGGTGCCGTCGCCGGTCCCGGAAAGAGGCCGGACGGCGGGCGATGTCGGGGATGCCCGGGGGTGGAAAGGCCGCTGACCGCAGGGTGCCCCAGGCTCAGGCGGCCAGGGGCGGGGCGCGGGCGCCGGGGGTGCCGGGCAGGCGCGAGATGAAACGGCGGGCCCGGGTGCTGGGCCGCCAGCTTTGCCGCGCCTGCCGCGTGGGCAGCGCCAGGATCAGCAGCAGCAGCGGGACGGCCAGCGCCGCCAGGGCGGCGAAGGCGCAGGGCCCCATATGGTCCTGGTCGCCGCCCGGCCGGTGGCCGTGATGGCCGGCATGGCCCGGTGGCATCAGCAGGCCGCCGGGCTCGGCATCCGGGTGATGGTGATGCGCCTGGGCCAGCGGCGCGGCCGGCATCGGGGCATCCTGCGGGGCCATCACCTGGTCCAGCACGTCATGCACACCAGGGCAGAGCATGAAGGGTGCCGGCCCGGAGCCGGTGTTGACCATATAGCCGACAGGGATCAGCCCGCGCAGTAGCACCGCTGCCAGCACCAGCCAAGCCCATCCGCGCGGCGCACGCCGGGCCCGTCCGAGGTCCAGGAACCTCAGCGCGGCGGCCGGCACAGCCGACAGGGGGGACAGGGGGCGAGGCGTCACGATGCTACTTTTATGCGCGTAAAGATTGTTGATCGACAACCCGAATGAGGTGCTGCCCAGCATCCTATTCCGGTTCCGATTTGTCTACCCTGAGATGGGTCAAGTTGGCCATCGCCCCGGGCTACTGAGCGCTGTGGAAAGAATATGGCCCGCCCCCCGGGTACCAGAGGCGGGCCATCTTTAAAATTCCTGACCGTCGGGAGATCAGAATTTGTAACCGGCCGTCAGGCGATAGTAGCGGCCCAGGATGGAACTGAAGTACCGGCTGGTGCTGTATCCCGCCCCCGGGGAGGGAACGTGGGAGTTCAGCACGTTGTCCACATTGAGGCGAAGGCGATAGCCGCCCTCGAACTCATAGCCGGCCGAAGCGTTGTACATCACATACGGGTCCATGACCGGGTACTGGTAGTTGGACAGTGGCGTGTTCACACTGATGCGGGTTTCGCTGTAATACTGAGTCTGCCACAGGAAATCGAATCCACCGTTCTTGTAATCGATGTTGGCGGTGAAGTTGTTGCGCGGTTCTTGTACTCCGCCCACGGTGTATTGCTTATCGCCTGTGCCCACCTTGTAATAATGACTAAAGGTGTGCAGATAATTGACGCTAAAGTCGACCGCGCCGTAATTGTCCGGTAGCCCGAATTCGCTGAGGTTGATGCCGTAATTCAACTCCGCCTGCAAGGCCTTGAAGCTTTCGATGGCCGCGTTGTAGTAGCCCTCCGACACCGACGTCACCTGGCCGGCGCTGTCGCGGGTGAAGGTGCTGCAGAAGGAATTGCCGGGGGCGCCGTCATAGCAGGCGTCCAGCAGGTCCGTCGCGCCCAGCTGCGAGATCTCGTTGGTGATGTCGATGCTGATGTAATCGGCGGACAGCGTCAGGCCCGGGATATAACGCGGACGCAGCACCGTGCCCACCGTCCAGCTGTCGGCGATCTCGTTCTGCAGATGCGGGTTGCCGGAGCTGGTGCCTGGGATGGTGAAGTCGACGATGTTGGAGGTGAAAGGCTGGGTGATGCCGGCGGCGGCGCAATTGGCGGCGCGCTGGGCCGGGTTCGGACCGCCGTTAATGTAGCGGGCGTCACAGGGATCGTTGGCGGTGTCGAAGATCTGGCCCGTGGGGCTGAAGGCCTCCGTCACGGCCGGGGCGCGGAACGACCGGGTGTAGTTGCCACGGAACTTGATGTCCGGGATGGGCTGGTAGCTGCCACCGCCGGTGTAGGACCAAAAGGTGCCCGTCAGGTTGTTGTCGACGAAACGGGCGGAGCCCTCTAGCTCCAGATTGTAGATCAGCGGTACCTTCATGTTCGGTGCCACGACCGGAATGGTCACCTCGGTGAAGCCCTCATTAGTGTGGTACTCGCCCGCCACCGGGTCGATGGGAATGCTGTTACCGAATTGGGTGCGAGTGCCGTCGCCGTTGGGCTGCCCATAATAGAAGGCGCCGGGGTCGAAAGCTGTTGTTTCCCGGCGGTATTCATAACCGGCGGAGAACTTGGCGTCGCCGGCCGGTAGGTTGATAATGGTGCCGCCAATGTCGGCCAGCACGTCGTACTGGGCGTTGTTCTGCTTGGGATGGGCGATGGCGGTGATGTAGTCCGTTGCCGCCCTGCTCGCCTGATTGATACCAAAAATGTTAAGCGGCGCGCAGGTGCTGCTCAGCGTGGCGATGGCGGCGTTGGTGTAGCCGGGGGCGCAGACGATGTTGCCGCTGCTGTCCCGCACCGCGTTGATGGCGTTGAAGAAGTTCTGGGTGACCACCTGCCGGTCGTCATTCGACGTTTCCGACTTGCCGTAGGTGCCCGTCACTTCCCAGTTGAAAGTGCGGTTGAGGGCGGAGAAGTCGCCCTCCAAGCCCGACACGACGCGATAGATGTTGGTCGTGGTGCGGAAGGCGCCGGTGGCCAAGTCGGTGTTGGCGCGTGCCATGTAAAAGGTGCTGGGGTCGGCGTCCGCGGCCACCAGGTTGTTGATGATGGTCTGGCGGTCGGCGGCGCTTAGATAGGGGTTGTCCGTGCTCAAGGCCAGGTTGCCGTTGATGTCGCCCGCGTTGCCGAACAGGGCGGTGTTGTAGAAGGGCTGGTCGCGCAGGTTGGCGGCGCGCAGGTGGCCATACCACAGTTCGGTGTTGAAGCGGATATGGTCGGTCAGGTCGTAATGGCTGAGCAGGGTGACCTGGGTCCGGTTGCTTTCCGTCAGCAGATTGCCGAAATCGCCAATGGGGAAGCCGCTGCCGCCCGCCTGATAAAGGGAGCTGCCCGTCAGCTGACCGTTAATGAAGGGCGTCAGCTGGCCGTTGGGGCCGAAGTACAGGGCCTGTCCGGTGTCATTGGTGATGGCGGACGAGGCTATACCCCGGGAAATGGGCACGCCGTCGTCCACCATGGGCATACCGGTGTTGGTGAAGACGTTGTAGTGCTCACCGCCAGAGTACAGTTGTTGGGTAAATGTATGGCCCTTGGTGGCGCTACCGAAGAAGTTGCCGGCGCCGCCGGCCGTCCCCTTGCGATCCTCGTCCGTCAGGCCATTCTGTTTGTCATACTGGACGGCGACGGTGATGTTGCCGCGGCCGTTGTTGAAGTTCCGGCCCAGTACGGCCGACGCATTGTAGTCAGCGGCGTCGCCATATTCCGACAGGCCGCTGGACACGCTGACGTCGGCGCCCTGGTAATCCTTTTTCAGGATGATGTTGACGGTGCCGGCGATGGCGTCAGAGCCGTAAGTGGGCGCACCACCCACCGCTATCACATCCACACGCTCAACCAGCGACGTGGGGATGGCCGATAGGTCCACCGGGCTGCCGGCGACGGCGCCGAAGATGGAGGAACTGTCGGAGGAGACGAAACGGCGGCCGTTGACCAGGGTCAGGGTGCGCTGGGAGCCGAGATTGTACAGGTTGACGTAGGTCTGGCCGGCGCCGAAGGAACCCTGACTGCCCACCGGGCTGTTGGCCGGCACGCTGAAGGCCGGCAGTTCTTGCAGCGCCTGACCCAGGTTGGTGAAGCCACGCTTGGCGATCTCGTCGGCGCCCAGGACTTCGGCCGGCTGCATGGTATCGAAGTTGGCGCGCTTGATGCGGGAGCCGGTGATGACGATTTCATTGAGGGAGGTCGTCTGCTGCGTGCCGGTGTCGGCGGTGTCGGCCGGCTGCTGAGCGGCCTGTGCCACCTGCGCTGGCTGGGTCGGCGCTGGAGTTGCATCCCCGCCCTGCTGAGCCCAGGCGCCGGCGGCTGTCCCCATAGCGCCGATGGCGGCACCAACCATTAAGAAGAAACGCAAGCAATTGACTTTGCGGGAAGAATGCGACGATTGGGTAGACCGGCCCATAGTTGCCCCCGATGTTTTTGATACCCGTTATGGCATCAATGGGAGGTTGACCAATCGGTCAGGGTCAATCCTGTTTTGTTGCTCCCTTGTTAGTGTTGAAAACGAACGTCGCAAGAATGCAACACAATGGATGAAATTTTATAACTTTCTGGTGCGGCGAAATGCCCGCGACCAATCCATTCGGAATAGGGCGGCTCAACCTGTTGGCGTGCCCGTTCGGGTTGTGTGATTACGACAGTAGCTTGGTTGTTTCAGCGACGTACCGATGAATGACGACGGGGGCGCGACTCAGGCAAGAGCGGTTTCAAGACGCGTCCCAACCCAGGGCCAAGGCTCCGGCGAGGCCTGAGCCGGTATCCAGGCCGGGGGGGACGATGAAACCGGTCAGGCCGTCGGCCAGGGCGGGATGGTCGATGTAGCCGCCGATATGGTGTTCTGCGTGGTGGCGCACCTTGTCCAGCAGGCCGGGGCGTCCACCCACGCCGCCGCCGATGACGATGCGCTGGGGTGACAGGGCGAACAGCAGGTTGGCCGCCATCTGGCCCAGGTAGTCGCCCACCAGGTCCCAGATGGGATGGTCGTCGGCCAGCTCCGTGGCCGGCCGGCCCACGCGCGCCTCGATGGCCGGGCCGCAGGCCAGTCCCTCCAGGCAATCGCCGTGATAAGGGCAATGGCCAGCATAGGGGTCGCGCGCCGGATCGCGGCGCACCAGCAGGTGGCCGCCCTCGGGATGCACCAGGCCATGCTGCGGCCGGCCACCCACCACCACGCCCACGCCGATGCCCGTGCCCACGGTCACGTAGACATGGCTGTCCAGGCCCTGAGCGGCACCCCAGCGGCCCTCGCCCAGGGCGGCGCCGTTGACGTCGGTGTCGATGGCGACAGGGACACCCCCCTCCTTCAAGTGTCCAAGCGCGTTGGCCAGGTGATCGCGCACCGGCGCGCCGGCCCAGCCCGGCTTGGGCGTGCGGGTGATGCTGCCGTACTCCGGGCGGTGGGGATCGAGTTGCAAGGGCCCGAAGCTGGCGACGCCGACGGCGTCCAGCCCGCCCATGCGGCCGGCCAGGTCGCGCAAAGCCACCACGCACCGCGCCAGCGTCTCCTCCGGCGTGGTGGTCGGGATGCGGATGGTGTCGATGGATCGCGGTCGCGTGGCGCCGTCCATGACGGCCGCGCCCACGATGGCCTTGGTGCCGCCCAGTTCCACCGCCCCAATGCGCTTCATGCTGAAACCTCGATCCAACGGGCCTGCCATGGCCCCAAGGGCAGGGCCGCCGGATCGATAGGGCCCTCCGCCACCGCGTCCCGCCCGGACGCGGCGGGCAGCGATATCGTGACCGTCTGGCCCGTCAGGTTGGCCAGGCACAGCAGGGGCCGGGAGCCGGTACGTCGGAAGCCCAAGACCCCCGCCGGCAAGCCAGCCAGGGGCTGCGCGGGTTCCGCGCCGTGCAGGGCGGGCAGGCCGGCGCGTGCCTTGATCAGCCGGCGCAAGGCGGTATGGAACGCGCCTGCGGCGGTGGCGTCGTCATCGCGTCCGGCGGCCCGGTCCCAGTCCATGTCCGGCCGGTGCAGCCAGCGGCCTTCGCCGGCGGGCAGACTGGACAGCGGGGCGTTGGTCAGCGCGACCTCGTCCCCCATGTACAGCACCGGCAGGCCATCCAGCGCCAGGGTCACCTGGTACAGCTGCAGCAGACGGGCCAATGCCGCGTCCGTGTCCGGTTCGCCAGGGCGCCCGCCAGGCCGCAGGCCCACCAGCGAGGCCGCCATACCGTTGGTGCTGGGGGCGCCGCCGCCGTCCGCCTGGAAGGCGGCGCCCAGGGCGTAACTGCCCGGCAGGGCGCCGGCGTAGAAGGCGGACACCCGGTGCAGCGCCTCATGCGGTATCAGGGTGGCCAGTGCGTCCCAGATGATGTCGTCATGGCAGCGGACATAGGTGATCCAGGCCGCCTGCCGGGGCCGGCCAGCCAGCCGGTCCAGCAGGGCGTGGGCGGGGTCCGCGTCGCCGGTGGCCTGGGCCAGCCACAGGGCCGTCATCATGCCGTTGTTGTAGGCCAGATGGCATTCGTTGGCGGCTGGCAGGCCGCTGGCCTCATCCCGCCCGAAGAAGGACACGACGTCGTCCGGGTCGACGATGGCCTCGCCCTTCAGCAGCACGCCCGGGGCCGCGATGGCCAGCAGCGCCCGCCAGGCCCGCACCACCCAATGGGTCTGCGGCAGCCCCCGGCAGGAGGTGCCCGGCGCCTTCCACAGGAAGGGCGTGCTGTCCAGGCGGAAGATGTCGACGCCCTGGTTGGCCAGGTGCAGCAGCACCTCCAGCATTTCCTGGAAAACCGCCGGGTTGGCGTAGTTCAGGTCCCACTGGTAGGGATAGAAGGTGGTCCACACCCAGGCTTGGCCACCGTCGCGCGCCAAGCTGGGTTCGGGCGTGAAGTTGCCCGGCGCCGTCTTGGGGAACACCTGGCCCAGGGTGGCTTCATAGGTGGCCACGGCGTCGGCGCTGTCCAGCACATGGTAATAGGCGCGGTAGTGGGGGTCCCCCGATCGCGCCGCCCGGGCCCAGGCGTGGTCGCGGGCGGTGTGGTTGCACACCACGTCCAGGCACAGGGACATGCCGGCGGCATGCGCGGCCTCGGCCAGGGCCGCCAGGTCCTCCGTGCGGCCCAGCCGGGGCTCGACCGACCGGTAGTCGGCCACGGCGAAGCCGCCATCATTGTCACCGGGCTGCATGGCAAGCAGGGGCAGCGGGTGCAGATAGGTCACGCCCAGGTCGGCCAGATAGCCCAGCCGTCGCTGGACGCCAGGCAGCGTGCCGGCGAAGCGGTCGACATAGAAGCAATAGCCCAGTTGGTCCGGGCGCTGGAACCAGTCGGGCTCCACCAGTCGCCGCGCGTCGCGTTCGGCCAGGGCCGCGGGGCGGTCCAGAGCCGCCTGGGACACGGTATCGCGCACCCCGGCCAGCCAGTCCCCCAATGCCGGGGCATCGCCGTAGAGGCGGCGCAGCAGCGCCTCCGCCGTCGGCCAGTGGCGCTCCAGGCGCGCACGCAAGTCCGTGGCCCGGCTGGGATGGGAAGAAGTCATGCCGTGAAGTCCCAGAATGATCGGAAAAAAGACCGGCTGGCGGGGATGGATTCGCCACTGGGGAGGGGGGTGGGATCCGCCAGCCGGCACAGGATCAGAAGCTGTACTTGACCCCGGTCTTGAAGGTGCGGCCATTGATGGACCGCGCCAGCAGGATGCCGTTGCTGGGCACGGCGTCGGTGGTGCCGTCCACCTCCGTCAGGCCCAGGGTGTTGAACAGGTTGTTGGCGGAGAAGGACCAGACGATGTCGTTGGTCAGGTTATAGGTCGCGAACAAGTTGACCTGCGCATAACCGGGCATCACCAGCTTGTTGGTGGTGTCGGCGTAGCTGTCGGTCGTGCCGATGATGTTCACGCCCACGCTGTAGTCGTTGCCCACATAGGACGGCGTGATCTGATAGACGAAATCGGCCTGGCGCTGGGGCACGTTGCCCACGTCGCTGGGGGTGATCTCGTCCTTGGTGATGCGGGAATGGGTATAGGTGACGCCCGCGTCCAGCTGGAAGGCGCCGTAGCGGTAACTGGCCTCCAGCTCAGCCCCCTCCGCGTCATAGACGCGGGAGATGAAGCGCTGGGTCAGCGAGGTCACGTCCTGGTTGGCTTCCTCGGTGTTGGCGTAGAAGCCGGTGAGGAAGACGCTGAGGCCGACGTCCGACCGCCATTTCACGCCGCCTTCGGCCTGTTTCACCTTGTTCACCGCGTTCTGGTAGGCGGTGGAGCCATCGGGGTTGATGGAGCCGAAGGCCAGGCGGTCGGCGTTGGCGCGCCCACCCTCGCTGTAGCGCACGAACAGCGCCAGATCGCGGTCGATGGCGTAGTTGGCGCCGATGGAATAGGAGATGTAGTGCCAGTCGTAGTTGACCGGGTTGGCCGCCGACTGGTTGACGACCGGCACCGTCAGCTCCGGCACCTGCAGCACACCGTCCTGGTTCACGTCCAGGGACGTGGTGCCCGTGGGTCCGGCGTAGCTGCCCGAGGCATGGCCATAATCGTAGCGCAGGCTGGCGTCCACCGTCAGCTTGTCCCAGGCCCAGTTCAGGGCGGCATAGGGCGCGTCGATGTCATAGTGCATGTCATAGCTGCGCACGCAGCAATTGCCCCAGTAGGGCTCGCCATAGGCGACCAGGCCGTTGGAGGTGACGGCCTTGCCACTGGCGTTCAGCACGTTCAGCAGCGCGCCGTCCTTGCCGTTGACCGTCTCAAGATAGGTGTTCCAGTGCCAGTCCATGTCGATGTTCTGGCGGGCCTTGTAATAACCGAAGGAGACAGCGCCCTTGCCCAGGGGCAAAGTGTCCAGCGTCTTGGTGACCTTCAGGTCGTTGGTGTAGGTGCCCAGGTCGTTGAGCTTGACGTTGAACAGGGCGATGCGGGATGCCAGCCCGTTGCCGCCCACGCTGGCGGCGCCGACCGTCTGGCCGGCGTTGGGACCACTGGCGTATTGCAGGGTGGCGCCGGTGCCGCCGATCTCCGTCGCCAGGACGGAGGCGCGGTCCACCTCCTGCGGGTAGGGGCCGACGAAGTCGCCGGTGTTGTCCGCCACGCGGAACTTATCGTCCAGCGTCCAGCCGGGCGCCACCTCGAACGAGGCCTCGCCGCCGAACGCGGTGCTGACGGGGTGATAGCCGTCGCCGATGTTGGTGGTCAGGCGGTTGCCGTTGGCATCTATCGCCAGGTCCTTGCGGAAGTAGGGTGATTGGAAGGCGCCGCTCAGCGCGTCGAATCCGGGCAGGGAGGAGATGTGCGGGTCGCTGCCGCTGCCGGAAATGGCCAGCGGCACCGGCAGGTAAACGGGCGACCGGTCGTTCAGGTATTTGAAGTCCAGGCGAATGAAGCCCTTTTCCATGTCGTGGGTGACGTTGGCCTTCATCTGGCCGCCGTTCATGGCGTCGTCATAGCCGACGGAACGTGGGCCCTCGCCGGTGTGGTAATAACCGCCGACATGGAAGCGCCAGCCGGGGGCGATGGGACCGCCGTAGGCGAAATCGGCCCGGGTCTCGTTGTAATCCAACCCCCGGGTCAGGCCGATGGCCCCGCCTTCCTTCTCGCCCGTGTCGCTGACGAAGTTGATGACGCCGCCCGGCGCGTTGCTGGCGAAGGTGGAGGCGGAGCCGCCGCGGATGGCCTCGACCCGCGCGATGTTGTAGTCGGCGCGCAGATAGGTGTCGGCGGTGCCGAAGGCGATGTCGCCGAACTGCATGACCGGCAGGCCATCCTCCTGCAACTGCAGGAACTTGGCACCGCCGGAGGCGACCGGCAGGCCGCGCACGGCGATGTTGGCGTTGCCTTCGCCGCCCGACGCCTCCGCCCGGAAGCCGGGGATGTTACGCAGGATGTCGGCGGCGCTGCTGGGGGCGGATTGGGCGATCTGGTCCGGGTTCAGTGTGCTGACCGAGACGCTGGTGTTGAACTTCGACTGCGGCAGGGCGGTGGCGGTGATGACGATCTCATCCAGATCCAGCCCTTGCTGGGCCGGGCCCTTGGTGGGGTCCTCGGCCGCCAGGGCGGGCGTGGCGGTGACGGCGGCGCCCAGCAGCAGGGCGCGGGCCAAATGGCGCTTCATGGCGATCTCCCTCGTTCGTTCTTTTTTTGATTGTCGTTTTGGGGACGGCCTCCCCGGCCGCCTCGACGTCGTTACCCAAACATACGCTACAACCGATTGCAATCTTCTTTTTCAGCGATTTCTCGGGCCGTGTGGCGATCGTTTGCAACAAGCGAAGGGAAGTAAAGGCAAAGACTCAACGATCTCAGGCGCATGCCCGTCAAAAAGTCGCCGGAGCCGTTGTCATTCGGCAGCTTCCAAAAATACAATCGATTGCAATTCCCCCGCGATGGCGTCAAGGTGCGTCGTTCCCGGGTTCGGGCCCGGGCCGAAAGACAAGCAAAATTCAAGGGAGGACGGGATGAACGGCGGCAGTCCGCTGGGGTCCTGGGATGTGGCGATCATCCTGGTGTATGTCGTGGCCATCATCGCCATCGGCCTGGCGGTCAGCCGCCGGCAGCGCACGGCGTCGGACTATTTCCTGGCCCATAAGTCCAAGACTTGGCCCGTCATCGGCCTGGCCCTGCTGGCGTCCAACATCTCCAGCACCACGCTGATCGGGTTGGCAGGGGCCGCCTACGACCACGGCATCGCTGTTTTCGACTACGAATGGATGGCCGGCATCGTCCTCGTGTTCTTCTGCATCTTCCTCTTGCCCTTCCTGTTGAAGACGGGGGTCTACACCACGCCGGAATTCCTGGAACGGCGCTATGACCGGCGCTCGCGCCTGCTGTTCTCAGGTCTTACTCTGTTCCTGAACATCGCTGTGGACACCGCCGGCACCCTGTACGGCGGGGCGTTGATGTTCCAGCTGGCCTTCCCGGCCGTGCCCATGGGCGTCATCGTCCTGCTGCTGGCGCTGGGTGCCGGCATCTACACCACGGCCGGCGGCTTGGCGGCGGTCATGGTGACGGAAACCATCCAGGCGGTGCTGCTGCTGACCGCTGCCGCCGTCATCGCCGTCATGGCCTTCAGCCAGGCCGGCGGCTGGGACACGGTGATGGCCGCCACCAAGCCGGAGATGTTGAGCCTTATCCGCCCGGCCGGCGACCCGGTACTACCCTGGACAGGCCTGGTCACCGGTGTGCCGCTCATCGGATTTTATTTCTGGTGCACCAACCAGTTCATGGTGCAGCGCGTGCTGTCGGCCAAGAGCATCGACCACGGCCGCTGGGGCTGCCTGTTCGCCGGCCTGCTGAAACTACCGGTGCTGTTCCTGATGGTGCTGCCCGGCACCGCCGCCCTGCTGCTGTTCCCCGGCCTACCGCGTGGCGACCTGGTCTACCCCTCGCTGGTGTTCAAGTTGCTGCCGGCTGGCGTGGTCGGCCTGGTGGTGGCGGGCTTCCTGGCGGCCATCATGTCGGCCACCGCCTCCACCTTCAATTCCGCCTCCACCCTGGTGACCATGGATTTCGTGCGCCTGCGCTGGCCCCATCTGGGCGAGAAGCGGCTGGTGACGACCGGGCGCCTGGCCACCCTGGCCTTCATGGCGCTGGCCGTGCTGTGGGCGCCGCAGATCGCCCGCTTCGGTTCGCTGTGGCAGTACCTCCAGGCCATCCTGGCCTACGCCGTGCCCCCGGTCGTGGCGCTGTTCCTGGTGGGCCTGTTCTGGGCCCGGGCCAACGCCACGGGGGCCTTCGCCGCCTTTGCCGGTGGGTTGGCCCTGGGCTTGGGCCTGTTCGTCTACTGCGTGGTGCTGGGCCACGGCGGCCCGCATTTCCTGCTGATGGCGCCCGTGCTGGTGCTGGCCTCCGCCCTCATCTTGGTGGTGGTCAGTTTGGCCACGGGTGACGGCAAGCCGGGCACCGGCCAGTCCAAAGAGGGCGCGGCGCTGGTATGGACGCCGGCCGTCTTCCGGGCGGAGACGGCTACCCTGGCGGGGCAGCCGCTGTGGATGAACTACCGGGTGCTGTCGCTGGGCTTGGTGGGCCTCACCGCGATCCTGGTGTGGTGGTTCCGCTGAGGGCGGCGCCGCAGCTGGCCCGCACCACCAGCTCGGTCGGCAGCATGACCGAGCGGGCGGTGCGGCCGGCAATCTGCGCGAACAGCAGGTCCACCAGCAGGCGGCCGCCGGTGGCGGTATCCTGGCGCACGGTGGTCAGGGCGGGGTTGTAGAAGGCCGCCATCTGGATGTCGTCATAGCCGACCACGGCCACATCCTCGGGCACCTTCATGCCCTGGTCCTGCAGGGCGCGGATGGCGCTGATGGCGATGACATCGGAACAGGCGAACACCGCGTCGAAGGACGCGCCGCCACAGATCAGGCTGCGCATTGCCGTCAGTGCTGCGGCGCTGGCGAAGCGGGTGGGCACGTCCAGTGCCGGATCGGGTTCGATGCCAGCCGCCGCCAGGGCCGCGACATACCCCTCATGGCGCAGGCGGATTTCCGGCACCGTCCGCTGGCCCAGGAACACGATGCGCCGCCGGCCCTGGGCAATCAGATGGGTCACGGCGCGCTCCGCCCCCGCCCGGTTATCGGATCCCACGGTCACATAGTGCTGGTCGGGCAGTTGGGCGCCCCAGACCACCAGCGGCATGCCACGGGCGGCCAGCCGCTCCAGCCCCAGGTGGGCGGTGCTCTGGCCGATGGCGATCAGCCCGTCCACCCGCCCGGTGTCGACCAGGTCGGCCATGCCGTTCGTCCGTCCGGGACCGATCTTGGACAGCAGAAGATCATAGCCGTGGTCGGCAACGGCGTCGGCGATATGGCCCAGCAATTCCAGGAAGAACGGGTCGGAAATGGGCTGGTCATGTTCATGCAACAGGGGGATGACCACCGCGACGGTGTGGGTTTGCCCCTTGCGCAAACCCTGCGCCCGCGTATCGACCCGGTAGGAGTGGGACTCCACCAGGGCCTGGATGCGGGCCCGCGTTTCCTCATTCACCAGCGGGCTGCCGGACAGGGCGCGTGATACGGTCGATTTGGAAACACCGGCCATGCGGGCGATGTCGTCCATCTTGACAGCGCCCATCTTGGCCCTGGCCTGGCTTTCCTGTGTCGCGGCCGTCGCGGCCGGCTTATCAGCCATGTCCTGATCCTGACAATTCAACCAACGGACCATACAACAGCGGGTCTGGATTGCCGACGGTCACGGCGCGTCCCAACCCAGGGCCAAGGCTCCGGCGAGGCCTGAGCCGGTATCCAGGCCGGGGGGGACGATGAAACCGGTCAGGCCGTCGGCCAGGGCGGGATGGTCGATGTAGCCGCCGATATGGTGTTCTGCGTGGTGGCGCACCTTGTCCAGCAGGCCGGGGCGTCCACCCACGCCGCCGCCGATGACGATGCGCTGGGGTGACAGGGCGAACAGCAGGTTGGCCGCCATCTGGCCCAGGTAGTCGCCCACCAGGTCCCAGACGGGGTGGTCGTCGGCCAGCTCCGTGGCCGGCCGGCCCACGCGCGCCTCGATGGCCGGGCCGCAGGCCAGTCCCTCCAGGCAATCGCCGTGATAAGGGCAATGGCCAGCATAGGGGTCGCGCGCCGGATCGCGGCGCACCAGCAGGTGGCCGCCCTCGGGATGCACCAGGCCGTGCTGCGGCCGGCCACCGACCACCACGCCCACGCCGATGCCCGTGCCCACGGTCACGTAGACATGGCTGTCCAGGCCCTGAGCGGCACCCCAGCGGCCCTCGCCCAGGGCGGCGCCGTTGACGTCGGTGTCGATGGCGACGGGGACGCCCCCCTCCTTCAAGTGTCCAAGCGCGTTGGCCAGGTGATCGCGCACCGGCGCGCCGGCCCAGCCCGGCTTGGGCGTGCGGGTGATGCTGCCGTACTCCGGGCGGTGGGGATCGAGTTGCAAGGGCCCGAAGCTGGCGACGCCGACGGCGTCCAGCCCGCCCATGCGGCCGGCCAGGTCGCGCAAGGCCACCACGCACCGCGCCAGCGTCTCCTCCGGCGTGGTGGTCGGGATGCGGATGGTGTCGATGGATCGCGGTCGCGTGGCGCCGTCCATGACGGCCGCGCCCACGATGGCCTTGGTGCCGCCCAGTTCCACCGCCCCAATGCGCTTCATGCCCCACCCTCCCACGTTTGAGGCGGGCATCCTGCCAAGGGCGGGGCTGTCTGACAACGTTGGCGGTCACGAAACCGATCACGCGACCAGCAATTGCTGGATGTCTGGCACCGGCAGGTTGGTCAGGTCCTTGGGAATTTCCGCGACGATGATCTCCCGCGTCGCCGGGGTCAAATGTTTGCGTAGGATGCCCAAGGCCCGCGGTGGCGCCGCCAGGACCATGCGGCCGACCGTGCCGGTCTGCACCATGCCGTCCAGGTGCTGGGCCACATGGGCCAGGAATTCCGCCTCGGCCTGGTCCTGCCAATCGGTCTCCTCCGTGGCGCTGCGCACCGTGCCCATGCCGAAGCGGCCCGGCTGGTCCGTGCCCAATTCCCGGGTGGGTGTGGTCGGGCGCACCTCCGTGTGCTGGACCGTCAGTTTCAAGGCCTGGGCGTCGCCATCGTTGCGCAGGACCAGCATCTTGGCGCCGTCGCACGTCACGATCCAGCTGTGCCGGGCAATCACAATACCGTCCATGACCTTGTCCCTCCCAGTCAGTGCTCGTTTGCCGCCCGCCGTCGCGGGCGGCGCCTCCCAGGGGAACGGTGAGCCATGGCGAAGGTTCCGCGACACCTGGTAGGAATGAAGCGGGCCAGCACCGTGCCATTCGGCGTCCCGGCTCATCGGCCGGCGGAATCGACGACGCCCGCGACAGCGGGGAAAATTTTTCGCCGAGCCTCAAGAGGTTGGGATTCCGCTTGTCTCCAGGGCCGTCCCCGCGCCAGTCTGAGGGTGGGAGAGCCGCCAGGCCGAGAAGGGAACCATGACCGTCGCGTCCAACGACCGCCGTTTCCTGTTCCTGCTGACCGGCGCCCGCCCGGACGGCAACAGCGAGACCCTGGCCCGCCGCGCCGCCGCGCGGTTGCCGGACCATATCCGGCAGGAGTGGATCAGCCTGGCCGACCATCCCCTGCCGACCTTCGTCGACGTGCGCCACAGCGGTGATGGCACCTACCCGCCGCCCGAGGGCGCGGGAGCGGTGCTGCTGCGGGCGACGCTGGCCGCCACCGATCTGGTGTTCGTGGCGCCGCTCTATTGGTACGGCCTGCCGTCCGCCGCCAAACTGTACCTGGATCATTGGAGCGGGTGGATGCGCGTGCCGGGGCTGGAGTTTCGGGCCCGCATGGCGGCGAAGACGTTTTGGGCCGTCACCGCCATCAGTGATGAGGACGCGGCGGTGGCCGGCCCGCTGTTCGATGGCCTGATCCGCACGGCGAACTATATGAAGGCGCGATGGGGCGGGGCCCTGCACGGCTACGGCATCCGGCCGGGAGATGTGCTGTCCGACCACGTGGCTTTGGCCCGCGCTGATCATTTCTTTACCGGAACGGATGGTCGCTGATGGCTCGCCGACGCCTGTTGGCCTATGTCGTCGCTGTGGGCGTGCTCGCTTCGGGCATGCTGTCCCCCTGGTGGATTCCGCCTGGGCCGCTCCGCCGGCGGATACGGCCGACAGCCTGCGGGCGGTGGTCGAGGCGTCGGCCGACCGGTTGGCGCTGGCCCATCAGGTGGCCCTGTCGAAATGGGACAGCGGGGCGGCGGTGGAGGATGGCGGACGCGAGGCGGTGGTGATCATGAGCGCCGTGTCCCAGGGCGAAGGCATGGGGTTGGAACGCATCTGGGTGGCCGGGGTCTTCCGCGCGCAGATCGAGGCCAACAAGCTGGTGCAGTATGGCCTGCTGGCGGACTGGGCCCGGGCCGGGGCGGCGCCGGACCACGCGGCCGTGGATCTCGTGCGCGACGTGCGTCCCCAACTGGACACGGCGCAGAAGGCGCTGATGGCGGCCCTGCCGGGTGTCGCCCCCCTGCGTGCCCGCAAGACTTGCCGGGCGGAGGTGGCCGCGGCCGTGAACGACTATCTCTATCGCCGCCAGTTGCCCGCCGGCACGCTGGACGCTATCGCGCTGGACCGCGCCCTGGCTGGGATATGCGGCGGCTAGCCCTGCGTGTGGGGCGCAGGTGGGGTCCGCCCCCGGGGGGATGCGGGCGGAACCGGTCTTGAGACAGAATGGTTGCCTTATTTCCGGCTTCCCGACCGAAAGCGCCGCCCCCATGAAAGATCGCATCCGCGTGCGTGAAGACCGTGTCCTGTCCAAAGGCTGGTCCGAGCTGCGCAGCGTCACCTTCGATTATCACCGCCGCGACGGCGACTGGCAGACCATGACGCGCGAGGTCTATGACCGGGGACACGGCGCCGTCATCCTGCCCTATGATCCGGTGCGCGGCACCGTCCTGCTGGTCCGCCAGTTCCGCTATGCCGCCTATGTCGCCGGCTACACCACCCCGATGATCGAAGCTGTGGCCGGCCTGCTGGATGATACCTCGCCGGAGGAAACCATCCGCCGCGAGGCGGAGGAGGAGGCCGGCTGCCGCATCGGGGAGGCGCGCAAGGTGTTCGAGGCCTTCATGAGCCCCGGCTCGGTCACCGAGCGCCTGACCTTCTTCGTCGCCCCCTACAGCGCCGCCGACCGCATCGGCGCCGGCGGCGGCCTGATGGCGGAGGGCGAGGACATCGAGGTGCTGGAACCGACCTTGGATGAGGCCCTGGCCATGGTGGCCGACGGCCGCATCGTGGACGCCAAGACCATCATGCTGCTGCAGTACGCCAAGCTGAACGGACTGGTGGGCTAACGACCCGTCAGCGGGCAAGCCGTTGCTCGTCGTTGATGAGGATCAGCTGGCACGGGGCTGCGGAACCCCATCGCCAGAGCACCAAGTTCAGGTCCATCGCCCCGGCGCCACGGGCGTAGCTGCGGACCAGCAGGCCGTGGAAGCCTTGTGCGATCAGGCGCCGGGCGAAGGCCTGGGTGGGGGCCACCCCTGTTTGGCGCATGCGCTCGCGCCAAGCCGGGTCGGCCAGGCCGTCGGTATCCATGCCTTCCGAGGCCAGCGCGGCGGTATCGCGGGTGTCGAAGACGCTGGCGATGTCTGCGTCATAGGAGACAAGGGTGGTGGGTTGCAGGGCGCCCACCTGGTTGGTCTCCCGCACCGCCGTCATGATGGAGAGGGAGCAATAGAGCGCCGGTGTGCCCTTGGCGTTGAAGCGGCCACCATGAAGCTCCGCCCCGCGTCCGGACAGCGGCTCCCGGGCATACACCGGATTCAGCGCACGATAGAGCAGGCCCCGATACTCCATAGGCGGGGGCTAGGCGTGGATGCCGGCGTCGACGGCGTCGATATAGTCCAGCACATCGTCGGCCCGGCCGTCGCGCACCAACTGCATCGCCGTTTGACCGGCGAAGCCGGGCAGGGGTTCGGATCGATACCAGGCATAGGCGATCAGGGCCGAGCCGAAACGTGGCTCGACCTTGTTGATAACCTCCACCATTTCCCGCAGCCGCCGCTGGGTCTTGGCGGATCGCAGGCGATCTTTGCGCTGGATGGCGTCGCGGCCCAAGCCGGCTGACCGGGCGATCTCCTCGCTGGTGGTGCGCAGGCTGTCGGCGATCTTGGCCGGCGCGAACAGGCCGTGTTCCGCGTATTGGGTGAGTGACACGGCTGCTATCCTAATAGCCACCATATATGACGTAATATGGCGTCATTTCTTGCGGCGATCAAGATTGGCGGTTAGTCGACATAGACCAGGAACTGCTCATACCGCCCCGCGTCCGCCCGGGCGACGATGCGGACGCCGCGGCTGGCGTAGCGGGCCTGGTAGATCTCTTCGGTGAAGCCGCCGCGCAGGCGGCGGGCCATGGGCTTCAGGTCCGTCACGGCCCCCAACGGTCCCAAGGTCGCGGCATAGTCCGCCAGCGCCGCCGGGCTGAAATAGGCGGTGCCATTGGCCGTGAGGTGGGCGGCGTCGGCGTGGCCATGGGCCAGGCCCTCCAGGAAGGCGCGCGCGGTCGCGGTTTCCTCCGCGCTGGGTTGGGTCGCCAGCGGTAACAGGGCGCTGATCTTCTGGGCGATGCCGGCCGGGTCGCCATAGTCGCTGTTGACCAGCACGACGATGGCCATGCCCAGGTCCGGCCACACCCGATTCTCCGCCAGGAAGCCGGAGACCTCGCCGCCGTGGCGCAGCAGGCGGGCGGCGCCGTCGCTGGTGACGGTCAGGCCCAGGCCATAGCGCGCGTCCTGGCCGTTGTTCAGGCGCACGCTGGTCTCCATGGCCTTCCAGCTTTCCGGCTTCAGCAGCTTCCACTGCATCAGGGTGATGTCCCAGCGCGCCAGATCCCGGGGCGTCAGGGCCAGCTGGGCCGCGCCCACCAGCCAGCCGGGCGCCTCCTTGGGCGCGGGGCGCGGCTGGCCCAGGGCGTAGCGGGTGTAGCCGGCGGCGTCCTTGGGTCCCAGCGGGCCCTGGTCGATGTCGGCGGCATCCAGGCCCAGGGGCTTCAGCACCCGGCTGGTGAGGAAGGTGAAGAAGGGCTGGCCCGACACCTTTTCCACGATGCGCGCGGCGATGGTGAAGCCGGTGTTGGAATACTGCCAGGCCTCGCCCGGCTGGAAATCCAGCGGCACCCGGGCCCAGCGGTCGAAGATGCCGTCGGTCGTGACGGGCTTTTCCATCATGGCCGGGACGTAGTCCTGCGGCCAGAAATCGCGATAGCCGGCGGTATGGCTCAGCACCTGACGGATGGTGATGCGGCTTCCGTCGGTCAGGTTGGGAATGAACTTGCCCACCGTGTCGTCCAGCGACAGCGCGCCGTCCTCCACCAGCAGCATCACCGCGGCGGCCGTGAACTGCTTGGAGACGGAGCCGATGGCGAAGCGCTGGGCCGGCGTCGCCGTCACCGCCGGTTCACGCCGCGCTTGGCCGTAGGCGTGGACGTAGGCGATGGCCCCGTCGCGCACCACGGCGATGGAGGCGCCCGGCGTGCCGCTGTCCGCCAGCGCTTGGGTCACCACCACGTCGATCTTCGCGGTCACATCGGGGGCGAGGTCCGCGCCGTGGCCAACCCCGGACATAAGAAGGCCGCCTATGAGCAGGGTGGCGAGCAGGGTGCGCATGAAGGTCCCGAAGGCTGGGGAGTGGGAGGCCATCCTGCCATTGCTGGCTGCTTTGGGAAACCGGCCTGCAGCGTGACAAGGCATCGCCCGGCGGTGAGATACCGGATGCGATCTCACAGAACCGTCAATGTCGCATTCCACTGGAAATACCCCAGCAGCGCGGGCTGCCCGTCGTCCGTATCCGTGGTGGTCAGGTAGAAGCAAATCTTGATGGGGGTGACGCCGGCATGCTCCACAGGCGTTTCCAGCACGTAGATGCTGGATGGAATCGAGGTGAAGGTGGGGGGGCGGTATTGACGCAGTCTCTCAGAAGGGGCTGCGGCATTTCCTGGGTTATGATGCGCGCAACGATGGGGCCAAGCCGGCCGGAACCCTTCCCTTTGCCAGTCCCGGCCTGCTCCAACGCGTAGATGATGACGCTTTGCCCGGTATTGCCGGACAAGGATAGTCCTTGCCAGCGCAGCACGGACTGGCGTCTGAGGGCCAGACGCAGGTCGGCTGAAGCCAAGCCGGCCCGTGCCTGGGTTGGTGGGGCGATCAGAAAGCAATGGTCGCTCATGACCAATGTGGGGCTGGTGGCGTCCTGACTGGGGAGGGGTGAGGCTGCCAGCACGCTGGCGGTATCGACAATGAAGCCGAGGCTGATGGTGCTGATCATGGGTGGGCGCTCCCTTCCGAACCCGGCTCGTTCCTCATCAAGGAATTGAACTTTGTCCGATCCGTTTTCGGGGCGATTCATCGTCGGGGTGGTCCATGAAGATAGGCCCGCGCGGCCTTTTCCGCGCGGGCCCGGGGCGGACATCCCCAACAAAAAGCCTAGGGCATGGCGTTTACGCCACGGTGATGGTCGGATCCCAGTAGAAGTAGCCGACCAGCTGGGGCTGACCAGTGCTGGGGTTGGGTTGGGTCACGTAGAAGTAGACCTGATAGTTCTCGGTGCCATGGTTGATGACCGTGGTCTGTAAGTAATAGTCCAGATCAGTCACCGTGGTGAAGGTGGGCGGGTTGGTGTTCTTCCCATCGACCAGCGTGGGCTTCGGCTCATAAGGGTTGGATTCGATGGCGGTGATGGTGCCGGTGACCTGGGTGCCGGAGAACTGGCGGATGTCGTACAGCACGACCGACTGGTCGCTGTTGCCGGACAGCGATAGCGACCGCCAACGGATGGTGTCGTTGACCAGGGCGTTGATGTTCAGGTCGCCCGTGGCCTGCCCGCTCCGCACAAAGGCGCTCTGGGCAATCATATATGAAAAGTTGTGGGCGATGCCGGTGGGGGCGTTGGCGTTCTTGCTGGGATTGGGATAGGTCGACAGCAGGGTGACCGTGTCGATGACGATCTCGATATCGATAAATTTGCTCATGTCACGTCTCCTCGGGATGGGTTGCCCTCCTTCATTAAATTGACATTAATTTATGTTTTGCACGCAAAAGGAGAGCAACGCACAAATACCATCACGGTCTAGGTGCCGCAATCTTTAAGCGGGATAATTGGTGGTAACTCTACTAAAGAGAGAAAATTCCTGCGCTGTTGCCAGGCTCTTATGGCGAAGGGCCTGGATCGCCGGCTGCAAAAAAGGGCGGCCCCCGTCCATGCCGGTGAGACCGCCCCTTGAGCTTTTGCCCACGTTATCGTACGGGCGGGAAGGCGCCCTGGTGCTCGGAAATAAATCGCGCCGGTATCGGTCAGCGCGCGGTGGCCACCGCCAAGGCGCGCAGGGCCAGAGCCACGCCCTCGCCGTAGGCCGGGTCGGCCTTGGTGCAGTTGGCGATATGGCGTTCCTGGATCGCCACCTCCGCCCCGCTCAAGGACCGGGCGGTATTCTCGAACAGCAGCTTCTGCTGTGCCGGATTCATCTTGCGGAACAGGATGCCCGGCTGCTCCCAATGGTCGTCGTCCACGCGATGGTCCCAATGGGTGGCGGTCCCTTCCAGCGGCAGGGGCGGCTCGGCGAAGTCGGGGTGGTCCGACCACTCCCCGTAGCTGTTGGGGTAGTAGTGCAGCGTCGCGCCCTCGTTTCCGTCGGTGCGCATGGCGCCGTCACGGTGATAGCTGTGGAACGGGCACTTGGGCGCGTTCACCGGGATGTGGTTGAAGTTCACGCCCAGGCGATAGCGCTGCGCGTCGCCATAGGAGAACAGACGGGCCTGCAGCATCTTGTCGGGGGAGAAGCCGATACCGGGCACGACGTTGGCGGGGGAGAAGGCCGCTTGCTCCACCTCGGCGAAGACGTTGTCCGGGTTGCGGTTCAACTCCATCACCCCGACCTCGATCAAGGGGAAGTCCGCCTTTGGCCAGGTCTTGGTCAGGTCGAAGGGATTATGCTTGTGCGCCTTGGCCTGGGCCTCTGTCATGACCTGGATGGACAGGGTCCAGCGCGGGAAATCACCGGCCTCGATGGCGCCGAACAGGTCGCGCTGGTGGCTTTCGCGGTCCTTGCCGATGACGGCCTCGGACTCCGCGTCCGTCAGGTTTTCGATGCCCTGTTGGCAGGTGAAGTGGAACTTCACCCAGTGCCGTTCGTTGGCGGCGTTGATCAGGCTGAAGGTGTGGCTGCCGAAGCCGTGCATGTGGCGATAGCTGCGGGGAATGCCGCGGTCGCTCATGACGATGGTGACCTGGTGCAGCGCTTCGGGCAGCAGGGTCCAGAAATCCCAGTTGTTGTTGGCGCTGCGCATGCCGGTGCGCGGGTCGCGCTTCACGGCGTGGTTCAGGTCGGGGAAGCGCAAGGGATCGCGGAAGAAGAAAACGGGCGTGTTGTTGCCCACGATGTCCCAGTTGCCTTCCTCGGTATAGAACTTGACGGCGAAGCCGCGGATGTCGCGTTCCGCGTCCGCCGCCCCGCGCTCACCGGCCACGGTGGAGAAGCGGACGAACAGGGGTGTTTGCTTGCCCACTTCGGAGAAGATCTTCGCCTTGGTGTAGCGGCCGATATCCCGGGTGACGGTGAAGGTGCCATGGGCGCCGGACCCCTTGGCGTGCATGCGCCGCTCGGGAATGACCTCGCGGTCGAAGTGGGCCAGCTTTTCGATCAGCCAGATGTCCTGAAGCAGGGCTGGGCCGCGCGGGCCGGCGGTCTGGATGTTCACGTTGTCCACCACCGGCGCGCCGGTGGCATGCGTCATGTGGGGCTTGGACGGGGTGTCGGACATGGGGTGCGGGCTCCATGAAGGCGTGGGGGAGGCTCCGGGGTAAGGCGCCCGGGGCTCTCGCATCGGATTGGGCCCGTAAGCGGGGGCGGGTTTCATTGACAACCCGCCCTGCCCTTGTTGCGCCGGCCGCATCACCCCGTGCCTGATCCGTCGGGTTGCGGGTGATACGGGACCTCATGCCGCCGGCATCATGCCGTGTAGCCGCCGTCGATGGTCAGGCAGGCGCCGGTGATGAAGCCCGCCTCCGATCCCGCCAGGTAGGCCACCAGGCTGGCGACCTCGCTGTCCTGGCCCAGGCGGCCGATGGGCATCAGCGTCATCAGGCGGGTCAGCACGGCCGGATCGGTGGGCACCATGTCCGTGGCGGTGGGGCCGGGCTGGACGGCGTTCACGGTGATGCCCCGGCGGGCCAGGTCGACGGCCATGCCGCGCGTCATGGCGGCCACCGCCCCCTTGGTCATGCTGTAGACCGAGGCGCCGGGGAAAGCGGTGCGATCGGCGGCCACGCTGCCGGTGGTGATGACGCGGCCACCCTCGCCCATGTGGGGCAGGGCTGCCTGCACCGCCACGAAGACGGCGCGGACGTTGACCGCCACCATGCGGTCAAAGGTCTCCAGCGGGTAATCGTCGACCAGGCCGTGGGTCAGCAGGCCGGCGTTGTTGACCAGGATGTCCAGCCGGCCCTGCAGCTGTGCCACCTCATCCACCGTCTGGCGCAGGGCGACCACGTCGGCGCTGTCGGCGCGGATGGCCAGGGCCCGGCCACCCGTGGCCTTGATCTCATCCACCAGGGCCCCGGCCGGCGCCTCGGACGAGGCATAGGTGAAGGCCACGGTGGCGCCGTCGCCGGCCAGGCGGCGGACGATGGCGGCGCCAATGCCGCGGGAGCCGCCAGTGACCAAGGCGGTCTTGCCGCTGAAGGGTAGGGTCATGGTGTCATCTCCAGTATCGTTACAGATGTAACAGTCTAAAATCAGGTGATCGAAATCCCCCGCGGGCCGGGCGGCGCCTCAAGGGGGAAAGGGGGTCACTTCAGGCTTCTCAGTGCCAGGCGGGCCACGCTCCGCAGGATCTCGGCGCCGGTGCCAGCTCGCGCGGACACCTTCAGCCCGGCCAGGGTGGCGCCGAGGAAGGCGGCGGCTGTCGGAATGTCGGTGTGGGCGTCCATCTCGCCGGCGGCTTGGGCGGCGGTCAGCTGACGCTCCAAGGCGTGGGCCAGGGTGTGGGCGGCAGCGTCACCCATGGCGGCGATCTCCGCGTCCGCCCGGCCGAACTCGCAAATGGCGCTGACGCCCAGGCAACTGGGGTGGGCCGATGCCACCGCCTTGGCGATGAAGGCCATGAAGGCGGACTCCACCCCCGTCAGCGGCGTGGGCGCCGCCGTCATCGCGCTGATGAAGTCGGCCACGTTGTCCTCGTTATATCGGCGCAGGGCGGCAAGGTAGAGCTGCCGCTTGTCGCCGAAGGTATCGTACAGGCTCTGCCGGCTGATCCTCATGGCGCGTAGCAAGGCCTCGGTCGAGGTGCCCTCGAAGCCGTGCTGGGAGAAAAGGGCGATGGCCGCGGCCATCGCCACCTCGCCGTCGAATTCCTTGGGTCTAGCCATGGCCCTTAGATGGGAATTCCAGATCGATCTGTCCAGAACTATTCGACAAAAATCCGCATGAATCTTCTAAACCACTGGATGTGAAGCGATATTGGCCGCCGCAAAAAGTGCCGGCCTGCAACATTTAACAAGGCTTAACGCCAAATCGGTGCAGGTCCGGACAATAGTGGTGCGGTTGACGCACATACACTGCAAGGCGAATGGGGGCTGAACCGCCGCCTGGTTGGGGTCCGTTTCCGGACCTCTGGCATCCCCCCGTGATCACCAGACCTGAGGCCTGCGGTTTCCCAACCGCCGACCCAGAACAGCGATGAGGGACGCGAGATGTCAGACGTTGCGATGAAATACTTCTACGCCACCGCCATCCATGGGTCGATGCGGGCGGCCAGCCAGAAGATGAACGTGGCGGTGTCCTCCGTCAGCCGGCAGATCGCCCAGCTGGAGGCGGCCATGGGCATGCCCTTGTTGGAGACCGGCCGCCGGTCGGTCAAGCTCACCACCGCCGGTCAGATGGTGTTCGATTACTATCAGGCGCAGATGGCCGACCGCGAGGCCTTCGCCGCCCGGCTCGAGGCGCTGCGCGGCATGCGCATGGGCGCGGTGGAACTGGCGGTGGGTGAGGGCTGCACCGTCCAGGCCATGCAGGGCGTGCTGGAGACCTTCCAAAGCCGCTATCCCGGCGTGGAACTGGCGCTGCATACCGTTTCCACCGCCGAGCTCGTGCGTATGGTGGTGGATGACGAAGTGCACATCGCCATCGGCGCCCAGATTCCCAGCGATCCCAAGGTGCGGGTCCGCACCTCGGCCCGCCAGCCGCTGATGGTGGTCAGCCGCCCGGACCATGCCGTGGCCAAGCGCGGCGCCGTGACCCTGCAGGATCTGTCGGGCCACGACCTCTGCCTGTCACCGCGCGATACCCGCATCCGCCAGCTGCTGTCGGCGGCGGAGATGCGTCACCAGGTTTGGCTGCGCGCCACCATCACCACCAATTCCGTCCACACCATGCGGGAAATGGTGCTGAGCGGCCGCGCCGCCACCATCCTGCCCCGCGCCGCGGTGCTGGCCGACCTGGAGGATGGCTGCCTGGTGGCAACGCCGCTGTGCGATGTCGAGGCCGACACCACCACGGTCGACCTGGTGACCCGTCTGGGTCGGCAGCTGCCCCATGCCGCCACGCTGGCCCTGTCGCTGCTGGAACAGCAGGTGCATCGCTGGGGGCAATGCGGCGGCTACCAGGCGGGCACCTCCGTCGCCGCTCCCATGGCGGCGGTCCATGGCCGGCCTGAGCGCCGCGTGGGTCTTGAGGCCGTCGCCTGAGCCTGGCGCGTCAGGTTTTGACGAAGGGGGACGGGCCGGTGGTCCGCCACCCCCGCCTTCCCGGAAAAACGCGCTTTGCCAGGCATGCCGGCCTGCTGGCGCCTGGCCTTCAGGGACGCTATGACCGGACCCGCCGGATGCGCACCGACACGCCGTCGATGATGGCGGGGACGGGCGCGGATGGCTTGTCCACCTGCACCGTGATGGTGTCGATGCGCGGAAACTCCTCCAGCAGGGTGCCGGCCACCGCCTCCGCCACCGCTTCGATGGTCATGAAGCGGCGGGCGGTGGCGACGCGGGTGGTGGCCGCCGTCAACTTGGCATAGCAGACACTCAAGTCCCAGTCGTCGGCCTTGCCCGCCACCGACAGATCCAGCGTGCAATCCAGCGAGATGTAGAAGCGCTGACCCAGCTTGGCCTCTTCCGCCGTCAGGCCGTGATGGGCGTATATCGCGATGCGGTGGACCAGGATGTGATCGGTCATGGGGCGGTGTCCTCTCAAGGCCGGAGGGCCGGGCACAGGCTGCCCTTTCCCGGGGATGCTGTCACCCCGTTCCGTCACGCCTTGTCCGGCCGGCGCTGTGGCATAAATGTGGGCGCGTTATTTTGGCCGTTGCGCCGGAGAGGGCGGCGTCGCAGGGTGGCGCCCTCCGGCCCCTGGTGGCCGTCCGCGGTTGGCCCTCAAGTGAAGCCGGATCGTACGCTCATGCCTGCCGCCCCCGCCGGGAATCTCGCCGCCCATCGCCTGCGTTTGCGCCTGGGCTGTCCCGTCATTTTCCCCGGCTTCCGCATCCTGACCCCGGCGGAGGAGTTCCGGGCCGCGGCCGACTGGTGCGACGCCAACGGCATCACCCATGACCAGTACGGCCAGGGCGATCTGCTGGCGGCGTTCGAAGGCACGGTGGCGGGCCTGCTGGGCAAGGAGGCGGCGGCCTTCATGCCCAGCGGCGTCATGGCCCAGCTGATCGCCATGCGGCTGTGGACGGAGGTCAGCGGGGTGTCTCGCTTCGGCATGCCCCACACCTCCCACCTCGCCCTGCATGAGGAAGAGGCCTACCAGGCCCTGTTCAATTTCCACGGCGTGCCCGTGGGCGACCGCCGCCGGCCCATCCTGGCCCGCGACCTGGTGGCCGTGGCCCAGCCGCTGGCCTGCCTGCTGGTGGAACTGCCCCTGCGCGAAATCGGCGGCCAGCTGCCGGATTGGGACGAACTGCAGGCCCTGAAGGATTTGGCGCGGTCCCGCCAGCTGCCGCTGCACATGGACGGTGCCCGACTGTGGGAAAGCCGCGCCTATTACGGCCGCAGCTATGCCGAGATCGCCGCCGGCTTCGCCTCCGTCTACGTCTCGGTCTACAAGGGCATCGGCGGCATCGCCGGGGCGGTGCTGGCCGGCGACATCGACTTCATCGCCAACGCCCGGCTATGGCAGCGGCGCCTGGGCGGCATCCTGGTGCGGCAAAGCCCCATGGTGGCCACCGCCGCCATGCGGTTCGAAACGCGGCTGGGCCAGATGGACGCCTGCTACCGTCGCGCGCTGGAACTGGCGGCGGACTTGGCCGGTATCCCCGGCATCCGCCTGAACCCCGCCGTGCCGCAGACCAACATGCTGCACATCTTCTTCGACCGCCCGGCGGCGGCGGTGGCGGAGACCCGCGACGCCATCGCCAGCGGCGACGGCATCTGGGTGGCCGGGGAAATCCGCCCCGCCGACGTGCCGGGGTGGAGCGTGACGGAGCTGTATGTCGGCGACACCCTGCTGGACCTGGACAACGCCCAGGTGCTGCCTTATTTCGCCCGGCTGGCCGGTGCCTAACGGTATTCCCGCACGTCGACCCCGGTGGCGCGCACGGCCCAGCGCCGGTGCCAGCGCAGGTCGGTCAGCGACAGCGGCGCGATGTCCAGCCGCCAGAAGGCCTGTAGCGGCGCCTCCAGCACCAACACCACCGCCATGCGGATGACCGCCGCGTGGGTGACGGCCAGCGTGTGCCCTTCCGCCACGGCGTGTTCCAGCCATTGCGCCACCCGTGCCCGCAGTTGCGCCAGCGACTCAGCCCCATGCGGGCGGGCCTCCGGGTCCGTCAGCCAGGCGCCCACCGCTTCCGCCTCGTTGGCGGACAGGTCGGCCAGACTGTGGCCCCGCCAGGCACCCACGTCCAGGTCGGCCAAGGCCGTGTCCTCTTGCGCCTCCACACCCAGGAGGCCGGCCAACGCGTCCGCCGTCTGCCGGGCGCGGACTTCCGGCCCTGTCCACAGGCGGTCGACCTTGCGCAAGGCCCTTACCTCCGCCAGCAGGGCGGCCTGGATCAGGCCGGCGTCCTCCGCCGCCTCATCCGTCCCGGGAAAGACGGCGTCGCGCTGGGACCGGGTGGGGGCGTGGGCCAGCAGGGTCAGGCGGCCAATGACATTGGGGGCTGTCATCGAGATAGTCCTTGAATGCGGTACGGCCCCTCCCTACCATCCACGGATCACCCGCGCATGGGGGAAGCCGGTGCAAGTCCGGCACGGTCGCGCCACTGTAACCGAACGCCTGGGCCTTTCCAGGGTCGTGCGGAAGCCAGACCCCCCGTCGCATCAGACAGACCGCATACGGGACGCGTATTCCCAGGGAGCGTTTTCTATGGCCCACGCCACCACCCATTCCGGTACCCCCGCCGTCACCCTGCCCGTGATCTCGGCCGCCGAGCTGCTGCCCTGGGCCCTGTTCGGCGGGCTGCTGCTGGTGCTGATGGTCTATTTCGTGGGGGCGGAGCAAGGTGCCACCTCCCTGATCCAGGGCCGTGAGGTGCATGAGTTCGTGCACGACGCCCGCCACCTGCTGGGCTTCCCCTGCCACTGAGGCGGGCGGACCCATCCCATCATGGTTGGAATTTATCTCGCCCGCGGGATGCTGGTCGGCATCCTGGCGGGTTTGCTTGCCTTTGGCGTGGCCACGCTGATCGGTGAGCCGTCGGTGGAACGTGCCATCGCTTTCGAGGCGGCCCATGGCCAGTCGACCGGGGGGCATGAGCATCATGACGCGGTCGCCACGCCTGACGCCGCTGAGGCCGCGCATAGCCACCGTCATCATGGCGCCGAGGCGGCGGATGAGGAGGAAGAGCTGTTCAGCCGTGGCACGCAAAGCGGCTGGGGCCTGCTGACGGGCCTGCTGGTCTATGGCGCCGCCGTGGGCGGCATGTTCGCCTTGGCCTACGCCTACGCCCAGGGACGCATGGGGGCCCTGGGGCCGCGCGGCCTGGCCGCCGTCCTGGCCCTGCTGGGCTTCCTGGCCATCGTGCTGGTGCCGGGTTTCAAGTACCCGGCCAACCCGCCAGCCGTGGGCGACGCGGACACCATCCAGCAGCGCACCGCCTTTTATTTCATGCTGCTGGTCCTGTCCCTGGCGGCCATGGCGGCGGCTGTGGGCATGGCCCGCCGGTTGACCGCCCGCTGGGGTGTCTGGAACGCCGCCCTCGCCGGCGGCGCCCTGTTCCTGGCGGTCATGGCTTTGGCCGGTGTCGCCCTGCCCGAGGTGAACGAGGTGCCGGAGACCTTCCCCGCTCAGCTGCTGTGGCGCTTCCGCATCGCCTCCTGGGGCATCCACGCCACCCTGTGGGCGGCGTTGGGGCTGGGCTTTGGCTGGCTCTGCGAACGGGCGCAAGGGCGGGATGCCCAGGCCGTGCGCCGGGGTGACCGGCCGGCGTTGTTCTGAGCCGCGCTGGGCAGCCATACGGGGGCCGGCCGGTGACAGCGGGGTGCGGCACCCCGTAAGAATGGGCGTCCCTCACCAGGATCGCCGCGCCCATGTCCGTCGCCGTCTTCGCCATCGTCCTGTTCGCGGCCCTGCTGCACGCCAGCTGGAACGCCCTGGTGAAGGGGGCGGGGGATAAGCTGATGGCGGCCATCCTGGTGGCGGGTGGCGCCGCATTCATCGCCATCGTGACGCTGCCCTTCCTGCCGCCGCCGGCGGCGGCCAGCTGGCCCTATCTGGTAACGTCCAGCATCCTACAGGTGCTTTACCTGACGCTGGTCGCGCGCGCGTACCACGTGGCGGACATGAGCCAGACCTATCCCCTGATGCGGGGGACGGCGCCCTTGCTGGTGGCGCTCGCCAGCGGGCTGTGGCTGCATGAGGCGCTGTCCGCCCACGCCCTGTTGGGGGTGGGGGTGATCTGCGCCGGCGTTCTCAGCATGGCGTGGATGGGGCGGCGGGGCGGGCCGGACCTGACAGGCGGCGGCGCCACCGGCACCCGCCTGGCCTTGCTGACCGCCATGGTGATCGCCGGCTACACCTTGGTCGATGGCCATGGCGTGCGCCTATCGGGGGCGCCGGCCTCCTACGTGCTGTGGGGCGTGCTGCTCAATGGCCTGCCGCTGGTCGCCTGGGCGTTGCTGGCGCGGCGCCGGCTCTTCCTGCAGCATGTGGCCCGCCAATGGCCGCGTGGCCTGGTGGGCGGGGCCGGCACCCTGGTGTCCTACGGGCTGGCGCTCTGGGCCATGACCGTCGCCCCCGTGGCCGTCATCGCCGCCTTGCGCGAAAGCTCCATCCTGTTCGGCACCGCCATCGCCGGCCTGGTGCTGAAGGAAAAGGTCGGTCCCCGTCGCGTGGCCGCCGCCTGCCTCATCGCCGTCGGGGCGATGGTGTTGCGGTTGGCGTGAGCGCTGTCATCCGGGCGGATGCGGGCGCGGGTCCAGGGCGAAGCGTTCCTGCAGGCGCCGCCTGTAGCCGTCGGCGGCCAAGCCAGCGAACACCAAATTCCAGCTGCGGCGGGAGACGACGCTGGGCACGACGATGACCTTGTGACGGGCCAGCAGCTCATCGCCATAGCGCTGCTGGCCGGCGCTGGGAATGCCGGGAACCAGCCAGTCGGGGTTTGGAACGGTATTGGGCATGACGACGTGTATTGACGACGGGTCCGCCATGATCACGGCCGTCAGCACATGGGGCACCAGGTCCAGGGCCCGGAAGCCCTTGTGCACCGCGACCTCCAGAATGGCCGTGGCCGGATCTAGAGCGCAATAAACGGCGCGCACGCCCCGGCTGTTCCAGCGCCCGCCGACCTGGAAGGCGCCCTCGCCGCTGTCCCAGGTCTGGGCGTGCTTGGCCTGGTCCAGGCGCCATGCGACGAGAGAGCCGGCCTCGCCGCCGAGGACGGGAGGCAGGGGTGTCACGCGTAGACGCCGTATTCCAGCCGCGTCAGGAAATCCTCGACGATGTCCAGGCCCGCCGGGGTGGACAGCAGGTCTATGGGCCGGCGCTGCTCCAGCCCCATGGCAGGCTGTTCCAGCCAGCGTTCGGCATCCGCCTGGTTGCCCAATGCGGCGCTGGCGCGGGCCAGGATTTCCGCGAACTTCCACGCCCGGCCGCTTTGCTCCTGGCTCAGTGGCTTGGCTGGGGTCTCTCGGCGTCGCTGAAAGGTGCGCAGGCTGATGCCCATGGCCTTTTCCAGGGACGGCGTGCGTCCCAGCACCTGCAGGCTGTCCACCAGATGGTTCAGCGCTGGTCCCGGCAACCCTTCGGCCAGCATCTCGTGCGCCTCCAGCGGGCTACGCACCATCCGCTTCAGCACATGGGGACCGCCCAGCAGATCCGTCACCCGGCGCAGGCGCGTGCCCTCCAGGTCACTATCCATCAATGCGACCATGGCGCCCTCACGTCATCTGTCGTTTCGACGATGACATTTGTCGCGGTGGCGTTCAAGGGCGGACCTAGCCTTCCCGCGCGATCAAATGCAGGAAAGACCCCGCCACGCTGCCCCGCAGGCTGCCCAGGGGGCCCAGGTCGGTGCCGTCGGCGGCCTCGGCGGCCAGCAGGGGGGCGTCGGTGCCGGCGACCAGGACGCTGGCGTAGTGGAACTCGTGGCCGCGGAAGCGGCTGCCGGCGGAGCCCAGGGCCATGTCGGCCAGGGTCGTGATCCGGCGATAGCCCAGGTGCAGCTTGCGCTTGGCGAAGCTGGTCTGGACGGACAGCAGGCCCAACATCTCATGCGCTTGACCCTCGGCATCCACCAGGACTTCGCCCAGGGTCATGTAACCGCCGCATTCGCCGAAGATGGCGGCACCCTGCGCGGCCAGGGCGCGCATCCCGGCCTTGAAGGTCCGCGCGGCCGACAGCCGCCCGGCGTGCAGCTCGGGATAGCCGCCGGGCAAGACCACCGCGTCAGCGCCGGCGTCGGGCGCCTGGTCGGCCAAGGGGGAGAAGGGCAGCACCTCCGCCCCCGCCGACCGCCAGCCGGCCAGCACATGCGGATAGACGAAGCTGAAGGCCGCGTCGCTGGCCAGGGCGATGCGCTGGCCCGGGGGCGGTAGGGCCGGAGCGGCACCGGTGATAACCGGGGTGTAGGGCACGGCCAAGGCCGCCAGGCGGTCCAGATCGACATGGCTTTCCACCCAGGCGCCCAGGGTGGCCAACCGCTCGGCCAGGGCATCGGTCTCGGATGCCTGCACCAGGCCCAGATGCCGTTCCGGCAGGGCATGTCCGGGGGTGCGGGGCAGGGCGCCCAGCACCGGAATGCCCAAGGCGTCGATGGCGCCCTCTATCAGGCTGCGGTGGCGGGGGCTGGCGATGTTGTTCAGCACCACGCCGGCCAGGCGCACGTCATCGCGATAGGTGGCGAAGCCCTTCACCAGGGCCGCCATCGACTGCGACGCCCCGCGCCCGTCCACCACCAGCACCACGGGCCAGCCGGTGCGGGCCGCGATGTCGGCCGTGGCGCCGTTGCCCCAGGCGCCCACCCGGCCCACACCGTCGAACAGGCCCATCAGGGCCTCGCAGATCAGCAGCTCACCCTCGGCGGCGGCTTGGGCGGCCAAGCCATCGAACAGGGCCGGTGCCATGGCCCAGCTGTCCAGGTTCAGGCTGGGGTGGCCACAGGCGGCGGCGTGGAAGGCCGGATCGATGTAGTCCGGCCCCGACTTGGCGGCGCGCACGTCCAGCCCCCGGGCGCGAAAGGCCGCCAACAGACCCAGGGTCAGGGTGGTCTTGCCGGAACCCGAGGCGGGTGAGGCGATGATGAGGCCCGGGGCAATGCGCTCAGTCATGGGATGTCACCCCCAGCCAACTAAGGGTGGCGTGCAGCTCGGCGATGGCGCCGATGACGATGATGGCGGGCGGCGCCAGGCCGCTGTCGGCCAAGTCCTGGGCACACGTGGCCAGAGTGCTGGTCATCACCTTCTGGCGCGGGGTGGTGGCGTCGCAGATGACGGCGACGGCGGTTTGGGACTCCAAGCCGCCCGCCATCAGGGCGGCGGCGATGCCGCCCAGGCCTCGCCACGCCATGTACAGGATCAAGGGGGCCTTGGTGGCGGCCAAGGCCGCCCAATCCGGCGCGTCCCCCGCCGACTGGCCGGTCACCAGGATGACGGCCTGGTTGGCGGTGCGGTGGGTGGCCGGAATGCCGGCGTAGGCGGGGCCCGCCAGGCCGGCGGTGATGCCCGGCACCACGCGGAAGGGCAGACCAGCGGCCACCAGGGCCAGCGCCTCCTCACCCCCTCGGCCGAAGACGAAGGGGTCGCCCGCCTTCAGCCGCAGGACGCGCAGGCCTTGCCGTCCCAGTTCCACCAGGCGCAGGCTGATGTCCTCCTGCGCCGGCGATGGGCGGCCGCCGCGCTTGCCGGCGAATTCCTTCACGGCGGCAGGGTTGGCCAGATCCAGGATACGCTGGTCCACCAGCGCGTCGTAGACGATATGGTCCGCCTGGCGTAGAGCATGCAGGGCCAGCAGCGTCAGCAGGCCCGGGTCGCCCGGTCCGGCACCCACCAGCCAGACGCTGCCGGGCTGGAAGTCGGGAAAGGCCAAGGTCGGTAGGGTCAGGTCAGTCATGGACGTGGACGGCGATATCGATGCGAAGGGGGCGGAAGGGACGGACGGGCGCGCATTGCGCCCCGGCTGGACCACCGGTGCCTGCGCCACGGCGGCGGCGGCGGCGGCCACGGCGGCCCTTTTCGGCGGTGACTTTCCGGATCCGGTGACCATCACCCTGCCTGGTGGGCAGCATCCGGCATTCGCCTTGGCCGTCACCAGTCGTGGCGACGGCTGGGCCGAGGCGGGGGTGATCAAGGATGCGGGTGACGATCCCGACGTGACCCATGGCGCCCTGGTGCGGGCCCGCGTCATGCCCGGGGCGGCCGGCAGTGGCATCACCTTCCGTGCCGGTCCCGGTGTCGGCACCGTGACCCTGCCCGGCCTGCCGCTGCCGGTCGGTGAGCCCGCGATCAATCCCGTGCCCCGCGCCATGATGCGCGAGGCGGTGACCGCCGCGGCGCAGGCCGCGGGCCGGGTGGCCGACCTGGTGGTGGAAATCGGCATCGACAACGGCGAGGTGCTGGCCCGTCGCACCATGAACGGGCGCCTGGGCATTATCGGCGGCCTGTCGGTGCTGGGCACCACCGGCATCGTCGTGCCCTATTCCTGCGGCGCCTGGATCGCCAGCATCCATCGCGGCGTGGATGTGGCGCGGGCCGCCGGCCTGCCCCACGTCGCCGCCTGCACCGGCCGCACGTCGGAGGCGGCGGTGACCCGCCACTACGGCCTGCCGGAACAGGCGCTGCTGGACATGGGCGATTTCGCCGGCGGCACGCTGAAATACCTGCGCCGCCATCCCGTGCCACACCTGACCATCGCCGGCGGCTTCGCCAAGCTGGGCAAGCTGGCCCAGGGCCTGATGGATTTGCATTCCAAGCGTCACGCGGTGGATCTGGACTGGCTGGCCGGCGTGTTGGCCGACTTGGGCGCCACGCCCGATCTGGTGGCCAAAGCGCGCGGCGCCAACACGGCGCTTGAGGTGCTGCAGCTGGCCGATGCCGCCGGCCTGGCCGTGGCGGACCGGGTGGCGGAGATGGCCCGCGGCGTGGCGCTGCGGGTGCTGGAGGGCGCGCCCATCACCGTCGACGTGATCGTCATCGACCGTCAGGGCGGTATCATCGGGCAGGCCGGTAGGGTAGGCCAGACTCACTCCCCCCTCCCGCGATAGCGGCGCTGATAGCCGGCGTCGTAAAGCGCGCTGGCGCGAAAATCCTCCGTCCCCAGCGTCTTGCCCACCAGGATCAGGGCCGTGCGCTCGATGGGGTTGGCGGTCACTTGGGCGCCAATGTCCGCTAGGGTACCCCGCAACACGCGCTCTTCGGGCCAGGAGGCGCGATAGACCACCGCCGCCGGGCAGTCCGCGCCGTACAGCGGCGTCAGGCGTGCCACCACCTCATCGATGACGTGGATGGACAGGTGGATGGCCAGCGTGGCGCCGGAGGCGCCCAACACTTCCAGCGTCTCGTTGGCGGGCATGGCCGACGCCCGGCCGCTGGTGCGGGTGATGACCAGGGTCTGGCTGACCTCCGGCAGGGTCAGTTCGCGGCCCAGGGCGGCGGCGGCGGCGGCGAAGGCCGGCACGCCGGGCGTGATGGTGTAGGGGATGCCCAGGTCCTTCAGCGCCCTCAACTGTTCGCCCAGGGCGCTGTAGACCGACAGGTCGCCGGAATGCAGGCGGGCGATGTCCTGGCCGGCGGCGTGCGCCGCCTGGAACTCGGTCACGATTTCCGCCAGCGACAGCGGGGCGGTATCGACGATGCGGGCATCCGCGGGGGCATGCGCCAGCACGGCGGCAGGGACCAGCGACCCGGCATAAAGGCAGACGGGACAACGGGCGATCAGGTCGCGGCCGCGCAGGGTGAGCAGGTCGGGCGCGCCGGGGCCGGCGCCGATGAAATGCACGGTCATGGGAGGATGCCTTCGGAACAGGCTACGGCGCAGGTGCTGGACGGTCCCTGAATGCGGGCCAGGATCAGGCGGGCGTTCGGATTCTGCGGGGCGCCGCAGGCGACCAGGGCCGCCGCCTCCGCCACCGGGGGCAGGCCGTGGCCAGGGGCGGCACTGGGGGTGAGCGTGGTCACGGTTTGCAAGGCGATCGGGTCCAGGCCCGTCAGCGGCACTTTCAGCGCAATCGCTGCCTGGAGCAGCGCCGGCTCCGCCACCTTGCCGGCCAAGGTGCAGAGGACCAGGCCCTCTGGCGGCGTGGTCCAGTCCAGGCGCTTGAACGCCTGGGCCAGGAGATCTTGGATCTCGGCAGCGCTGACATCTTGGCGGCAGCCGATGCCGATGGCCCAGGGCGCTGGAAGACGGGGGACGGGACGGGCGGTCATAGTGGCTTCTCTACCCGCCATAGCGTGACCGGCATCAAGGGTCGCCAGCCCCGGAAACTCCCTAGGGGCACAGCGCGCTCCACCGATAGCCGCGTCAATGACCCGCCCAGCGCGGTGTGCCATTGGGAAAGTGCGGCCTCCGTCTCCAGGGTCACGGCCGTGGCGACCAGCCGGCCACCCGGGCGCAGGGCTCGCCAGCAGGCCTCCACCACGCCGGCACCCGTCAGGCCGCCACCGATGAAGACGGCATCCGGCTGGGGCAGGTCCGCCAGCGCGTCTGGGGCGGCGCCCTCGCGAAAGTCCAGGTTGGGCACGCCGAAGGTCAGTGCGTTGGCGTGGATGGCGGCCATGCGGTCGGCCCTGTCCTCCACCGCCACGGCGCGGTTGGCCGGGTCGGCCAGCAGCCATTCGATGGCGATGGAGCCGGAGCCGGCGCCCACGTCCCACAGCATCTCCCCGCGCCCGGGGGCCAGGTGCGACAGGGCCACGGCACGCACCTCGCGCTTGGTGATCTTGCCGTCGTGCTGGAACCAGTCGTCGGGCAGTCCCGGGCTGCGCGGCAGCACCCTGGCACCGGGCGTCACGGCGCAGGTCAGGGCGATGGTGTTCAGGTCCAGGACGTCGCCATCCGGCCAGGCCTCGGCGGCGGCGACGCTGATGCGCTCGCGCGGGCCGCCCATGGCCTCCAGCACCGTGAGCGTGCTGGGGCCGAAGCCGCGCTCGCGCAGCAGCACCGCCAGCTTGGCCGGCGTGGTGCCGTCCCAGCTCAACAGCAGCAGGCGGGCCCCGGGGAACAGGTGGGGGATCACGGCCTCCAGCGGGCGGCCGTGCAGCGACAGGCAGGCGACATCCTGCAGGCCCCAGCCCAGGCGGGCGGCCGCCAGGGTGAAGGCGCCGGGCGCTGGGAACACCCGCGTCTCCGCCGGCGGCACCAGGCGGGCGAGCGTGGCGCCGATGCCGAACCACTGCGGATCGCCGCTGGCCAACACCGTCACCGCCTGGCCGCGCCGGGCCAGCAGGGTGGGGAAGGCGTCGCCGAGCGGGCTGGGCCAGGCCAGGCGCTCCTGCCCTGCCGTCTCCCGCACCAGGCCCAGGTGCCGGGCGCCGCCCACCAGCAGGCTGGCGCCGGTTACGGCGGCGCGGGCGGCAGGGGACAGGTCGTCCCAGCCATCCTCACCGATGCCGACGATGGTCAGCCAGGGGGCGCCGGTGCTAGTCATGGCCGGCACACGGCATGAGGGGTTGGGCGATGCGGGTATTGGTCCTGGGCGGCACGACGGAGGCGCGACAGCTGGCGGCCCTGCTGGCGGATGACACCCGCTTCCAGGCCACGCTGTCGCTGGCCGGCCGCACCCGTGATCCGGCACCCCAGCCGCTGCCCACCCGTGTGGGCGGCTTTGGCGGCGCCGAGGGCTTGGCGGATCACTTGCGGGCCGACGACATCCGGGCCGTCATCGATGCCACCCATCCCTTCGCCGACCGGATCAGCGCCAACGCCGAGGCGGCCTGCGCCGCCGCCGGCGTGCCCCTGGCGGTGTTGACCCGCCGCCCCTGGATGGCCGAAGCGGGCGACGACTGGCGCCTGGTGCTGACCATGGACGCGGCGGCCAAGGCGCTTTCCGGCCTGCCCGATACCATCTTCCTGACCGTGGGCCGGCAGGAGCTGGGACCCTTCCTGGCCCTGGACCGCCGTTTCCTGGTGCGGGCGGTGGATCCGCCGGACGCCTTGCCGATCGGTGCCGTCCTGGTTTTGGACCGTGGCCCCTACACGCTGGACAGAGAAATGGCGCTGATGCGCGCCCACGGCGTCGGCACCCTGGTCACCAAGAACAGCGGCGGCGACGCCACGGCGGCCAAGCTGGATGCGGCGCGCGCCTTGGGCCTGACCGTGGTCATGGTCGATCGGCCACCGGCCGGGACCGCACCCCGGCTCTACACCGCGCCCGACGCTGTCGCCTGGCTGGCCGCTCACGTGCCCTCCGCCATCGCATAGGTTCGCGGCGTGTAGACCCAGACGTCGCCGCCCTTACGCGGCAGCAGCCGGGTCTGGCTGGATCCGATCAGCACCAGGGTGCGCATATCGGCCGTGGCCGGGTCGCAGTCGGCCAGGGTGGTGACGGTCACGTCCTCGTCATGCCGGCCCACGGCGCGGGCCAGCACCACGGGGGTGGCCGCGTCCTTCATGGTGCGCAGGGTGTCCAGCGCGGCACCAAGCTGCCACGGCCGGGCCTTGGAGATGGGGTTGTACAGGGCGATGACGAAGTCGGCTTCCGCCGCCAGGCGCAGGCGCTTCAGCACCACGTCCCAGGGCTTCAGGTTGTCCGACAGGGACAGCACGCAGAAATCATGGCCCAGCGGCGCGCCCACCCGCGCGGCGGCCGCCAGCATGGCGGAGACGCCGGGGCACACCCTTACCGGCACCTCGGCCCAGGCGGGGTCGTCCCCGGACTCCAGCGCCTCGAACAGGGCCGACGCCATGGCGAAGACGCCGGGATCACCGCCCGACACCAGGGCCACCTTGCGGCCCGACACCGCCAGATCCAGCGCCAGCCGGGCGCGCGACAGCTCCACCCGGTTGTCGGAGCCGTGGCGGCGGTGGAAGCTCTGCGGGATGCGGTCGAGATAGGGGCCATAGCCCACCAGGTCGGTGGCGCCGGCCAGCACGTCCGCCACCTCCGGCGTCAGCCAGCGGTCGGGGCCGGGGCCCAAACCCACGACGGTCAGCGAACCGAAGGCGTTCATTCCGCCACCTCGGACTTGGCCGTCTGGGGGGCGGTCAGCACGTCGCCGCGCTTGCCCTGGCCTGGGATCAGAATCATGGCGAAGTAAGGGGCGACGTCGGGCGCCTCGGCCAGGGGGTGCACCCGCTGGGTCTCGGTCGTGCCGCGCTCCACATACCAGGCGCGGCCGGTCAGGCCCAGGCTTTCGATCACCCGGCGCACCTTGGGCAGGTTGCCACCCAGCTTCATGACGGTGGCGGCATCGGCGCGGCTGAGGGCAGCGGCCAGCTCCACCTCGCCCAGCGTGCCGGGGATGACCGACAGCACGTCGTCGCGGATGGTCAGGGGAATGGGCAGCTGCGCCGCACAGCCCAGGATGGAGGGCACGCCCGGCACCACCTCCACCCGGAAGCGGTGCGCCAGGCGCAGATGCAGGTGCATGTAGGACCCATAAAAGAACGGGTCGCCCTCGTTCAGCACCGCCACGGACCTGCCGGCGGCCAGCAAGGCCGCCAGCCGCTCCGCCTGCTCATCGAAGAAGCCCTCGATGGCGGCGGCGTAAGCGGGGCTGTCCGGCGGCAGCTCGGTGGTGACGGGATAGACCATGGGCACCTCCTCATGGGTGCCATCCAGATAAGCCGCCGCGATGCGCCGGGCCTGGCCCGGGCCGCCACGCTTGGCGAAATAGGCCACCACGGGGCAGGCGCGCAGCAGGCGCACCGCCTTCAGCGTCATCAGCTCGGGGTCACCAGGGCCGGTGCCGATGCCGTAGAGGGTGCCGGGCGCCAAAGTGCTGGAAGCGATGTCGGTCATGGCGCTCACTCCCGGTCCGAGGCCAGGGCGTTGACCGCCGCCGCCGCCATGGCGCTGCCGCCGCGCCGGCCGGCCACGGCCAGGTAGGGCAGGGCCCAGGGGTTGGCGGCCAGCGCCTCCTTGCTCTCGGCCGCCCCGACGAAGCCCACGGGGAAGCCCAGGATGGCGGCGGGGCGCGGCGCGCCGGCCGCGATCATCTCCAGCAGGTGGAACAGGGCGGTGGGCGCGTTGCCGATGGCCACCACCGCGCCATCCAGGTGCGGGCGCCACAGCTCAAGAGCGGCGGCGGAGCGGGTGGTGGCCAGGTCCTGCGCCAGGGTGGGCACGGCGGGATCGGTCAGGGTGCAGATGACGGCGTTGTCGGCCGGCAGGCGGGCGCGGGTGACGCCATGCGCCACCATCTGGGCGTCGCACAGGATGGGCGCGCCGGCGCGCAAGGCCGTGCGGGCGGCCGTGCCCACATCGGCGGAGAACAGCAGGTGCTCGACCGTCTCGACCAGACCCGCCGCGTGGATAATGCGCACGGCCACGGCGCGCAGATCCTCCGGCAGATGGTCCAGCCTGGCCTCTTCCCGGATGATGGCGAACGACCGGGCGTAGATGGCGGCGCCATCGCGGATGTAATCGTACTGCGGGGGCTCGCCTTGGCTATGGGGCTCGGGACTGGACACGGGCGGGCTTTCCTCTACGCGACGACAGTGGCCTCGACCAGGGCGGCCACTGCGGCCGGCCCGCCCAGGCGGGTGATTAGGGCGGCTGGATCCTCATCCGCCCGCATCCGGTGGGTATAGACAGCTTCCAGCGCCGCCACCAGCGATGTCGCACGGGCCGGCGTCACGCCGCGCCATTGCGCCGCCCCGCCAGCAGGGGCCAGCAAGCCGACATCATAGGCCTGATCACCCCGCGCCGTCAGGATGACCAGCGCCGGCGCCGGATGGGCGCAGCCCTTGGCGCAGGCCGAGACATGGATATGCCCGCCCGCCAACAGGCGGGGCGCCACCTGGGCCAGCGCCAGGGCGTCGCCGCGCGCGTCTGTCAGTCCTGAGTCACAGGCACCGCGCCCGCTGCACGCCGACAGGGCCAGGCGGGGGTCGTCGGGTGCCAGGACGCCGCCCAGCGCGTGGATGGCATCGGCATCGACGCCGTCCCCCTCCAGCAGCAGGGCGCGCCAGGGCGTCAGCCGCAGCGTGGGCGTGAGATGGGCCAAGGTGGCCAGCGTATCGGCGTGCAGCCCGCCGAAGGGAAAGGCCACGCCCGTCCAGGCGGGCTGCCGGCCCAACAGGCGATGCGGCGCCGAACCGGGCAGGGCGATGTCGGTCGGCAGGGGGGCCAGGGGCACACGTCGGGCCAGGCCGGCCGTCCCTTCCGCCGCCACCAGGGTCGCCAGGCGCTTGTGCCGGCCGGCGGATAAATCCAGAAAGGCGCGGCCGAGCGTCAGGGCCGTTTCAGCCACCGCGTCGGCCCGGCAAGCGCCCAGGGTGGCGGCATCGTCCTGGTCGCCGCCCACCGCCACCCGGAACAGGGTGGTACCGGGCAGGGCGTCGAAGCGGATGTCGCCCACGGCGTCGGCCAGGGGCGCCCGCCCGCCGCCATTCAAGACGACGCTGAACTTGGCCGGCAGGGTCCACAGGTCGGGACGATTGGCCAAGGCCTCATCCAGGGCGCGCGCCAAGGGACGCACCGGGGCACATTCTGGATCCAACCCGCAGGTGGGACTGCACAGCACGTTGCGCACCCGCTCCGCCGCTGGATCGCCATTCACCAGGCCCAGGTCGCGCAGGGCGTCCAGCAGCGGGCCCAAGAGGGCATTGGTGACACCGCGGATCTGCAGGTTGGCCCGCTGGCTTAGATCCACCAAACCGTTACCGTGGCGCCGCGTCAGGTCGGCGACGGCCCTGGCCGTGGTCGCCGGCAGCGTGCCGCCAGGGATGCGCAGGCGCACCAGCAGGCCGTCGGCGACCTCCATGGGCACCAGGGCCCCTGGGCAGGCGCCGCGCACACGCGGCGGATTGATGGCGGCGGTCATGTCAGCTCCTCCCGCAGGCGGGCCAGATCCTCGGGCGTGGAGTTGCGCCGGGGGTGCCACAGGCCGCGCCGCAAAGCCTCATCGAACCGATCCAGGATCTGACGGGCGGCGTCGGGGTTGCTGTCGGCCAGAAAGGCCCAGGTCTCGCCGTCCGCCACATAGGCATCGAACAGGCTGTCGACCTGATGGGACTGCACGGCGCCGGCCAGGGCCGCCAGGGCCACGGCGCCATCCACCGTGCGCGCCAGGTTGGCGGCCCCGCTGTGGCCGTGCCGGCGTTGGCCGTCGATCCAGCGCGGGTTGGCGGCGCGGCCGCGCACCACCCGCGCCGCTTCTTCCGCCAAGGTGCGGGGCGTGATGCGCTCCGGCTCCGCGCTATCGACGTGGTAGAGGATGGGGTCGTTGCCCAGCAGGCCGGCGGCGGCGGCGAAGCCGCCCTGGAACTGGGTCATGCCGTCGTTGTCCAGCACGTCGGTCTCGCGCTGGTCCTGGATATGGACCAGCGCGTCGGCCAAGCCCACGCGGCGGCGGAACAGGGCGGGCAGCGCCACCCCGTCCAGGCCCAGGCCATAGGCGTGGCAGCCGGTGTCGAGATAGGCGGTGCCCAGCTGGTCGCGGGCCTGCCAATCGCCGGTGGCCAACGGTTGCGCCAGGCCGGTGCCATAGCCGCCAGGGGCGGCGCCGAAGACGCGGGCGGTCGCTCGGCGGTCAGCCTCCGCCCTATCCATGCCGCCGGCCACCAGGGCGTCGCGGTCGGCGCGCACGGCGGTGGCCAGGGGATTGACCGCGTCCGGCTCGTCCAGCCCGGCGACCTTGCGCGCCGCCTGGTCGAACAGGGCCAGCTGGGCCGGGAACATGTCGCGGAACAGGCCGGAGATGCGCAGGGTCACGTCCACCCGTGGGCGGCCCAGGACGGTGGCCGGCAACACCTCCACGCCCGTCACCCGGCCGCTGCCGGCCTCCCACAGGGGGCGCACGCCCATCAGGGCCAAGGCCTGTGCCAGTTCCTCCCCGCCGGTGCGCAGGGTGGGACTGCCCCAGCAGTCGACCACCAGCTGGCGGGGCCAATCGCCCTGGTCCTGCAGATGGCGGGTCAGCACCGCGTCCGCCCCCTTCCAGCCCAGGGCCCAGGCGCTGGGTGTGGGCACGGCGCGGGGGTCGATAGCGTAGAGGTTGCGGCCGGTGGGCAGCACATCGGCCCGGCCGCGCGCCGGCGACCCACCGGGGCCTGGGGCGACGAAGCGGCCGTCCAGGCCGGCCAGCAGGGCCGCCATCTCCGCCGGGCCGCTGGCCGCCAACGGGGGCGCCACCTCGGCCCGCAGAGTGGCCAGGACGGCTACGGCCCTTTGCCATTCCGGATACGGAACGATCTGGCCTGACACCAGCTCCCGCACCAGGCCATCCAGCGCCGCCCGCACCCGCCCAACGGAGGGACCGGTGCTCGTCCGCTCCGCCAGCAGGGCCGGCAGGGGATGGGGCCAGGGCGTGGCGGCGTCGCCTGTGAACAGATCCTCCAGCGTGCCGGCCAGGCCCAGGTCGCGGGCCAACGCCTCGGTCATGGATGGCTGATCACGGCGGGGAAAGCGCGCCATGGCGGCCAGGAAGGCGGCCTGGGCACCGTCGTCCGGCGCCGCCCCGAAGACATGCAGCCCATCGCGGATCTGCATCTCCTTGATGTCGCAAAGATGGGCGTCCAGTCGGGCCAGGGCCTCGTCGGGAAGGTCCCCCGTGGCCAGATCTGCCGGCAGGTTCAGGTCGCGGGTGACTCCGGCTTCCCAAGCCAGGTCGCGGATGCGGGCCCGCAGGGTGGGCAGGCGGCGCGGGTCCAGGCTCTGCGCCTGGGCGTATTCATCCAGCGCCTGCTCCAGGGCCGCCAAATCACCGTGCAGTCCCGCCGGAACCGGCGGCGGTGGCAGGTGCCCCACCAGCACGGCACCCAGGCGGCGCCGGGCCTGCACGCCCTCGCCTGGGTTGGTGGCGATGTAGGGGTAGAGGACGGGCAGGGGGCCGGCCAGCCGCTCCGGCCAGCAGTCGGCCGACAGCGCCACGGCCTTGCCCGGCAACCATTCCAGCGTGCCATGGGCGCCCACCTGCACCAGGGCATGGATGCCGGCGACATGGCGCAGCCAGAGGTGGAAGGCGGCGTAACCGTGGCTGGGTGGCGTGTCGGGATCATGATGGGCCGCGCTGTCGATGGCGCCATGCCCCCGGCTGGGCTGGACCGCCACCAGCACGTTGCCGCAGACCAGGACACGGAAGCGCAGGGCGCCGTCATGCGCCAGCGGATCGGCCGCAGGCGGGCCCCAGCGGTCGGTGATGGCGGCCAGCGCCGATGCATCCATCAGCCGGGCGTGCTCCGCGAAGCTCAGGCCCGGCGCGACGCCGTCGGTGGGACGGCGCAGGGCGGCCATCAGGGCCGCGCCGTCGGTCGGCACGTCCGTCACCCCATAACCGGCGCTCGCCAAGGCCGCCAGCATCGCCAGGGTGCTGGCCGGCGTGTCCAGGCCCAGGGCCAGGCCGGTGCCACCGCGGGCGGGATAGTCGGACAGCACCAGGGCCACGCGGCGCCTGGCCGGCGGGGCGGCGGCCAGGCGGGTCCAGGCGGCCGCCCTGTCGGCCAGCGCCTCCACCCGGTCGGAGCGGGGGCGGCTCAATACCGGGGCGTATTCCAGGGCGGGATCCCAGTCGGCCGCCGCCTTGAAGGCGATGGCGGGGCCCTGCAGACGGCCATCCATTTCCGGCAGCACCACGTTCATGGCGAGGTCGGCCGGGCCCAGGCCCGCGCGGGCCTTTTCCCATAGCGCCTCCGTGCCCGTGGACAGCACGGCCTGCAGCACCGGTACGCCGGCGGCATCCAGGGGCGATAAATCCTCCATACCCTGGCGGGCGGAGAAGCCGGTGGCGTTCAGCACCACGGCGGGCCGCAGGGCCGCCAGTTCGGCCGCCAGCCACTGGGCGGCCGGGCCCTCCTTCAGGCTGGCCGCGTAATAAAGATGGGGGGCCAGGCCGCGCCGGGCCAGGGCGTCGGCCAAGGCGTGCAGGGCGGCCAGGTTGCCGGCCTGCAGGTGCGAGCGGTAGAAGACCAGTGCGGCCGGCATGAGGGCGGGCGCCGGTGGTCGCCAGCCCTCATGCCGGCCATAGCGGGGCAGGGGCGTGGGCTCGTCCGCCAGCAGATCGGCCGGTGGCTGGTGGCCCAGCAGGCGGGCGGCTTGGGCAATGAGGCGGGCCATGTTCTCGGGCCCGCCTTCCACGAAGCAGCGCCACAACCGGCGGGCGTCGGCCGGATCCACGGTGCAGGCGGCGTCCAGGCTGGGATCGGCCTTGGCCTCGCCGGGCAGCACGGCCAGGGCAATGTCATAGGCTCGGCAGGCCTCCGCCATCTGTTCCAGCCCATAGCGCCAGTAGGCCGCCCCGCCGTTCAGGCGCAGCACCACCAGCCGGGCCCGGGACACCACCGCCTCGACATACATGTCGACGGACAGGGGGTGGCCCAGGCGCATCAGGCTGGCCAGGCGCAAGGTCGGCCGCCAGGCGGCATCCCCCAGGGCGTGGTAGGCGGCGGCCACGGCCGACAGGTCGCTGTCGGAAAAGGACAGCAGCACGCAGTCCGCCGGCGTCTGCCCCAAATCCTCGGCTTGGGGGGACGCCAGCAGATCCTCGGCCTGGGTGGGCAGCAGATGCATGGGATGCGATCGGGCTTAGGCGGCCAGCGCCGCCTCGATGGCGGCCCGGTCCAGGCCGGTCTCGCCGATCACCACCAGGCGGCTGCGCCGCGCCTCATCCGGTGCCCACAGGCGGTCATAGCTGGCTTGGACGCGGCCGCCCACACCCTGGATCAGCAGGCGCATGGGCTTGCCCGGCACGTCGACGAAACCCTTCAGGCGCAGGATGCCGAAGCGTTGGGCCATCTCACCCAAGCGGCGGACCAGGGCCTCGGGGTCGGCCTGGGACGGCAGCTCGGCCACGAAGCTGGTGAAGTCGTCATGGTCGTGCTCTTCCTCGCCGTCATGGTGGCTGACGCGGGCGTCCAGGTCGGCCTCGGCCGCAGCCGACAGGCCCAGCAGCACGTTGGGGTCGACATCGCCATGGGCCACGCGCACCAGGGGCGGCGCGGTGGGGCGCAAAGCCTTCACCGTGTCGGCCACCGCGGCCAAGTCGGCCTCGTCCACCAGATCGGTCTTGCTGACCAGGATCAGGTCGGCGCAGAGCACCTGGTCCTCGAACACCTCCCGCACCGGGGTCTCATGCTCCACCGTGGCGTCACCGGCCTCCATGGCCGCCTTTTGGCGGGCCAGGGCCTCGGCATCCGGCGCGAAGCGACCTTCGGCCACGGCATCGGCCGCCACCACCGCCACCACGCCGTCCACGGTGACGCGCGAGCGCACGGCCGGCCAGGTGAAGGCGCGTACCAGTGGCTTGGGCAGGGCCAAGCCGCTGGTCTCAATGATGATGTGATCCGGCGGATCGGCCCGGTTCAGCAGCGTTTCCAGCGCCGGCACGAAGTCATCGGCCACGGTGCAGCACAGGCAGCCGTTGGCCAGCTCGATCACCCGATCTTCCGGGCAGGCCGCGTCGCCGCAGCCCTTGAGCACGGCGCCGTCCACACCGACATCGCCGAACTCATTGATGATGAGGGCCAGGCGACGGCCGCCCGGATTCTGCAGCAGGCCGCGGATCAACGTGGTCTTGCCGGCACCGAGGAAACCGGTGATGACGGTGGCGGGGATCTTGGGCGAAGGGGCGGGCATGGGGCGTGGCTTTCGGACATGGGAGGGTGGGGCGGCGTCCCTCGAACGGACGCCGCGCGGTCAACGGCGCCGGTGTGTCGTCAACGGTGACGATAAGGAAACGACGGACGGGGGCTGGCCGCGGATGGGACGCAGCAGGGGAACTCCAGGCCGGCGGCCGGAAATGAGGTAGGGCTTCACAATCGACTCCCTGTTTTCGCCATCCCCGGCGAACCAGAAATATACCAAGGCCACGGCAGGTTTCCTGGCTTGCGGTTCAGGGCGCGGGCCCAGCCTTCCCACCCCCGGGCCCAGCTTCCGGAGACAGTGGCGGTTCCGTCTGGCGCCCATCCACATGGGAGACCAGATGGCGGACCAACACTTACCGCGTACAGTTGCGGGGGCAGCTCCGGCCTTGAACCGGATTCCCGATTATCCCCGATCACCGGCCGGTTGCGTGGGCCAGCGAACGAGGCACCGTCGCTGTCGCCGAAAGTGTGCCGAGTGGGGATAGGGATCAATGGTTTTCTTGAGCGCCGATCTGTTTCTATAGGGCTGGCGCACGCCGCTTGGCCGGTCTCACGGTGGAACCCCCTGCCCGAAGCGGTGGCGAGTGTCATATTGGAGCCGTTTATAGTAAGATTGACCATCCTGCTGGAATGGGATGCGCGGGCGGCTCGATGACCAGGGCCTGTCGGAATCGGGCGCGTCGTGCCGTTCTTCGCCCGTCGTCATGATGCGCTTCCGGACCAAGGGGCGGGCTTTCCTGTCGATGGCCGCCGGAGCGTTTTCCGGGACTGGTTGTGCCATGGGCATGACTTATGCTATGCAATTTAAGTGATATTTATTCTGTTTTGTATATTGCCTCCATTCATGGCGTGTTGACATATGGGCGCGTGTCAAAGAAGTGAAGGTATCGCGACCGAAGGATTTTAAGGTGTGAATATAAGCTGGCGGGGAAGCAGTGTTAGTTCTCGGGTAAATGGGGCCAGTCATGAAGTTTGATTTATTGGGATCCTTCAAGCGGCCGTTGTCCGCAGCGGCCGCTCAGAAAATGGCCCAAGAGATATGGGATGAAAGCGCCCCGATCCGGCGTGCGCTGGTTGACAACAGCGCAAGTATTCTTGGTGATGTTGAGGCGCGTTGCGGCCTGATGAAGTATTTTATTCAGGACGATCCTATTGGGCGTAGTCTTGAACAATACGGGGAGTGGGCGCAGCAGGAGGTAAATCTTCTGTCCTCTCTTGTGGCGCGGGGCGCCTGTTGTGTTGATGTTGGTGCCAACATTGGCTACCATAGTAGGTCTCTCGCCCAGGCTATCGGCGTGGGGGGGCGTGTGATGGCGTTTGAGGCGAATCCCCTGACTGCGGCTGTTCTCAGAATGAACGCGCAGGGTGTGCCTGGACTGGAGGTCTACCCCTTCGCCTTGGCGGAGTCGGTGCGGAAGGTCCGTCAGCGTATCGTCATGCGTGGCTTGAAAAAATTCAACGGGGGCAGCTTCAGGATAGGGGCGGAGGTCACGCCTGAAGGCGACGCAGTGATTGACCGGGAAATGGACATTTCCCTGGTAGCTCTTGATGGTCTGTCGCTTGACCGACTTGATTTAATGAAAATTGACGCCGAAGGGATGGAAGTGCCAATTCTCCTTGGCGCTGTTAATACAATTAACAGGCTGTCTCCATATCTTTATATTGAGTGCAATACTGTAAATGATTTCTTCCAGATTTCTCCGGTGCTGAAGAAGTTGCCAGGGTATCGCTGGACACTTTGCCAATTTAAGCCATTCTCTGTGGGGAACTTCAAACGTAACGAAGACGTTCCTTTCAGCTACGCGACCGAGACGGCTTTGGTGGGGTGTCGCGAGGACCGCTGGCAAGAACTTCAGTCCAAGCTTGAGGCCCAGACCATTCCCAACGTTCCCGCAGATAACCTGAGCGCGGTCGCCGCCGGCATTCTAGCCGCCCCCCGCTACCACGATAAGTCGCCGATCCAGCGGGATCCGGCGAAGCTGATGGCGCGCCTTGAGGAACTGGAGCGGCAGTTGAAGGCGGCGCAAGGCGCGCTGGAGGCCGAGCAGGCGGTGTCGCGAAAGGCGCGTGAGGCGGGGCAGGCCGAAACGGCGCTGCGCAAGGTCTATTCCGAGCGTGTGGAGTATCTGATCGCGCAGACCTCCGCCCTGGCGGGGCAAGTGGCGAAAGCCTCTCTCCTGACCGCCGAGAGGCGTCTGCTGACCGATCGGGTGGCCGCCTTGGAGGGGGAGCGGAACACGCTGCAGGATGCGCAGGCGGCGTTGGCCGAGCGTCATGCGGCGCTTGAGCGGGCGTCCCAGGATATCTCGATCATCCAGCCCCTGTCGGAAGCGGTGGCGGGTGCCGAACAGGATGCCGGCCTTGAGCCCACCGACTCGCCCGGGATGACCTCCCTGCCGATGGCTCTTGAGGTCTTGGCCGGCCGCATGCAGGCCGTGACGCGCGCGTTCGCCTTGGCGGCTCAAGGGCAGAGCAGGCGGATTGCGGAATTGGAGCGCGATCTCGGCCGGGAAGGGGCGGAGCTGAACGCCGCCCGGATGTTGCTGCAGGACCTGTCTGCGACGATCCCAGGTGTCCAGGATGGCGCCGCGGGCGCAGGTGACACAGAAGAGGCCGCCCAAGAGAATGGATTCGATTCCCCCCTCCTGAAACGAGATCCTAGCGCTTGCGAATGCGGCCCGGGCGGCCAAGTCGATGCCGGCGGCCCCGGCCGCTGATGAGGTGGTGCATGGGACCGTCGTGGAGCAGTCCGAGCAGCCGCAACTCATGGCGCTGGAGGTCATGAAGGCCTATGGGCAGTTGCAGGAGGGACGATATCAGGAGCAGGCAGACCAGTTGACCCTTTTGGTCGAGGAGCGGGACGCGTTGCGTGCGGAGCTACGCCAAGCGCGGGAGGAGTTGGTTCGGCTTACGGCCACCAACACCAACGCGCTGCGGGCCCTGACCCAGTTCGGGCACCGCCACGGCATGGTGGAGGATGGAACGGAGGACGACCAGAGCCAGGACTTGGCCCTCCAGGAGGTTGCCGCCCTGCCGTCGCCTGAGCGCGTGTCCCTGGCGCTGTCCAAGAAGCTGACCCATTTCATGGAGTGGGCCGGTCGGCAGGCGGAGGAGAGGACGGGACTGCCGGCGGTCGCTGCGGCCAAATCCTATGCTGTCCTGCAGGAAGGCCGCTACGGAGAGTTGGCGGACCAGTTCTCGCAGATGAGGGACGATCGCGATCATTGGCGCCATCACGTCGAAGAGCTGCAGGCCACGTTGACTGAGGTTGGTGGCTTGGCGTCGATCAGTCTGGATGCTTTGACCCGGTTCGAGCAGGCGGTTCTGGTGTCGCATGGCGGGGGTGCTGGCCACGTTCCCGCGCTGGTCGAGGCGGACCTGATCGACGACGACGCCTCCGTCCAGCGGGCGATGCGCGCCTTGGCTGGCAAGGTCAACGCCCTGTTGCTGCAGGCGCATCAGTTGAAAAAAGCGGAGCCGGAGAACGAGACGCTCGCCATGTCCCTGATGGCGTCCAAGTCTTACGCCCTTATGCAGGAAACCCGTTATTCGGAGCTGCTGGACGAGTTGGCGGATATCCGGGAACGACAAGAGGCTGGGGCCCGGCAGATGAACGACCTGCAGTACGCGCTGGTGGAACTGCTTGCGATCAATCGCCTCAATGTCGATGCCGTCGTGCGGCTTGGCGACATGCTGAGTGTCGACGTGCCCGATGTGGGCTCGGGCGGCTCTCCGGATGCCTCTCAGGCAACCGTCGCGGCGTTGAGGAATTCCATGGCGGTTTTGTCCGCGTTCATTCCTCCGATTGCGCTGGCGGTGCAGCAGCTTCAGTTCAAGGCTGAAGTTGAAGCGCGCGTGGATTTCCAGCGTAAGTCAAGAGAACGGTATGCATTGGCGTGCCAGGTATTTCAAACAATGGACATTTTTACTACCGATAGTGCGTTTGGAGGTTGAGTATGCATACCTACCATCAATTGCCTGACGATTTTGATTCGTTGACTTATCTTCGGCTTAACCCCGACGTTGTTGGACAAAACCCTTCCATACACTATATCCGGCATGGACGGGCGGAGGGGCGTGTCTATATCGATGAGCTGGACAACTCGCCAACCGTGATCTCGCAAATTCGAGAAGTGTTTTCCCCAACCGACTATTTATTGATAAATAGTGATGTGAATGGCGCCGGCATTGACGCCTGGATTCATTTTGTTTCCATGGGAATTTTTGAAAAAAGAGGATTTAGTCCCTATTTGGATCCTGTCTTCTATCTGGAAAATTACAACGACGTCGCCAACGCCGGCATCAATCCCTATGTCCATTATTTCACGGCCGGCATGGGTGAGGACCGCACGCCGTCTCCGCTGTTCTCGCCGCAATGGTATCGTGACACCTATCTGCGCGATGAGCCGGAATGGCACACCAAGCCCCTGTTGCACTTCCTGAGCATTGGCCGCGCCACGGGATACCGGCCGTTCCCCTCGCTCATGCCGGTGTTGACGGCGAAGGGTGGATCGGTGGCGCTGCCCACGAAGACGCCGCGGCGCGGTGGTCGCCCCAATGTCGCGGTCGTCATACCGATTTATCGGGGGTACGAGGAAACCAAGGCCTGCATCGAGGCGGCGCTGGCGGCCCGCAACGCGGTGCCGTGCACCCTGATCCTTGTCGATGACCGGGGGGGTGACGAGCGCATCACCGCCTATCTGCAGACCATACAATCCTTGCCCAATGTCGTTTTGCTGACCAATCCGCGGAACTGGGGTTTCGTGCGCTCGGTCAATCTGGGTATGGCGGTCTCCGACCCTTATGACGTGGTGCTGCTAAACAGCGACGCCGTCGTGGGCGATGGTTGGCTGGATCAACTACAGGGGGTGGCCTACAGCCGAGAAACGATCGGCCTGGTGCATCCACTGTCCAACAACGCCTCGGTCTTCTCACTGCGATGCTGGTCTGACGAGATGGCGGCCGTCCCGCTATCGGACAAGGCGGCCAAGGTGACGGCGGTCAACCAGGCGCTGATGACGGAATTCGCGGGGCAATCCTTGCCGGCGCCAACGGGACACGGCTTTTGCCTGTACATCAAGCGTTCGGTGCTGGCGAAGGTCGGCCTGTTCGATGAGCGCGCGTTCGGCAAGGGCTATGGCGAGGAAGTGGACTTCTCCTGCCGGGCGCAGATCGCCGGCTGGGACTCGGTCGTGGCCCTCGACACCTACGTTTATCATGAGGGTAGCGTCAGCTTCGGTAATTCGGCGGAACTACGCAAACTGACGGCGTCCGGCATCATCAATAACCGCTATCCGACCTTTCACAATAATGTCCTGCGCTTCATCGAAGAGCGCATGATCGAAATCCCTGGACTTCACGCTTCAGGTCAGGTCCGGCTCGGCGGGGCTCAGCGGCACGACCCTTTTCGTCACGCACCAGCGGGGCGGTGGAATTCGGCGCTTCGTCAACGAACGGGTGGAGCTTCTGCTGGCCAACGGCGGCCGGGCGCTGGTGCTCAGTCCGCGGGTCGAGGGCTCCGGTGTCCTGGATCTCCGCATCCGGACCCATGACAAGGATGTGTCCTACACCATTCCGAGTTGCGGGGCGTCTGAGGACGGGCAGTTTCTGGCCCATCTCGCCGCCCTTGCCAATGTGACGGCCGTGGAGATCCACAGTCTGGTGGGGTTCACGCCCGAGATGTGGCGTTTGCTGTCCGGCGGTCTGGATTTGCCGCGGGCCGACTTCTATGTCCATGATTATCATACGCTGTGCCCGCGCATTAACCTGTTCAGCCAGGGGCGTTTCTGTCACGTTCCCGGCACCGACGCCTGCGACACATGCCTGGTCGCCCGCCCATTGGCGGCCACCTACGGTTTGCCGACAGAGCTTTGGCGGCAGCAGGGACATGACCTGCTCGCGCATGCGCGGGCGGTGATCGCCCCCAGTGTCGATGCCCAACGGCGCCTGCAGCAGACCTATACCGACATCACGGTCACGATGCGTGGCCACGAGGAAAGCCCCGCGCTGACGCGCCGCCGGCAGATCGTGCGTACCCGGCAGCTGGACGAACACGCGCCGCTGGTGGTGGGTGTCATCGGGGGAATCAGCCAGGAAAAGGGTGCCAACCTGCTGGATGAGATTTCCTTGCTGATCGAGAAGAGGGGCCTGCCGATCAAACTGGTGGTGATCGGCTACACGTCGAGCCGTGATCTGGCGAAGCGCTGCATCGTCACCGGCCGTTATGAGGAGGATGCGCTTCAGCAACTCATCAACGAGCATGGGATTGGGCTGGCGCTGTTCCCGGCGCTCTGGCCCGAAACCTACTCTTACACCCTGAGCGCGGCGCTGGATGCGCAATTGCCCATCCTGGCGACGGACTTGGGGGCTTTCGCCGAGCGCCTGGCGGAGCGGCCCTATTCCTGGATCATCTCGGCTGATGCCAGCGCCGACCAGTTTTTGGCCGCCATGCTGGCCATTCGTGATCTCGCGACGGGGAATGGCAACGTTTCGGCGGAGCACAACCTCGCCCTCATCGGCTAAGAAGAGGGATATGGTGCGATTGGTCGTGGACGCGAAGAACGGTGTTTCTTGATGGTTGACGGAACCGCGATCGAAGGCGGGGCAAAAGTTGTCGCCGTCCATATCGAATCCATTCAGGGTTTGGTCTGTTATGGATGGATTGGGCTGGATGGCACCGCGTTTGCGGATAGCTATGCCTTGACCTTGCGCCGTGGTGACGAGGTCCTTGGCGAGGGGTGGGCGCGGGGGCGGCGCACCGATGTCGAGCGCGCGCGCGGGTGTGGATGGGGATTGGCGTTCCAGGTGCCGCTGGACAGCCGTATCCTGGATTACCTCGATCAGCCCTTGGGCCTTGCCGTCGAGGGCGCTGGATCCATTCAGGTGGCCCTTACGCTTCCGCCGTTCGCCCTGGGGCATTTGAAGGCGGTGCGTGAGTTGGATTATTGGAATCCTGCCGCGGTCGCCCCCACCAAGCTGGGGATGCCGCGTAACGCCGAGGATGTCGCGAACCGGACCATACTCTACGTCATCCATGATGCGGAGGGGGGAGCCGTCGCCACCAGCCAGGATTTGGCCCTGATGGTCGCACGCCGGGCTCGCGTCTTCATGCTGCGCTGCGGCCGGACGCAGTGGCGGCTGGAAACGGCGGTCGTCGATGACGGTGATGACGGCATTGCCGTCTCCCGGTTGGACGAGGTCGAGACGATCGAGTTTGAGCGGCCCTGGGCCCAGCACATCCTGCCCGATGAGTCACGCGTGGCGGCCCTGCAACGGATTGTCCAGACCCTCCGACCGGATGTGGCTCATGTCCGGTCGGTTATTTATTTCTCGCCGGAATTGCTGGTGCATTTGCGCCCCTTCGTGCCGCGGCTGATCTTCTCGGCGCACGATTTTATCGCCCTTTGCCTCAACGGGTTCCTGTTTAATGGCGACAACAAGTTCTGCGGCGGTGACTGCGGTGGCGGGACCAAGCGGTGCTTGCCCGCGGACTTGGATGATTCCGCGCCCCCTTTGCGGGGGAAGTCGGTGTACCTTTGGCGCGCCCGTTGCCTCGCCGCACTGGATCACGTGGATGCCGTTGTGGTGACATCGCAGACCACGATCGACGTCTTCCAGTCCTATGTGTCAGCCGAAATCCTGGCCAAGTTCCATATCATTGAGCATGGCCGGAGTGCCGCCGACTGGCCCGACAAAGGGGCGGCCAGGCCGCCCACGCCGTTGGCGACCGAAGCGCCGTTCCGCATCGTGCTGGTCGGGGCTATTAACGAGGCCAAAGGTGCCCTTTTGGTGCAGGACCTATCCAAGGCCGTGGCGGGTGGAGGGTTTGACGCGGAAATCCATGTCGTCGGGTATATGAGCCTGCTTATAAGCCAATCGCGCAGCGTGGTTTACGGCCCCTATTCACGGGGGCGTCTGCCCTCGATCCTGGACCGGATCGCGCCTACGGTGGGTTTGGTTCCGGTCCAGTGGCCGGAAACCTATTCCCATGTCGTTACCGAGCTGGCCATGTCGAACATTCCCATGATCGCCTCGAACTTCGGCGCGGTGGGGGAGCGGGTACATGCTCATAATTTGGGGTGGGTGCTGCCCGAGATGACGGTTGAGTCCATCATCGAACTGGTAAATCGCCTCAAGGCCAATCCCGGAGAACTGGAGGCACGCCAGCAGGCTGTTCGGCGTTATCGTTGTCGCTCTGAAGAGAGAATGGCTGAAGATTATATCGATCTATACAATCCTATGTCGAAGTGACCGGCCGGGGCGCCGCAGCCTAACCGACTCTAACAGAATGCCAGGTGGCTTGATCGAGTTTCCCGGTGTCGTTCAGACCGGCAGCAGTTGACGCTATGGGCCGTGGGGGCTTACTGATTTATCCGACTCAGGAGCTTGGAACCTTGGTGTCAGTTAGCGAAGGGCAGAATTTTCTGTCGGGGGCGAGGAGGTTTAGCTTGAGATAAGGCAGTTGATCGAATATTACAATACATATTAATTCTACATAAGGTGGGCAGATCGCTAGATATGTTCTGAATTTATTACCGTTAAGTTGCCCTTCTGTGTCTAGGAGGCCCAAAAGGGCGACTTTGTGAGTATAAAACGCCAAAGTCAATTCGAGGTTCATATTATTAAATTGGGCATTTCTTAAAAGTGAAAGAAATATAAAGTCAGTATATTATAGATTTTGCACTGAAGTAAAGGGTTTGAGCGGGCAACAACTCATGGTGGAATTAAATAATTTTGGGTTTATTTTTTCAATTTGCCCAGGAAAACTGGGTTAGTCTGATGGAGCTATTATGTCTATACCGGTTGTGTTGTTGGCGGGTGGCCTGGGGACGCGACTGCGCGAAGAGACGGAGGCGAAGCCGAAGCCGATGGTAGAAGTTGGCGGGTATCCAATTCTGTGGCACATAATGAAGACTTATGCCCATTACGGATATGATGAATTCGTCGTGTGTCTCGGTTATAAAGGCCATGTGATCAAGGAATTTTTCCTAGATTACAAGGCGCGTCAAGGGGGCATGTCCATTGACCTTGCTTCGGGCGTCGTTGAGATGCACGGTAATGAGGCCGGCGAAAACTGGACTGTGCATCTTTTAGAGACGGGTCAAGATACCATGACAGGTGGGCGTATCAAGCGCGCGGCGAATTTCCTGGGGCGTCGCCGTTTCATGGCGACCTATGGCGATGGGGTGGCCAATATCGACGTCAATGCTCTGGTCAAATTCCACGAAAAACACGGTCAAAAGGCGACCCTGTCAGCCGTCCGGCCGCCCGCTCGCTTCGGTGGTCTGACCATAAAAGGCGACAAGATTGCTACCTTCAATGAAAAGCCCTTACTGGGCGAAGGCTGGATCAACGGCGGGTACATGGTTTTCGAGCCCGAAGTCGCCGATTACATCGAAAACGATGTAACAGTTCTAGAGCGGGCGCCGCTTGAGCGTCTGGCCAATGAAGGCGAACTTATGGCCTACCGTCACGACAAGTTCTGGCAATGCATGGATACAGTCCGTGACCTTACGTTCCTTAGGGAGCAATGGGATAGCGGCTCCGCTAACTGGAAAGTGTGGTAATTCTGATGATGTTTGCTGGAGCATATCAGGGAAAACGTGTTCTGGTGACAGGACATACCGGCTTCAAGGGAAGCTGGATGACTTCGTGGCTGGTCCGTATGGGCGCCGAGGTTTGTGGTTATTCTGACGGTGTCCCCACCAAGCCGTCCCTCTTCGAAGATGCATGTCTGGCCTCGCTCATTCGTCACGAAATTGGAGACGTGCGGGATGCCGAAAGAGTCCGGCAACTTATTTTGGACTTCCGCCCGGACTTTGTTTTTCACCTGGCGGCCCAGGCCATTGTTTCGAACTCTTATTCCGATCCGTTACATACAATCGGCGTCAACGTGATGGGGACAGCTTGTGTGCTGAACTCGCTCCGGGAGGTCACTTGGCCCTGCGTTGCGGTTATAATCACTAGCGATAAGGCATATTTCAACGTTGAATGGCTCTGGGGTTACAGGGAAAACGACCGTCTTGGGGGTAAGGATGTTTATAGTGCCTCCAAGGGCGCGGCAGAAGTGATTTTCTCGTCTTACTGGTATTCTTACTTCTCGAAGACAGAATGCCCGGTACGACTGGCGACTGCGAGGGCGGGCAATGTCATCGGCGGCGGCGACTGGGCTCCGGACCGCATCGTGGCGGACTGTGTCCGAGCCTGGAAAGCCAAGCAGTCCGTGCAAATTCGTAGCCCACGCGCAACGCGGCCATGGCAGCATGTGCTCGAACCCCTGAGCGGCTATCTGCAACTTGGGGCGCGCTTAGTTGCGGACGATAGATTCAACGGTGAGAGTTATAATTTCGGCCCCAAGGCCGAGCAAAATGCGACTGTGGTCGAACTTCTATCGGATCTCGCGGGCATCTGGGGCTTTGAGAGTTCGGATGATGCTTATGTCGTCACCAACGATATCCCATTCCATGAGGCGGGTCTTCTAAAGCTCAATATCGACAAGGCGATGGCTGAGTTGAAGTGGATGCCCACCCTGAACTACGAAGAATGTGTCGACTTTACCGGTTCATGGTATCGTGACGTTGTTAAGAATGGCGGTAGCGCGTCGGAAATTACGGCACGGGACATTGCTTTCTATGAGAATAAAGCTGGAGAACGCGGCTGTGTCTGGGCAAAGTGATACTGGTCTGAGCGCGATTTATCGCCCGCTGAAACGTATCCCAGTCACAACGGGAGATGTTTTGCATGGATTAAAAGCAAGTTCTGATGAGTATTTTGGATTCGGAGAAGCATATTTTTCTTGTGTTCTAGAAAAGGCCATAAAAGGCTGGAAGAAACATATGGAAATGACGCTTAACCTTATCGTAATAAAGGGAGAGGTTCGCTTTTTGGTTCACAATGAAACCGAAGGAACTTATTCCATCTTCCAGATGACCCCGGATCGTGGTGATAGTTACGGGCGGCTGACGGTGCCGCCTGGCCTATGGGTCGCTTTTGGCGGTGTGGCTCCAGGCGAAAGTATTTTATTAAATATAGCCAGTATGGAACACGATCCGGCTGAGGCAGTTACAGTTCCGTTAGACGCGTTTACATGGTCGTGGATGTAATATTAGCTTATCACCGGGTGCGATCATAACGGATGCACAGCATGAAGATTATGATTACCGGCGCAACGGGATATGTGGGTGGTAGGCTGACGCAATATTTTGCGAGGCAGGGGCATTCGGTTATTGGCACAACCCGAAGTTTACGTAACGTGCCGCTTGGCTGGCCGGAAGGCGCTAAGCTGGTCAGGTTGGATAGCCTAGCCCTCACAAAAAAGGATGCCCTCCTTTTGGAGGGGGTCGACGCCATTATCCATCTCGCAGCGGCGAACGAGGTGCGCAGCCGCGAAGATCCGGAAGCAGCGATGCTAGAGACGTGTGGTGGAACCCGGCGATTGCTTGAATTGGCAATTGCAGAGGGCGTTGGTACCTTTGCATTCATGTCGACGATTCATGTCTATGGATCGCCTTTACGAGGGCGATACGATGAAACCGCCATAACGCGGGCCGCGTATCCCTACTCAATCAGCCATAAGGCTGCCGAGGACTACGTTTTTGCTGTCCATGACGCCGGTAAAATAAGAGGCTTGTCCGTTCGCCTTTCAAATGCGATCGGTGCGCCAGCTTGGAAGGGTATCGATCGGTGGACTCTGGTCGGAAACGATCTCGCGCGTCAGGTTGTGTCCAGTGGGAAGATGAACATAAGATCTCCCAATCAATGGCGGGACTTTGTGCCCATGAAGGATGTCTGTCAGGCTATGGCATTGCTCTTGGAGGGTGATGGCGATCTTAGTGATGGCATATTTAATCTTGGGGGCGACTTGGCATTAACGATTATGGATATAGCCATGCTGATGCAAAATGCGGCAAAGACTGTGTTGGGCATGGATGTCGAGATAACTAGCCAGGAAGTGGTCGCTAGATCTGTTCAGTGTCCGTACACAATTAATGTTGAACGACTTAGAAGGTTTGGCTTCGCTCCCTCTGGACATGTGGGTCTGAGGGAAGAATTGAACCGCACCCTTGAGCTTCTCAAGGAGGCGTAGGAGGTAATCTTGCCAGAAACGATAATTATCGGTGCCGGCATCGCCGGCCTTGCAGCTGCTTATCAAGCCAAATTGCAGTCTAGGAGTGCCGAAATATATGAATCAAGGGATCGGGCGGGTGGCCTTCTCGACAATATTCTAATTGATGGCTTCTGCTTTGATACTGCGGTGCATCTTTCGTTTGCATCCGAGTTTGCTGTTCGCGAGGTTTTTGACAGGACGCCCCACATTACGCATATCCCGGTTTCGCTCAATTGGGACAATGGCTACTGGTTGAAGCATCCCGCACAGACCAATATGCACCCTCTTCCAGCCGAAGAAAAAGTTAATCTTATCAAAGGGCTGATAAATGCAGAAAGCGGAAACATCTGCAATTATCAGGATTGGCTCGTCCAGCAGTATGGGTATGAGATTGCTGAACGCTGGCCTCTGAAATACACAAGGAAGTACTGGACCATCGAAGCTGCCCGATTGGGAACAGCTTGGGTTGGTCAGAGAATGCGTAAGGCGGATATCAGCGAGGTCCTTATGGGCGCATTCGATTCCAAAACGCCTAATCAATACTATGTTAAGGAAATGCGCTATCCTGAACGGGGCGGATATAAGGCTTTTATACAACATCTTATTGATGAAGCAAATATTCATTACAATCTGAAGGCGATCTGCGTGAATTTCGCGGAAAAAAAGGTAACGTTCTCGGGTGGCTTGGAAGTAGCTTATGAACGGCTGATTTCCACCATGCCGTTGCCCGAGTTGATTTCAATAGCGAAGGATGTGCCTGACGACATCAAGCAAAAAGCGGATTCGCTATATGCAACAGAGATTGATCTGATTTCCGTAGGTTTTAGAATTCCTAACGTATCGCCCGCGCTTTGGTTCTACATTTATGATGAGGACATCCTGGCGTCGCGAGCCTACTCCCCGAACCGTAAGTCGCCAGCGAACGTGCCGGAAGGCTGCAGCGCTCTCCAATTCGAAATTTACTGGTCCCGTGAAAAGCCCCGCAATCTATCTATTGAAGAGATCAAGCAAAATACCTTGCAAGCTATTATCAAGATGGGGCTTGCGCATTCAGAAGATATCATGTTTATGCATCATACTTACGTTCCATATGCCAATGTCGTGTTTGACCTTGGGATGGAAGAGCGTCGAGATGTGGTAAGGTCCTGGGTTGAGAGGCAGGGTGTCTCGCTAGCTGGCCGATTCGGAGAATGGGAATATCTCTGGAGCAATCAGTCGATGATGAGCGGCCTGAACGCGTATATAAGAGCATGGTCAGCTTGATTGGATATCGCATCAGCTCCGTAGAGTGTCCTTAGAGGAAGATGATTTGTCATGAATATCCTATGTGTCCTGGCTCAAAAGAATGAGGCTGCATGTCTCGATCCATGGGTGCGTTATCATGCTTACATGGTCGGCATGGAGAATCTGCACATCATCGACAACGCGTCGGATGATCCGATGGTGATTGAGAAGCTGAAATTCTATGAGCAAGCAGGGATTGGCATAACCCGTATTCCACCAGGGACGGATTTCAGTCTGAGGGGTAATTACACGTCAGAGCTCATTAACGAAATTGAGTCTACGCGTAATTTCGATTTCGTATTTCCGATGGACTGCGATGAATTTCTGGCCGTATTTACGGCTGATGGTCGGCCTTCTTGTCGGCGGGAAGATATTCACAATTATCTGGCGCGCCTGAAGTCGCGAGAAGGCATTTACGAGATGCCGGGCTGTTTTGAAAATATTAACGCCGTCCCTGGCGTTTTCAGGTGGCGAAGTGATGGGCAATATACCAAAGTTTATTTCAGTGGTCATCAGTGTGTGCGTCTTGACATCGGCTATCATAATGGAGTCGCCCGCAATGGACTGCCGCGGATAAAGGGAGATATTTTTTATGTACATTATCAGGTAAAGCCTTATAGCATGTTTCGGAAGCTGGGCCGTCAGAAGCTGGAGCCTTTTGTCAATCCCGATGATCGCGAAGCTTTGCAGCGCCTAAAGGATAGCAGAGGTATTAATTTCCATGTCGCATCAATGTATTTACTCACCGAGGAAGAATACAATAATACGCTTCAATGGCAGCGCGTCAAAGAAAATGAGCGGATGTTTGTAGAATTTAACAATTTGCTCAAAGTTCTTGGTTTGAATCCTAATATCTTTGATGTCTAACCGGTGCGGACCCAAGCAGTGATTCTGACTGAAAACGTACTGGCGAGTTCGATTGAGAACACCAGCATACGATATAGATCCCGCTAATCCCAGCGAGATAGAGGAAGCTGACGCTGTCTGTACGGAGATGGTTATCCCCTGACAGTCGCCCCCTCTGGTGAGGTTATCAGGCGGCGGGTTTGAGGGTAAGCATGCGGCGTGGGCCGCAGGATGCTAACGGCCTCGTCGCCTGGGCCTTAGAGCGTTCTGCTTGAAACCGGAATCGATGGATTCCCTTTGAAGGCTGGATGTGATTCATCTTTATCGGAGGTGGATCATGGGCAAGCCGTATTCAGAAGACCTTCGGGAACGTGTTGAGGCGTACCCCTCCGCCGAGGGCCGCCTCCCATCTGTGATGCTGTTCGCTGATGCTGGAAGGAGAACTGGCGTGTGAGGGTGGGAAGTGTCCACGACCGGGATAATGGACACGATGGGCGGCAAGCGCCGGCGTCGGAGTTGGAGTGAGGCGCTGAAGCGTGAGATCGTGGCGGCAATGCGCGCACGCTCCGATAACAGGCGCGGTTTAGGCGCTCAGTGCCTCACGCTCACAAGTCGTGGGCAGCTGCGATGCGGGCGGCGTCAGGGTCAGGCGGTTGTGCCCTAGGGCGAAGGCCAGGGCCCGCGCCGTCATCGCCAAGGCGGGGCGGTCCTCGTCCGTGGCCAGCCAGCGCAGTTGGGCGTCGAATTGCGCCTCCTTGCCGTTCTGGGCGGCCGCGACCAAGTGCAGCACTTGCCGCTCGTCCCCCGTCAGGCTGGGGCAACCGGGATGCCCAATGGACAGTTCCCGCCGGCAGGTGTGAATCAGGGCCAGCAGGAACGTGTGCAGGGTGGCCAGCACCTCGCGCCCATCCTCGCCACAGGTGTCGGCGAACTCCCGCCCCACCAGGGGGCCATAGTCCTTGCCCTTGACCATGCGGCGCAGGGCCCACACCAGCAAATGCTCGCCGGGCCCGAACTCCGGTGTGTGATCCATCGTTCCGGCAATGGCATCCATCAACGACATCGTCATGTCCCCCGGCGGCTTCCGCCCCGTCGCGGACGGGGCCAAGCACCGTAGATGCAAATCATTCTCAAACCATAACGCATGTACGGACCAATGGCAAAGGGCGCTGTCACAGGCTCGCGACTAAACCCGTCAACGGTTCCGCCAATCAGGCACACTATACCCGCCCGCGGCTCGCCGCCACCACGCGAACCGGCCCAAAGCCACGAACGCCCCCAATCACCAGGGGCGGGCCATGGCAGACAAGCACCCAAGGGGCGTCCTATGCTGGCGGCAACCCCCCTCAGGAAATTGGGGCTCGCCCCCAGAACGGCAAGAGGACCTTGGCAGAATGGCGTCCCACTTCGATATCGACCTACTCATGCCCGCCCCCATGATGCCCTTCGTGATGGAGCGGTTGGACCAAGCCTTCCGCGTGCACAAGCTGTGGCTGGCGGCGGATGGGGATGCCCTGCTGGCGGAGGTGTCCTCCCGCATCCGCGCCATCGCCGCCGGCGGCGGGGCGGCCGTCACCGCCGACCTGATGAGGCGTTTGCCCCGGTTGGAATGTGTCGCGGGCTTCGGTGTGGGCTACGACAGCATCGACGTCCAATGGGCGGGGGCCCATGGCATCACGGTCACCAATACACCGGACGTGCTGACGGAGGAGGTGGCGGATACGGCGTTGGCCCTGACCCTGATGGCCGTCCGGCGGTTGCCCCAGGCGGAACGCTATTTGCGCGCGGGTAACTGGCTGGAGAGGCCCTTCGCCCTGACACCCACGCTACGCGGCCGCACGGCGGGCATCCTGGGTCTGGGCCGCATCGGCAAGGCCATCGCCCGGCGCCTGGCCGCTTGCGGCGTGCCCGTGCACTATCATGGTCGCCACCGGCAGGAGGATGTGGATCTGCCCTATCACGCCACCCCCGTCGATCTGGCCAGGGCCGTGGACGTGCTGGTGGTGGTGACCCCGGGCGGGGTGGAGACGCGGGGCATGGTGGACGCGGCGGTGTTGAAGGCCCTGGGCCCCAACGGCGTTCTCATCAACATCGCCCGCGGCACGGTGGTGGACGAGGATGCGCTGATCGCGGCCTTGCGGGACGGCACCATCCTAGGTGCCGGCCTGGACGTGTTCGCGCACGAGCCCCAGGTGCCCCAGGCGCTGTTGGACCTCGACAACGCGGTGCTGCTGCCACACGTCGGATCCGCCACCACCTACACCCGCCAGGCGATGGGCCAGTTGGTGGTGGACAATCTGGTGGCCTGGGCCCAGGGTCGGCCAGTGCTGACGCCTGTGCCGGAAACGCCTATTAAGGTCGCCTGATCCTCACAGCCAGCCACGGCGGCGGAAGTACCAATAGGGCAGGATGGCGGAGACGACCATCAGGCACAGCGCGCCGGGGTAGCCGAAGACGAGGTCCAGTTCCGGCATGTGCTTGAAATTCATGCCGTAGATGGAGGCGATCAGCGTCGGCGGCAGGAAGATGACGGCCGCCACGCTGAAGATCTTGATGATGGCGTTCTGCTGGATGTTGATCAGGCCCAGGGTTGAATCCAACAGGAATTGCGTCGTCTGCGCCAGGTACAGGTTGTAGTCCAGCAAGGATTGGATGTCGCCGTTCAGCGTGTTCAGGATCAGCTTGATTTCCGGGGCGATGGGCGTGGCCTTCTCCGCCGCCTTGAGGAAAGAGACGGTACGGGCCAAGCTGTGCAGGCTTTCCCGCACGCGCGACGCCAGGTCGCCGCTGCGGCCGATACGCTTCAGGGCGTTCTGCAGGTCGGCGTCGATGATGCTGGGCGATTGTTCCCCGCCCTGGCTGAAGACGGAGCGTGACAGAGTGTCCAGCCCGTCCTTCACCTCTTCCAATACGTCCGCGACGCGGCCGACGATGGCGGTCAGGATGCCCAGCAGAATGGCCTCGGGGTCGGTGGGCACGTTGGTGCCCTGGTCCACCCGGGCGGCGAAGGTGCGGAAGGGGGTGCTGTCCAGATACCGCACCGTCACCAGGTGCCGCGGCGTCAGGATGAAGGTGGCGTCGGCCAGCGCGGGTCCCAATGGGGCCTGGCGGGTCAGCACCCGTACGGTCATGACCAGGGCGTCGCCGGATTTGTACACTTGGGCGCTGGTCTCGATCTCCCGCATCTCTTCCCGGGTGGGAATCTCCACCCCCAGCGCCGCCTCGACCGCCGTCTCCTCCTCCTTGGTGGGGGCGATCATGTCGATCCAGAGGTCGTCGGTAACGCAATCGGCACCTGGAGCCCGCCGCTTCAGGGCGCCATCCTCCAGCCGGTACAGGGTGAGCATGCGATCGTCTTTCCGGTCGTCACAGGCATATCGGTTATGGACTGCCGCCTTGCGCCTTGGGGCTGGCGATCAGCCGCGCGGTGGTCCATTCGCTCTCTAGCGTAATGTCGCCCCAGATGTGCTGGCCATTGTAATAGTGTCCGACGCGCCAGTTTTCCGGTCGCCGGTCCATGCCGGCCGGCGCCTCCGCGATGAGTTTCAGGAGACGGGGCAGGATGTCGACCCGCACGTCGCGACGTTCGCCGGATTTCAGGAACGGCTGTCCCAACAGGGGCAGGAAATCATCCACGCCGAAAGGGTCCTTGATGAAGAAATAATCGGTTCTCGGCTTGGTCACCATGTCATTGCAGAAGCGCTGACGGTCTTCGGGCTGGGGGCCGCAGATCATGCCCAGCGCCAATTGATAGAAAAGCGTCTGATGCGACGTCGGGTTGTTCAGGACGACGGAAATCAGTGGCCCGCCCTGACTGACCGCGCAGCCCTTGGTCGTCTTCAGGTTCCCATACTTGATACGAACGTCGGTATCGCTGAACAAATGATCCAGGTCGGTCAGGGCGTACTTGCCATCGGCCATCATGCCGATCGACTCGTGGGGTGGCTTCACCTTGTCGTTGGGGCTGGCGAACAGGTCGGATTCACGCGGCTGTCCATCCGGTCCCTGACATGGCAGGACCGTGCCGTCCTGGGTCAACTTGTACGTGGCGTAGGTGGCCCCCTTCACCTGGGTGACGGTCACCGACGCTTCCCTGGCGGTTGAGGAAAACACCGTCTTGGTGCCCGAGGTCTGGCGTGTGAAGGGGGAAAGGTCGCCGCCTGGAATATTCCAGGCGACGAAATTCCAGGTGGCCCCTGGCACGGTGGAGGCGTAGGCGGCGGGGCCCTGTGGTGCGGGCGGGTCGGGCGACTCGCGCAGGCTGAAGTCCCAGTGTGGGGCCAGCAGGTCCACATCCTTCGCCTGGGCGATATGGGCTCCGCCCAGGGCCAACCCTGCCAACAAGGCGCCCGTCACCAAGGGAAGAGCGTGGGCTTGGATCATGGTCTTGGTCCTTTTGCCGTTCAGGTCCACAAAAATGGGGCGGATATATCCGGCCGGTGCGGCGCGCGAGAAAGAAAAAGGGCGATCCGCTTGTTCGGCAAGCGCGGCGGCTTGTCCCACCGGCCCGGCTTCTTCCCTGATCTCGCCGCGTCGAGCCCTTCACCGCCCTGCGACGGAACCGGGCCTGCGTCCGCGTTCCCGACCGCATCAACGAATAGCGGCACCGCCACCATGATCGCGCGGGCACCGTTCCAGCCGGTTTCCCGCCAAGGACTGGTGACCAGCCCCGGGCCTATACCTTCGTCAGCGCCCGGATCTTCCGCCCCAATTCGTCCAGGTCGAAGGGCTTGGCGATATAGTCCATGCCATCGCCCACAAAGGCGGAGCGCTGGCTGGCGCCCTCGGCGTAGCCGGTGGCGAACAGGACCTTGAGGCCGGGCCGCAGGCGCCGAGCCTCATGCGCCAGCGCGCGCCCGTTCATGCCGGGCAGGCCGACATCGGTCAACAGCAGGTCAATGGTCCCGGTCCCTTCCAGGTGGGGCAGGGCGTCGGCCGCGGTTTCGGCCTCGATGACGCCGTAGCCGTGCTCTTCCAGGATGTCGACGACGACCATGCGCACCACCAGTTCGTCCTCCACCACCAGCACGGTGCCCCGTCCCTTGGGCGGGGCTTCCGGTGGGGCCGGTTTGGGCGCCTCCGCGGTCGCTTGGGCGCTACGGTCGCGGGGCATGTAAAGGCAGATGGTGGTCCCCTGGCCCGGAGTGGAGGCGAGCGTGACATGCCCTCCCACCTGGCGGGCGAAGCCATAGATCATGGAGAGTCCCAGGCCCGTGCCATGGCCGATGGGCTTGGTGGTGAAGAAGGGGTCGAACGCCTTCTCAAGCACCTCCGGGGGCATGCCGATGCCGGTGTCCGTGACACAAGTCAGGACGTAGTCGCCGGGCTGCAGGTCGGCGGACGCCCGCTCGTCCCCTTCGCCGATGGTGACGTTGCTGGTCTGGATGGTCAGTCGCCCGCCCGCCGTCATCGCGTCGCGGGCGTTGATGGCCAGGTTCAGGACGGCGCTCTCGAACTGGTTGGCGTCCGTGATGGCCGGCCACACCTCGGGCGCCAGGGAGATCCGCAGGTCGATGCCCTGGCCCAGGGTCCGGCGCAGCAGGTCGTCCAGCGAGCTTACCAGCTGGTTGATGTCGGCGGACTTCAGATCCAGCGTCTGGCGGCGGGCGAAGGCCAGCAGCCGGTGGGTCAGGCCGGCCGCCCGGTGCGCCGAGGACAGGATGTTGTCGACATAGCGGCCGATGCTGTCGAAGCGCGCGTCGCGCACCCGCTTCTGGATCAGGTCGGCGGCACCGACGATACCGGCCAGCATGTTGTTGAAATCGTGGGCGATGCCGCCGGTCAGCTGGCCGATGGCCTCCATCTTGTGCGATTGGCGCAGCGCCTCTTCCTTGATGCGTAGCTCCTCCGTGCGCGCTACCACCTCCGCCTCCAGCGCGTCGCGGGCCAGCTTGGTCTCTGTGATGTCGATGGCGCAGCCCAGGAAGCCCAGGAAGGTGCCGGCGTCGTCGAACCGCGGGCTGCTTTCACAGCGCAGCCAGCGCACCTCGCCCGTGGCCTTGCGCACGCGCATGTCGTCCAGGAAGGGGGTGCGCCCGACGAACAGCGCCCGGCGCACGGCGCTCAGCGTGGGCCAGTCGTCTTCATGGATCAGGGCGGCCCAACCCTCCGCCTCCATGCGCGCCGGCGGAATGCCGAATTCCGTTTCAAAGCGGCGGTTGGCGAAGATGATGCGGCCCTCGGCGTCGGACGACCAGATCAGGGCCGGCGTGTTGTCCGCCATGGACCGGAAGCGCTGCTCGCTTTCCCGCAGCGCCTGGGCCGACCGCCGCGCCTGGCGGCGGTCTTCCGCTTCGCGCAGGGCGCGGGTCACCACCATGGGAATGCGGGCCAAGTTGCGCTTGGTCACATAGTCGGTGGCGCCGGCGCGCAGGGCTTCGGTCGCGAACTCCTCACCGATGACGCCGGAGATGAAGATGAAGGGCACCGCCGGGTCGCGGGCGCGGGCCAGTTCCAGCGCCGCCAGGCCGTTGAAGCCGGGCAGGGAATAATCGGACAGGATGATGTCGAAGTCGCCCCCCGCCAGCGCGGCCTCGTATTCCGCCCGCACGGCCACGCGCGTGAGGATCAAGGGCTGATCGATCTTGCGGAACTGGTGGGCGATCAGTTCCGCATCGATGTCGCTGTCTTCCACCAACAGCAGGGCTACAGGCTTTTCCGCGGGTAGCGACACTAAAAATCTCCAGGCACGGGCTCGTTCAGCACCGCCCAGAAGATACCTAGGTCGCGGATGGCCTCGAAAAAGGCCTTGAAGTCCACCGGCTTCACCACGAAGGAGTTGACCCCGTAGTGATAGCTGCGCACCACGTCGCTCTCCTCGCGGGAGGACGTCAGCATGACGATGGGGGTGGCGCGATGCCGGGGGTGGGACTTCACCTTCTCCAGCACTTCCAGCCCATCGACCTTGGGCAGCTTCAGGTCCAGCAGCACGACGGCTGGGGCGCCGGGCTCGCGGTTCGTGAATTGGCCCTCGCTGAAGATGTACTCCAGGGCCTCCACGCCGTCGCGGACGACCACGATTTCGTTGGCCAGCTGGGTTTTCCTCAGAGCGGCCAGGGTCAGTTCCACGTCGGCGGGATTGTCCTCGACGAGAAGGATGGGTCTAAGCGTGGCCACGGTTTCCTCCTGTCTGTCGCTTAGGTAGGGTGAAGCTGAAGGTGGCGCCCTGGCCGACGGCGCCCTTGGCTTCCAGCGTGCCGCCGTGCCGGTCGATGATGCGTTTCGTCAACGCCAGGCCGATGCCGGTGCCCTCGAAATCCTCTTGCCGATGCAGGCGCTGGAACACCTGGAACAGCTTGCCGGCATAGTTCATGTCGAAGCCGACGCCATTGTCCTCCACGCAGTACAGCACCTCGTCGGGCCGGTCCTGGCCCCACACCTTGATGCGGGGCGGGGTGGCGTCCCGGCTGTATTTCAAGGCGTTGTCGACCAGGTTGAACAGGGCTTGGCGCACCAGGGTGGTGTCGCCCCAGGCGGGGGGCAGGACGCCGATCTCCCACTCCACCGGTCGCTGTCCTTCGGTGATGGCCAGGCTGCGCCGGATTTCCGCCATCACCTTGGCCATGTCGATGCGGGTCATCTTCAGGCTGGTGCGGCCCAGTTGCGAGAAGTGCAGCAGGTCGTCCACCAGCTCCCCGGCCGACAGGGCCGCGGCGATGATGCCGTCCAGGTAGTGGCGCGACAGGGCCTTCAGGTTCGGCTCCTCCTCGCCCAGCAGCTCGGCATAGCCCGCGATGTGGCGGAAAGGGGCCCGCAGATCGTGGGAGATGGAATAGGAGAACGCCTCCAGCTCCTTGTTCGAGCGTTGCAGCTCCTCCGTCAGCTGGGCGCGCTCCTCCGCCCGCTGCAGGACGAAGTTGATGATGGCGCCGCGGAAGTCGGTGGCGCTCAGCAGCTCGGCCGGCCGCCAGGGCCGCGCCCGTTCCCGCACCTCCTGCTTCCACGCCTCGAACGACTGGCGGGGATGCAGGCGGCCGGCGGTGTCCATGGCCTTGGCCGCGCGGGGATCGCCGCCCCAGCGCACGGTCTGCACCACCTCCGGCCGGAACCACAGGATGAAGCTGGCATGGACGCGGGAGATGGGCACGGCGATGACGCCGCTGGCGACACCGGCGATATCCTTGCCCGGCGGCCAGTCCGCGCTCAGGTTGCTCGTGGCGTAGACTTGCTCGACATTCCTGGCCCTTAGCCATTCGACCAGGGCCAGGATGCTGTCGATGGGCGGCGCCTTGCCGGCGGCCAGGACGATACCGTCGGTGACGACGGCGGCACCGGCGCTGTTGGTCAGGGCCAGCCACTGGCCGGCGCAATCCACCAGGCCGGCCTGGAAACCGGGCGCCCGCGCCAGATGGGCCACCAGCTCCGTCTCGATGTTTTTCAGCTGCAAGCGCTCGTCGATCTCGGCCGTCCGCTCCCGGGCCGCGATCTGCTGCGCCACGATGCGGCCTAGAAAGTCGCAAGCCGCCCGGATCTGAGGCCCGACATAGCGCGGCTGGGCGTGATGGCAGGAGATCAGGCCCCACAGCCGCCCATCGATGACGATGGAGATGGACAGCGAGGCCGCCGTGCCCATGTTGCGCATGTATTCCAAATGCACGGGCGAGACGCTGCGCAACGCCACGAAACTCATGTCCAGCGGCGCCCCGTCCGTCGGGCACAGGGCGGGCACCAGGGGCTCTGGCGTGTATGTCGCGGTGGGGATCAGGCGTAGGCGGTTCAGGCGGTACAGGTCACGCGCCTGGGCCGGGATGTCGGACGCGGGAAAGCGCAGATCGAGGTAGGAGGGCAGGGTGCCGTCGCCCTTTTCCGCGATGACGGTTCCGTTCCATTCCTCATCGAAGCGATAGATCAGGACACGGTTGAAGCCGGTCAGGGCCTGCACTTCCGCCGCGACGCCGGCGCTGAGATCAGCCACGGTCTTCAGCGCGTCTGAATTGTCCAGGAAGTCACGCAGCAGCTGGTAGAGGCTGGCGCTGTGGCCTCGCTCGGCCTCATCGAACGCCTCGAACTCCAGGATCAAGCCCTGGGACGCGCGGTGGCCGCTGACGTGGAAGGCGCGGCCGTCGATCTGGTGCTGCTCCAGGAAGGCGGTGTCCGTGCCCCCGGCCCAAAGGCGGACGTCGTTTTCCAGCGCGGACCGCGGGCCCACCAGGTCGCCCAGCGTCTGGCTGCCGTCGAAGGCGACCGGGCGATCCAAGACGGCGCCCAGGTTGGCGCTGGCCTGGATAAGGACCAAGTCGTCCGGCCGCAGCACCGCCAACGCGCCATGGGGCTGGATGCCGCCGGGAATGCGGATGGGTTCCCGCGCGCATTGGTCCAGCAGATCCCGCGGCACGGGTGGCACGTCCGAGGCCATATCGCGATGTCCTGGGCTATGTGACGCGACCACGGGGAAACCCCATTTGTCCAAAAGACCGTGAAGCAGCCATTTGCCGGAAATTTAAGGCGAATCTGGGGCCGTGGCTCATTTTTTTGCCGCCCGCCTGCGGTCGTGGCCAACCAGATAATGGCTCAGGATCTGCTCCGCCACCTTTTGGAATAGACCGAAGGAGGCGACAGCCGCCGTCACAGCCTCGGCCTTGAAGGCACCGTCCGCCCGCTCCGTGTTCAACAGGTCCACGAAGTCGCGCCAAAAGGGACGGCCGCGACCATGGGCCAGGAAGCGGGTCGCCTGGGAGAGGCGGGGATCGTCGGACGCCAGCACCCGGCGCAGCAACACCTCGGCCCCGAGACGTGATCCTTCCAGCACATATAGATGGCCCAGGGCCTGCGCCCGACCGCGGATGAGCGGCGCTTCCACCAGCACGCCGGACAGGCGGCTGGCCGCGTCCAGTGCCGCCAGATCCGCCTCCAGCGCGTGGCGGCGGCGGCGCTGCGGCCAGTCGGGCAGGATCGAGTCCACCCCCGCCGCCTCCAGGCTCAATTCAATGGCGCGCAACGCCGGATGCTGGGCTTTCAGCAGCTGGATGTAGTCCGGCAGGTGGCGTACATCCAACGCGGCGAACTGCTGGTCCAGGGTGGCGTGGCAGGCGGCCGTGCCCGCGCGCAGCGCTGATCTCAGTAGCGTCACACTTGCTCCATCTTCCGAGGTCGCACCTTGGACAATCACTTACTGCGGGTAACGCGAAAATCAATGGCCGCCCGACAGGGCGCAACAGTGGCCCCGGCGTCCGAGGCCGGCGGCCACGGAACCGCGCGCACCACCCGGCGGTTGCTTTGACCATGACCTGGCAGTGAAGCGAGGGCCCCGAAGATGGAACGCAAGAAAGACCATGTCGTCCTGACCGCGCGTGAAGCCCGGGGCGCCACCCTGGGCCGGCCCGTGCTGGCCGTCCTGCTGGTCAGCCTGGCCCTCGTGATCGTGGCCTTCGCGCTGGCCTGGTGGCTGGGCAAGTGGTGGTAAGGAAGGGCCCGCGGCATCATGGCGCCCCAGGCGGACGTCCGTATCGGCATTTCCGGCTGGACCTACGCCCCGTGGCGTGGGGCCTTCTATCCCGAGGGCCTGCCGCAGCGCCGCGCCCTGGAATACGCCAGCGGCGTCTTCCGCAGCATCGAGATCAACGGCACCTTCTACGGCCTGCAGACGCCGGATGTTTTCGCCCGGTGGAATGAGGAAACACCGGATGGCTTCGTCTTCGCGGTCAAGGCGCCGCGTTACATCACCCACATACGCCGGCTGAAGGATCCCGTGGTGCCGCTGGCCAACTTCCTGGCTTCCGGCCTGCTTCGGCTTGGGAGCAAGCTCGGCCCGCTGCTGTGGCAGTTCCCGCCCAGCTTCAAATTCGACGCCCAGTTGCTGGGCGACTTCCTGGCCCTGCTGCCCCACGATACCGAGCAGGCGGCCGCCCTTGCCCACCGCCATGACGACAACCTGAAGGCCCGGGCCTGGATGCGGCCCGGGCCCCATCGGCGCCTGCGCCACGCCGTGGAAATCCGCCACGACAGTTTCCGTGATCCGGCCTTCACCGACCTGTTGCGTCGGCACGGTGTGGCCCTGGTCTGCGCCGACACGGTGGAATGGCCGCGCCTGATGGATTTGACGGCGGATTTCGTCTATTGCCGCCTGCACGGCTCCAGTGAGCTGTACCGGAGCGGCTACGGCACCGACGAACTGGACCGCTGGGCGCGGCGCGTGGCCGCCTGGGCCGAGGGTCGGCCGCTGGATGTCGGCGACTATGGGCGCGACGATTATGTCGAGCCGCCCACGGACCCGCACCCCGCGCCGCGGGACGTCTTCCTCTACTTCGACAACACCGACAAGCTGCGGGCGCCCGATGACGCCCGCGCCCTGGTCGGTCGCCTGGATCATTGAGGAAGGGCGCCATGGGTCGTGACATCCCCGATGACGAGGTGCTGGACCATCCTTCCAGGGAGCCGCCCGGGCCGGCCACGGTATCGCCGTCGCGGATGCGGGTTCCGCCGCCGGCCTTCGTCGAGCCGGCGCTGGCCACCCTGGTCGACGTTCCGCCCGAAGGGGCGGACTGGCTGTTCGAAGCCAAGTTCGACGGCTATCGCGCGGTGGTGGCGGTGTCCGGCGATGAGGTGCGCATCCACACCCGCTCCGGCCTGGATTGGACCGACCGCTTTCCCACCATCGTGCGGGCGCTGGCGGCGTTGGCTCTGCCGCCGGTGCTGCTGGACGGGGAGATCGTGGCTTTGGATCCCCGGGGACTCAGCAGTTTCAATACCCTGCAGCGCGCCATGAAGGACGATCAGGCCGCGCTCAGCTATTACGTCTTCGACCTGTTGGCGGAGGCCGGGCGCGACTGGGCCTCCCGTCCGCTGGTGGCGCGCAAGGCGCGTCTGGCCGCCCTGCTGGGGGAATCCGGCAAGACCGGCCCGGTCTTCTACACCGATCATGTGATGGGCGGTGGCGCCGGTCTGCTGGCCACGCTGTGTGAACAGGGCTTCGAGGGCATCATCGCCAAGCGGGTCAGCGCCCCCTACCACCCCGGGCGGGGCCATGATTGGCTGAAGGTGAAATGCGGCAACCGCCAGGAATTCATCATCGTCGGCTGGTCGCCCTCCACGCACGGCCGGGCCTTCGCCTCCCTGTTGCTGGGCCTGCGCGAGGACGGCGCCTTGCGCTATGCCGGCCGGGTGGGCAGTGGCTTCGACGCCGACACCCAGGCGGGCCTGGAGGCACGGCTGCGCGCGCTGGCGCGCAAGACCCCGACGGTGGCGGCGGACAGCGTACCCCCCGCCGTCGCCCGGGAGGCGCGCTGGGTGAAGCCCGAGCTGGTGGCGGAAATCGCCTTCGCCGGCTTCACCGCCGACCGGCTGGTGCGCCAGGGTCGCTTCCTGGGCTTGCGCGGCGACAAGCCGGCCAAGGCCGTGACGCTGGAGACGGCGGAACCCCTTGACCAAGCGGTGAAGGAAGGGGGAACACGCATGGACCAGGTCGCCCTGACCCATCCGGAGCGGGTGCTGGACCCCGTCTCCGGCCTGACCAAGCAGGACTTGGCCGACTATTTGGAGACGGTGGCCCCGCGCATGCTGCCCTATGCCGCCGGCCGGCTGTTAAGCCTGCTGCGCTGCCCCGAGGGGACGGGGCAGGCCTGCTTTTTCCAGCGCCATGCCGGGTCCGGCACGCCATCGCCGTGGCGGCGCAAGGCGGTGAGGGAGAAGGACGGGCGGCGGATCGACTATTTCTACCTCACGGACGTGGAGGGCTTGCGGGCGGCGGCCCAAATGGGCGTGCTGGAACTGCACCTGTGGGGCAGCCTGGTGCGCAAGCTTGAATCGCCCGACCGGCTGGTGTTCGACCTGGACCCCGACGCCGGTCTGCCCTTCGCCAAGGTCAAGGCGGCGGCAGTGGCCATGCGCGATGTGCTGGCGGCGCTGGACCTGGCCAGCTTCCCCCTGCTGACGGGCGGCAAGGGCGTGCATGTCGTGGCCCCGCTGGGTCCTGGCGCCGGCGGCGGGCGGCGGCAGTGGCCGGTGGTGGCCGCCTTCGCCAAGGCCGTGGCGGAACAGCTGGTGGAGGCCAATCCTGAGGCCTACGTCGCCACCATGAGCAAGGCGCGGCGCCAGGGACGCCTTTTCATCGACCATTTCCGCAATACGCGGGGTTCTTCGGCCGTCGCCCCCTATTCCACCCGTGCCAAACCCGCGCGGGCGGGCGGCGGCACCCCCATCGCCTGCCCGGTCAGCTGGGAGGAATTGGCCAAGGTGGAACGGGCGGACAGCTGCACCACCGCCGACGCCACGGCCCTGATGCGCCGTGGCGATCCTTGGGCCCGCTATTTCGAGCTGGAGCAGGATTTGGGCGCCGCCGCCTGTCGTGTGCTGGGCGTCAAGGTCGGGGCGGGAGCCTACGGCGGATGATGGCGGACCTCATCGGCTGGCTGGCGGCGTCGCTGCTGTTCCTGACGCTGGCTTGCCAAGTCCGGACGCAATGGCGCGAGCGGTCGACCAAGGGGGTGTCGCCTTGGCTGTTCACCGGCCAGATCGCCACGTCCATCGGCTTCGTCATCTATTCCTGGTTGCTCGGCAATTGGGTGTTCGTCACCACCAACGCCTTGGTCCTGGCCACCGCCGTGGTGGGGCAATGGCTTTATCTCACCCAGTCCCGCGCCGCTGCGGGGCGTCCGGGGCCGACGCATGGGCGATGACGCGGGCCTGGTCTATGTCAGCGACAGCGATCCCGGCATCCGGCGGCGGAAGTCCGGGTCGGGATTCCGCTACTGTCTGCCTGATGGCGCCACGGTACGCGACCCGGCATTGCGGGCCCGCGTCAAGGCCCTGGTCATCCCCCCGGCGTGGACGGACGTCTGGATTTGCGCGGATGAGAACGGCCACCTGCAGGTCACCGGCCGTGACGCCAAAGGGCGCAAGCAGTACATGTACCATCCCGCCTTCCGCCAGGCGCGGGAAGGGGCCAAGTTCCACCACCTCATCGATTTCGCCCGGTGCCTGCCGCGCATCCGCGAACGTGTGGCCCAGGATCTGACGCTGCCCGGCCTGCCGCGTGACAAGGTGCTGGCCACCATCGTCCATCTGCTGGGCACGACCCTGATCCGCGTGGGCAACGCCGACTACGCCCGCGACAACCAGAGCTATGGCCTGACCACCCTGCGCGCCGCCCACGTCAGCGTGGAGAAGTCGTCCCTGCGCTTCGATTTCAAGGGCAAGAGCGGCAAGCTCTGGCGGCTGAAGGTGACCGACCGGCGGGTGGCGCGGATCGTCAAGGCCTGCCAGGAACTGCCGGGCCAGCCCCTTTTCCAATATCTGGACGGTGACGGCCATCGGCGGGAAGTCAGCTCCGCCGATGTGAACGCCTACTTGCGCCGCGCGACGGAAGGAACGGGCCTCAGGGGCGAAGACGGGGTCACCGCCAAGGATTTCCGCACCTGGGCGGGCACGGTCATGATGGCTCTGGCGCTGGACGACAGCCCGGCACCAACCAGCCCCACCCACGGCCGGCGCATGGTCACCGCCGCGTTGAAGCGGGTGGCGGCGCGGCTGGGCAACACCGTCACCGTCTGCCGCCAATGTTACGTCCATCCGGCGATCATGGAGGATTACCTGGCGGGCCGCTTCCGTTTGCGCCTGCGCCATGACGGCCCGTCGGGCCTATCCCCGGCGGAGGCCGCGGTGCTGACCATGCTGCGCCGGGCGGAAAAGCGCCAGGATACCGGGAACTTGAGCTGAGCCGGGCGGTTTGTGCGTGGACCGCCGTCAGTCTCGCCCGCCAAAGGGGAAGCCAATGTCCGACACCCGTTACGATGACACGCCCGTGCGCCCGGTGCCGCCCACGCCCAGCCCCACTCCGGACGCGCCCATCCCGGACGCGGTGGCCCAGCCATTGGCCAAGCCCACCATGCCCAGCGTGCCTTTCGTCGGCGGCGACACGGCCAAGCAGCGGGATCTCGCGCCGGACAGCCAGGAGGCGGGGTCGGCGTTGACCACCAACCAGGGCCTGAAGATCAGCGACGACCAGAACTCCCTGCGCGCCGGGCCGCGCGGGCCGACGCTGATGGAGGATTTCCATCTGCGGGAAAAGATCACCCATTTCGATCATGAGCGCATTCCGGAACGGGTGGTGCACGCCCGCGGCGCCGCGGCCCACGGCGTCTTCCAGGTCTATGAGCCGCTGACGGACCTCACCACCGCCGCGCCCTTCCAGGACCCGGGCAAGGAGACGCCGGTGTTCGTGCGCTTCTCCACCGTGGCGGGGTCGCGCGGGTCGGCCGACACGGTGCGTGACGTGCGGGGGTTCGCTGTCAAATTCTACACCGAGGAAGGCGTGTGGGACCTGGTGGGCAACAATATGCCCGTTTTCTTCATCCAGGACGCGGTCAAGTTTCCTGACCTGATCCACGCGGTGAAGCCGGAACCGCACAACGAGATCCCACAGGCGCAGTCGGCGCACGACACCTTCTGGGACTTCGTGTCGCTGACCCCGGAATCCGCCCACATGCTGATGTGGGTGATGAGCGACCGCGCCATCCCCCGCAGCTACGCCACCATGGAGGGCTTCGGCGTCCATACTTTCCGCCTGGTCAACGCCGACGGGAAGGCGCGCTTCGTCAAGTTCCACTGGAAACCGCTGAAGGGCATCTTCAGCCAGGTGTGGGACGAGGCGCAGAAGACCGCCGGCAAGGACCCGGACTTCCACCGCCGCGACCTGTTCGACGCCATCGAGCGCGGCGACTTCCCGCAATGGGAGCTGGGCCTGCAGGTCATCGAGGAAGAGGATGAGTTCAAATACGGTGTCGACATCCTCGACCCCACCAAGATCGTTCCGGAGGAGGTGGTGCCGGTCCGCCGGGTGGGTCTGATGACCCTGACGGCCAACCCGGGCAACTTCTTCGCCGAGACCGAACAGGTGGCCTTCCATGTCGGCCATGTGGTGCCGGGCATCGACTTCACCAACGATCCGCTGCTGCAGGGGCGCCTGTTCTCTTACCTCGACACCCAGCTGCGCCGCGTGGGCCCGAACTTCGCGGAACTGCCCATCAATCGGCCGCTGCAGCGGGTGGACAACAATCAGCGCGACGGCATGGGCCGCCGGCAGATCAACCGGGGCCGCGTGGCCTATTTCCCCAACGGCTTGGCCCACGGCTGCCCCATGCATTCGCCGGAGGCCGCCGACGCCTTCCGCAGCTATGCCGAGAAGGTGGACGGCGCCAAGATCCGCGTGCGTAGCGACAGCTTCGGGGACCATTTCAGCCAGGCCACCCTGTTCTGGAACAGCATGGCGGGGTGGGAGAAGGACCACATCGTCGCCGCCTTCTCCTTCGAGCTGAACCAATGCACCGACATGGTGGTGCGCCAGCGGGTGATGGATGTGATCCTGAGCAACATCGCGCTGGAACTGGCGCAGGGCGTCGCCGCCCGGACGGGCATACCGCTGCCGGAGGCCAGGGTGCATCCACCGGTCGCCGATCTGAAGGTCGGGCGCTCGCCCGCGCTGAGCATGGACAGGGTGGCGGAGGACATCCGCGGCCGCAAGGTGGCGGTGCTGGTGGACAACGGGGTCAGCGTCGAACAACTGACCATCATCCAGGAAACCTTGATGGATGAGGAGGCGGTGGTGGAGGTGGTGGCCCCCACCGCCGGGACGGTGCCGGGCGGCGACGGCGGCTTCGTGCCCGTCACGCGCGCCGCGCCCAACGCCCCGTCGGTGGTTTATGACGGGGTGATCGTGCCGGGTGGGGCGGACACCAGCGTCCTGGAGGCCAGCGGCCTGTTCCGCCATTTCCTCAACGAGGCCTTTCTGCACGGCAAGCCTATCGCCGCCATCGGCACGGGCGAAAGGGTATTGGCGGCCGCCAACCTGCCCGTCCTGCCGAAGGAGGAAGGGGTGATCACCGGCGAGACGCTGGAGGACATGCTGGCCCTTTTCGTCGAGGCCATGCGCCGCCACCGCTTCCCTCAGCGCAACGTCGGGCCAGTGCCTGCCTGAGGCGCCTAGCCGGGGGCGCGCTGCCCGCCGGCGCGGCCCCGCCCGACATAGGGCAGCGCGAACAGGTAGAGGCCCGAGGCCAACAGCAGGATCAGCGGGACCAGGGCCAGCAGCCCAACCCAGGCGGCGGGTTGCTGGCCCTGGCTCATGACCGCCATATAGGTGATGACGCCGCCGGTGAAGGCGATGGATAGCCAGCGGTGAAGCTGGCGGATGCCTTTGGCCCAATTCATGGGGTGACCTCCGTTTTCCATGGTCTCGCGTGGGTCTCAGGCGGTGGCGCCGGCCAGGACCTGTTCCAGTTTGCCCAGGAACTGTGTCCAGCCGTATTGGGCGCCGCGGTAGGCCTGTTCCTGGTCTGGGCGGAAGCCGGCCTGTTCCATGCGCAGGCGGGTGCCCGTGGCGGACGGCGTCAGCGTCCAGGTGACGACACTGTCCAGGCCCATGGCCGCCCAGCTGTAGGACAGGATCCGGTGCGGTTCCACCTCCAGCACCTGGCAGTCGACGGAACCCCAGTCGCCCCGGAAATCGAAGCGGTGGCCCACGGTCGCCTGGAAGTCGTTCTTCATCAGCCATTCCGCCAGCAGGTGGGGCTGGGTCAGGGCGCGCCAGATCTTTTCCGGCGGGTAGGGCACCTCGCGCTCGATGACGACGGAGCGGGTTTCGGACGCGACGGCTTCAGTCACGGGGGGATCATTGGTCCATCCTTTTCAGCAAGTCTTCCAGGGCGTCGAACCGGCCTTCCCAGAAGCTGGCCATCTGGATCGTCCAGTCGGTCAGCGGGGCCAGGGCCTTGGGCTGGGCGCTGTAATGGGTTTGGCGGCCTTCCGGCCGGTCGCGCACCAGGCCGGCCTGCTTCAAGGCGGCCAGATGTTTGGACACGGCGGGCTGGGAGACGCCGGCGTGCGCGGTCAACGTCGCCACGGTCTGTTCCCCCCGGCGGCATAATTGCTCAAAAATCCCTCGGCGGGTGGGGTCGGCCAGCGTTCGGAACAACAGGTCGGGATCGTGGGGCATCGGATACATAACCAATCAGCTATGAGAAAATTCATAACCAATCGGTTATGAATGAGTCAAGGATAAACCGTGGGCCGGCATCACCGCCCCTTCAATGCTTGCGGCTTTTCTGATGCAGTTTGTCCACCAGGTCCAACAGGTGCTGCGGCACCGGTTCCGCCTCCTCATCCTCGAACATCTCGCGTAGGCCACGGTCCAGCACGGTGTGTGGGCCCGGGGGCATGGGGCGGGTGCCGGCCGTCAGCAGCGATCGCTTGCCGTTGGTGGGCTTCGGCTGCTTGGTCATGACGGATCCCCTGGATGCGGCCCCGGTAGGCAGGCCTTGTTTGGGCGGTAGCCTGGCGCCCGCGTGTCCCCCGGCAGGTTGAAGCGACATCTTGGGCCTAGGGCGCGCCGCCGGCTCAGCCAGCTTAAATGAGCGACCGGCGGCCAACCACCCTTAAGAAGACGCTTAGTGAAGACCGGCGCCCGCACCGCTGGCAGGATGGTCGACGGGCGGAGGGGCGGCACGCGGCGGCATCTCTCCCGCTTGAGGAATCCGGATGGCCATGTCGTCCTCCAGCATCAGCACGCCGGAGCGCAGGCGATCACGGAAAGCTTGGCGGGCCAGGTGGATCTGGCGCTCGACCTCGTCCAGCGGCAAACCCAGGATCCAGGCGGCCTCGTCGGCCGAAAAGCCCTCCACCGCCGTCAGCAGCAAGGCTTCCCGCCGTTCACAGGGCAGGGTGCGCAGCAAGGCGCCGGGGCCCATGGTTTCAGGCACGGGACCCTCATCCTCCAGTTCCAGGTGTCCGCCGGCATAGATGCGGTGGAACAGGCGGAACAGCGTGCCACGGTCGGCGTCCTGCCCCAGCACGCCCACACCGTCCTGCACCAGTGTTTCCAGCACCATGCGAACGTAAGCGTCGCCGCTGATGGCGCGGCCGGTCAGGGCCCGGGCGTAGCGCCGCAGGCAGGGCAATTGTTCGGTGACGAGGTCGGCGGGGGCGCTGCGGGGTGCCGGCATGATCTGCGTCGCTCCTCTTGTCTGGTCATCGGGCCTTCGGGATGCGGGTCTTGGGGGTGATTAGGCCCGGGCTGGTGATCTGTTTTCCCAACCCGCCGACCGCCGTGAAAGTTTCGTTGACCCCTGGAACTTTACGCCGGACGTTTTCGCGTTAGGGCACACGCCATAATGAATTCGTTTGGTATAGGCGGTTCCGCCTACGACAGATACGTGTTTATGGAAAAATAGAGACGTCGCCCCCCTCCCAGAAAATCCAGAGACGCCTCAGTTTTAGGGGGTTATGATTTTACTGAACGCCGCAAAACGCGCCATGATAATCTCAAATAAACCCGAATACCTCATCCATCCGATTCTCGAGGATCCAGTTTCCCTTGGGAGAATCTCGATACGGGGCACATTATGCCATCTGATTTACTGTCGACCGACCTAGCAGCAGGTCCGCTGAATGCGGGTTCGCGGGATCCGGAATTCCGTGATGAGGTGTTGCGCCTGTTGCCCGCGTTGCGCGCCTTCGCCCGGTCCTTGACCAGCAACGCCGCCGATACCGACGACTTGGTCCAGGACTGTGTGGTGCGCGCCTGGTCGCATGCCGATCAGTTCACGCCCGGCACCAACCTGCGCGCCTGGCTGTTCACCATCTTGCGTAACCGCCACTATTCCATCGCCAAGCGCCGCCAGCGCGAGGTGGCCGATCCGGATGGCTTCCACACCGGCCGCCTGATGATGGAGCCGGCCCAGGAGTGGGGCATCACCGGGCGTGAGCTGAAGGTGGCCCTGGCCGCCTTGCCGGAGGACCAGCGCGAGGCGCTGATCCTGGTGGGTGGCGCCGGCGTCAGTTATGAGGAGGCGGCGGAGATCTGTGGCTGCGCGCTGGGCACCATCAAAAGCCGCGTGAATCGGGCGCGCACCAAGCTGGCCGGCCTGATGGGCCTGCCCAATCGCGTCGTCGCCCTGGGGGCCACCACCCTGCCGGCCGGCGCCGATGCGACATCCACGACGCAGTGGACGCGGCACTAGGGGGCCACGCCCTCGAAGGTTGGGAACCAGGGCGCGTTCCGCCCGTTACCCCGGCGGCCCCACCCGGCCGGGACGCCGCCCGACGTCTGACCGCAGCGGGCTGACGGGCGACATGATCTGGGCTCGGGGGTCGGCCTGCCCCAGGCGAGGGAAATCGATCCGCGCCACCACGCCACCGGCCGGCCCCCTCGACATCCCCATCCGCCGGGACAAACCGCTTCAGTTGCAGCAGCCCTTAACTTTCGGAACAAAAACGTGCAGATCCGCGTTTAAAGCCGACGGACGGGGACTCCCGCCCCGCTTGCGGAGGATACGGTCATGGGCATGTTCACCAAGGACATCGAGACGCTGCACGATTTGTTCCTGTACCAGTTGAAGGACATTTATTACGCCGAGCGCCGTATCGCCAAGGCGCTGCCCAAGATGGCCCTGCGCGCGGCCGACCATGAGCTGAGGCACGGCTTCGAGGCGCACGCACGCGAAACCCAGGAGCAGATCGCCCGGCTGGAGCAAGTGTTCCAGACGCATGGCGCGGTGCCGGAGGCGGCGAAGTGTCCTTCCATCGACGGCATCATCGACGAGACCGACGACGTGGTGGGGGAGGTCGCGGACAAGGGCGTTCTGGACGCCGCCCTGGTCGCCGCCGCCCAGTCGGTGGAGCATTACGAGATCGCGCGCTACGGCACCCTGGTCGCCTGGGCCCGGATGCTGGGCCGGGAGGACAGCGCCCAGCTGCTGCGCCTCAGCCTGGATGAGGAAAAGGCGACGGACGAGTGGCTGACCATGCTGGCCAAGACGCGACTGAACCGTACCGCCGCCTGAAGGTCCGTTAACGCCTGGGGCATTTGTGGGGCGGCCGGCCCGGCCCGGGAACTGTCGGCGGCTTTCGGTTGTTGTTCAACTGGTTAGCAAAACCGACTTCCAACAACCGGGCGGCCCGCCCAAGCGTCTCGGCGCCTTCTGGGAAAAGCGGCCCGCCCCAACCGGAGGAGTTACCATGAAACGCGCCAACCTGTACCTGGCCGCGGCCCTGGGCGTGTCCGCCCTGGGCACCGCCGTCGTCCTGCCCGCCACCCCGATCCTGGCCCAGGGCACCACCCAGCGCATCGCCACCACCAAGGTGGATGTGGCCACTGTGGCCACCGGCCATCGCTCGTCCAAGATCGTGGGCGCCAAGGTGGTGAACGACCAGAACGACACCGTCGGCACCGTTGACGACCTGATCATCTCGCCCAAGGACAGTGTGCCCTACGCCATCCTGTCGGTGGGCGGCTTCCTGGGTGTGGGCGACCGCCTGGTGGCGGTGCCTTATAGCGCGCTGCAGATCACCGACGACAGGATCGAACTGCCTGGCGGCAACAAGGACGCACTGAAGAACCAGCCCGCGTTCCACTACGCCAAGAGTTGAAAGCTCTGAACGGCCGAAGCCAAGAAGGCCCGGGGGAGCATGATCTCCCCCGGGCCTTTCCGCGTTCAGCGCCGGCTGCTGCCGAAGATGAAGCCCAACACCACGCCAAAGGCGGTGTAGGCCACGGGGGCGCTGGTCAGGACGTCGGTCAGCTTGGTGCCCAGCGGGCGGCGGGCGTGTTCGGGAACGGGTGGGGCTTCGCCCGTTCCGTGATAGGCGCCGTGGGCCAACTGCTCCAGCTTGGTGCGGGGCCGGGGACGAGATGGTTCAGGAGAGGGGGGCGGCGCGAAAGAAGCCATGGGGATTCCTCCTTGGTCACGGGATCGAGGGGCGTTTTCCACCCGTCTTGCGTTGAGGGAACCGCCGCCCCATCCGCCCTGTTCCGCCTTGCCCGCTTTTGGACGGAACCAATCGCGGGCTGGGGCATTGGCTTGGGACTGCAGGCCTGGCTGCCAGCTCAGTTGAATGGCGGAGAAGACGCATGGAGACGAAACTCAGCCGGTGCGGCCTGTTGGGAGCCGGGCTCCAGGCGCGCCCGAGCGGTCCGCCTGGGGCGGCGCCCCGACGCGGACATCCAGGGGACATGCCTTGGCTGGAGGGTGCGGCCGACGCGCCGTTCATGACCCTAGCGGAGGTATATCGCTCCGCCATCCGCGCCATCGACGACTTGGCATCACCGGCCGGCCCGGCCGGACCCGCGCGATGAGGACGGCCAGCCCAGGGAAGTGGGGACCAAGACCCGTGTCTGAGAAACTGCCCTTCGTTGACGTGCTGGTGGTGGGGTTCGGCTGGACCGGCGCCATTGCCGCCCGGGAATTGACCGAGGCCGGCCTGAATGTCCTGGCGGTGGAGCGGGGCAGGTGGAGGGGACATGCCCACCGACATGCGCCATCCCAACCCGGAAACCATCTCCAGCCCTCACATCGACAGCCGGCGGAAGCCGGCAGAACTGACCTGACCGGGCGGGGATGGCGGCGCTAGGGCAGCCGGGGCCCCATCGGGCGGGTGGTAGTCAGGGTTGGATGCCGTACTTGGCGTATTGCGTGGCGACTTCCGCGTCCTTCGCCTTAGCCTGGTTAATGTCGGCCGTGCCCGCCACCGTTTCCCCTTTATGCAGGTGGGCGATGCCCCGTCCGAAAAGCGACATGGCGCTGTCGGGTCGCAGCTTAAGGGCTCCGTCATAGCTGGCAATGGCTTCGTCGTACCGGCGCAGCCGCAACAGGACGAAGCCACGACTATCCAGGGCGGCAGAGGTGGGGTCGTCAGCCTGCTTTTGGACCAGCGCCGCGTCGCAATCGGCTAAAGCCCCCTCAAGATCGACGTTGGCTTCGGCCTTGGCCCAGCACATGTTGTTCAACACCATAGGATTGGTCACCAGGGCCCGCGCGGCGGCGAAGTCCTTGGCAGCCAAGTCGTTTTTATCTTGCTTAGCATAGGCTATACCGCGCTGCAAAAGGGCGTTGGGATCCTTGGGGTTGATGTCCGACGCGGCCGTGTATGCCGTCACCGCCGTTTCCCAATCTCCGGCGTCCATGGCCAGTCGTCCCTGCATCTGGTGGGCGGCTGCATAACGCGGATCCAGCTTCAACGCGGCATCCAGATCCGCCTGCCGCGCCGCCGGGTCGGTGGCTGGCCGGATACTGGCCCGCAGCGTGTAAGCCGCTGGGGTCGATTGGATTTCCAGGGACCGGGTCAGCGCGCGGAAGGCGTCGTCCTTGTGGTTGAGTTGATTGTAGATATTGCCGGCGACGAGGTACGCCGCCGCGGTGTTCGGATTGGCGTCAATGACGCGGCGCGCTTCCGGCAGCGCCTTTTCCGGCGTGCCCGTGATGCCAAAGAGCTGTGCGCGGTAACCGTAGCCGTCCAGCCAATCTGGACGCTTGTGCAGTACAGCGTCGAGGTCGGCCAAGGCGTGGTCATAATCCTTCATCTGGGCATAGACCTGAGCCCGTTGTTTCAGGGTGAATTCGTTGCCGGCGTCGATTTCCAGCGAGGTTGAGAAGGCTGCCACGGCGTCCTTCAGCTGACCGTGACGCCAGGCTATCAAGCCCCTCCCTTGGAACACATAAGCGTTGCGGGGATCGACGCCGCTCGCCTTATCGAAATCCTGTTCCGCTTGATCCAGTTCACCCAGCCAGTAATGAGCAAGGCCTCGGTCAGCGATTGCGGTCGCCGTCTTAGGGTCCAACGCTTCCGCCTTGTTGAAGTCCGCGATGGCTTCTTTATATTTTTTCGCACCCATCAGGCTATAACCCCGATTGATATATTCATCGGCGGTGGTGAGTTGTTGTCCCAGCAGGAATTCGATGTCTTTGGATGTGGCCCCGTAGTCGCGCGGCATGTAGACGTAAACTGTACTGTTGTTGATCTCACGTAGCGCCTGTTGCACTTCTGGGGCATCTTTGGCTGGGAACTCGGGGGCGATACTGCGCCGGGTAGCCTCGACGGTTAAGGTTCCGCCTGCCAGCGTGGCTTTGCGGCGATATTGCGTAGCTCCAATGGTGCGATCGACATTGGCGCCATCGCTGACGCGGAATCCCCCGCCGTCGTTGGGCACCAAGATGGTTTCCACATTCCGCGTGTAGGTCGGGAAAGCCACGGCGTAGGGCGCGTCGTCATGGGGGCCGGGGCTACGTTTCAGGTCGGCTTTGTACCCCATGCCAACCCCGTCGATTTCATATCGGTTATACTCCCAATCCATGCGGGCCATGCCGTCCATGGTCAGCGTTTCCGTTTCCGCCGCGTCGTCATAGGTGGCGGATACCGAGGTCACGTCGACGAAGTCGTATTGCTTGCGCCAATATTCCTTGAGGCCGCGCTGCAGATCGGCTGGCATGAGATTGGCCAGCTGTTGTTTCAAGCCTATCGCCGCGATGCCGGTGAAAACGCTTTCGACATGCATAGGCGCAGGGGGACGGATCCCGGCGGACGCGTCGATGCGTACCGTGGTGCTGACGCTGGGGCGATCCAGTGGGCCGGGCATGATGGGGATCAACGTTGCCCCTTTCTCGGCCAGCGGCAATCCCCAATGAAAACTGGGAATGGGCAGACGATCCAGGGTGCGGTCCCCCGTCCGGGTGCCGTCCAGCCAATAGTCCTTGCCGTCCACCGTGGCACGGACCAATACATGGTTGAAATGCTGAAGGGCCGGCAGGCGCACGTCCATGCCGTCACCGTCCACGGTGTTGACCAACACGGCGTTCGCGGTGATGCCCAGCTCATGCAGCAAGGCGAGCAACATGGCTGTTTTGGCCTTGCAGTCGCCGAATTGGCGGCTCCAGGTTTCATCGGCCGTGGCTGGCACCAGCGTCCCGTCATTCAGACCCAGGAAGACGTAGCGGATTTGATCCTGCACCAGGGTCAGCGCCGCCGCCGCCTGGACCTTGGGATCGGGCGACAGGGCGCGCAAGCGCGCCACCTCAACCTTCAACGGTGATTGCTCGGTCAAGGTGGCCGCACGAACGAACAGTGGGTGCATAAGGCTGGAGACGGCCGCCCAGGAGGCGAAGTCGCTGATCTGGATCTCGCGACGCTGGACGAAGCGCGTCGGCGCGCCTGCCGGTTGTATCAGCGGCTGCGTGTCATCCTGCGCCAGCGTCAGCTCCACAGTTTCGCCGTCCCGGCTTTCCTTGGCGCCGGTCAGCGCCTCGCTGGCTTTCCAGTGGGACGGCTGCCTACGGGGCCACAGGGCGCGCAACGACAGATGGCCAGTGGGCAGGTCCGCGAGGGCGGTTAGCGTCCAGTCCACCGCCCCTTTCAGCACGGGGTCGTTGCGTTTCAGGGTGTAGGCGAGGTTCAAGATGTCGCCCACACGCAGATCCTCGGGCTGCAACGCCGCGGTCAGCACGCCGTCGAGCGCCGCATACTCCAGGTTCTGTTCGCGGCGCAGGACAGTGAAGGACTGTCTGGCCAGCACATCGATGACCTCACCGTCACGGATGATGTGGAGCTTATGTATGGTCAGGGTGTCGGTGGACGGCTTCCATGGCAGGCTCAACGTCCCAAGGGCGGTCAGGCCCTGCGGCGTCTGAATTCGGGTCGCCGTCTCAAGGAAGAACTCCGTGCCGTTCGGCGTGAAATTCAGTTGCTCATCTTGCAGCAACAGCTGAATGGCGGCCTCACCCTTCGGGCCCATCTTCGAGGGGAGGGCGGGTTGCTTTACCCAAGCGGCGGCGGGTCCCCGCATGGGCGCATCGGTGGCCATCGCCTCGCCCGATTGAATGCCCCAAGCCAAGGAGAATATAATCCACGCCCACGTACGCCGCATCGGTTACCCCCAAAGATCAACACGCTTGAGGATAGCGGTCTGGCCGGCATTTGCAATTCGGTGGCATTGCGGTGCGGATGCATCTTTCGCGCAATTTTTGTGCAGATACCCTTTTCTAAAAGCTGCCCGCCGCCGCCCGGTAGGCCATGCCTTCCGCTCCGTGCAGGAAGCCATTGCTGAAGCGTCGGCCGGGGCAGAGGTCGCGCAGGCGGTCGCGGGCCGGGGCCACCGGCACGCCACCAACCAGCACGGCGCGGAAGGTTTCGGCCACCGCCACCATGTCGCAGTCCTGCGGCGACAGGCGGAAGCGGCTGACACCCAGGGATCGTAGCCGGCCCAGATCGCCCAGCAGGTCGAGGTAACTGCCCGACAGGGTCTGCACCCCGTTCACCGACAGGAAGGGCGTGCCGTCCAGGGTGTCCAGGTCCATGCCGTCGGGATGCTTTTCGCAGACGTAGCGGCAGCCGTCCTTGTGCAGACCATGGGCGCGGGCGTGATAGCAGCGGGCGGAGATCGCCAGGGGCAGGCGGCCGAAGGCTTGGACCTCCAGGCTGACGCCGCTGATTACGGCCGCCCGCGCCAATGCCGCGATGGCGTCGGCTGTCAGTTCGCCGGGCAGGCAGACGCGGACCGCACCCTGGCGGGCCATCAGTTCCAGGGTGCTGGGATTGTAGACGGCGACCAGGGGGCCGATGGCGTGCGGCCGGCCGGCGCAGGCGGCGACGGCGGTCAGGTCGTTGGCCTCAACCAGGAAATCGTTGTCGGCCGCCAGGTCCATGACCCCTTGCCGCTCGCGCGCCTGCATGACCAGCGCCAGGCTGGCCAGCACCACCTCCTTGCCGGCGCGCCGCAGGCGCTCCGCCACCTCGGGGATGTGGCTGTCGAAGAAGGGGGCGCGTTTGGAACAGACCACCTCGCCCAGGATGACGGTGTCCACCGGCGCCTCGTCCGCGATGCGGGCGTAGAAATCGCGCCGCCGGGCGGCCGGCCAGTGGAAGTGCAGCGGGCCCAGGGTCAGCTTGGGACGTTCGATAGTCATGATCCCCCCCTCAGCGCCAGCGCCGGTCATAGGCGCCGGCGGTGGCGCGGCCGCCTTCCATTTCACTGGCCAATCCCCGGGCCAGGTCCGGTACGGTGAAGCCGCCGGCCACGGCGCCGTCGATGACGCGGCGGAATTCCCCGACCACGCGGGCGACATAGGCGCGGCCCCGTTGCCGCCCTTCGATCTTCAGCGCCCGCACCCCGGCCTTGATCAGGCCGGGAATGTGGTCGGCGGCGTTCAGCGAGGTCGGCTCCTCGAACAGGTAGCCAGTGGTGGCGTTGGCGCGGAACCGGCCCTTGCACAAGGTGGGATAGCCGGCCGGCGATCCAGCGGAGTGGCGGTCGATGGTGACGCTGCCCAGCCGGGCGGTGACGTCGCCGCCGGGCTCCCGCCGGAATTGCACCGCGCCGGCGGGCGAACAGACGCCATGGGTGTTGGGCGACTGGCCGGTGACGTAGCTGGACAGCTGGCAGCGCCCCTCCGCCATCACGCACATGCCGCCGAAGGCGAAGACCTCCGTTTCCACCGGCGCCACCGCCGCCGTCAGCTCCGTCACCTCCGCCAGGGTCAGCACGCGGGGCAGCACCACGCGCTGCACCCCGAAGGCCTGCGCCAGATAGCGGATGGCCTCGGGCGTGGAGGCGGCGGCCTGGACCGACAGGTGCAGGCGCAGGGAGGGGTGCATGGCTTGGGCATAGGCCAGCAAGCCCAGGTCGGCCAGGATGACCGCGTCGGCCCCGGCCTCGGCTGCGTTGCCCACGGCGCGGTGCCAGGTGGCCTCCTCCCCCGCCCGGGGGAAGGTGTTGATGGCGATGTAGAGCGACCGGCCGGCCCTGTGGGTGCGGGTGACGGCGGCGCGCATCTCCACCGGGCTGAAATTCAGGCCGGGGAAGTTGCGGGCGTTGGTGGCGTCGGCGAAGCCGCAATAGACGGCGTCGGCGCCGGCTTCCACCGCCGCGTCCAATGCCGCCGGCGTTCCGGCGGGGCAGACGAGGGCCAGGGATGGGGCCGTCATGGCCGCGCCTCCAGCGCCGGCACCACCGCGGGCTGCAGCGCGGCGCGGGCCGTCAGATGCAGCAGGCCGTCGACCTCGCCATACCAGCGCCGGCCCAGGATGAGGAGGCGCCGGGGCAGGCGGGCCGCCAAGTCGCGTTCCAAGGCGATGCCGGCGCCATCCACGGCGTTGCGCAGGATCAGCACCGCTTCCATATCGCCCTCGATCATCAGCTGTCGGCTGAAGAACAGGGAGTCGCCATCGACGCGCCCTTCCAGCAAGGCCAGCAGCGCCGCCAGGGGCGCCCGCAGCGTGGCGGCCGCGGGCGCCGCCGCGCTGCCATCGGCGATGGGCCACAGGCCGGGCCGCGCGCCCGCCGGCCGCAGCAGGAAGCGCACCGGCAGGTCGCTGGGATCGATCAGGAAGGTACGCTCCCCCAGCACCGCCAGGCGCTGGAACACCGCTTCATGGCGCCGCCGCAGGCGGTCGAAGGCCGTCTGTGACAGGCGCGCGGCCACAGGCCCGGCCAGCGGGCGGCCCAGCAGCGGCAGGGGTGGCAGGACACGCGCCGCCAGTCCCGCAAGCAGCACGGGCGACAAGGGGGGCGGATCGGTCGGGTCGAGACTCACGGGTGGGCATCCCATTAGGGCGGCAGGTCGTGCGACTGTGGGCGCCGCCGGCCAGGGATGTCGTTGACATGGCACAATAATGGAAGGGTGCCCGCCCTTGAAACGGCGCCGCCCCGTGCCGATACAAGGGAAGGTTCTTGCCACACAACGATGCGGACGCCGAATGCCTGGGAATCCCTATTACACTGGTCCTGTGACGGACCATTTCGACGGTGTCCGCTTCTTCAATCCCGGCCAAGCCCCGACCGACCGCAGCCTAGGGGAGATACTGCGCTGGCGCTGGGGTGGGAAGCGGCCGGTGTGGCCTACGGCGGTGGCGGGGCGGCAGGTGCGCCCGGCGGCGCGTGTGCATGGCCTGGCGGTCACCATGATCGGCCACGCCAGCGTGCTGATCCAGGTGGCGGGGCTGAACCTGCTGGTGGATCCGGTCTGGTCGGAACGGGTCAGCCCCTTTCAATGGCTGGGGCCGCGCCGCGTCAACCGGCCGGGCGTGGCTTTCGAGGATCTGCCGCCTATCGATGCGGTGCTACTGACCCACAACCATTACGACCATCTGGACGTGGGCACCCTGCGGCGGCTGTGGGCCACCCACCGTCCCCGCATCGTAGCACCCCTGGGCAATGATCGTGTGGTGGCGCGCGAGGTGGGGCCCCTGCCGATGGAAACCGGCGATTGGGGCGACACGGTCGCGCTGGGCCCTGCCGTCACCGCCTGCTTTCATCCCGCCTATCACTGGTCGGCCCGCCGCCTGGGCGATCGGCGCATGGCGCTGTGGTGCGGCTTCGTGCTGCGCACACCGGCGGGCCCGGTCTATGTGGCGGGCGACACCGGCTATGGCGACGGCGCTATTTTTCGCCAGGTGAGACAGCACCATGGCGAGCCTACCGTCGCCATCCTGCCCATCGGCGCCTACGCCCCCCGCTGGTTCATGAAGCAGCAGCACTGCGATCCGGCGGAGGCCGTGCGCATCCTGGCCGACTGCGGCGCCCGCCAGGGGTTGGCCGTGCATTGGGGCACCTTTCCCCTATCGGATGAGGAACGGCTGGCCCCGCCGCAGGAACTGTCCCAGGCGCTGGCATTGGAAGGCGTGGCGGCCCATCGCTTTCGCGCGCTGGAACCGGGGGACGTCTGGATCGGCCCAGGCCAGGACTCCCCGGACCAGGACGATTGATTTTCCATTTCCGCCCCACGTCTTGAAAAAAAGAAGCCGGCCGGGACCATGATCCCGGCCGACCTTCAGTGCCCTGACGAATTCAGAAGTTCAGCGTGGCCGTCAGCAGCTTGACGTTGATGGCGGCCCAGACGAAGAAGACCAGCGACAGGGCCACCAGCGCGGCCCAGGCGGTGCCCCAGGGGCGGCGGCCGCCCCCGGTGGCGATGCCGTAGGCGTTCCAGATGGCGGCCACGGTGCCGGCGATGGTGGCCAGCAGCACCAGCTGCATCAGGCGCATCCAGATGTCCAACCGGCCATCCAGTGCGTCCACGCCGTTGTTGATGACCGACAGCATGATCCCCCAGCCCAGGACGAAGACCAGGGCGCCCCAGGCCGCGGCCCGGGTGGTGCGGTGCAGGACCAGCGCCCGCCCGGCGATGCCGGGGTTGTAGCGGTAGCGGCGGCGCACCAGGGCGACGACGGGCCAGGACAGGGCGGTCAGGGCCAGCACGCCCAGGGCCACCGCCATCACCGGCGTGATCCAGCCGGCGTTCAGCGAGCCCGGCGCCGGCACGAACTCGATGATGGGGGCGTAGGCGCCAATGGAGAACATGACCACCCTGCCGTCCTTCACCACGGCGGCCAGGCGCTCCTTGCCTTCCGTGTCCTGCCACAGCCAGGGGCCGACCTCGCGCCAGCGCTTCGGCACCCGGGCGGCGTCCAGCAGGGCGGAGACGGTGATGGTGTCGTCATCGTTCGCCACGATCTGGGCCTCGCCCAGCAGGCTGAACAGGCGCATGAAGTTGGTCTCGGAACCACGGCTGCTGACATAGTGCCCGGCCATGGCCTGGGCGTGCTCCTTGGCGGTGGGGGCCGTGGGCAGCTCGGGCTTGGCCTGCGGGAAATAGCGGTCCGTGAAGTCGACGAAGACATGCTCCCGCAGCACATGGGCGGCGGCCTCGCGCCCGGCGCTGTTGAAGGACATGTAGAGGCCGACGCCGTCGTCGATGAACAGGTGCAGGTCGGAATGGAAGACGTCGGTATCGCCGCCATGGCCCACGATGCGGTGGCCGTTGCGGTCCTCATGATAAAAGCCCAGCCCCATGGCGGGCAGGCCGGGGTAGGGGGTGTTGGCGTTGGCGTACATCTGCTCGGCCGTCGCCTTGTCCAGCAGCGGCCCACCGTGGGCCAGGTGCGCGATCATGAACTGCGCCATGTCGGCCCCGGTGGCGGACAGGGCGCCCGCCGGCGACATGTCGATGATCTCGAACGGCTGCGGGTCCTTGGACGCCTGCTGATAGCCCTTGGACATGCCCCCGGCCAGGTTGGCCGGCAGCGGCTGGACAAAGGTGGAATGCTGCATGCCCAGAGGCGTGAAGATATGGTTCTGGATGTATTGGGCGAAGGGTTCGCCCGACACCCGCTCCACGATATAGCCCGCCATCGAGGCGCCGTAGTTGGAATAGGCCGGGATTTGTCCCGGGGCGTAGATGCGCGTCGGCACCCAGCGCTTCATGGCCTCCCCCAGGGGCTTGGCCAGTTTGGGGTCGTTGAGCAGCAGGTACTTGGCCGTCTCCTCGAACCCGGGGGTGTGCGTCATGATGTGGCGCAGCGTGATGGGTTTGCCGAAGGCCGGCGGGATCTTGTAGTCCAGGTAGTCGTTGACGTCGCGGTCCAGATCCAGCTTGCCCGCCTGCACCTGCTGCATCACCGCCGTCCAGGTGAACAGCTTGGAGATGGAGCCGGGGCGGAACAGCGTGCCGGCGGGGTCCACGGGCTTCTTCTCCTTCACGTCGGCATAGCCGAAGCCGCGCTGGGTCAGCACCTGGCCGTCCTTCACCACCACCACCACCGCGCCGGCGATGTCGCCGGTCTGCAGGGCGTAGGGCATGTAACCGTCCAGCCAGGTGTCCACATCCGCCTTGGTCAGCGTGGACGCGGGCGCCGGGGCCGAGGCCGGCGCCTCGCTGGCCGCCGGCACCTGGGCGGGTGGGGTCGGCTTGAGGTCGGCGGGCGACTGCGCCGCGGCCGGCAGGGCCAGGGCGGTCATGAGAAGCGCTAAGAGGCGAACCTTCCACATCGTGTTCTGTCCTTGCCTTAGAAACGATAGCCGAGCGTGGCCCCGAAGGAACGAGGGCGCACGATGGCCGCGGTGACATTGCCATCCAGGGCCGACCCGGCCGCGCCCACATCCAGGATGCCACGGCTGTCGGTCAGGTTGCGCACGAAGGCATCGATCCGGTACCCGCCGAAGGTGACGCCGGCATGGGCGTCCACCTGGCTGTAGGCGCTGAGGTGCCGCTGGCCGTAGCTGGTGTCGAAGGCCGACAGCCGATCGCCGGTGTAGCGCCAGCTGAAACCGGCGATGCCGTCCACCGTCTCGCTCAGCGGCCGCTGGTATTCCACCGCCAGGGTGGAGGAGAAGCGGGCGGTGTAGGGCAGGCGGTCGCCTTTCAGCCCGCCCACCAGGGGGGGCGCATCGCTGGTGAGGGTGGCGTCGACGAAGGCGCCGTTCAGCGACACGGTTAGGCCGGTCAGGGGCCGCATCGTAACCGAGGCCTCGATACCCTGGCTGCGCGCGGTGCCGCCGTTGATGTTGACGCCGTAGTCGTCGACCGAGCTGAACAGCTGGATGTTGTCCCAGTCGATGTAGAAGCCGGTCAGTTCCAGCGACAGTTTGCGGTTCAGCAGTTCCGACTTCACCCCGATCTCATAATTGGTGGTGGTGTCGGCGCCGAACTGGTGGGGGACGGCGTCCGGCGCCCCAGGCGGCAGCACGTTGGGGCCGCCGGGGCGATAGCCCTTGGCCACCCGTACATAGATCGTGGTGTCCTCATTGGGCTTGAACGACGGCGCCACGGAATAGGTGAACACCCCGTCCGAGGAATGGGCGGTGTAGTCGGAATCGCCGGCCAGGGGGCCGCTGCTGATCTGCACCGCGTCCTGTTCGTTATGGCTGTAGCGGCCGCCGAAGGTCAGGTCGAACTGGTCGTTGAGGTGGACGGTGCCGCTGGCGAAGCCGGCATATTCCTCGTACCGCGAAGCCAGGTTGGCCAGCGCCAGGCCGGAGAAGTCGGCGATGCGGGCGCCGCTGGCGCCGTCCACACCGTCGATGATCTGATTGATGGCATTACGTTCACGCGTGTAGAAGCCGCCCACCGTCCATTCCAGCCAGCCGGTGTCGGTGGAGGCCAGGCGCACCTCCTCCGTCAGGCGTCGCTGCTGCACCTGCTGCACCTGCGAGGCGCCCAGCGGCACGCCAAAGGCGCCGGTCAGCAGCCCGCCATAGAGGCCGCTCGCATCCTCCAAAGCGTTTTGATAGAGCGAGCTGTAACTGGTGGAGGAAAGCAGCTGCACCGGCCCGAAATCATAGCTGCCGGTCAGGTTGTAGACCCGGTATTGCATGTCGCTGGGCTGGGCGACCACGCGGGCCTGCCTATAGTCGCCCAGCACCGGTTTCAGGGTGAGGGGGTCGACGTCGACCTGGTTGGTGCCGTTGCTTTCCAGGTTCTGCAATACCACCGAGGCCCGCAGGCTCAGCGCGTCGGTGGGCTTGAACAGCGCGGAGACGCGGCCGCCGTAGGTGCGGCCGTCATTGATGTCCTTCTCATGCTGGTCGTCGATGAAGCCCGGGTCGCGGCGGTAGAAGCCGGTGGCCCGCACGGCCAGGGTATCGGCCAGCGGCACGTTGACCGAAGCCCGGCCGGACCAGCCGGTGTCGCCATGGGCCACGTCCTCGGTGCTCAGCTCCGCAGCCGCGTGCACCGCGTCCGTGCTGGGCGCCACCGTCACGTACTTGACCAGGCCGCCCAGGGAATTGGCGCCGTAGAGGGTGCCTTGAGGACCGCGCAGCACCTCCACCCGTTCCAGGTCCGATGGGTCCAGATCGGGGGTCAGGATGGCACCGTTGGCCAGGGAGGTGGCGGAGCCGTAGGGCGTCTCGTCCACATACGTCGCCACAGTGGCGCCCACGCCGCCGGTGTTGATGCCGCGCAGGATCAGCCGCGCCTGGCCTGCCTGGGTTTCCACCAGGGCCGCGCTGGGCACCCGGGTGAAAAAGTCATCCAGCCGTTCGGCATGGGCTTGCTGCAGCGCCTCCGCCGACACGGCGGAGACGGATTGCGGCACGTCGATCAGACGCTCCGTCCGTTTCTGCGCCGTGACGACGATCTCCGCCAACATATCGGCCGTGTCCGCCGGCGCCGCCGCGGCTGTCGATGCCGCATCCGGTGCCTGTTGCGCCCGCGCGCCGGCGCTGACCGCCAAGGCCGCCACGCCCGCGCAGAGGAATGCCCTGGTTCCCCGCTTCATTTCCCGATCTCCCTGATCGTTATGTTGGGCCCATGATGGCATGTGTTTCATATTTGGCAACAGTGTTTCTGCAGCGCGAATGCATCTGCGCCGCGGCGCTGGTTTTCTCCAGGCGGCTGGTGCACCTTGGGTGGTGAAACGCCTGGAAACGCGGATGGGAAACGGGAAACGTGGTGCCTGGACCACCACGCCCTGGGATCGCCACGCTTGGGGAACGAAGGAGGGGACGCATGGCCAAATCCGCACAGGACCGGGCGCATCCGGCGCTGGCCCTGCGGGCGGCGCGGATCAAGCAGGGGCTGACGCTCCGGGCTTTGGCGGCCCGCATCGGCATGCCCTTCTCCACCCTGTCCAAGCTCGAGAACGGCAAGATGGAGATGACCTACGACAAGCTGCTGCGCCTGGCGCAGGGGCTGGGCGTGGACATCGGCACCCTGGTCAGCGGCACGGGCCCGGAAGCCGAGGCGCCGCCGGCCGGCGGCCGCCGCAGCGTTTCCCGCGCCGGCCGGTCGCCCGGCGCCACCTCCGACGTGCATGCCCATCAGTATCCGGCGGCCGATCTGCTGGGAAAGCTGATGGTCCCCATCATCATCGAGGTGCGGGCCCGCAGCGTGGCGGAGATGGGCGGCATGGTGCGCCATTCGGGGGAGGAGTACCTGTACGTCCTGTCCGGCGCCATGGAACTGCACACCGACCTTTACGCGCCCTTGCGGCTGGAGGCGGGCGATTCGGTCTATTTCGACAGCGGCATGAGCCACGTCTATGTGCGCGTGAGCGAGGAGACGTGCCGCGTGCTGTCGGTTTGCGCCGGGCCTGGAATCCAGCGGCTGGCCCAGTCCGCCGCCAAGGCGTGGAAGCTGTCCCCGGCCACGGATGGGGAAACGGTTTGACACACTGTTTCCGATATTGAAACAACCGCCGGCCTGTGTGATGCTGACCCCATCATGCAGATCGCACCCCCCGAGAACGAAATTCCCAATGGGGGAATCCCCGACAGGGACATAACGAACAGGGACCTTCAACCGTGGCCGCGGCCTGTCGCGGCATGGTCGGCGGTGGCCCTGTTCTGCGTGGCGGCCGTCCTGTCCTACACGGAACCGGCAGATCCTCAGCCTCCTGGTCGACCCCATCCGGGCCGACCTGGACATCAGCGACACCCAGGTGGGGGTGCTGCAGGGGGTGGCCTTCGCGCTCATCTACTCCATCGCCGGATTGCCGCTCGGCCGCTTGGCCGACATGCTGCCCCGCCGCGCCGTCATCTGCGCCGGCGTGGGGCTGTGGAGCGTCGGCACGCTGCTGTGCGGCTACGCCCCGTCCTTCTGGGTGCTGTTCGCCGGCCGCCTGGTCGTGGGGGTGGGGGAGGCGGCGCTGGCCCCCGCCGCCATGTCCATGATCGCCGACATGTTCCCGGCCGAGCGCCGGGGCCTGGCCACCGGCGTCTTCGTCATGGGCATGACCATCGGCGGCGGTGTCGCCATCGCCATCGGCGGGGCCGTGCTGGGCTTGGCGGCCGCCGGCGGCTTCCAGGGCATACCCCTGCTCGACGGCCTGGCCGCCTGGCGCGCCGTCCTGGTCCTGCTGGGCCTGGCCGGCCTGCCGCTGCTGCTGGCCCTGCTGCCCATCCGCGAGCCCGCGCGCCGCAGCGAGGCGCTGGCCGGCGGGAAAGAGGCGACATCGTTGCGCGAGATCTTCGCCCAGCTGGCGGCCGTGCGCACCGTCCTGGTCCCGGTCATCGTCTGCTGCGCCTTCCTGTCGGTGGGCGACTTCGCCCTGATCGCCTGGGCGCCCGCCCTGCTCAGCCGCCGCTACGCCATGGCGCCGGACACGGTGGGCTTGGCTCTGGGCTCCCTGGTCGTCGTCGCCGGCGTGGTGGCGACCGTGGCGGGCGGCGTCATCAGCGACGTGGCGGTCAAGCGCTACGGCCCCTCCGGCCGCATCTGGGTCGCCACCCTGTGCGCCGTTCTGGCCTTCCCCTTCGCCCTGGTGGCGCTGGCCTCCTCCTCCAACCAGGTATTGGCCGCCGTCACCCTGTGGACCCTGTTCTCCAGCGCCGCCGGCACCATCGGCATCACGGCGGTGCAGGAAATCGTGCCCAACCGGGCGCGGGGGCTCAGCGTCTCCTTCGTCGCGTTTGGCAACATCATGCTGGGCCTGGGTGGCGGCGCCACCTTGACCGGCTACGTCACCGACCACGTCTTCGCCGACCCCCTGGCCATCGGGCAGTCGCTGACGCTGGTCATCGCCCCCCTGGCCGGGGCCGCCATCCTGCTCTTTCTCCATGCCTCCCGAACCGCCCGGAGTGTCAGTCGGTGAGCCTGTCCGTCACCTATCGCCGGGACGCCATGCGCATGCGTGAGCCGTTCCGCATCTCTGGCTATTTGCTGCACGCCATGCCCGCCACCGTCGTCACCATCGGCGACGGTACCCACTTCGGCCGGGGCGAGGCCGCAGGCGTTTACTATCTGAACGACGACCCGCCGCACATGGAGCGGGAGATCGAGCGGGTGCGCGACGCCCTTGAGGCCGGCGTGGACCGCCAGGGCCTGCAGTCCCTGCTGCCACCCGGCGGCGCCCGCAACGCGCTGGACTGCGCCCTGTGGGAGCTGGAGTCCTTCCAGAAGGCCACGCCCGTGTGGCGGCTGGTCGGGGTGCCCGAGCCCAAGCCCCAGGTCACCACCTTCACCCTGCCAGCCGACGACCCGGCGGAGATCCTGCGACGGCTGGAGGCCTTCACCAACGCCACCTCCATCAAGCTGAAGCTGGAGGGCGACTTGGCGGCGGACACGGAACGGGTGCGCGCCGTGCGCCGAGCCCGGCCGGACGTCTGGCTGTCGGTCGACGCCAACCAGGGTTTCGGCGCGAAGGATCTGGAACCGCTGGCCGCCATGCTGGTGGACCAGGACGTGGCGCTGCTGGAACAGCCGGTGCGCCGGGGTGCCGAGCATCTGCTGGACAGCTGGGACGCGCCCCTGCCCGTGGCGGCGGACGAGAGCATCCTGGACTTGAAGGAACTGCGCGAACAGTACCGCCGCTTCGACATCGTCAACATCAAGCTGGACAAGTGCGGCGGCCTGACAGAGGCGCTGGCCATGGCGGCGGAGGCCCGGCGCCTGGGCCTGGGCGTCATGGTTGGCAACATGGCGGGATCGGTCCTGGCCGCCGCGCCCGGCTTCGTCCTGGCGCAACTGTGTGACGTGGTCGACCTGGACGGGCCCTATTTCTTGGCCGAACCGGGAGCCGACCGGGGCATTTTCGATGCCGGGAAAGTAATGATTCCGGCCGATTTCTGGGGCCGGGGGTAACCCTTCCTCCGCTTGAGGGGCCTGCAAGGGGTATGTCGCCCGAGGCCTGTCCTGCCAGGGCGCGCATCCTCGACGGACCCGGTTCCCGGACTATCTACCTTCCGCCGCCGTTCCCGACGCCTGAAGGTGCCGCCCGCCATGCCGCGTTTCGCCCGCCTGTTCGCCCCCATCGCCTTGGCCCTGTCCCTGGTGGTGGCGCCTGCCGCGTTCGCTGACGCGGGCGCGCTGTCCTATGGGCGCATCGAAGGGCGTAACATCAACCACTTCGTGCGCGATGGCGACGTGGCGGCCCACCTGCTGCTGCGCTCCGGCGCCGACCCACGCATCATCGTCGCCTTTCCCGCCGGCAACAGCGGCGCCGGCCTGTGGCTGGACATCCCGCAGGGCCAGGGTTCCGGGGACTGGACCCTGACCACCCCGCCCATGCCGGTGACGGAGGGCGATGGCCAGGGACGGCCCCTGCGCGGCATCACCTTCCAGGCCAGCCTAGCGGCCGGCACTGTCGGCATCCGCCAGGCGGTGCTGTCCAGCGTCCGCGTCCTGCGCGACTATGACGCCGTGCGCACCGTGCCCGACAGCATCAGCCCGGACCTGGTGCGGGACGGCGCCCGTTTCGTCTGGGCGCGCGACCGGCTGGACGGCAAGCCCGGGTACCGCCTGACGATGGAGGTGGTGCACGGCCAGGCGACTGGGACGGGCCTGAAGGCCGATCCGGACGGCACCATCGGCCTGCGCGTCACAGCCTTGACGGGAGAGACGCCGCTGACCCCCCTGCCGGCGGACGCCTTGCTGAACACCCAGGCGGCTAATGACGTGGCGACCCGCGACACCCTGACCTTCCTGAGCTATCGCGAGAAGTTCCTGGCCGGGTCCTGGCGCTTCGACACCTATTTCGGCCGCGACACCCTGATGTCCCTCATGTTGCTGATGCCGGCCCTGCAAGGGGACGCCGTGGAGGCGGGCCTGCGCTCCGTCTTCGCGCGCCTGTCGCTGATCGGCGAGGTGGCGCATGAGGAGGATGTGGGTGAATTCGCCGTCCTGGACCATCTGAAGCGGGAGGCCACCGCGTCGGATGACCCCGTTTACGATTACAAGATGGTGGACGGCGACTTCATGCTGCCGGCGATCACGCGGGCTTGGCTGCTGGATGATGCGCGCGGCCGGGCGCGGGCGGGGGCCTTCCTGGCCAGCGGCGACGGCCGCACCGACCAGGTGGGGCCGGTGGGTCGCGATCTGGTGCAGAACCTGCGCTATGTCGTGCTGCACGCCGCCGCCTTCGCGCGTGAGCCGCGCTATTCCAACATGATCCGCCTGAAGCACGGACTGCCCGTGGGCCAGTGGCGTGACAGCGGTGACGGCCTGGGCGGCGGCCTCTACGCCTACGACGTCAACGCCATCCTGGTGCCGGCCGCGCTGGACGCCTGTGGCGCCCTGCTGCAAAGCGGCCTACTGGACCCCTATATGGACCCCGGCGACCGCCCCCTGCTGTCGCGCGCCGCCGACATGGCGGCGGTGTGGCGGGCCAAGGCGCCGCCGCTGTTCACCGTCACGATCCCAGAACGCCGCGCGAAGGCGGAGGTGGTGGCCTACGCCCACGGTCTGGGCGTGCCGGACGCGGCTGCCGCGCTGGGTCGTGGCGCTGTGAGCTTCCACGCCCTGTCGCTGAACCGCGACGGCACGCCGGTGCGGGTGATGCATTCCGACGAGGGCTTCGGCCTGCTGTTCGGACGGCCCGATGCCCACACCCTGGACCAGGTGGCGCAGGGCCTGTTGCGTCCCTTCCCGGCGGGCCTGATGACAGACGCGGGCATGGTGGTGGCCAACCCCGTCTTCGCCCCGGCGGAGGTCCAGGCCCGCTTCACCCGCAACGCCTATCACGGCAGCGTCGTCTGGTCCTGGCAGCAGGCGATGATGGCGACAGGCTTGGAACGGCAGGCGCGCCGTCCGGATCTGCCCCACGCCACCAAGGCGCGGCTACGCCAGGCCCAGGTGTCGCTGTGGCGGGCCATCGAGGCCACGCGCGGTCTTCAGAGTTCGGAACTCTGGTCGTGGACCTACCAGGACGGCCGCTACCAGCCGGTGGCCTTCGGCGCCAGTGGCGCCGACGCCGACGAGGCCAACGCCGCCCAGCTGTGGAGCACGGTCTACCTGGCCGTGCGGCCGCCCGCGACCGCTGAGCGTCAGCCTGCCGGCTGCTGGTTGCGCATCCAGTCGGCCAGCGGGGCCAGGGCGCCCAGGATGGCCTGGCGGCCGCGCGGATCGGAAATGGTCTCATCCAGCGCCCGCTTCATGCACAGCAGCCAGGCGTCCCGTTCCGCCTCGCCCACCGAAAAGCCCATGTGGCGGGCGCGCAGGCGGGGGTGGCCGCGCTCGGCGGAATAATCGCCGGGCCCGCCCATCCACTGGGCCAGGTACAGCGTCAGCACGCGCTTGGTTTCGGTCAGGTCCGGCGGGTGGATGGCGCGCAACTCCCGCGCCTCCGGCAGGGTGTCCATATTGGCGTAGAAGGCCTCCACCAGGCGGGCGACGGGTTCCATCCCGCCGATCCATTGGTAAAGGGTGGTCTTCTGGTCACTGTCGGCGGTCATGCTTCGGGCCCTGGTGGGAACGCGGGGTCCCCAATGTGGGATGCCCCTATGCGGGGTGTGGGGCGTTCTACCGCAAAGCCGGTCCCACCGGAAGCGCGGGCGAACCGGGGAGGGGTGCGTAACGGCAACGGCAATAGTCATGGGATATCCGATATCCGGGAATTATCGCCTTCGCCCATCCGGCCAGGGCTGGTATGAAGGGGGCTGCGCACCCGCCCGGGTACGCCAGGGAGGTCCGCGCCAGCGGTGTCGCCACCGGCGATGTCGCCTTGACGACTAAACGAAAATTGGAAACGTCCATGTCGGTTAAACATCACCTGTTGCTCTCGACTGCGTTGCTTATGACAACGCTTACCCATGCCGGATTCAGGTCTGCGCTGGCCGCCGATGCGCCGGCCGCCACAGTCGCGCCGGTCACTGGTGCCTGGCAGGACGCCGCGCAGTCGCCCGAGGCGCGCACCAGCGCCCTGCTGAAGGTGATGACGCGGGAAGAGAAGCTGCAGCTGGTGTTCGGTTACTTCTCCACCGATTTCAAGCCCAAGGCCTACACCCGCGTCGAGGGCGGCATGGCCAATTCCGCCGGCTACGTCCCCGGCATCGCCCGCCTGGGCATCCCCGCCCAGTCGCAGACCGACGCCGGCGTGGGCGTGGCCACGCAGGCCAGCCCCACCCCGCGCCTGCGCACAGCACTGCCGTCCGGCCTGGCCACCGCCGCCACCTGGAACCCGGAGATGGCTTTCGCCGGCGGCGCCATGATCGGTGACGAGGCCCGCCGCTCCGGCTTCAACGTGCAGTTGGCCGGCGGCACCAACCTGATGCGTGAGCCGCGCAACGGCCGCAACTTCGAATACGGCGGTGAGGATCCCTTGCTGGCCGGCACCATCGTCGGCCATGCCATCAAGGGCATCCAGTCCAACAACATCATCTCCACGCTGAAGCACTATGCCTTCAACGACCAGGAAACCAGCCGCAACTTCATCGATGTGAAGGTCGATGAGGCGGCCGGCCGCCAGTCCGACCTGCTGGCCTTCGAGATCGCGCTGGAGACGGGCAAGCCCGGCTCCGTCATGTGCTCCTACAACCGCGTCAACGGCGCCTATGCCTGCGAGAACGACTGGCTGCTGAACCAGGTTCTGAAGAAGGACTGGGGCTTCAAGGGCTTCGTCATGTCCGACTGGGGCGCCACCCACTCCACCGCACCGGCCGCCAACGCCGGCCTGGACCAGCAGTCGGGATACCCCTTCGACAAGTCGCCCTATTTCAAGGACGCGCTGGATGAGGCGGTGAACAACGGCCATGTCAGCGCCGCCCGCCTGGACGACATGGCCGGCCGGGTGCTGCACGCCATGTTCGCCAACGGCCTGTTCGAGCATCCGCTGAACGGCGATCAGGCGGCCACCATCGACTATGCCGCCCATGCCAAGGTCACCCAGGCCGACGCGGAGGAGGCCATCGTCCTGCTGAAGAACCAGGGAGACGTGCTGCCCCTGGCCAAGACGGTGAAGACCATCGCCATCATCGGCGGCCACGCCGACGTGGGCGTGCTGTCCGGCGGCGGTTCGGCCCAGGTCTACCCTTATGGCGCCCCGACCAACGGCCTGATCATCCCCAACGAGGGTCCCGCCTCCTTCCCCGGCCCCGTGGTCTACGACCCGTCTTCGCCCCTGAAGGCGCTGGAAGGCCTGACCCAGGCCAAGATCACCTATATCGACGGCAAGGACGCCAAGGCCGCCGCCAAGCTGGCCGCCGGGAGCGATGTCGCCATCGTGTTCGCCACGCAGTGGACGGGTGAGAGCCAGGACGCCATCGATTTGAACCTGCCGGGCGACCAGGACGCCCTGATCAATGCCGTGGCCGGCGCCAACAAGAAGACGGTGGTGGTGCTGGAGAACGGCGGCCCAGTGGTGATGCCTTGGCTGGACCAGGTGGCCGGCGTGGTCAATGCCTGGTACCCCGGCACCAGCGGCGGCGAGGCCATCGCCCGCGTGCTGGCCGGCGAGGTCAACCCCTCCGGCCACCTGCCGGTCAGTTTCCCGGCCTCGGTCGACCAGCTGCCGCGCAAGGTGGTGGATGGCGACCGCAAGGACAAGGCGGAGCATCCGCACGTCGATTACACCATCGACGGCGCCGCCATCGGCTATAAATGGTATGAGAAGAAGGGCCTGAAGCCGCTGTTCCCCTTCGGCTACGGCCTCAGCTACACCACCTTCGCCACGTCCGACCTGGCGGCCGCCCCCGAGGGCAAGGGCCTGAAGGTCAGCCTGGCCCTGCGCAACACCGGTGCGCGCGATGGCAAGGCCGTGGCCCAGGTCTACGTGGCCCCGGCCGCCGGCGGCTGGGAAGCGCCGAAGCGCCTGGGCGCCTTCCACAAGGTGGCGCTGAAGGCCGGCGAAAGCCAGAGCGTGACCTTGACCGTGGACCCGCGCCTGCTGGCAACCTACGACGCCGCGGCGCAAGCCTGGAAGATCAAGGGCGGCGACTACAAGGTCATGACCGGCACGTCATACCAGGACATCACGTCCACGGTGACCGTGCACCTGGCCGACGCCACCCTGCCGGCGGCGGCCCAGTAAGCAACTGATTTACGTTCAAGTTGAGGGGAGGTGCCCCACCGGCGCCTCCCTTTCCTTTGGGGCTCAGCCGGCCAGGCCGGCCTCGCTGCGGCAGATGGCGGCGATGGGCTTGGCTTTGTCCATCAGCAGGGCCGGCGGGGCGGTCACGCCCTTGCGTTCCTGCTCCGCCAGCACTTTCACGTCGGCATCGCTCAGGGCCGTGTTAACCCGGGTGGCGGTGCAGTTACAGAAGCTGTGCAGCTTGGCGTCGGCCACCTCGGCGGGCGATGATGTCCGAGCCGCTTGGAAGCACTGGGCGGCGAAGTTGGCCGTCATGGTGGCGCGGAAATCCGCCACTTCCGACGACGGCTGCGATGACGACCGCATGAAGGCGACCCCGAAACCGACCGCGCCGCAAACGGCGACTATGGCGGCGGTCATCCAGGTCCTGTTCATGGGCATCGGCGGCTCTCCGTACTAAGTATCCCAAGTGTACAGGGATTCTGGACGGATGGGGCGGGTTTGTCGGGTGGGCTTGAGCTAAATGTTTTGAATCAATACGGTTCCGGCTCCAAGTACTCTGGAGGCTGGCGGTATCGCTGACTTATTCGAAATCGACAAGTGTACCGCGGATGTCGAAATGGCCTTGGATGGCCCGTACGATGTTTTCCTTTTCCACCCCTGTGGCTGGCCGCCGTGCGCCACGCGCATCCAGCGTGAAGATGGCGCTGAGATAGACCACATACCCGGGTAGGGATCGATCGCTGGGCACCAGGCCCTCGCCCTCGGCCACGGCCTTGCCGGCCGTGCTCTCCAGATACACGCCTCCACGGGACACGGTGGTCACGGTGTAGTCCATTCCCGGCCTCTTGCGGAACGATCAGGGGGAGGACGATCAAGGGAAGGCGTCAATACGCCGGCCCCAGGCGAACCAGGGCCTTTTTTCCGCTGTTATAGGCGAAATGCCAGTCCTGCCAGCCGTTGATAGGGGTATCGGTGACGCAGACGATGGACACGCCGGCATCGGGGTGAGGGGTCAGGTAATAGAAGGAAAACCCTGGCTCCGGGTTCAACACCCCCAGCTCCGACCCGTCCTGGGCGATGAGCACCAGCCGCGTCGGCAGCTTGGCGCCGCCGTCCTTCACCAGCACGTACAGGACGCCCTTGGCGGCCATGGCGCTGTCCGCGCCGGGAACTTTCAGGGAAAGCCGCTGGCCGCCAGGGAGCGTCCAGGTGACCTCTTGCCCGGTGATGACAGATACGTCACCGTCTTGCACTGCTGCACCCATGGGGTCATTCCTTAACGTAGGGGCCTTAACGTATTGGTGTCCTTAGAATATCGGATTTTCGCCGACGACCTTCAGATAATCCATCCTGTCCGCTGGCGGCACGTTCATTTGCAGCTGTGAACCGCCGCCGGGCAGGTAGCTGCTGGTCGCCTCATCGATCTGCGGTCCGACGGGGCCGACCTTGACGGGCAGGGGCTTGGTTACCTCGTACGTCACCACGCGATCCACATCCGGCTTCCACGCCTGTTTCACCGCCAGGTCGTTGCGCACGTAGTTCACGTCGGGAATGTCGTCATAGGTGCCGAAGGCGCCAGGCCGGGTGCTGGCCTGGCCGGGACTCATGGCCATGTTGAAGCGTGTGCCCGGTGTCAGCGTGGCGTCCGCCGGGACGTACCCTTCCGGCCAGGGCGACTGGTTGGCGACTAGGTTCTTGTACGATGTCGCCGCCTCGGTGGAATTGGCGAAATTGCCCTTCTGCGCTTTCTGGAACTCATTCCAGGTGTTGCAGGCCAGGCCCAGCGGGTCAATCCACTGCACCGGATTGGGCGCATAGGCGGCGATGTTGCTGCCACCCTTCAGCCGAATGGGGTCCTGGTTCAGGAAGCAGCCTTCCGCTGGCGCATAATAGCGGTGGCGGTTGTAGTGCAGGCCAGTTTCGGTGTCGTGGTACTGGCCCTGGAAGCGCAGGGGATTGGGCACGGCGGCGACGCGCACGCGCGCCAAGCCGCCCCAGGCCTTGTAGTCGGCCGCCCACACCACCTCGCCATTGTCGTTGGTCAGCTCCTGCGGCGTGCCCAGATGGTCCAGGTGATAATGGTAGGCCTGCGTCGGCTGGCCCGGCTCCGCCCGGCGCAGCTGCGCCAGGGGGCGGAAGGTGCCAGGCTCATAGATATAGACCGTGGCCAACAGATCCGCCGGTGTGCTCTCGGCCAGCAGGCTGTCGCCATCCCACAGGAAGGCGGTGCGCTGCGCCGCCGTCGGCACGATCTCCTGGCCTCCGGTATCATTCGCCGGCAGCGGGACCGTGCGCGTGCTTTCCTTCCACACCCGGCGGCCCAGGGCGTCATAGCCGAAACGGGTGAGGCTGCTGCCCAGACGGCTGGATTCCGCGACCTCCACCAGGCGGTTGCCGGCATCATAGCGGTAGTCGATCGTCACGGCCCCACCAGCGGCCCGCCATTCCTTCACCCGGTTGCCCCAGGCGTCGTACTCGAACTTGGCGTCGCCATGCACCAGCAGGCGGTCGCCCCGTGCCTCACCGCCCCAGAACTGGGCGTCGGGGCCGGAGGCCAGGATGTTGCCGGCGGGGTCGGTGACGAAGTTTTCCGGGTCGGTGCCGTCCACCGCCAGCAGCCGGTCGCAGGCGTCGTAGCGGTAGCGGCGCACGCCGCGCCGCGCATCTTCGATGGCGGTGACGGCATCGGCGCCATCATAGTCGTATGAGCGGGCGTAGACGGCCTCGCCGCCGCCGAGCCGCCGGCCCTCCTGGCGCGTCAGTCGGCCTTGCGGATCGAAAGACTGCGCCTGATGGATGCCTCCGGCTAGGCGCTCCACCTCCCGGCCGGAGGCGTCGTGGCTGAAGCGGGCCAGGGCCTTGCCGTCCAGGCCCACCGCCGCAGGCAGGCCGTCGGGGCCCCAGGCCTGGTCGATGCGCCGCCCATCGGGCAGCAGGGTGGCCACCCGCCGGCCACGGGCGTCGCGCTGGAAGCGGATCTCCAAGCTGCCCTGTCGCTCCGATACCGGCTGCCCGGCCGCGTCATAGGCGAAGGCCAACTGGGTGTCCGGCGTGTCGGCCGTCAACAGGCGGCCCAGCACGTCATAGCTGTAGCGGCGGGTGCCGCCGTCGGCATAATGGGTCTCCAGCAGGCGGCCCACGGGATCGCGGACGAAGCGCGTCACCCGGCCCTGATCGGTGGCCGCCACCACGAAGCCCACGGCGTCGCGGTAATAGTCCAGCCGCCGCCCGTCGAAGCCCGTCTCGCCCACCAGGCGCCCGGCCAAGTCATAATCCAGCCGGTACTGTTCCCCCTTCGGGTTCAGCAGGGCTACTAGGTTCAGCTCGCTATCGTAATGATAGCTGAAGACGGTGCCGTCCGCCGCCGTCCGTTCCAGGGGATAGGGCAGGCCGTCATAGCGCCAGCGGGTGACGTGGCCCAGCGGGTCGCGGTGCAGCGTCACATGGTCTTCGGCATCGTATTCCAGGGCCACAGTGCCGCCGTCCGGGCGGAGAACGGTGGTGATGTTGCCGTTGGCGTCCCGCTCCAGCCGCAGGGGCGCGTCGCGGCCCGCTTGCACCGCCACCACCCTGCCCAGCGCGTCGTGGGTGTAGCGGCGGCGGTCAGCCTTGCCCGTGCCCTCTGCCAACAGGTCGCCCTCCGGCGACCAGGTGAAGCGCGCCGCCAGGCCCAGCGCGTCCTGGATGGCCAGCGGCAGGCCGCGCGTGTCGCGGGTGTAGCGGGTGGCGCTGCCCAGCGGGTTGATATAGCTGGCCAGGTTGCCGCGCCGGTCGTAGGTGAACTGCTCCACAGCGCCGTCGGCGCGCACCACTTGGGCCAGGTGGCCCAGGAAGGGGCTGGTCAGGTCGGCATGGCCGGCGTCCTGCACGTAGGCCAGGGCAGTAATCGCACCATCGGGCGCCGACTGGTTGCCCAGGCGCCCCAGGCTGTCGTAGGTGAAGCGCAGCGCGCCGCCGTCCGGCCCGATGACGGCCACCAACCGGCCGGCCTCGTCATAGCGGCGGCGGGTGACGCCCCCTACCGGGTTCACCTCCTCCTCCACCAGGCCCAGGCTGTTCCAGCGATAGCGGGTGACGGCGCCGCGCCCGGTGGTCACCACCGTGGTGTGGGCCTGGACGTCGTAGGCCATGCGGGCGCGGTACAGGCCGGCCTCGCCGGAGAGGTGCACGCCCCAGGTATCGATGCAGCGGGCGCGGCGACCCAGCGCGACGTCGTCCCAGACGAACTGGAAGCGCAGGCCGCCGCGCCGCGTCTCTTCCACCAGCAGATGGTTGTCGTAGCGGTAATGCCAGGCGTTGCCCCGGGCGTCGCGCGCCTCCACCAGGTCGCCGGCCGCGTCATAGGTGTAGCTGACCAGACGCAAGGGCTGGTCGCCGCCGGTGGGGTCGGGGCCATCGACGGCGGTGATGCGGCCGGCCTCGTCGGTGGTCACGACGAAGGCGCGGCCGGCGCTGTCCTGGATGCCGGTCAGACGGCCGCCCGGCCCGCGTTGCAGGAGGATGGCGTTGTCGTTGGGGTCGACGACGTGCGCCAAATGGCGCAAGCCGCTCTGATCGTCCCGGTCAGCGAACACATAGGCCAAGCCGCCATAGGTGGCCAGCCAGTAGCGCTGGCCGTCGGTGTGCAGCACCAGCCGTTCCACCACGTTCAGGCTGGGGCGGCCCGGTGCGGGGTCGGTGAAGAAGGCCAGGCGCCCGTCCGCCAGGCGTGCCGCCCAGCCGCCGCCGTTGATCCAGCGGTACAGCACCATGTCGTGCGGATGGTGCCAGCCGGAGCCCAGCTCGCCCACCAGGGTGGAGCTGGACATCCAGGTGCGCGACCAGACCAGGGGCAGGGGCCCCGCCACCTCGAAATCCATGGCCTGGGTGAACAGCTCGCCCGTGGCCACGTCCACCGGGTGGCCGGCGGTGTAGCGGGTGGCCAGCTTGCCGCCGGCGAAGCCCCCGGCGGCCCCGCCCAGGGCCTCGCCGATGATGCGTCCCCGCTCTCCGCCCACCGCCTGGCCGATGGCGCCGCCCACCTTGGAGCCGGCGTAGCCGCCCGCCATGCCGATGACCGTGGTCTCGCCGAAGGTCGCCAGGCCGCACAGCCCCTCCGCCATGAAGGCGCCGGCGGCACCGGCCCCCAGCGCCAGAAGCGAGCCGCCGATCATCAGATACTCGGCCGCCGTGTTGGCCCAGTCCGGCACCTCGCCATGGATGGACATGTAGGTGCCGGGGTCGCGGCCGATGAAGACATCGTGCGAGCCGTCCATGATGGACCCGTCGCACTCCAGCTTGTCGCCGATGCGGGCGGCCGGCTTGCCGTTGATGAAGACGGTCTTGCTGCCTTGGGCGATGTGCTGGTCCGGTGGCCCGTCGCGCGAGCAGGCGGCCGCGTCCTGGATGGCGCGGGCGGCCGGCTTGTCGTTGATCAGCACGGTGTCGGAGCAGTCGGGTGAGATCACGCCGGTCTGGTCGGTGAAGGTGCTGCCCAGCGCCTCGCCCAGAAGGGCGCCGCCGCCGGTCGCCGCCATGGCGCCGCCCACCGCCGCGATGACGCCCAGCGCCGCACCGCCCGTGCCCACCACGGCGATGACCGCCAGGGCGGCACCCAGGCCGATGGCCGCGCCGGCGATGAAGCCGGACAGCGCACTGGTGTGCTGGATGGGATCCCCCAGTCGGGCGGCCCCGTATTGCGGCGCGCCGCCGTCCATCGTCAGGCTCCGGTGCCGGCCGGGCTCGGCCAGGCGAAACTGTTCAGGATCTGCAGGAACTGCGCGTCGGCGTCCGCGAACTCCGTCAAGCGGGCGGTGTTGACGATGGTGATGCAGCGGCCGTCGGGCAGCAGGCTGTAGATCTGGCGCTGTTTGATGGGACCGGCGCCGCCGTCCCATTGGAACAGGAGCTCCACCGCCGGCCGGCCGGCCAGCGTGACGTCCTGCCGGGTGATCAGCTGGAAGCTGCGCGCCCGGGCGATCAGGTCCTTCAGTTGCCGGTTGACGTAGGCGCCCAGGCCTTCTTCCGCCTGCGGCCGGTCATAGGCGATCATGATGTTGGGCACCACGGGGCTGCCGCTGGGCGGGGCGGACCACGCCACCATGGAGCGGTCGATCCAGCTGTCCGGCAGCTGGATGCTGAAGTCGAGCGTGCGGCAGGTTTGCGGCATGGCGGGTTTCCTTTAGATCTGGCCCAGGATGCGGGCGACCGCGACGGCGCTGTCGGCGTCCGCGTTGCCGGTGCTGGGCAGGGCCGAGGCGGTCTGGCCCAGGGTCGGCGTCTGGCTCGGCAGGGGTGACTGCACCGCGCCCGGTGTCTGGAAGGCGGGTGCCTGATAGCTTGGCGCCTGGTACCCGGGCACCTGATACCCGGGCGTCTGATAGCTGGAGGCCTGGACACCCGGCAGGACGCCGCCTTGGTTCCACGATCCAGCCTGCGGCCCGGCGGTGTAAGGCGAAAGGGGCGGCGTTGCGGAAGAGGTCGCGACCACCGGCGGCGGGGCGTAGGACGGCTGCGAGGGCGCGGCCATGGTGGGTGCCGGGAGGGATGGGGCGGCAACCGAGGGCGCCTGGGGCAAGGACGGCAGCCCGGTGTTCACGCCGGCGGCCGACGCCAGGTTGGACAGGCCTGACGCCGTCGATGCCCCGGGAATGCTGGAGGCACCGGGGATGGCTGGGCTGGCCAGGGAAGGAGCGCCGAGAGCGGGTGCGCCCAAAGAGGGGGTGGCCAAGCCGGAACCGCCGCCCAACAGGCCGGGCGCCGCCTGGCCCAGGCCTCCGGCCGACGTGCCGCCGCCCCCCAGCAGCTGGGCCGCCTGGGCCGCGTTGCCCAGGGGGCCGCCGACGGAGGAGGGCAGGGCGGGCGCCGCGGCGTTGGCCAGGGCGCCCAGGTTGCTGGCGGAGCCGAAGCCGGCCGGCGCCGCCGACAGGGACACCGGCGTGTAGGGCTGTATGCCGAGGCTGGCGCCGATGGCGCCGGGCTGGATCAGGGCGGGAAGGTCGACCATCCGGAAATCTCCCGGGAAATGAAGGTGTTGGGCCTGGGATTGAGCGCGGGAGAGGGGGGATCAGCCGCCGCAGTTCAGCCAAATCTTTTGGCCGTCCTGGCTGATGCCGTCCTTGTCCAGCACCACGGTGCTGCCGTTGCTGATCAGGATGATGTGGTCGGTGGTCATCTGCAGGGAGCTTTTGCCCACCTGCAGCACCACCATCTCGCCGGCGGTGTTGACCATGGACTTGCCGACGCTTTCGAACATGTTGTTCTGGACGACCATGGAGAGGTCTTTTTGCGAGTGGAAGGCGATCTCTTCGGCACCGGCCTTGTCTTCCAGGGTGAAGAGGTTGAAGCCGCCGCCGCCTGGGCTGCTGGCGGTTCGGAAGGTGGTCTGGGTTTTCTGGGCGGGCAGGCCGAGGGGGGCGGTGGTCTCGGAATTGGGGACGGAACCCAGGATGACGGGGCGGTCGGGGTTGCCCTCCAGGAAGGCGACGACGACCTCCATGCCCATGCGGGGGATGGTCTGGGCGCCGAAGCCACGGCCGGCCCAGCCTTGGGCGACGCGGACCCAGCAGGAGCTGGCCTCGTTGGACTGGCCGCGCCGGTCCCAGAAGAACTGCACCTTCACCCGGCCGTGCTTGTCGGTGTGGATCTCCTGGCCCTTGGGGCCGACCACGACGGCGGTCTGCAGTCCGGAGATGGTGGGGCGGGGGGTGACGCGGCGGGGCACGAAGGGGGTGGCGGCCGGCAGGCAGGTGAAGTGGTTGGCGTAGCCGGAGTGGCTGGCGCCGCCGCCCTCATAGCTGAGGTCGCTGGCCCGGTGGCTGGCGGAGAGCACGACATAGGCGCCGTTCTCGGCGGCGACGGGATGGTCGGTCAGCTGGAAGCGGCCGCAGGGGATCATGGAGCGGGAGTCGCTGGCGGCCTGCACCGTCTCGCGCTCCACCTCCTCCGCCTGCATGGCCAGCTTGGCGCGGCGCTCGCCGTCGCCGGCGCTGTCGTGCAGGCCGGGATAGTCGAAATGCTCGTGCTGGGGGTCCTGGGTGTAGCTGGAGACGGTGGGGACGGTCGGCTTCAGGTCCAGCTTGCTGGTCTGGAAGTTGTAGTCGGTCATGGCCCAGGCGCTGGCCTGGTAGGCGTGGCTGCGGTGCCATTCGGTGATGTGGTTGGAGCGGGATGAGGTGGCGCTGAAGGGGATCAGGGGCTCATCGCCCGTCTGGTAGGCGGAGGTCTGTGAGCCCAGGACCAGGGTGTGCTTCCCGGCCTCGTGACGGAAGAAGTAATAGAGGCCGTCCTCCTCCATCAGGCGGGAGACGAAGGCGAAGTCGGTCTCGCGGTACTGCACGCAATACTCGCGGGGCGGCGGGGCGCCGACGCCGGAGAAATCGTACTGGGTGACGCCCAGCTCCGCGAAGATGGTTTCCAGGATGTCGAGCGTGGTCTTGTTCTGGAAGATGCGGCAGTCGCTGGTGCGGGTCAGGAACCACAGGCGGGGGACGACGCGCAGGACGTAGTGCCGCTGGCCGCGCGAGGCGGCGTGGCCGCCGGTGAGCGAGGCGACGACGCCGTTGAAGACGCGGTAGGTCCCCTCATCCAGGCGCAGCTTGAGGTCCACGCTCTGCGCCACCAGGCTGGCGGGGTCGACGTTGTCGTCCATGGCGCGCACGGTCGCGCGGAACTCGAAGGGCGTCGAAATACCCTCCGTCCCCTCCAGCGCCTCCAGCAACAGCTGGTCGGGCCCCAAGGGACTCTCGATCCCCAGCAACCGTTCCGCTTGCGTGTAACCGTCCATGGTCTACCTCACAAATCCGGGGCGCTGTAGCCTTGCGGTTCCAGAACCGCGCCCAGCAACAGGCCAAACGCCATCATCAACATCATCGATAGGGTCATCAGGTCAGCCAGCCGGCCCGCGGCGACCAGGCGGCTGGTGTCCTCTGGACGATAGGGCAGCAGGAACAAACGCCATGTCAGGGGAACATCATGGAGGGCCAAGGGCATGGGGCGGGCCGCCGCGAGCCTGTTGGCCAGGACGCGCCATTGCGCCAGCATCACCAGGCCCAGCATGAGAAAGCCGGCCAGGGCCAACACCCCGATCACCATGACGGTGACGACGGTGCCGGGGGTCTTGCCCACTCCGGCGGCGACGCTGGCGGTGCCCGCGATCGCCACGGCAAGCGCCAGGAAGGCGCGTCCCATGTGCCCCGGCGCCGGCAACAGCAGGGCCAGCGAGGCCAAGGTGCCGAAGGGGGCTTCCAGCGGCTCTGGCGATGTCGCGGGCGTCAGCGCTTGCCGGGGGGCGGCCATTTGCCTTCCTCCTTCAATGCGCGCACCTGGGCCACATTGGGCGGCGGCCAGGGATAGCCCGCTGCCCGAAACCGCTCGATAACCCGGGGTAGGGCTTCGCCATTCGGATTATTAGGCAGAATGCGGGAGTTTTGGGCGAATTGGGCTACGGTCATACCATCCGCGTCCGCCCATAGGGAGACGTCGTGGTCCAACAGGAAGGCCACCGTTTGCCAGTTGTCGGCGGCGGCGGCGGCCAATATGGGCGTCTTGCCCACTTCGTCCGCCTTGTTGATATCGGCACCGGCGTCCAAAAGGGCTTGTGCCGCAGGGATCTCGCCCATTACCCCAGCCATGTACAGCGGCGTTTCCGTCCCCATGGTCGCATTGGGATCGGCATGGGCTGCCAGTAGGCGTTTGACCATCGTCAAGTCGCGCACGCTGACGGCGAGGTGCAGCGGTGCCCGATCTGGTGCGCCATCGGGATTGGCGCCGGCCTTGAGCAAGGCATCGACCATGGCCAAGTTGTGCCGTTCCACTGCCATAAGCAGGCCCGTCGCGCCGTCTCTGCCAACCGTATTGACGCCACCAGGGGCGTCATGGGCGGCGGCAAGCGCGGCATCAACCTTGCCGGCGGCCACGGCTTCGGCAAAGCGGCGGGCGGATGGGTCGGTGAAACGGTCGGGAAAGAAGACCAGAGTATTCGTCGCCATCGTCCCACCGTTTGAGGGCTGAAGGAAAAAGGAATAGGCGCCACGGGCCACGAAGCCCGCTACAAGCAAACACGCCACCCAGACGGGCCAAGAAAATCGTTTCATGTCACGGGCAGCCACATTCCTGTCGTTTCGCATCAATGCCCCGGATGACGTAATCCATGCCGTGCATCGCTACCGGGTTGTGCCGAGCCAGGAAGCCGGCGCCGGCGGGGTGGACCTTAGGCAGTTCATGCCGGGTTCCATAGGCTTGGGGCAGGACGGGTTGTCCCTTCGACTCCCGATCAAGGATGAAACCACCCAGTCCAGCGCCGGCAACGGGATCCGCTACGGTGGCCGCCCCGGTCATGCCGCCCAGGACCGTCTCCCGATTATCCTGAAGTCCGGACAATGGATCGCCATCGTTGTAGTAGGCATTTACCGGGGCGGGCGTCGCAGGGTATTCGCCTACTGTACGGGCGTTGAGGCCGGCGGCGTTGAAAGTTGTTGCCGGCTTCCCCGTGGCGACCGATGCGGCGGACGCCATGCCGCCTCCCAAGGAATGCCCTGTGAAAGATACTTTTCCGCCGGAACTATTGTCGACGGTGTGGGCCAAGGTGATCGCCTGCTTGTATTCGGCTGAGGGCTCACCCAACCCTTGCTGCAAATTGTTTTTCCAATCTTCGCCCGTCTGCGTCCCGCGATAGGCCACCACATAGTGGGTGCCATCGGTCTCGTCCTTGGCGAAAATCTGGGCGCGGAACGAAGTGCCTGGCGGCTCCAGGTCATTCTTTTTGACCTTGAGCTTCGCCAACTCCGCCTTGCCCGGCGGTGTGTCGGGATCCAGCATGCGGTAGCCCGGCGGCAGGGTCGGGTCGCCGCCATAGGTATGGTTGGCCAGGACGGCGTTGTCCCGGGCGTCGGCCAGCGCGGCGCAGTTCGCCATGCGGGCCGCCGTCTCGGGATTGGATACACCGGCGTCGCTGTCCGCCGGCTCCTTCATGTTAAGCCAGATCTTGCCGCCCTTGTGGCGGATGCCATCCTTGTCCATCACCACGGTGCTGCCGTTGCTGGACAGGATGATGTTGTCCGGCGTGAACTGGATGGAGCTGTTGCCCACCTTGAAGGCCAGCAGCTGCCCCGCCTGGCGGACGGAAGCCTTGGTCACCGTCTCGAAGGCGTTGTTCTGGACGACCATGGAGAGGTCTTTTTGGGAGTGGAAGGCGATCTCTTCGGCACCGGCCTTGTCTTCCAGGGTGAAGAGGTTGAAGCCGCCGCCGCCTGGGCTGCTGGCGGTTCGGAAGGTGGTCTGGGTTTTCTGGGCGGGCAGGCCGAGGGGGGCGGTGGTCTCGGAATTGGGGACGGAACCCAGGATGACGGGGCGGTCGGGGTTGCCCTCCAGGAAGGCGACGACGACCTCCATGCCCATGCGGGGGATGGTCTGGGCGCCGAAGCCGCGGCCGGCCCAGCCCTGGGCGACGCGGACCCAGCAGGAGCTGGCCTCGTTGGACTGGCCGCGCCGGTCCCAGAAGAACTGCACCTTCACCCGGCCGTGCTTGTCGGTGTGGATCTCCTGGCCCTTGGGGCCGACCACGACGGCGGTCTGCAGTCCGGAGATGGTGGGGCGGGGGGTGACGCGGCGGGGCACGAAGGGGGTGGCGGCCGGCAGGCAGGTGAAGTGGTTGGCGTAGCCGGAGTGGCTGGCGCCGCCGCCCTCATAGCTGAGGTCGCTGGCCCGGTGGCTGGCGGAGAGCACGACATAGGCGCCGTTCTCGGCGGCGACGGGATGGTCGGTCAGCTGGAAGCGGCCGCAGGGGATCATGGAGCGGGAGTCGCTGGCGGCCTGCACCGTCTCGCGCTCCACCTCCTCCGCCTGCATGGCCAGCTTGGCGCGGCGCTCGCCGTCGCCGGCGCTGTCGTGCAGGCCGGGATAGTCGAAATGCTCGTGCTGGGGGTCCTGGGTGTAGCTGGAGACGGTGGGGACGGTCGCTTCAGGTCCAGCTTGCTGGTCTGGAAGTTGTAGTCGGTCATGGCCCAGGCGCTGGCCTGGTAGGCGTGGCTGCGGTGCCATTCGGTGATGTGGTTGGAGCGGGATGAGGTGGCGCTGAAGGGGATCAGGGGCTCATCGCCCGTCTGGTAGGCGGAGGTCTGTGAGCCCAGGACCAGGGTGTGCTTCCCGGCCTCGTGACGGAAGAAGTAATAGAGGCCGTCCTCCTCCATCAGGCGGGAGACGAAGGCGAAGTCGGTCTCGCGGTACTGCACGCAATACTCGCGGGGCGGCGGGGCGCCGACGCCGGAGAAATCGTACTGGGTGACGCCCAGCTCCGCGAAGATGGTTTCCAGGATGTCGAGCGTGGTCTTGTTCTGGAAGATGCGGCAGTCGCTGGTGCGGGTCAGGAACCACAGGCGGGGGACGACGCGCAGGACGTAGTGCCGCTGGCCGCGCGAGGCGGCGTGGCCGCCGGTGAGCGAGGCGACGACGCCGTTGAAGACGCGGTAGGTCCCCTCATCCAGGCGCAGCTTGAGGTCCACGCTCTGCGCCACCAGGCTGGCGGGGTCGACGTTGTCGTCCATGGCGCGCACGGTCGCGCGGAACTCGAAGGGCGTCGAAATACCCTCCGTCCCCTCCAGCGCCTCCAGCAACAGCTGGTCGGGCCCCAAGGGACTCTCGATCCCCAGCAACCGTTCCGCTTGCGTGTAACCGTCCATCAGATCCTCGTATGCTCGGCGGACGGGTGCGCGCCGAACGACTTCAGTCACCGCGGGTTCCGGCACCAAGCTCTGACCGCCGCCGCTCATTAACGTCCCATTCACACGGCGTACTTTTGAACTTTCCCACCGTTCCTGTAACCCTGACGCGACAGAGAACTATGGGCCGGTGGCGGGGCGTCAAGGGTGCGCCATGCCTGCCGTACATCCTATGCCGTCACGAATCCGGCAAGAAAGTGACGCATTTTATTCTTTAATCACAGATGAACGGACGGCGCTCTCATGTTGATCTGGCTTTAAAAATCGGCTGTTACTGAAGAAATTCATCCCCGTTCTTCGATGCTGACTTGATATCAGGCCCCCGGCCATCCAACGAAGGGTTTACGCTCTTCCGGTATAGGGTGCGCGTCCCCGCATATCCTGATGGCAGGCCCTGGCTGTCGGCGGGATGTCGACATCCCGGGGTCCGGCCAAGGGAAACTCAAGGGATTCCGCGCCATTCACGGGCATAAGCACCTTCGTATTAACGCGTTATTGGGCTGGACCATTGGGTGGAAAGCTGGTTCCAAGGGGCGATGGATCGCACGTTTCGGGGGTCATAGAACCTCTGTTTTGCAGGTATATACCCATTTTATCCAAGTGGTCGTAGAGCCAGGGGATAAGTAATAGGACAGCCCAATTTATTCAGTAATTACAAGGGTGATTGCTTTAAATATCGATTAAAATTGTGTTCAAAATATACTTTGAAGCTATGCCCTATGACTGGGGGCCAATGCCACCTTCCCACATCTCTACCTCTATCTGGATAAGCCGCCGGGAACCGTTTCTGGGGGGTCGACGGAACTATCTTCCGAATTATATCAGCGTGCATTGCTTGGTAAATTTATCGTTAAAAGATTGGACACATTGTCGACCTCTCGGGTGACGTCGACAGCGTCGTCCTTGCCAGCGAGGATCAGATGGCCCTTGTCTTACGGGTTCTTGTGGCCGGGGACTGCTCCATTTCCGAAGGTGAGACCCGCGTCTGCGAGGGCGGCAGTTTCACTATCGGCCGTGGCGCTGAAAACGATTGGGTGGTCAATGACCCCCAGCGTCACCTGTCCAAGCAGCACTGCCGGATAGAGCTGCGCGGCCAGACCTATTTTGTCACCGATACCAGCACCAACGGCGTCTACGTCGGTGGGGCGGCCTCCCCCTTGGGCCGGGGCAACAGCCAGCCGGTGAACGATGGCGACGTCATCAACCTGGGCCCCTGCACCCTGCGCCTGGAAATCAGCGACCAGCCGACGGCCTCGGCGCCCCCCATGGCGGCAATGAACGGCGCGGGCCGGGTCGCCGGCATCGGCCATTCCCTGTCCGGGACGGGCATGAGCGGCGCCACCATGGCCGATCCGGAGATGGATTACGGCCTGGAGGGCCTGAACAGCGGCCGCACCGGTTATGTCCCCTCGCTGACCCAGGTGCTGGCCGGTGATCGTGTCGCCGAGATGCAGCTGACCGACATGCTTGGGGAAGGGGAGGCGGAGGTGGAGGCGCCGTTCGGTGGCGCGCTGGCCCCGTCGCTGGCCGCCCACTCCGGTACCGGCGCCTATTTCGAGGCGCCGGAGGTCAAGCACCCCGTCATCCCCATGGACTGGCAGGCCGAGGGCGTCGATGGCGCCGGCGCGCAGGATGAGCTGGAGTCCGTCAGCGCCGCCGCCCAGGTGATGGCGGAGGCCTTCGCCGGAACCCGTAACGGCCAGGCCACGGCCCGCATGGCCAGCCCGGCCGTTTCCAACCCCGCCCCGGTGGGTCCGGTCAATGGCGCCGGCGCCACCATCCTGCCCATCAACCCCGCCGCCGCCCCTATGCGGCCCCAGCCGGTGGCCGCCCCCGTGACGCCGGTTCCTCCCGTTTCCCCCGCCCTCGCTCCCGTCGTGGGGCTGGGCACCATGAACCCGGCGGCGCTCGCTACGCCGGCCATGGCCCCGGTGGCGCACCCGGTGGCGCAGCCCGTCCCGGTCGCCCCGCCGCAGCCGGCGGCGCCGGTCGCGCCGATTGCCCAGGCTCAAACCCAGTCGGCGACCGCCACCCAGAACTCGGGCCCCCAAAATCCGGGCCCCCAGATTCCGGACGACGTGTTCGAGGCCTTTCTGGCCGGCGTCGGCCTGCCGCTGGACGCGGTGGACGCGTCCGACGCCCCGGCGCTGATGCACAAGATGGGTGTCGCCCTGCGCGAGGCGGTCAACGGCCTGCGTGAGCTGCTGGAACTGCGCGCCTTCCTGAAGTCCGAATTCCGCATCGAGCACACGCTGCTGCGCGCCAAGGAGAACAACCCTCTGAAGTTCTCCGCCAACCTGGATGGCACGCTGTCCGTGCTGATCGGCCGGCGGGTCATGGGCTTCATGGACGCGCCCGAGGCCATCCGCGAGAGCCTGCGCGACATCAAGGCCCACGAGGTGGCCCTGATCGCCGGCATGAAGACGGTGGTGGGCGACGTGCTGGAACAGCTGTCGCCCGAGACCATCAAGAACGACGTTAGCGCCTCCATGCTGCCGCAGGTGCACAAGGCCCGCTGCTGGGAACGGTACGAGCAGGTCCACCAGCGCATGATGGGCGAGCAGTCGTCGGGACCGCCGCTCGGCAGCAAGTTCTCCTCCGCCTACACCCAGCAGTTCAGAAGCCTCTGAACCGTCCGGCCCGCGCCTTTGTCCCCCGCCTGGCACCCGCCTCACCTCCACCCGTCCGCCAGCCGCCCTGGGGATAGCCCCAGCCCCGAGACCGCCCAGACCACAGGGTCCTCCAGACGATGCCTTTCGCCACGACCACCGCCCGCCGCCCCACCCAGCACCCCATGGGCCAGCCCCCCATGGGCCGTGTGGCCCTCGCCATCGTGCTCGCCGGCGCTGCCCTGCAGCTGGCGGCGTGCTCGCATGAGCCGCCACCCCCGCCGCCGGTGCGCACCACCGTGCCGGTGTCCATCAACGTCGGCCCCGACGCCAATCCGGACACGCTGGGCCGGCCGTCGCCCATCGTCACGCGCGTCTACCAGCTGGCGTCCAAGGACAAGTTCACCATCGCCGCCCCCATCCAGCTGATCCAGCATGACGCCCAGGCCCTGGGCGCCGACCAGCTGGGCCGGGACGAGTTCGTGCTGCAGCCGGGCGACAAGAAGCAGATGACCTTGCCGCAGAACGACAAGGTGCATTACGTCGGCATCGTCGCCGCCTACCGCGCCATCGACCAGGCCAACTGGCGCGAGGTCGTGGCCCTGCCGGACACCGGCCCGGTGACGCTGAACGTCACCGTCGGCGCCAACGGCCTGGTGGTGAAGCGCGACACGGCCGACGCGGCCATGCCGCCCGGCACCGCGCGCACCGGGGCGCAGACCGACGCGTCCAAGCGCACCCCCACCAAGTGAGGCCCCGGTCATGATGTCCGCCAACCGCGTGGTCTGGACCGAGGGCATGTTCCTGCGGGTCCAACATTTCCAGCAGGCCGACCGCCATGTGGAACGGCTGCTGCACGCGCGCACCGAGCCGCTGACCCCCTTCGCCTGGGGCCTGAGCGAGCTGACCATCAACCGGGAACTGCTGGGCATCGGCAAGTTCGCCATCGTCTCGGCCCGCGGCATCCTGCCCGACGGCACCCCCTTCTCCATCCCGGACGAGGCCGATCATCCGCCGCCGCTGGAACTGTTCGACACCACCAAGAACTGCGTCATCTACCTGACGCTGCCCGTGCGCCAGCCGGGCGGGGCCGAGGTGGGGCTGGCCAATTCCGAGGACGCCATCACCCGCTTCGTGCCGGCGCGGTATGAGGCGGAGGACGCCAACCTGGGCAGCGACCAGGCGGCCGCCATGGACGTGGCGCGCCTGCGCCTGCGCTTGGCGCCGGAGACGCAGCCGCTGGCCGGCTACGAGAAGATCGCCATCGCCCGGGTGGTGGAGGTGCGGTCCGACCGCGCCATCGTCCTGGACGAGCAGTTCATCGCCCCGGTCACGTCGGTGGCGGCCCAGGCGCCCCTGGCCGCCTTCCTGACCGAGCTGCAGGCCCTGATCCAGCACCGGGCCGAGGCCCTGGCCGGCCGTCTGTCAGGCCCTTCGGCCAAGGGGGCGGCGGAGATCGCGGACTTCCTGCTGCTGCAAACGGTCAACCGGTATGAGCCGCTGCTGCGCCACTACGCCGCCACGGCCCCCATGCTGCATCCGGAACGGCTCTACCGGCTATGCGTGGAGGTGGCGGGCGAGCTGGCCACCTTCACCACCGAGGCCAAGCGGGCCGCCGTCTTCCCCGAATACCGGCACGAGGATCTGCAGAACACCTTCCGGCCCGTTTTCTCCGATCTGCGCGCGTCCTTGAGCGCCGTGCTGGAGCAGACCGCCGTGTCCATTCCGCTGCAGGCGCGCCGCCATGGCATCAAGGTCGGCGTCATCGTCGACCGGTCGCTGCTGTTCAACGCCACCTTCGTGCTGGCGGTGAACGCGGACATGCCGGTGGAGCACCTGCGCCGCGTCTTCCCCAACCAGGTGAAGATCGGCCCGGTGGAACAAATCGCCCAGCTGGTGAACGTGGCGTTGCCCGGCATCAATGTCCGGCCCTTGCCGGTGGCGCCCCGCCAGCTTCCGTATCGCAGCGGCCAGGTCTTCTTCGAACTGGACCGCAGCAGCCAGCATTTCAAGCAGCTTCAGAAGTCCGGCGGCATCGCCCTGCATCTGGCGGGTGACTTCGCGCAGATCGAGATGGAGCTGTGGGCCATCAAGGGGGGTGCGTGATGTCCTATCCCAGCTACGGCCAGACGGCGCACGAGCCGACCATCATCAAGCCGACGCCCGGCGGCCGCCGTCCGGCGCCGGTGCAACTGGTGGCGCCGCCCACCGATTACGCGCCTGAGGACACGGTCGATCTCACTCTGGGCGGCCTCAATCCGCTGGTGGCCGCCGCCGGCCCCATCCTGACGCTGGCCCGCCGCCTGCGCATATCCGCCGCCCAATCCAATATCGAGGAACTGCGCGAGCGCGTCGCCGACGAGATCAAGACCTTCGAAAAGCGCGCCCAAGGTACCGGGGTCACCAACGAGGCCGCGCGCGCGGCCCACTACGCCCTGTGCGCCACCATCGACGACATCGTGCTGAACACGCCCTGGGGCGCCAGCAGCACCTGGGCGCGGGCCGGCATGGTCATCACCTTCCACATCGACGTGACGGGGGGTGAGCGCTTTTACGACCTGCTGAACCACCTGCTGAAGGATCCGGCCGCCAACTTCCAGGTGCTGGAGCTGATGTACCTCTGCCTGTCGTTGGGCTTCGAGGGCCGGCTGCGCATCCTGCCGCAGGGCGCGCTGGAACACGCCCGCATCCGCGACAACCTCTACCGCATCCTGACCCAGCGGCGCGGCGAGGCCGAGCGCGAACTGTCGGTGCACTGGCGCGGGGTGGAGGCGCCCTTCCGCCCGCTGCTGCCCAGCATCGAGTTCTGGACCGTCATGGCCGCCACCCTGATCCTCATCACGGTGATGGCCACGGGCTTCAGCTTCGCCCTGAACGGCAGTTCCGACGCCACCTTGGAAAGGATGGCCACCCTGCCGCCGGTGGGCCAGCCCAGCGTCGCCCTGGCCCAGCCGACGGCGCCGGTGCAGCCCAAGTCCAAGGATTTGGACCAGTTCCGCGCCTTCCTGGCGCCAGAGATCGCGCAGGGCCTGGTGACCGTGGTGCCCCAGGGCACCGACACCGTCGTGCGCATCCGCAACGCCGGCATGTTCGCGTCCGGCAGCAGCGAGGTGAACGACAGCTACACCGCGCTGCTGAACCGCATCGGTCAGGCCCTGAACACCCGGCCGGGAACTGTGCTGATCACGGGACATACCGACAATATTCCCATCCGCACCATCCGGTTCCCATCGAACTGGCATCTGTCGCAGGCCCGCGCCGACGCGGTCGCCGCCGTCATCGCCACCCACCTGACCGACAAGTCCCGTCTGAAGGCCCAGGGCATGGCCGATACCCAGCCCATCGCCACCAACGACCAGGACGCCGGCCGGGAAGCCAACCGCCGCATCGACGTGATCCTGAGCGCCCCCCGGCCGCCGCCCCGGCGCCGTCGGCCGCTTCGGAAGCCCCCGTCGCGACGCCCAACCAGGGAACGGCCCAATGAACGTCCCCAGCAGCGTTTACTTCGCGCAGCCGCTGATTTCCGCCCTGGCGCAGCCCTTCCGCGCCCGTTGGGCCTGGTCCCTGGTGTGGGCCATCGGCTTCGCCCTGGTCATCTGGTTCTTCGGCGCCCTGGTGGCGGTGGGCAGCCACCGCCCGCTGGAAGGCGATTTGGTGCGCCTGATCGCCTGCTGCGCCGTGTTCGCCACCTGGGCCGCCTTCAACCTTCAGGTCAACCTGAAGGCCCGGCAGACCGACCGGCGCATGGTCCACGACCTGACCGATCCCAGCGAGGAGGAGAAGCGCCGGGGCGCCGACGCCGCCTCCGCCGAGGAACTGCGCCTGCTGCGCGACCGCCTGCAGGAGGCGCTGAGCCAGCTGCGCAAGAAGGCCGGCCGCAAGGGCATGGGCCGGGGCTACCTCTACCAGCTGCCCTGGTACATCATGATCGGGCCGCCGGGCTCCGGCAAAACCTCGGCCCTACTGACCTCGGGCCTGAACTTCCCGCTGTCCACCACCATCGGCCGCGACCCCTTGAAGGGCATCGGCGGCACCCGCAACTGCGACTGGTGGTTCACGGACGAGGCCATCCTGCTGGACACGGCCGGCCGCTACACCACGCAGGACAGCGACCCGCACCAGGACCAGGCGGCCTGGCTGGGCTTCCTGGATCTGCTGAAGAGCTATCGCCCGCGCCAGCCGGTGAACGGCGCCATCGTGGTGATGAGCCTGGCCGATCTGATGGCCCCCGACCCCACGGAGCGCCTGAACCACGCCCGGGCCATCCGCCTGCGCCTGAATGAGCTGTACGACCGTTTCGGCCTGCGCTTCCCGGTCTACATGCTGTTCACCAAGGTCGATCTGGTCCCGGGCTTCGTCGAGTACTTCGACAATCTCGGCAAGTCGGAGCGCGAGCAGGTCTGGGGCATGACCTTCCCCCTGGACGACGGCGCCGCCGACAGCCCCGGCGTGGTCGAGCAGTTCCCGCAGGAGCTGGAGGGTCTGGTCATCCGCCTGAACGAGCGGCTGCTGGAGCGGGTGCAGCAGGAGGCGGACATCGAGCGCCGCGGCCTGGTGTTCAACTTCCCCAACCAGGTGGCCAGCCTCAGCGACGCGCTGCTGGAGATCCTGACGGAAATCTTCCGCGCCAGCCCGTATGAGACGCGTCCCCTGCTGCGCGGCAGCTATTTCACCAGCAGCGTGCAGGTGGGCATGCCCATCGACCGCACCATGGCCACCATCGCCGCCACCTTCGGGCTGGACCCGGTGCGCATGCCGGCCAACAACCGGCAGGGCCGCAGCTATTTCCTGACCCGGCTGTTCAACGAGGTGATCTTCGCCGAGGCCGCCGTCGTCAGCCTGAACCCCAAGGTGGAGCAGCGCCGCCGCCGCCTGCGTATCGCGACCTACGCCACCGCCGCCATCATCCTGGCCGTGCTGGCCTACGCCTGGAGCACGGGCTACCAGGAGAACAAGCGCCAGGTGGCCCTGATCGACGACGGCCTGCAAGCCTATGATAAGGCGGCCGCCGGCATCCCCAGCCAGGGCGTGACGGATGCCGACCTGGCCCGCGTGGTCAAGCCGCTGAACATCCTGCGCAACCTGCCCACGGGCCTGGAGAACAACGAGGGCGTCGCCAGCCAGTGGCTGACCTTCGGCCTCTACCAGGGCGACAAGCTGAAGACGGTGCATGCCGCCGTGTACCACCGGGCGCTGAACGGCCTGATGCTGCCCCGCCTGCTGGTGCGGCTGCAGGACCAGATCCGGGCGCACGAGGATGATGACGACTTCGTGGCCGATGCCCTCAAGATCTACCTGATGCTGGGCAGCCGCGGCCCCCTGGATGCCAACGCCGTGCGCCAGTGGATGGTCGCCGACTGGGCCGCCACGTGGCCGGGCGAGGCCAACAAGGGTCTGCGCGACGACTTGGCCCGCCACCTGGACAGCCTGCTGACCCGGGGCAGCCTGACGCCCATCCCCTTGGACGCCAACCTGATCACCCAGTCGCGTCGCAGCCTGGAAAAGCTGTCGCCGGCCGAGCGGGTCTACGCCCTGGTGCGCCAGCACGAAGGCATCAGCCAGCTGCCGCAGTGGCGCCCCGTCGACCATGCCGGCGCCACGGCCGATCACGTCTTCACCCGCATCTCCGGCAAGCCGCTGACCGAGGGCATCCCCGGGCTGTACACGCCTGAAGGCTACAAGGCCTTCCAGCCGACGCTGTCCGCCGTCATCGCCGAGGTCCAGGGGCAGAGCTGGGTGCTGGGCGACAAGCCCGCCGGCGCCAACGCCCAGGCGCAGCAGGCGGCCCAGGCGGACGACCTGCGCGAGCGGGTGTCCCAGCTGTACTACGCCGATTACATCCAGCAGTGGGACACCATGCTGAGTGACCTGCGCATCGTGCCGCTGGCCGACATGCAGCAGACCATCGCCGTGCTGAACCTGGTGTCCAGCCCCGACATGCCGATGCTGAAGCTGCTGAAGGACGTGGCGGCCGAGACGCAGATCGTCCCCGTACCGGGCCTGCCCAAGGCCGTGCCGGTTCCCGGCGGGGTCGCCGCCCCGGCGGCGCTGCCCACGCCGGACGCCCCGGTCGGCGCCGTGGCGGTGGCCCAGCACTTCCAGCCCATCGCCGACTTCGTCACGCCCAACAATGGGGCGCCGGCGCGGGCGGAGGATCTGGTGCGCCTGCTGGGTGAGGCCTATCAGGAGCTGAGCAACGTCGCCAGCGGGCCCGGCAACGGCCGCATGGCCATGTACACCCGCGCCTCCCACGGCGGTGCCGGCGGCCCGATCCAGATGCTGAACAGCCAGGCGGCGCAGATGCCGCGCCCGGTCAACGGCTGGATCGCCACCATCACCGGCAGCGCGTCGGAACAGTCGGTGGGTGGCGCCCGCGCCCAGCTGAGCAACATGTGGGGCGGCGAGGTCGGTGGCTTCTGCACCCGCGCCGTCAACGGCCGCTACCCCTTCGCCAAGGACGGCACCAAGGAAATCTCGGTGGGTGACTTCACCCGGCTGTTCGCCCCCAACGGCATGTTGGACAACTTTTTCAACAACCACCTGAAGACGCTGGTCGACACCTCGGGCGCGAAGTGGCGGTGGACCAAGGTGGGCGACACCGGCCTGGGGATCCCCGACAGCGTGCTGGCCTCGTTCCAGTATGCCGCCCAGATCCGCGACGCCTTCTTCCCCGACGGCGGTCAGCAGCCCCGCATCGCCCTGCAGGTGACGCCGGTGACCCTGGATCCGAAGTCCACCGGCGTGCTGTTCGCCAGCGGCGGCCAGCAGATCGAATACCAGCATGGGCCGCAGTGGCCGGCCTCGCTCCAGTGGCCGGACAACGACCCCAACGGCGTCAGCCGCGTGGTGTTCGAGGTGACCGACGGCCTGCCGCAGAGCGTGCTGAAAAGCGGTCCGTGGTCGCTGTTCCACCTGGTGGACCAGGGCACGGTCACGCCGCTGGGCAGCGACAACTTCCGCGTCAACTTCACCTCCGGCACCCACAACGCCGGCTTCGAGGTGAAGTCCAGCACCTCGCTCAACCCCTTCATCCTCAAAGAACTGAGGGCGTTCCGTTGTCCAGTCTCTTTCTGAATGGCGCCGTCTCGGCCCACGAGCCGGGTTTCTTCGGCAAGATCCCGGCGCGCGGGGACTTCGTCTCCCGGCGGCTGGACCCCGCAATCGTCCGCCCGCTGGACGAATGGCTGCAGGCGTCGCTCGCCACCAGCCAGCGACAGATGGGCGAGGCGTGGCTGCCCAGCTACCTGGACACGCCGGTCTGGCGCTTCGTCCTGGGGCCGGGGGTTTGCGGCGACACGGCCATGGCCGGCGTGCTGATGCCCAGCGTCGACCGGGTGGGGCGCTACTTCCCCCTGGTGCTGGCGACGCCGCTGCCCGGATGCGTCGCCCCCATTCGCCTGATCGAAAGCGGCCGCGCCTGGTTCGACAAGGTGGAGGACCTGGCGCTGACCTCGCTGGACGACGACTTCAACTTCGACAGCTTCGACCAGGCCGCCCGCGTGCTGGGCGCGCCGCCTTACGACACCACGCGCGGGCCTGCCGAAAGCAGCGCCTTCCGGGTCGGGCTGGCCAACAACGGCGGTGCCAACGGCCGGGGTGCCCTGGGCAGCGCCTATGCCGAACTGCTGGACCAGGTGCTGATCGGCTTCAACAACCGCTTCAGCCTGTGGTGGACCACCGGGTCGGACAAGGTGGCGTCCTCGCTGCTGATCTCCCCGGGCCTGCCGGCGCCGCAGAACTACGCCGCTTTCCTGGACGGCCGCTGGGAGCGCTGGGGCTGGGAACGCCCGGCCGACACGGCGCTGCACCTGGCGGACGAGGAGCTGCCCATCCTGCTGTTGCGGCCGGTGGTGGCCCTGCCCAGCCATGGCCGCACCCATCCCGGCACCCGCCGCACCATCAACCAGGACGCCCTGCTGCTGCGGCCCGACCTCGGCCTGTGGTGCGTCGCCGACGGCCTGGGGGGGCATTCGGCGGGCGAGGTGGCCAGCGCCCTGACCGTGAAGGCGCTGGACGCCGTGATGCCGCCCCTGTCCTATGGTGGCTTCGTGGAAGAGGTGCGCGAGGCCCTGGTCGAGGCCAACGACAAGCTGCGGGCCCAGGCCGCCACCCTGGGCGACCAGGCGTTGATCGCCTCCACCGCCGTGGTGCTGCTGATCTACGCCAACCGCTTCAACTGCCTGTGGGTGGGCGACAGCCGCATCTACCTGCTGCGCGACGGCCGGCTGCGCCAGCTGACCACCGATCATGTGGCCGCCGGCATCAACCAGCAGCAGCGGGCCACCATGCTGGTCACCCGCGCCGTCGGCGCCGCCGACACGCTGGAAATCGACATGGTGCAGGACGTCATCCAGCCCGGCGACCGCTTCCTGCTGTGCAGCGATGGCGTCACCAAGGTGCTGAACGAGACGGAAATCGCCACGCTGATGCGCGGCATGCCCCCGCGCGAGACGGTGGACGCGCTGGTGGAGAACATCCTGGTCAGTGGTGCGCCGGACAACCTGACGGCCGTCATCGTCGACGTTCCGGAAAGTGATCACCCGGTGGCCGAGGCCGCCCTGCAAGCCGCCGCCGTGCCCGTGCCGCAGCAGCCGGCGCTTGAGGATGCGCGCCAGGGGGGTGCGGAATGAGCCAAGCCGCCGTTCTGACCAATCCCGGCACCACCGTGGCTAACGAGGGGCCGCAGCAGCCCGACGAGATGACCTCGCTGCTGCTGAGCCCCGAGGTGCCGGATGAGCTGACCCGCTTCGCCCCGGCCGAACTGACCGAGGTCATGGTGGCGCCGGACCTCGCCCCGCCCAACGCCGCTCCGGTGGTGCCGACGCGTGAGGTGGTGGAAAGCCAGGTTGCCGGCTTCATCGCCGGCGTCCGGGCGCAGGCGCATCGCGCCGGCCTGGACGAGGTGGCGTCCCTGGATCTGCTGAGCGGCGCCCGCGCGGCGCTGGATCGGCACATCCAGGCCGCCCAGCGCCCCTGGGAGGATGGACCGGAGCCTGCGGGGAGTGCCGCGCCGGCGGCCAAGGCCGATCCCACCGGCTGGTCGGTGGCGCCGGGCAGCACCATGCTGAACACCTTCATCGTGCGCACCCTGCTGGCGCGCGGTGGCATGGGTGAGATCTACCGGGTGCGCCATCGTGACCTGAAGACCGACCAGGCCATCAAGGTCATCATTCCGGAATACCGCGACGACGCCAAGATCGTGGGCCTGTTCCACGAGGAAGGCCGCCTGCTGCAGCGCATCCGCCACGACGCCGTGGTGAACTGCGCGGGCCTGTACCGCGATGGCGACGGCCGGTCCATGCTGGTGCTGGAGTATATCGACGGCCAGTCGCTGTCCTACTTCCTGCGGCGCGGGCCTTTGGGCCTGACCGCGCTGGAGGCGCTGCTGCGCCGCTTGGCGGCGGGCCTGACGGCGGTGCACGCCGTCGGCATCGTCCACCGCGACGTCAGCCCTGACAACATCCTGCTGCCCGGCGACAATCCGGCGGCGGCCAAGCTGATCGATTTCGGCGTGGCGCGGGAGATGCGCAACGGCGTCACCCCGCGCGACGGGCTGGACTTCGCCGGCAAGTTCTCCTTCGCCTCGCCCGAGCAACTGGGTATGCACGGTGGCGCCATCGGTGTCGCGTCCGATATCTACAGCCTGGGCCTGGTCATCGTCGCCGCCGCGCGGGGCGAGAAGCTGGCCATGGGCCAGACGGTGGAGGAGGCAACGGCCGCCCGCCGCCAGGTCCCCGACATCGGCGCCGTGCCCGACCGCCTGCGCCGCCTGGTGGAGGCCATGCTGCAGCCCGATCCCAAGCGTCGCCCCACGGACTTGGCCGCCTTGTTGCGGGCGCTGGACGCCAACAGCGGTTCCTCGGCCAAGGGCGGCTTCTGGAGCCGGCTGTGGCCGGCGCGGGGAGGTGCGTGATGGACAACGGCGCTATCCTGTCCCCCGGCGTCCTGGATTTGCCGACCCTGCTGGTCCCCATCCCGGGCGACCAGCCCTGCGGTCCGGACCTGCGCGTGCACAACGGCGGCGACGCCGCCTATTTTCAGCTGAAGGACTTGCGCGCCACGGCCCGCGCCATCGAGCGGCGGGCGGATTCGGAGGACGAGGCCCAGTCCTCGCTGGCCGAGTGGCAACGCATCCAGGACCTGGCGCGCAGCGTCCTGGCCCAGCGCACCAAGGACATCGAGGTCGCCGTCTGGCTGACCGAGGCCGCCGTTCGGCTGGAGGGCTTCGCCGGTCTGGCCGACGGCTTCCGCCTGCTGGCCGGCCTGGTGGAGCGGTATTGGGACGGCGTCCATCCCCAGCCGGACGAGGAGGGCATCGCCGTGCGCCTGGCGCCCATCGGCGGGCTGAACGGTCTGGGGGCGGAGGGCACGCTGATCCAGCCCATCCGCAAGGTGCCCTTGCTGCGCGAGGACCAGCCCATCGCCTATTGGCACTACGCGTTGGCCCAGCGCGCCAGCCAGACGCCGGACGCGCGCAGCCGTCCCGGCCGCACCCCGCCGCCCACGCTGGACGCCCTTTCCCAGCGCATGAGCCACGTGCCGGCGGCGCGCAACCGGGCGCTGCTGGCCGACATCCGCGCCTGCCGCCAGGCCTTCCGCGACCTGGACCGGCTGCTGACCGAGCGGGCGGGCCCCGACGCCCCGCCCACCTCCACCATCACCCACATCCTGGAGGAGGTGGAGGACGCGGTGGTGTTCCTGACCGGCCTGTCAGCCAAGGAAGAGGTGGAGGAGGCCGCCGTGCCCGACGTCATTCTGCATTCCGCCACCGGCGCCCCCGTCGTGGAAGAGGCGGCGGCGCCCCAGCGCCCGGCCAAGGGCATCACCAGCCGGGAAGAGGCGCTGACCCTGCTGGCGGAGATCGGCCAGTACTTCCGCCGCACCGAACCCCATTCGCCCCTGTCCTACACCATCGAGGACCTGGTCCGGCGCGGCCGCATGCCGCTGCCCGAACTGCTGGCCGAACTGCTGGCGGACGCCGGGGCGCGCAACACCCTTTTGACCACCGCCGGCATCCGGCCGGTCCAGCACAACGGGCAATAAGCCCTTGATGATCAACCGTTCCTGTTTCGACAGGCGGCAACCCGTGGGTAGGAGACATTAGATGGCCAGCGTTCATGACAAGCTCGAGCGGGTTCGCAAGCCGCGCGTGCACATCAAATACGAGGTCGAAACCGATGGGGCGATGGTCGAGAAGGAGCTGCCCTTCGTGGTCGGCGTGCTCGGCGATTTCTCCGGCGACCCGACGGACGACCTGAAGCCGCTGAAGGACCGCAAGTTCATCCAGATCGACCGCGACAACTTCAACGAAATCCTGGCGCGCATGAAGCCGTCGCTGTCGTTGCGCGTGCGGAACGAGCTGGAGGACGACGGCAGCGAGATGGCCGTGGAGCTGAAGTTCTCCTCGCTGGAGGACATGGAGCCCGGCCAGATCGTCCGCCAGGTGCCGGCGCTGCGCAAGCTCTTGGAGACGCGCAACCAGCTGCGCGACCTGCTGACCAAGGCCGACCGTTCGACCCAGCTGGAAGACCTGCTGGAATCCATTCTTCAGGACGACACCCAGCTGCGCAAGCTGTCGCAGCAGCTGGGCGCCACCGCCGAGGAGGTGAAGTGATGACCGACACCCTGACCGTATCCCGCGAAGAAGCCAAGGCGGGCACCGTCGAAGGCCTCTCCCTGCTGGACCAGGCCATCGGCGCCACCAAGCAGACCGAGCCGGCCCGTGTGCAGGAGCTGTTGCGCACCCTGACGGAAGAGGCGCTGGGCGGCACCGTCACCTATAGCCGCAACCTGACCCAGACGCTGACCGCGGCGGTGAAGGCCATCGACGCCAAGCTGTCCAAGCAGCTGGCGGCCATCATGCACCACCCGGAATTCCTGAAGCTGGAAGGCAGCTGGCGCGGCCTGCACCACCTGGTCATGAACACCGAGACCAGCGCCAACCTGAAGATCCGCGTGCTGAACGTGCGCAAGCGCGAACTGGCGAAGGATCTGGCCAAGGCGGTGGAGTTCGACCAGAGCGAGCTGTTCAAGAAGCTTTATGAGAACGAGTTCGGCACGCCCGGCGGCGAGCCCTACGGCATGCTGATCGGTGACTATGAGTTCACCAACCACCCCGAGGATGTGCAGATGCTGTCCAGCATCTCCAGCATCGCGGCGGCGGCCTTCGCCCCCTTCATTTCCGCCGCCAGCCCCAAGCTGTTCGGCTTCCAGGATTATCAGGAGCTGGCCAAGCCCCGCGACCTGGAGAAGATCTTCGAGACGGCGGAATACGCGCAGTGGCGCAGCTTCCGCGACAGCGAGGACAGCCGCTTCACCACGCTGACCCTGCCGCGCGTGCTGGCGCGCCTGCCGTACGGCGCCGCCACCCTCAGCGTCGACGACTTCAATTTCGAGGAAGCGCCCCTGGATCCCACCGGCAAGTCGCTGGCGCTGGAGCACAACGAGTACTGCTGGATGAACGCGTCCTACGTGCTGGGTTCGCGCGCCACCGAGGCCTTCGCCAAGTACGGCTGGTGCACGGCCATCCGCGGCGCCGAGGGCGGCGGCAAGGTGGAAACCCTGCCCACCCACGTCTTCGTCAGCGATGACGGCGACCCCGACCAGAAGTGCCCGACGGAGATCGGCATCACCGACCGCCGCGACGCCGAGCTGGGCAAGCTCGGTTTCCTGCCGCTCTGCCACTACAAGAACACCGACTACGCCGTGTTCTTCGGCGCCCAGACGGTGCAGAAGCCCAAGAAGTACGACCGCCCGGACGCCACGGCCAACGCCGCCATCTCCGCGCGCCTGCCCTACATGATGGCCACGTCCCGCTTCGCCCATTACCTGAAGGTGATGGCGCGCGACAAGATCGGTTCCTTCCTGGAGGTCGAGGACTGCGAGGCCTGGCTGAACCGCTGGATCAACAACTACGTCAACGCCAACGAGGGCGCCGGCCAGGAAATGAAGGCCGCCTACCCGTTGCGCGAGGCCAAGATCACGGTGAAGGAAATCCCGGGCAAACCCGGCTCCTATAACGCCATCGCCTGGTTGCGGCCCTGGTTGCAGATGGAGGAACTGACGACCTCGCTGCGCATGGTGGCACGGATACCGAGCAAGCTCTGATGCAACAGACCCTTGAGGCGGCAGCCCCGGGGGTGGAACGACGCATCGACACGACGGAAGGCCGGCCCCCCCGGCCCGACGCGCCCCCGGCTTGGCGGCTGGACCTCAGCCGCCATCCCGACAAGCGCCTGGTCATCGACCAGCTGATCGCGGCGATCGACGCTCTGCTCACGGCCCAGGTCAACGCCATCCTGCACAATCCCCGCTTCCAGCAGCTGGAGGCGTCGTGGCGCGGGCTGCTTCAGCTCGTGGAGGCCTCGGCCTCCACCCGCGCCATCAAGATCCGCGTGCTGGACGTGTCCTGGCGCGAACTGTGCCGCGACTTCGAACGCGCCATCGAGTTCGACCAGAGCCAGCTGTTCGCCAAGGTGTACAGCGATGAGTTCGGCACGCCCGGCGGGGAGCCCTTCGGCCTGCTGATCGGCGACTACGCCGTGCAACACCAGCGCGACGCCGACCACCCCACCGACGACGTGGGCACGCTGAAGGCCATCGCCGCCGTGGCGGCCGCGGCCTTCTGCCCCTTCGTCACCAGCTGCTCCCCGGCGCTGTTCGGGCTGGACAGCTTCGGCGACATGGCCAGCGACGTGGACCTCGCCCGCTCCTTCGAGGGGCATGAGTTCATCCGCTGGCGGGCCCTGCGTGAGGCGGACGACGCCCGCTTCATCGGTATCGCCCTGCCCCGGGTGATGATGCGGCCGCCTTACCGCCACGACCCCAACCGCATCGACGGCTTCCGCTTCATGGAACGCACCGGCCGGCCGGGGGCGGGGGACTACCTGTGGGGCAACGCCGCCTTCGCCTTCGCCACCGTGGTCATGCGCGCCTTCCACCAGTACGGCTGGTTCGCCGACATCCGGGGCGCGCCGGATGACCTGAACGGCGGCGGCCTGGTGGACCGTTTCCCCGGCCACACCTTCCCGACCCTGGGCGGGGCGGCGGCCCCGGCCGCCCCCCTGGACGTCTATCTGTCCGACCGGCAGGAGAAGCAGTTGAGCGACCTGGGCATCGTCCCCCTGTCGCGGGTCAGCTACGTCGACGCCTGCGTCTTCTACAGCTGCCAGTCGCTGCATCAGCCCAAGGTCTATGACCGGGCGACGGCCACCTCCAACGCCCGGCTGTCGGCCATGCTGCAGTACGTGCTCTGCGCCTCGCGCTTCGCGCACTACATCAAGATGATCGGCCGGGACAAGATCGGCTCCTTCGCCACCGCGCACGATTTCGAGGAGCATCTGCGTGACTGGCTGCGCGGCTACTGCTTGGCCAACGACGACGCCAGCACCTCGTTCAAGGCGCGCTATCCCCTGCGCGAGGCCGAGGTGCAGGTCCGCGACATCGCCGGCCGGCCGGGTGCCTTCGGCTGCGTCATCCACCTGAAACCGCATTTCCAGCTCGACGACGTCCAGACCAGCTTCCGCCTGGTCACGGAACTCGTCGGCCCGCAGGCCTGACGGGAGAGGACCCCATGAGCCAAACCGCCATCACCAACGCCCTGGAGGCCGGCGACCTGTTCGGCGCCTTGTCCGCCGCCACCGCGCATGTGCAGAAGGCGCCCACCGACACCGGCGCCCGCTATCTGCTGGCGGAGATCCTGTGCGTGGCGGGACAGCTGGAGCGGGCGGACAATCAGCTGTCCGTCGTGCTGAACCAGGACCCCGGCTCCATGGTCCCGGTCTCGCTGCTGCGCCAGCTGATCCGGGCGGAGACGGCGCGCCAGGATTGGTACCGCGAAGGCCGTCCGCCGGAATTCCTGACCGACATCACCGCCGCCGCCCGCCTGCATCTGGAAGCGGGGGTGAAGGCCCGCGCCGGGGACGCGCAGGGGGCCGCCGCCACGCTGGCGGAGGCGGAGACGCTGCGCCGCGCCCCCGCCGGCCAGCACAAGGGCGCGGCCTTTGCCGACTTCCGCGATCTGGACGACACCTGCGGCGGCCTGCTGGAGATGCTGAGCGCCGATGGCAAGTACTTCTGGGTAGGCGTGGATGAGGTGCTGGGCCTGGACTTCGCCCAGCCCAAGCGCCTGTCGGACCTGATCTGGCGCCCCGCGCGCCTGACCCTGCGCGACGGCACGGCCGGCAGCCTGTACATGCCCATGATTTACGCCAGCGCCGGGGCCGACGGCCTGACCGACCAGCACCGGCTGGGCCGCCTGACGGATTGGGTGGATCGGCACGGCGCCATCCTGGGGCGGGGCCAGCGCTGCTTCCTGCTTGGCGACGACGCCGTGGGTGCCGCCGACCTCACCACGCTGCGCTTCGATGAAACCCAGGCCGATGTGGAGGCGGCGTAAGCCATGCCGGCGCAACAGCCCGCCACCATCGTGCCCTCCGTCCTCGACCGGCTGATCCAGCCGGTGGAAGGGCCGACCGCGCGGGCGGTTGGCTGGAACGCGGCCCTGTCGCAGCTCAAGAACTCCATTCGCCGGGATTTGGAGGCCATGCTGAACACGCGGCGGCGGCCGGGCAAGCTGGGTAATGATGTTGGCGAGCTGCACCGGTCCCCTCTGCAGTACGGCATCCCCGACTTCACGGCCATGAGCATGGCCGCGCCTGAGCGCCAGGCCGCCTTCGGCCGCGCGCTGGAGGTGGCCATCCGCGAGTTCGAGCCGCGCCTGTCTTCGGTGGCGGTCACCCTGCTGAACGGCGGCCGCAACCTGGACCGCACCCTGCGCTTCCGGGTGGAGGCGGTGATCCGCCTGGACCCGTCGCCCGAGCCCATCGTCTTCGAATCCGTGCTGGACCCCGTCAGCCAGACCTTCCTGATCAAGGGCGACCCCCATGCCTGACACCTTCCTGTCCTTCTACAACCAGGAACTGGCGGCCATCCGGCGGGCGGCGACCCGCTTCGCGGGTGAGCACCCCAAGGTGGCGGGCAACCTGCGCATCAGCCCGACAACGGTGGACGATCCCCACGTCGCCCGCCTGATCGAATCCTTCGCCTACCTGACTGCCCGTGTTCGGCAGAAGCTGGACGACGATTTCCCGGAACTGACCGATGCGCTCCTGGGCGTGCTCTATCCCCACTACGTGACGCCGCTGCCGTCGATGGCCATCGTGCAGATGAAGGCGGCGCCGGAACTGACGGGCAGCTTCACCGTGCCGCGCGGCGCCCAAGTGGAGACGGAGGCGGTTCGGGGCGAGGCCTGCCGCTTCCAGACCACCATGCCGGCCGAGATCTGGCCGGTGGAGGTGACGGCCGCCAGCCTGGCGGCCCTGCCGGCGGCGGCCCCCCTGGTGGCGGCCACCCGCGAGGCCAAGTCGGTGCTGCGGCTGAAGATCAGCTCCACCGCGCAAGGGCAGGGCCTGACCGACCTGGGCGTGGATCGCCTGCGCCTGTTCCTCTCCGGCCCGCCGGAGGTGGCGTTCACCCTGCATGAGCTGCTGCTGAACAATGTCGTCGGTATGGCGGTGGTGGAGGATGTGAACGACCCCAGCCCCGTGGAACTGGGTCCCGACCATTTGACCCCGGTGGGCTTCGAGCCCGAGGACGGCATGGTGCCCTATGGCGCCCAGTCCTTCCTAGGCTACCGCCTGCTGAGCGAGCTGTTCGCCTTCCCGGAGAAGTTCCTGTTCGTGGACCTGCACGGCCTCAGCGCGCGCTCCCTGCGCGGGGTGGGCCAGCATATGGAGGTCTACCTCTACCTTGACCGCGTGTGGACGGAGGGGGAGCGGCTGGTGCGGCCCCAGGTGTTCGCCCTGGGCTGCGCCCCGGTGGTCAACCTGTTCCGCCAGTCGGCGGAGCCCATCATCCTGGGCCACGACGCCACCGAATACCTGGTGCAGGCCGACGCCCGCCGGCCGGAGGCGCGCGAGATCTACGCCATCGAGCGCGTGCGCGCCTCATCCCCCCGGGGGAGAAGGCGGAGTTCCTGCCCCTCTACGGCAACCACCACGGCACCGACCCGTCGCGCCACCAGCATTTCTGGCACGCCATGCGCCGCCCCCGGGGCGGGCGCGACGCCAGCAGCGAGATGTACCTGTCGCTGGTCGATCTGGGCCTGAACCCCAACGCCCCGCCCGACTGGACGGTCAGCGTGGAAACGCTGTGCTTCAATCGCGACCTGCCGGCGCAGCTGCCCTTCGGCGGCGGCCATCCGCGCATGCACCTGACCGAAGGCGGGCCCATCGCCGGCGTCACCTGCCTGACGCCGCCCACGGCGGTGGTGCGGCCGCAAACGGGCGACGGCGCCCGCTGGCGCCTGGTCTCCCATCTCAACCTCAACCACCTGTCGCTCGTGGATGGCCAAGGGGGAGGGGATGGCCAGGGCGGGGCGGCGGCGTTGCGGGAGCTGCTGAAGCTTTACGATTTGAAGGACACGCCGGAGACGCGGGCCATCATCGACAGCGTCACCGGCATCGGCTACCGCCGCGCCACGGCCCGGGCGCCCCACGCCGACTTCGCCGCCCTATGCCGGGGCGTGGACATCGATCTGGTGATGGACCCGGAACGGGCGGGCGCCATGGGCGTCTACCTGCCCTCGGCGGTGCTGGAGCGTTTCTTCGCCCTCTACACCTCCATCAATTCCTTCACCCGGCTGACCGTGCGGGCCAAGGGCCGGAAGGAGGCGCTGGTGCGCTGGGGGGCCCGCATCGGCGCCAAGGTGACGGCATGAACGCCATCGTGCCCCTGCCGCCACTCAGCGGGTCGCCCGCACTGCTGGACATGCTGCGGCATGAGCCCTTCCGCTTCGACCTGTTCCGCGCCATCCAGCTGCTGGAACGGCAGTTCGGCGCCTCGGCCGAAGAGGACGAGCTGCCCATCCGTTTCGCTGCCCATCAGTCGCTGTGTTTTCCGGCGCACGAGATCCAACGCCTGACCCTGCCGCACCTGGCCGAGGGCGCGGCGGAGGGCGAGCCTGTGGAGCCCGCCCGGCTGGACCTGAACGTCATGACCCTGACGGGGCCTGTCTCGGCCCTGCCGCAGGCCTATACCGAGACGGCCATCCGCAGCCTGCGTGACCGCACGCCCGGTTTCGCCGCCTTCCTCGATCTGTTCAACGACCGTATCGCCACCCTGCTGTTCCGCGCCTGGCGGCGCTATCGCCTGCCGGCCTTGTACGAGCATCGCGGGCTGGAGGGAGGTGACGCCGCCACCGCCGCCCTGTTCGGCATCGCCGGCTTCGGCACCGGCCACTTGCGCGGGCGCCTGTCCGTGCGCGACGAGGTGGCGGTCTATTACGCCGGCCTGTTCAGCCAGCAGCCGCGCGCCGCCATCTCGCTGGAGCGCATGCTGGCTGACGCCTGCGGCCTGCCCGTCAAGGTGCAGCAGTTCGCCGGCCGCTGGATCGCCATCCCGGCGGAGGAACAGACCTGCCTGCGCCTGGGTGGAAAGGCGCCCGCCTACAACCGCCTGGGGGTGGATGCCGTGGCCGGCGCCCGCATGTGGGACGTGCAGGGCCAGTTCCGCATCATCCTGGGTCCCCTGACGCGCCGCCAGTTCATGGACCATCTGCCGGGCCGGCCGGGGCTGAGGCGCCTGGTGGAACTGGCGCGCCTTTATGCCGGGCCCGAACTGGGCTTCGACGTGCAATTGGTGCTGCACCGGGAGGAAGTGCCGCCCTGCCAGCTGGACGGGCGGGACGGCGCGGGCCCGCGCCTGGGCTACGACAGCTGGCTGGCGTCGCTGCCCATGCTGCACGACCCGGACGATGCCATCATCAGTATCAATGACACCGATTAGTATAACCTGGAGCATATATCGGAAGTAATGCCGTTCTATTAATGTAATGTTACATGAACGACATAATAACGGATGGAAAATTCGATACTATAACCATCGGGTAAGTTCCAATCGTCGTTCGAGTTTTATTTTTGCAGTCGTGCCATCGGCGGACCTGGGTCGGACGATGGGGGTAGGGGAATACGTCAACCAAAAGCGCGGGTCTTGAAATGGATTCGATGGATCTAAGGACGCTGGTCGATGGGCTGGATGCCGCGGCCCGCCGGGCGCTTGAAGCCGCCGCCGGCGGCGCCATGGCCAAAACCCACTATGAGATCGAGATAGAGCACTGGCTGCATGCCCTGCTCGACCGGCCGGACACCGGCTTGCGCCAGGCGCTGCCCAAGGTGGGCCTGGGGCCGGAGGCGTTGGAGCGCGCGCTTGACCGTGGGCTTGCCCGCTGCCGCACCGGCAGCAGCCGCGCCCCGGCCTTCTCGCCGCGCGTCGTGTCGCTGATGCGCGAGGCCTGGTTCCTGGCCACCTTGCGCTTCAAGGCCGGGGCGGTGTCGCCCCTGCATCTGCTGGCGGCCCTGGTGGCCGATGACAAGGGCGCCTTGGCCTTTGGCGATCTGGCCGCCGCGCTGGAGGCCATCGACCCCCAGGCGCTGGACACCCTGATCGAGGCCGAGGTTCCCGAGGACGCCGCCGCCGATGGCCAGGCCCCGCGCAAGCCCGGCGGGCGCACGCCCAACCTGGACGCTTATACGATCGACCTGACGGCGGAGGCGGCCCAGGGCCGCATCGACCCCATCACCGGCCGCGATGCCGAGGTACGGCAGGTGATCGATATCCTGACCCGCCGCCGCCAGAACAATCCCATCCTGGTGGGCGAGGCCGGCGTGGGCAAGACCGCCGTTGTGGAAAGCCTGGCCCTGCGCATCGCTGCGGGCGAGGTGCCGGCGGCCCTGCGCGAGGTCAGCATCCGCACGCTGGACCTCGGCCTTCTGCAGGCCGGTGCCGGCGTGAAGGGTGAGTTCGAGAACCGCCTGAAGGGCGTGATCGACGAGGTCAAGGGCTCGATCAAGCCCATCATCCTGTTCGTGGACGAGGCGCACACCCTGATCGGCGCCGGCGGCCAGGCGGGGCAGGGGGACGCCGCCAACCTGTTGAAGCCCGACTTGGCGCGCGGCGCGCTGCGTATGGTGGCCGCCACCACCTGGGCGGAATACAAGCGCTATATCGAGCGCGACGCCGCCCTGGTCCGCCGCTTCCAGCCGGTGAAGGTGGACGAGCCGGACGAGGAGACCGCCATCGCCATGATGCGCGGCCTGGTCCCGACGCTGGAGAAGCACCACGGCGTGCGCATCCTGGACGCGGCGGTGCGGGCGGCGGTGCACCTGTCCCACCGCTACATCACGGGACGCCAACTGCCCGACAAGTGCGTCAGCGTGCTGGACACCGCGTCCGCCATGGTGGCCATGAGCCAGGCCGGCCGGCCGGAGGCGCTGGACGCCGTGGCGCGGGAGACGGAAGGGCTGGAGGCGGAAAAGGCCTCCCTGCTGCGGGAGGTGGCGCTGGGTGCCGACCATGGCGACGCCATCGCCGCCCTGGACGAGCGGCTGGCCGACGCCCAAGTGCGCCAGGCCGACCTGCACCGGCGCTGGACGGAGGAACGCCGCCTGATCGACGAAATCGTCGGCGTCCGGGGAGCCCTGGAAGAGAGGATGGCGGAAACGGCGCAGGGCGGCACGGAGGCGGCCGCCCTGCGCGGCCGCCACGCCCGCCTGCACCAGGACCTGACGGACTATCAGGGCGAGCGGCCCCTGATGCACCACGATGTCACCGCGCAGGCGGTGGCCGAGGTGGTGGCGCGGTGGACCGGCATCCCCGTGGGCCGCATGCTGTCCAGCGAGATCGAGACGGTGCTGGGCCTGGAAGGACGCCTGGGCCAGCGGGTGGTGGGCCAGGACGACGCCCTGCACCTGATCGCCGACGTGTTGCACACCGCCCGGGCCGGCATCGCCGACCCGCGCAAGCCGCCGGCCATCTTCCTTCTGGCCGGCCCCAGCGGCGTGGGCAAGACCGAGACCGCCCTGGCGCTGGCCGACATGATGTATGGCGGGGAACAGAGCCTGACCGTCATCAATATGTCGGAGTTCAAGGAGGAGCATAAGGTCTCCCTCCTCATGGGGTCGCCCCCCGGCTACGTCGGCTATGGCGAGGGCGGCATCCTGACCGAGGCGGTGCGCCGCCGGCCCTACGGCGTGCTGCTGCTGGATGAGATGGAAAAGGCGCACCCCGGCGTGCAGGACATCTTCTACCAGGTGTTCGACAAGGGCGTGCTGCGCGACGGCGAAGGTCGCGACATCGACTTCCGCAACACCACCATCCTGATGGCGTCCAACGCCGGGTCCGACCTGCTGACGGCCCTGGCCGCCGACCGCGAGACCCTACCGGATTTGGCGGGCCTGACGGCCGCGCTGCATCCGGAACTGCTGAAGCATTACAAGGCGGCCTTTCTGGGCCGGGTCACGGTGGTGCCCTACCTGCCGCTGACGGCGGAACGCCTGCGCGACATCGTCGGCCTGCAGCTGGGCCGCCTGTGCCAGCGGGTGGAGCGGACCTATGGCGCCGTCCTGTCCGTGTCGCCGGCGGTGATCGAACGGCTGGTGGCCCGGTGCGGCGAAAGCGACGTCGGGGCCCGCGCCATCGACCACGTGCTGTCGCGCAGCCTGATGCCGGCGCTGTCCAAGCGCCTTCTGGAAACCCTGGCCGCCCGGCGCACCGTCGCCGCCGCGGCCGTGGATTGGGATGACGAGGCCGGGGATTTCCGGATCGACATCCAAACGGTGCCACTGGCCGAAAGGCCGATGGTGGAGTCCGCGGCGGAATGAAGCCGCCAAGGCGACGCCCGGACCCGAGCCGCTTGGGGTCACCCGGCGCACCGTAACGTCCGCGCCGGCGCCTGGCCACCCGGCCAGCCCGGCGCACAACGCAAGCCCGCGTTCAACCAAAGTCCATGAAGTGAGGAGAACTACGAATGCCTATTTATCTGCAGATCGACGGTATTTCCGGCGACGCCACCCAACAGAACCACCAGCAGTGGACCGACATCAAGACCCTGCAGTGGGGCGTGACCCGGTCCATGAACACCCTGGCCGGCGCCACCGCCAACCGCGAAGGTTCTGAGCCGTCGGTGCGTGAAGTCGTGCTGACCAAGACCAGCGACAGCTCCTCCGTGAAGCTGTTCTCCCAGGCCTGCAGCGGCCGTTCGGGCGTGACCGCCAAGATCCACATCGTCACCAGCGGCAACCCGGGCGACACCTACATCGAGTTCACCCTGACCAACACCCTGATCTCGTCCTACAACATCTCGGCCTCCAGCGACCGGCCGGAAGAGCAGATCGTGCTGAACTTCACCAAGGTGGAGATGAAGTACACCCCGTACGACAGCCAGCATAACCCGCAGTCCCCGATCATCGCCTCCTACGACCTGGCCACCACCAAGTCGGCTTGATCGATCGCTTGAGCGACCACGCGGGCGGGCAGCCGCCCGCGTGGTTCCAAGCTCCTGATAAGCGCCTGGGATCGCTCGCGTCGTAACACGGATGGTGAAGCCGCCGTTTCGGCTCTCGCCCAGAGTCGTGGGCGGAGAATGAGATGATGTCTGCCTTGGGTGTTCATCGTCGGGGGCGGGATCGAGGGCAAGCGACGCTAAGCACTTGGCATTTTTACTTTCTCGATATCTTGTTTGTAGTCTGCATCTGGTTGATCTGGGCGTCCTATCCAGATCTTTTGGTGTTTGACGGTGGCGCCGACCACGTCCTCTTTAGCAGATATATGTTTTGTTTCTTTGCTGGGCCGTTTTTGTATGGCATCCGAATTGCGATGTATGTCGCGATCTTTAGAAAATATAAGAAGCCGATGACTATGGAAATTCGGATCATCCAGATTTCCATCGGCGCTTTTATAACGATCATGGTTCTTGGGATATTTGCCGGAGATCTATGGGCTTCGGCTCACGGATATAAGAAGTGCTTCAAGGTGGCCGATCGTTCCAACGATTATTTATATGTATTGCAAGGAACAGAATGCCCGCCGGAGCCTAGCCTCGGCGAATACCTGCACCCGGAAGACAGTAGGCGGCAGTAGAAGCCGCTTTCGGCGAAAATAGGAGAGTGGGAGAGAACGCTATGGCAGTCGTCCTGAACAGTGATTGGGGACCGTTCCGCAATGAGACCGAGGCCACGGCCTGCCTGTGCGCCTATGTCGACAAGGTGTGCGGTCCCGGGGTCGGCATTTCCTGGGCCACCAACGGCTATGTCTACCCCCTGCGTGGCCCTACGCGCGATGCCGGCGGCTTTGGCGACATCTTCGTTTTCCAGTGGAGCCACATTCCCGCTCCGCCGCCCAAGCATCAGCCGCCGCCCGACTTCTGGCATCGGGTGAAGGCCTTCATAGAGAGCTGCATGGAAGCGCAGGGCAAGGCCGCCATCGCGCAGAGCGAGGCCGACCTGGCCATGAGCCAGGCCGTGGGACGCGTCTTCAACCGCATGTTCACCTCGCACGGCGATGACGCCCTGGGCGTGGCGCTGGACGTGCTGTGCGTCGCGGCCTCCATCGCGCTCATCCCCACCGGGCTGGGCGTGCTGGGCGTGGCCGGCCTGGTGGGCGGCGCCTTCCTGCTGGTGGCCGACGGTACCGCCTACGGCATGGAGCTGGCCGGCAACGATGAAGGGGCCGAGGCCTTCAAGCAGCACACCGAGAAATACCGCATTATCGCGACGGTCATGACCCTGCCTGACATCGTCGTCGGTGGTCCCAAGGCCATCAAGGAACTGGCGGAGGCGCGGGAACTGTTGCAGGCGGACTTGACGACGGCCCGTTCGGCGGAGACCCTGGCCGCGCGCACCGCCAATGCCTCCCGCGCGGAGCGGTACGCGCAGATTGCGGAGCGTGCTCATTTGCGGTCCCAACTTCGTGCCAAGCAGATCCACGCCGGTATGACGCTGGAGGTCGCCCCCCGCGCCGCTGGCGTCGGCTCCGGCTTCCTTATGATCCGGGAAGAGATTCTGGGCGATAAATCGGCCCTGCATGAAATAGCCCGCCGTCTTCAGGTTCACAGCGTCGCGGTGCACAAATGATGACAGACACCCACTCCGCCCCGGTCTGGCGGCGCCCCTCTCCCGGATATCTCTTCCACCTGGCGCTCGCGGTGGTGGGCATCACCTTCCTGGCCATCGGCCTGGACGGTTCGATCAAGCTGCGGGCGCAGCTTGATCCGGTGGAAGCGCTGGATGGGGCGGGGCTGGTGGGTTTCCTGTTCAGCTGGGCGCTGGTCTTCGGCTTTCGCCTGATCTTCTGGGGCCGCGTGCCCAGCCAGACCCAGGGCCTGGTTCGCCTGTTGCTCAGCGCCATCTTCGCCGTCGAGGTCGTGGCTACAATCGTGGCCTTGGGCCTGCTGTTCACCCAGCCCGGCGGTGTTGGCGGCAGCGTCCTGGTGACCGTCTTCACCCTGGCGGCCGCCCTCTGCCAGATTTCCACCATCATCTGGCTGCTGCGCTACCGCAAGGAATAGCCCGTCACAGCGGGGGCGTTCTCCCGCGCCAGTGGGTGGTACAGGGTCGCGCGATTCACGCCGTCTTCGTTGCGGAAGCGGGCGTCGCTGAAGCAGCGGCGCACCAGGGAGAAGCTGCGGCCAGACAGGGCCACGGCGTGGGCATGCGGCCCGCCCCGTCTTACCCTTTTGGGTAGGTGGGCCCGAGTAGCGTCCGATCACCAATGGGTTTCGCTTATGTAAAAGGGAATGGGCACTTCTGCCGTCCCGCGACCCACGCAGCGGTCTTTTCGGAACGTGCGCGGGAGCGGAAGCCTATCGGCTGGGTGCTTGCGTGGCGCTGGAAACCAAGGCGTGGCGCCACTTTGAGAACAGGCCTGCAGGCCACGCATGGCAAGAGGACGCCCCCTCTCGCCCCACATCCCCCCTTATGTCTATGCAAGGCCTCCCCTTGCTGAACCGCATTGCGCTAAGCGTGTGCGATGGCGTCTTGAATAAATTATTCCTCATATTGTTAAAGAATTTATTGAAGAATTCTGCCATAAACTGCTGCACATATATCGGAAAACTGTGCATTTCGTGAAAATATCACCAGAGCGTTCATGTTTTACGTCATCGGTATGACGGCAGTAACAACGCTATATTTTCCCACATTTGCCGTTTATGTTCCGTAAACAAAGCCCAAAAATATGCCTGATGATTATGCATCTACTATCTTGATGCAAATCTCCAACGAAGGAGTTACTCGGGTATTCAGATGTGCTGGGACCGCTGTCCCCGGCGCGCGTCCCGGCGCGTGGGGGTGGCAACCGGCGTAACGCCGGTTTCTGATCTGGGGGAGTGGGCTTATGGGCAAGATGCTGCCGGACGTGCGCAGGGACCTGGATACGCAGGGCCAGGACACGCGGACGCGGCCGTCGCGCGCACGGCCATCGCGCACGCTGCTGCTGGCGGGCACCTCCCTCCTGGCCATGGGCACGGCCCTGACGGCCCCCCGGGCAACGGCGGCGGATACCACCATCACCGGCGGCAGCACGTCGTTCGTGGCGACGCAGTCATCAGGCAACCTGACCCTCACCAACAGCGGCACCCTCAGCGGCGCCACCGCCCTCAAGTACACCGACGGCACCAGCTTCCTGATCAACCAGGGCCTGATCCAGGGCAGCATCCGCGGGGCGTATCTGGCCGGCACCCAGGCCGCCGGCTATGTCACGCTGACCACGCTGGTGAACACCGGCAGCATCGTCTCCGCCGGCAACGCCATCGAAATCGGCCTGGGCAACACCCTGGTCTCGCTGGTCAACAGCGGCATGATCCAGGGCAACCTGCTGCTGGGCGGCGACAGCGCCGTCACCATCTTCGGCGGCACGGGCGGTGTCACCGGCACCTTCACCGGCGTGGACGGCACCACCCAGGGTATAATCACCAGCGGCGCCGACCTGACGCTGGCCAGTGGCAGCCTGCTGCTGAACGACGCCGTGACCGTGGGCGGCAACACGCTGGTGAACAGCGGGGCGAGCGTCATCCTGTCCAGCATCGTCAGCGTCACCGGCAATTATCGCCAGTCGGCCGGTGAGCTGGCCCTGGGCGGTGGTGGTGAACTGGTGGTCAGTGGCGCCGCCACCGTCACCGGCGGCACCGTCTCCGCCTTCCTGGGCAACCTGTCGACGTCGGGCAACTACGTGGCGGGCGACACCCTGGCCACGCTGATCGCGGCCGGCAGCGGCAGCTACAGCGGCATCACCGCCAACCTGGGCAACGGTCTTCCCCTCCTGTTCACGGGGCAGGGGTCGGACGGGTCCAACCTGCTGGCCGTCGCTAACAGTGATTACATCGGCGGCATGCTGGGCAGCGTCACCAATACCGGCAGCATCAGCGCCCTGTACGTGGCCGCCACGGGCAGCCTGGGCGGCTTCCGGAATGAGACCACCGGCACCATCAGCGCCGACGCCGGCGTCACCATCCTGGGCACTGTCGGCACCCTGGACAATGCCGGCCACATCTTCATCACCGGCAGCAGCGGCTTCCTCGCTAACGGCAGCATCGGCACGCTGATCAACAGCGGCGTCATTTATAGTGCAGACACCTTCTCCGGTGTCGGCCTGGCGATCCGCGGGACCATCGGCCAGCTGGTGAACCAGGCGGGCGGCAGCATCAACAGCGGCCTTGTGGGCGTTATCGTCATCGGCCCCAGCTCCAACCACGGCACCGCCGCCACCATAAGTACGCTCAGCAATAGTGGCTTCATCGGTGGCGCCATCGGGGCGGTCTATGTTAACGGGACCATCGGCCTGTTGGAAAACCAGGCCGGCGGCACCATTACGGGCGGCAACACCGCCGGCATCCTGGTCTATGGCGGCATCAGCACCCTGACCAACACCGGCCTGATCCAGAGCAACAATTACGCCATCGATATCGGCGCCGCCCAGTTCATTGGCGGGACCATCGGCCTGCTGGACAATCAGGCCGGCGGCACCATCGTCGGCTCCCAGGTTGGTGTCGCCAACACCGTCATCGTCCATACCCTGGTGAACAGCGGCATCATCGCCGGCGGCAACCAGGGCGTCTTCAACCAGGTCATCATCGGCACCCTGGAAAACCTGGCTGGCGGGACCATCACCGCATCGGGCGGCGGCACCTCGACGGCTATCCGCAACGTCGGCATCATGGGCACGCTGACCAACGCCGGCCTGATCGCCGGCAACTATGGCCTGTACGTGGGCGCCGGGGGCACGCTGGACGCCTTTAGCAACAGCGGCACCCTGACCGGCCGCCATCTCGTCGCCGCCATCGGCAACAGCGGCGCGCTGGCCGCCATCGGCGGCATTGCCAACAGCGGCACCATGGTGGTGGGCGCCTCATACCCGACAGGCACCGCCATCCAACTGAGCTACGCCACCATTGGGCAGATCAGCAACAGCGGCACGGTGGTCGCGGCCGGCAGCAGCGTCAACAGCTACATCGTCAATGCCGACAACAGCACGATCGGCGGCATCGCCAACAGTGGCCTGGTGTCGATCCAGAACGGCGCCTTCGTCGCCAACAGCAATGGCAGCATCGGCACCGTCAGCAACAACGGCGTGATCAACGGCGGAGGCGGCGCCGCACTATCCAATGGCGGGTACGGTGGGCAATACGGCACGGTTGGACTCTTCGCCAACAGCGGCACCATCACCACCGCCAACGCCGCCATCAGGAACTGGTCCTCCGGCGTCCTCGGCACCCTCGTGAACAGCGGTACCATCAGTGCCCGCACTGCCTTCTACACCTCCGGTGACTTCGGCACCTTGGTGAACAGCGGCTTGATCGAAGGCGGCATCACCAGCGAAAACGGCACTGACCTGACCATCCAGGGCGGCGCCGGCGGCACGTTGGGCACCTTCACCGGCCAGGACGGGGTGGCCAAGGGGCTGATCGTCAACCAGATGGGCGACCTGACCTTCAGCGCCGGCGCGTTGCTGCTGAACGACGATATCAATGCCACCGGCCATACGGTCGCCAACGCCGGCGCCAGCCTGCAGGTCGCCACCCTGCTCACCATCACCGGCGTCTATGACCAGGCGGCGGGCACCCTGGTGCTGGGCGCGGCCGGCGGCCTGTCGGTCACGGGCGCGGCCATGGTGGGCGGTCTGGTGCAGGCCGACCTCGCCGGCATGGCCACCGCCAACTTCCTTGTGGGCGATACCGTTGCCACGCTGGTGCATGCGGATGGCGGTCTGGTGTGGAGCGGCAGCCTGGGCCCCAGCGCGCTGGGCGGCCACCTGGCCGTCGGCGATGCCACCACCGGCACCGATTTGATGGCTCTGGCCGCCAGTGATTATATCGGCGGCACCTACGGCACCCTCAGCATTGGTGGCGGCACGCTGCTGTCGGCCCCCACCGCGCTCTACATTGCCGGCACGGGCACCCTGGGCGCACTGGCCAACAGCGGCACCATCGCCGGCGACATCACCAACGACAGCGCCCGCGACCTGACGATCCTGGGCGGCGCCGGTCTAACCATCGGCACCCTGACGGGCAGCAGCCTGACCAACCAGGGCACCATCGCCAGCACGCTGGCCAACGTGGTGCTGGGCGGTGGCAACCTGGCATTGAACGACGCCGTCCATGTCGGCACCGGCACCCTGATCAACAATGGCGCCAATCTGACGCTGTCCACCATGGTCAATGTCAGCGGCAATTACAACCAGGCGACCGGCGGCCTGGAACTGGGCGGCAGCGGCACGCTGGCGGTCAGCGGGGCCGCCAGCATCACCGGCGGCAGCCTGGTGTCGGGGCGTCCGCTGTCCGCCACCGGCAACTACCTGGCCGGCACCATCCTGGACACCCTGGTGACGGGTGGCGCAGGGTCCAGCTATGACGGGGTGACGGTTACCAACAACAGTCCTGTGGTGGGGGGCATCGGCGGCATCGTTTCCGGTGACGACCTGCTGCTGGGCGCCACCGGCAACTATATCGGCGGCACCTATGGCAGTTTGGCCAACACCGGCACCCTGTCCGGCGCCTTTGGCTTGGTCGTGGGCAACTTCGGCACCCTGGACACCTTCAGCAATAGCGGCCTGATCTCCGTCACGGGCACGACCCGTATCGGCATCTACGACCGCGGCGGCTCTCTCGGCCAGCTCGACAACAGCGGCACCATCATCGCCCATAGGGGCGTCCAGCTCGACACTGGCGCGACCGTGGGCACGATCGCCAACAGCGGCAGCATCGGCGCCTCTGCCTCCGCCATCGAGCTGTATAACGCCCGGGCCGGGCTGATCAACAACACCGGCACCATCGCCGGCACCGCTACGTTCGGCGACGGCATCATCCTGCTGCAAGGCGCCAATGCCGAAACCGTCGACAACACCGGAGTGATCAGTGAGACCGGCTACGGCGGCAACGGTATCGTCAACTATGCGTCCAGCACCATCGGCACCGTGCTCAACAGCGGCACCATCATCGCCGGCGGCCTTGGGATCGGGAACTTCAGCAGCAGCGCCAGCATCGGCACCCTGGTCAACAGCGGCCTGATCAGCGGCGGCACGGGCGCCATCCTGAACGGTGACACCGCCACCATCGGCACGCTGATCAACACCGGCACCCTGCGCGCCGCCAACGGCAACGGCTACGCGCTGGCCAACCACAACGGCGCCGTCATAGGCACGCTGATCAACGCCGGTGTCATCGCGGGCACAGTGACGGGTGCCCTCTACAGCTCCGACACCATCGGCGCCGATTTCACCATCCAGGGCGGCGACACCGGCACGGTGGGCACCTTCACCGCCTGGGACATGTCTGCCAAGGGCATGATCTACAACACGCTGGGCAACGTCACCTTCGCCTCCGGCGCCCTGCTGTTGCACGACGACATCTACGTTCCCGGCTATTCCGTCACCAACATCGCCGCCGCCCTGGCCCTGGATACGCTGGTCACCATCACCGGCGCCTACAGCCAGTTGGGCGGCACCCTGTCCATGGGCACCGCCGGCGGGCTGTCGGTCACCGGCAGCGCCGGGCTGGCGGGCCTGTACCAGGTCACGCTCAGCGGCAATACCGGCGCCAACTATGTGGTGGGTGACGCCGTCGGGACCGTGGTGCAGGCCGATGGCGGCGTGTCCTACAGCGGCAGCCTGACGGGCACGGCGCTGGACGGCCACGTGGTCCTGGTCAACGGCACCACCAGCAACCAGCTGCTGGCCCTGGCGATCAACGACTATATCGGTGGCAGCTATGGCACGATCAGCGTCACCGGCCTGCTGACGGCACCCACCGCCCTGTACATCGCGGGCACGGGCAGCCTGGGCGCCCTGGCCAACAGCGGCACCATCGCCGGCGACATCGTCAATCTCGGCACGGCCGACCTCACCATCAGCGGCGGCACGGGCGGCGTGGTCGGCACCTTGAGGGGCGCCAGCCTGACCAGCCAGGGCACCATCACCAGCACTCTCGCCAACGTCGTCCTGGCCGGCGGCAGCCTGCTGTTGAACGACGCCGTGAACGTCGGCACGGGCACGCTGGCCAATGCCGGGGCTGCCGTCGCCCTGTCCACCATCGTCAGCGTCACCGGCAACTACAGCCAGACGGGCGGCACGTTGGCCCTGGCCACGGGGGCGGAACTGGTGGTCAGCGGCGCCGCCAGCATCAGCGGCGCCACTGTCACCATCGCGCGCCCGTCCACCCTGGGCAACTATTTGGCCGGCGGCGTCTACGCCACCCTGGTGGCTGGCGGCGGCGGGTCCAGCTACACCAACGTCGCCGTCACCACCGGCAGCCACGCGCTGGGCTTGGCCGGCACCGTGTCCAGCAACGGCCTGCTGTTGGGCGCCACCGGCGACTATATCGGCGGCAGCCTGGGCAGCCTGGCCAACAGCGGCACGCTGGCGGGCCATGTCGGCCTCAGCATCGCCCAGGGCGGCCAGCTCGGCACCTTCACCAACGACGGCCTGATCAGCATCGGCGGCGGCAGGGCCGTCAATAACAGCGGCAGCATCGGCCTGCTGGAAAACACCAGCATCGGCACCATCACCGGCACGATGGGCCTCTACAGCGGCAATAACAGCACCCTCAGCACCCTGGCCAACGCCGGCCTGATCAGCGGTACCTACGCCGTCAGCCTGGAATACGCCCAGGTCACGCTGCTGGCCAACAGCGGCACGCTGGAGGCCTTGGCCGGCGCCGGCGTGCCGGCCGCGCTGAACCTGTCCAACAGCACCATCAACACCCTGGTGAACAGCGGCCTGGTCAGCACCGACGCGTATGGCTATGGCGTCAACCTCAACTTCGCCACCATCAATACGCTGGTCAACCAGGGCACCATCGCCGCGGGCATCGGCATCAGGATGGCCTACGCCGGCCTCACCGCGCTGGAGAACAGCGGCACCATCAGCGGCACCACCGCCATCCAGAACAGCTACGGCGTCGGCATCGGGACCCTGGTCAACAGCGGCACCATCATGGGCGTCAGGGCCTATTTGGGTTTTGCGAACGCCAGCCTGGGCACCCTGGTGAACAGCGGCCTGATCCGGGGCGGCATCTACAACGGCAGCACCGACTATAACGACACCGTCGCTGGCGATCTGACCATCCAGGGCGGTGTCGGCGGCACGGTGGGCACCTTCACCGGCCAGGATGGTGTCTCCACGGGCCTGATCTTCAACAGCCTGAGCAACCTGGTGTTCGCCAGCGGCGCCCTGCTGCTGAACGATGACGTCCGGGCCAACGCCCATACCGTGTCCAACACCGGTGCGGCCCTCACCCTGGTCAACACCATCAACCTGACGGGTGCCTACAGCCAGTCCGCCGGCACCCTGGTGCTGGATGGGGCGGCGCAGCTGAACGTCATCGGCGTGGCTAGCATCGCCGGCCAGGTGGAGGCCTCGGTCGCCGGCGACAGCACCGCCAATTACCTGGTGGGTGACACGGTGGGCACCCTGGTGCAGGCCTCAGGCGGCCTGGCTTATGCCGGCACCTTCGTCAACGACGGTGCATTGGGCGGCCATGCGCAACTGACGGTGGGCACCAGCGGCAGCCAGCTGCTGGCGCTCGCCACCACCGACTATATCGGCGGCAGCTACGGCACCCTCAGCATCGGCGGCCTGCTGACCGGTCCCACCGCCCTGTACATCGCCGGCACGGGTAGCCTGGGTGCCCTGGCCAACTCCGGCACCATCGCCGGTAACATCATCAACGCCGGCGCCAACACCCTCAGCATCACGGGTGGCACCAGCGGCACGGTGGGCACCCTGACGGGCGGCAGCCTGACCAACCAGGGCACCATCACCAGCACGCTCGCCAGCGTGGTGCTGGCCGGCGGCAGCCTGCTGCTGAACGACGCCGTCAATGTCGGCACGGGCACGTTGGCTAACGCCGGGGCCGCCGTATCCCTGTCCACCATCGTCAGCGTCACCGGCAACTACAGCCAGGCGACCGGCACCCTGGCCCTGGGTACGGGGGCGGGACTGGTCGTCAGCGGGGCCGCCAGCATCAGCGGCGGCACCGTCGCGGCGGCCGCCCTCTCCGACACCGGCAACTATCTGGCCGGCAGCATCTACGGCACCTTGGTGGCCGGCGGTGCGGGGTCCGACTTCAGCGGCGCCACGGTGATCGGCAGCAACATCCCCGGTATGGGCAGCACGGTGACCGGCAACAACCTGGCGCTGTTCGCCACCGGCAACTACATCGGCGCCAGCTACGGCAGCCTGTCCAATAGCGGCACGCTGGCGGGGGCTGTGGCCCTGCAGGTCGGGGGCACTGGCAGCCTGGGCACCTTCAGCAACAGTGGCCTGGTCACGGGGGCCTACCGTCCCATCCTGAACTACAACACCCTGGGCCTGCTGGAAAACCAGGCCGGTGGCACCATCACCGCCGCCGCCGCCGGCACCCTGCACCAGGATACAGCGGCCATCTTCAATAGCCGGGATGGATCTATCGGCACGATCACCAACGCCGGTGTGATCGCCGTGCCCAGCGACCCCGGCGACAACAGCGTCTACGGCATCTACGCCATCTACAACGCCGGCGGCACCATCGGCCGGATCACCAACACCGGCACCATCACCGGCCGCACCGGTATCCTCAGCACCAACCCCGGCGTGGTCGCGGACTATGTCGGCACCATCGACAACCAGGGGCTGATCAGCGGTCAGACCGACATCAGCCTGCGGTTCGCGCGCGTCACCCTGGTGACCAACAGCGGCACCCTGACCGGTGTGGGCACCGCCAGCGCCGGCCTGGTGGGGGCTTCCTACAGCACCATCGCCACCATCGCCAACAGCGGCCTGATGGCGGCGGACCATGGCGGCAACGCCGTCAACAACTACTTCAGCACCATCGGCATGGTGGTCAATCAGGGCATTATCCGCGTCAGCGGCTCCGGCACGGCCATCTCCGGCTATGGCGACCGGTCGCGTCTGGGCACCATCGTCAACTCCGGCACCATTCTGGCCGACAATGTGGCGATCCAGGAGGCCTACGGCGCTGCCTTGGGCACCGTGATCAACACCGGCACCATCGCCGCCAGCGTCGCCGTCCGTTCCTACGCCAATTCCACCCTGGGTACCATGGCCAACAGCGGCCTGATCCGGGGCGACATCATGAACGGGGACGCCACGGGGCAGTGGTCGGGCCAGGTGGATACCTTCACCAGCGACCTGACCTTGCTGGGCGGCACCGGCGCCACGGTGGGCACTTTCACCGGCCTGACCGGCAAGGGCCGGATCGACAACAGGTTAAGCGACCTTTACATCACCGGCGGCAACCTGCTGCTGAACGACGACATCCTGGCCACCGGCCACAGCGTCACCAACAGTGGCGCCGCCCTGACCCTGGGCAGCGCCATCACCGTCAGCGGCACCTATGTGCAGAGCGCCGGCACGCTGGTGGTGAGCAGCGCCAACACCCTGCAGGCCGACAGCGCCACGGTGACCGGTGGCCAGGTCCGCCTGGACGGCTCGGGCAACTATGTCGTCGGCCAGGCGCGGACCGTGATCGGCGCCGCCACCGGCACCTACAGCGGCGTCGCGCTGAACGGCACCATCGGCACGGGCAGCGCCATCGTCCTGGGCACCCTGGTCCAGAGCGGCGGCGCGCTGGTGGCGCAGTTCAGCAGCGATTACGTCGGCGGCAGCCTGGTGACCCTGACCAACAGCGGCACCATCACCACCGCCTTCCCCGGCATCGTCGTCGCCAGCACCGGCAGCGTCGGCACCCTGACCAACGACGGCGCGGTCATCGGGACACAACAAGGCGTGGCCCTCGGTGGTGTCGTCGACACCCTGGTCAACAACGGGACCATCAGCGCCGTCTCCGCCATCGGGTTGGCCGGCACCGTGGGCAGCGTGCTCAACACCGGCGTCGTCCGGGGGGCAGTCGCCCTGATTGGCGACAGCACCATGCGCTTCGCCAACGCCGGCACCATCACCGGCGCCTACAATTCCTTCGCCGGCATTTCCTACGCCGGCCTGATGGCGGCCTCCAGCATCGGCACGCTGGTCAACAGCGGCACCATCAACGCCCAGTATGCCCTGCTGATGGTGGGTGGCCAGGGCGGCGCCAGCAGCATCGGCACGCTGATCAACAGCGGCGTCATCGCCGGCAATATCGTGAACGGCAACGGCGGCGTCCTGGGTTTCCTGCCCAATGACACCGTCGCCGGCGACCTGACCATCCAGAGCGGCACCGGCGGGACGGTCGGCACCTTCACCGGCCAGTCCGGCACCGGCCTGATCCAGAACAGGCTGAGCAACCTGGTGTTCAGCGGCGGCAGCCTGCTGCTGAACGATGACGTTGACGTCACCGGCCACACCGCGCTCAACAGCGGCGCCAGCCTGACCCTGGCCAACACCATCACTGTCACCGGCACCTACGCCCAGGGCAGCGCCGGCACGCTGGTGGTGGGCAAGGGTGGCCAGATGGCCATCGCTGGCCAGGCCACCATCGCCGGCCAGCTGCGCGCGGGCCTGGCCACCGACAATTTCCTGCCGGGCCAGCAGGCCACCCTGGTGACCGGCGGCGTGGGGTCGGACTACAGCGCCGCGACCATCGCCAGCAACCTGGCGCACCTGACGCTAAGCAACACCGTCACGAACAACGCCGTGGTGGTCACGGCGCACAACTATTACATCGGCGGCAGCCTGGGTGCTGACATCACCAACACCGGCACCGTCAGCGCCGCCACGGCCGTCTACATCGCCGGTGGCGCCACGGCCGTGGGCACGCTGGTCAACAGCGGCGTGATCACCGGCGATATCATCGACGACCGTGCCGGCGCCAGCCTGCTGCTGGCCGGCGGCGCCGGCGTTGGCACCTTCACCGGCGGCACCATCACCCACACCTTGGGCGATATCCACGTCACCCAAGGCACCATCCGGTTGAACGATTCCGTCAACGCCGGCACCGGCGCGCTGTTCATCGACAGCCCGGCCTTCGTGACATTGGGCGGCACCGTCGCCGTGACCGGCATCCTGCGCATGGCCGGCGGCCTGCTGATCGGCACCACCACCGGCCTGCTGACGGCCGACAGCGCCACCGTCACCGGCCGGGTGCTGACCGACGCCCTGGGCAACTACGGGGCTGGCGACACGGCCACTGTGATCCAGGCCGCCACCGCCGACTATGGCGCCGCCACCCTGGCCAGCCTGTTCGGCCTCAGCGGCAGCGTGGCGCAGGACGGTGGCAACCTGGTCGTCCATTACCTGAACGACTACGTCGGCGGCGGTCTGGCCACCCTCAACAACACCGGCACCCTCACCAGCGGCGGCTATGGCGTGTACGTGGCCGCCACCGGCAGCATCGGCATGCTCAGCAACAGTGGTGTGCTGGGGGGCGTGACGGCGGGCGTGGTCGGCAACGGCGGCACCATCGCCACCCTGATCAACACCGGCACCATCAATGCCGCCTACGCCCTGGGCCTGGGCGGCGGGGCCACCCTCGGCACCTTGGTCAACAGCGGCGTGATCGCCGGCACCCTCGTCAACGGCGACGCCAACCTGGTCGGCCTGGGCGTCGACACGGTGGCGGCCAACCTGTCCATCCAGGGCGGCGGCGGTGGCCTGGTCGGCACCTTCACCGGCCGGAACCTGACCGGCAAAGGCAGCATCCTCAACCGCCTGAGCGACCTGCTCTTCACCGGCGGGAACCTGTGGCTGAACGACGACATCGATGCCACCGGCCACACGGTCGGCAACCTGGGCGCCGACGTCACTCTGACCAGCGCGATCACCGTCACCGGCGCCTACCGCCAGGCTGCCGGCGGCACGCTGGTGGTGGGCACGGCCGGCCGGCTGTCCGTCACCGACGCCGCCACCGTGGCCGGCACCGTCGTGGCCGGCCTGGCGACCGAGAACGCCACCCTGGGCCAGATCTCCACCCTGGTCGCCGGCGGCGTGGGCAGTGACTATGGCGCGGCGCATGTCGCCGCCGTCACCGGTATGGGCGTCACCGCCAGCATCAGCGGCGCCAACCTGCTGGGCATCCATACCAACTACTACGTCGGCGGCAGCCTGGGCAGCCTGGCCAACAGCGGCAGCATCAGCGCCGCCACCATCCTGTACATCGCCGGCACCGGCACGCTGGATACGCTGACCAACAGCGGCACCATCGCCGGCAACATCATCAACCGCAGCGCCCGTACCCTGTCCATCAGCGGCGGCACCGGTGGCGCCGTCGGCACCTTCACCGGCGGCACCATCACCAATACCGCCAGCGATCTGGCCTTGGTGTCCGGTGACCTGTCGCTGGCCGACGCCGTCAACGTGACCGGTCATACCCTCGTCAACAGCGGCGCCAACGTCACGGTGGCCGGTGCCGTCAGCGTCACGGGCGACTATGGCCAGTCCGCCGGCACCCTGCTGCTGCGGCCCGGCACCGACAGCCTGAACGTCAGCGGCAACGCCCGCCTGACGGGCGGCACCGTGGCCATGGCGGGCTTCAGCGTCACCGGCAACTATTTCGCCGGCACCCTGGGCACCCTGGTGCATGCCGGCGGCACCCTGGCCACCGGCGCCACCATCGTCGCCGACGGCGTGGGCAACCTGAACATCGCCAGCAGCGTCGGCGGCGGCGACCTGCTGGCCCTCATCGGCAACGACTATATCGGCGGCACCCTGGGCAGCCTGGTCAACACCGACGCCATCGGCAGCCGCACCGCCCTGTACGTGGCCACCAGCGGCAGCGTCGGCAGCCTGGCCAACAATGGCACGCTGACGGGCCAGTACGCCGGCCTCAGCAACGATGGCAGCATCGGCGCCCTGGTGAACACCAGCACCATCAACCAGGGCGGCGGCACCTTCAGCAGCGCCATCGGCGCCTCCGTCGGCATCCGGAACACGGGTGTCGTCGGCCGCCTCAGCAACAGCGGCCTGATCAGCGCCGCCAACACCGGCCTGAACAGCCAGGGCAGCATCGCCACCCTGTCCAACAGCGGCACCATCACCGCCACCCACTTCGGCCTGCGCAATCACAACGCCGGCGGCAATATCGGCGTCATCGACACCCTGACCAACAGCGGCTGGATCAACGGCCGCGTCGGCGGTGTGGTGCAGAATGGCGGCGGCGTGGGCCTGCTGGACAACAGCGGCTCCATTTCCGGCAACAACTTCGCCGTCGCCGTGAACGGCGGCACCATCGGCACCCTGCTGAACAGCGGCACGCTGTCCAGCAGCAGTGCCGGCGTGGCGCTCACCAACCGGGGCAGCATTGCCATCCTGGCCAACAGCGGCCTGATCGGCGGCGGTGGCAATGCCATCACCTTTGACAGCAATTCCGCCCTGGGTCTGCTGATCAACAGCGGTGTCATCGCCGGTGCCATCCGGAACGACGCGGCCCGCGACCTGACCATCCAGGGCGGCGACACCCCCACGGGCACCTTCACCGGCGCCACCGGCCACGGCCTGATCAGCAACACCGCCAGCAACGTCGTGTTCTCGGCCGGGCGCCTGCTGCTGGATGACGACATCGACGCCACCGGCCATGCCGTGCGGAACACCGGCGCCACCGTCACCCTGGCGGCATCCACCAGGATCACCGGCGACTATGGGCAGAGCGGCGGCACGCTGTCGCTGAACACCACCAACACCCTGGGCGCCAGCGGCACCATCGGCATCGGTGGCGGCTATGTACAGGTGAACAACCTGACGGCCACGGCCAATTACATCCATCCGACCCTGGGCGTGCTGGCCACCGGCGACGTCGCGTCCGACTACAGCGGTGCCCGCTACCTCAGCAACGTCGATGGCGTGGCGGTGGGTGGCGTGACGGCCAACGGCACCCTGACCGGCGTGGTGCTGAACGACTATATCGGCACCACCTACGCCACACTGGTGAACAGCGCTGACATCCAGGCGACGGTGGGGGCGGCACAGCTCTACGTGGCGGCCTCGGGTAGCCTGGGCGGCTACACCAATACCGGCACCCTCCACGGCGGCGGCACGGATCTGCTGCATGTCGGCGGTACCGTCGGCACGATCAGCAATAGTGGCGTCCTCAACGCCTTCAGCCGGGCGGTCCAGGTGGCCGGGGGCAGCGTCGGCACCCTGTCCAACACCGGCACGGTCTTCGCCAGCACGGGCGTGTCGGTGGACTCGGCCGGCACCATCGGCACGCTGAGCAACGCCGGCACGATCTGGAGCCAGCACACCGCCCTCTACAACCTCGGCAGCATCGGCAGCCTGGCCAACACCGGGTCGATCACCACCGTGGTCAGTGGCGGCACCATCGGCCTGCTGGACAATTCCGGTTCCGTCACCGCCCTCCAACTGGGTGTCAACATCAACGGCACCAGCCCCACGGCATGGATCGGCACTGTGCTGAACAGTGGCACGGTGGGCGGCGGCTATATCGGCTTGGCCGTGTCCAACGGCGGCACCATCGGCCACCTGTCGATCACCAGTGGTGGCCTGATCACCGGCAACGGCTATGGCATCTACAGCAGCCAATCCATCGGCACCCTGGCCAACGACGGCAGCGTCCAAGCCCAGTCCGGGAAAGGTATCGGCAACGCCGGGTCCATCGACACGCTGGTGAACACCGGGCTGATCAGCGCCGCCACGGCCGGCGTCGGCAACATTGGCGGCACGATCGCGACCCTGGTGAACAGCGGCGTCATTCGTGCCGATGCCCCGTCGGGCATGGCCATCAGTGGCGGCAGCATCGGCGTGCTGTCCATCACCGGCGGCGGCCAGGTCATCGGCGCCAACGGCGTCTTTGCCACAATCATGAACACCCTGGCGAACAGCGGCCTTATCGAGGGCGGCACCGTCGGCGTCTATGTCGATGGCAGCCTGGACACGCTGGTGAACGCCGGCACCATTCAGGGCGGCACGCTCGCCGCCGGCCAGGGCGTCTACTACAACAATAGCATCAGCCTGCTGCGCAACAGCGGCACCATCAGCGGCGGCTCAGCCGGCGTCCAGGCCTACGGCGCCGGCGGCACGATCCTCAACAGCGGCAGCATCCTCGGCCGCTTCGCGGCCGTGGGCGTCGGCGGCCTGGATCTGCTGGACAACAGCGGCCTCATCAACGGCGGCACCGGCATCTCCAGCAACGGCGGCATCGGCAGCTTGGTCAACACCGGCACCGTGGCGGGCGACACCATCGCCCTATCGGGCGCCTTTGGCACCGTCAACAACGCCGGCCTGATCCGGGGGCCGGTGGCGGCCCAGTTCAGTAACCAGGTGGCGGATTTCGGCAACAGCGGCGTCGTGGCCGGCGACATCATCGCCACCATTGGCGACCTCAGCATCACCGGTGGCAGCGGCACCCGCGTCGGCACCTTCACCGGCTATGCCGCCAACACCATGGGCACCATCACCGTCACGGGCGGCAACCTGGTGTTCGCTGGTGGCAACGCCGCCCTGAACGACCAGATGCAGGCCAGTGTCGTCAACAGCGGTGCCACCCTCACCATCGCGACCCCCGTCAGCATCACGGGCGCCTACACCCAGTCCGCCGGCGCGCTGCTGGTGGCGGGCGGCAGCCCACTGCAGGTCGGCGACCAGGCCACCATCGCTGGTGCCGTGGTGACGGGCCAGTCCACGGCCAACTTCACCATCAACCAGACCACCACCCTGGTCAGCGCCGCGGCGGGCTCCGATTACAGCGCCGCCACTGTCGGCGGCCTGGCGGGCATGAACGTCACCGGCGCGGTGGACGGCGCCGGCCGCCTGATCGCCGCCTTCCGCAACGACTATATCGGCGGCACCCTGCTGACCCTGACCAACAACGGCAGTGTCAGCATCAGCGCCAACACGGCCGTCTACGTGGCCGGCACGGGCAGCCTGGGCACCCTGGTCAATGCCGGGCGCCTGGCCGGTACCCTGGCCGCCGTGTCCATCACCGCCGGCGGCGTCCTGGACGTGCTGGACAACGAACAGACGGTGGACGGCAACATCATCAACGACGGCAGCCACGTGCTGACCATCATCGGCAATACTGGCCAAGCCAGTTCCTTCCAGAACGGCACCCTGCGCAGCCGCAACGCCGATGTGGTCCTTGCCGCCGGCCAACTGTCCATGGGCGACACCGTTGACGTGGGCACCCTGACGCTGCGCAACACCGGCGCCACCGTCACCTCCGGCGCGCAGCTGAACCTGCTGGGCAACTACCGCCAGACGGCGGGTGAGCTGGACGTCATCGCCACCAGCGGTGCGTTGCGGGCCAGCGGCAACATCGACTTGGCTGGCCAGGTCCTGGTTTACGCCGGCAACGCCAACATCCTGGCGGGTGACGTCAGCACCATCGCCCGGGCGGGTGGCACGCTGGGCGTCAACGGCGCCACCATCCAGGCCTGGAATCTGTCCATCACCAGCGCCGTCAGCGGCGGCCTGCTGCTGGCCACCGCCCATACCGACTACCTGGGAGCCTCGGCGACCAGCGTGATCAGCACCGCCGACATCGACGGCACCTCGGTCGCGGCCTATGTGGCCACCTCCGCCACCATCGGCACCGTCACCAACCAGGGCACGTTGTCCGCCCGGTCCAACACGGCGGTGCGGCTGAACGGCACCATCGGCACCCTGGCGAACACCGGCCTCATCGCCGGCCAGAACCGCGCGCTGTCCATCAGCGGCAATCTCTCCACCCTGGCCAACGCCGGCCTCATCGCCGGCGACGTCATCAATGCCACCAGCCGGACGCTGGTCCTCGCCGGCGGCGGCGGCACCGCCGTCGGCACCTTCACCGGCTATGCCAACGGCACCCGGGGCACCATCACCAACACGCTGGCCGGCCTGACCTTCGCCGCCGGCAACGTGTCGATGAACGACGACATCAATGTCGCCGGCCAAACGGTGGTCAACAGCGGCGCCAACTTGACGCTGGGCAACGGCGCCGTCACCGGCGCCTTCGTCCAGACGGGCGGCACCCTGTCGATCATGAGCCTGTCGGTCAGCGACGCCGTGAGCCTGACAGGCGGCACGCTGGTGGCCCAAGGCGTCACCGCCACGGGGAACTACCTGGCCAGCACGCTGGGCACCCTGGTGTCGGCCGGCGCCGCCTCCAACTATGCCGGCGTCGTCTTCGCCGCCGACCTGACCGGCCTGAACGTGGTGGGCCGGACGGTGGGCAACGACTTGCTGCTGATCGCCAACAACGACTACGTCGGCGGTACCCTGGCGACACTGACCAACAGCGGCGCCATCAGCTCCGCCACCGCCGTCTATGTCGCCGCCACCGGCAGCTTGGGCACCCTGGTCAACAGCGGCACGCTGGGGGGCAACATCATCAACGTCTCGGCCAACGCGCTGGCCATCGCCGGCGACACGGGCGGCGGCGTGGGCGTGCTGACCGGCGGCACCATCCGAAACACCCGGGCGGATTTGACCTTCACCCAGGGCGCCCTGTTGCTGGCCGATGCCATCGACGTGGGCAGCCACACGGTGGTGAACAGCGGCGCCACCCTGACCATAGGCGGCACCGTCGCCGTGGCCGGCAACTTCAGCCAAGCGGGCGGCAGCCTCCTGCTAGACCTGCATAGCAGCGAACTGGTGGTCGGCGGCACGGCGTCCCTGACCGCCGGCGATCTGTCCATCACCGGCGCCAGCGACCTGGCCAACTACACCGTGGGTTCGGCCCTCTCCACCCTGGTGGCGGGCGGCGCCGGGTCCAGCTACGACGGCCTGACCATCACCACCCAGCTGACCGGCTTCAGCATCGGCAGCAGCATCAACGGCAACGCCCTGGTGGCCGTGGCCCTCAACGACTACGTCGGCGGCACGCTGGCCAGCCTGTCCAACACCGGGACCGTCGGCGGCGGCACCATCGGCACCGCGCTCCACATCGCCGGCAGCGGCAGCCTGGGCACCTTCTCCAACAGCGGCAGCATGTCCGGCAGCCTCTACGGCGTGCTGGCCGTCGGCCAGCTGGACACCCTGGTCAACGCGGGCACGATCACCAGCGCCGCTGTCGGTGTGCAACTGACGACCGGCCGCACCCTGGATCTGCTGGACAACAGCGGCACGATCATCAGCACCTCCATCTTCGGCTACGGCGTGCTGAACGCCGGTGGCACCATCGGCCGCCTGGACAACAGTGGCACCATCACCGGCACCCGCAACGGCATCTGGGCCGTCGCCAACCAGGGCGGCAGCATAGGCACGGTCAGCAACACCGGCGCGCTGCAGAACATCCTTAACACCGGCCGCATCAACCTGGTCAGCATCGGGGCCGGCGGTATCCTGGGCCTTGGGCCGAATGGCGTCGTGGGCGGCGGGCTGCTGAACGACCAGCAGGGCACCATCGCCGCGGTCGTCAACGACGGGCTGATCACGGCCGGCACCGCGGCTGTCCAGAACCGGGGCGGCATCGGCACCCTGGTCAACAACGGCACCGTGTCCGCCCAGAGCTGGGGCGTGGGGAACACCCTCGCCGGTGTCATCGGCCTGATCCGGAACAACGGCCTCATCACCGTCGCCAGCGGCACAGCCATCACCAACAGCGCCACCATCGGCACGGTGGAAAACGGCGGCACCCTCCAGGCCGACATCGGCATCAGCAATGCCGGTGTGATCGCCACCCTGAGCAACAGCGGCCTGCTGGCCGGGCAGTTGGGTGTTCTGACCATCGGCACCGCCGGCGCCCTGGGCTATTTCGAGAACAGCGGCCTGGTCGCCGGCGACATCGCCAACCTGGGCATCCAGGATCTGACCATCGGCAACGCCGGCGGCATCGGCACCTTCACAGGCTACGCCGCGGGCGGCCAGGGCACCATCAGCAATACCGGCAGCAACCTGGTGCTGGCGTCGGGCACCATCGCCCTCAACGACACCATCGACGTGGGCGGCCACACGGTGGTGAACAGCGGCGTCGACCTCACCCTGGTCCACAGCGTCAGCATCACCGGCAACTACAGCCAGGCCGCCGGCGGCCTGGCGATGTCCGCCGGCGATCAGCTGGCGGTCAGCGGCAGCGCCAGCATCAGCGGCATCACCGTGTCCCTGCTGGGCCAGTCGGCCACCGGCAACTACCTGGCCGGCACCATGGGCACGGTGGTCGCGGGCGGCGTGGGCTCCAGCTACACCAACGTGTCGCTTACCGCCGGGTATCAGGGCGTGGACGGGCGCACGGTGGGTGGCAACCTGGTGGCCGTGGCGGTCAGCGACTACATCGGCGGCAGCCTGGCTTCCGCCAGCAACAGCGACACCATCGTCAGCAGCCTGGTCTCCAGCTTCCTGATGGTGGCCAGCACCGGCCGCCTGGGCAGCTTCACCAACAGCGGCACGCTCACCGGCGGCCACTACCAGGTGTCCGTGGCCGGCGTCATCGGCACTTTCGTCAACACCGGCAGCCTCAGCGGCAGCAGCCTGGCATTCCATGTCGACACCATCGGCAGCGTCGGCACCCTTTCCAACAGCGGCGTGATCGATTTCAACAGCACCCAGGTGGGCGTCGACGGCACCCTGGGCCTGCTGTCCAACACGGGCACCATGGGTGGTGTGCTCGTGGGGGCGACGGGCACCCTGGGCACCGTGGCCAACAGCGGCTGGATCAGCGGGCTGACGGACAACGGCACCATCGCCCGCGTGGACAACGGCGGCTCCATCACCGAGGTCGACATGTTCGGCCGGTTGGGCACCCTGGTGAACAGCGGGTCCATCGGCGGCAACGCCAATGGCATCTACCTGGCTCAAGGCGGCACCATCGACACCCTGTCGATCGCCAGCGGCGGCGTGCTGGCCGGCACCCGGCTGGGCATCCAGAGTGAGGAATGGATCGGCACACTGATCAACGATGGCCTGATCCAGGGTGCGGATGCGGGCCTCAACAACCGCCGCAACACCAGCACCGTCGACCTGCTGGACAACCGGGGCACCATCTGGGCCACGGGCAGCACCGGTTTCGCCATCAACAACGCCGGGACCATCGGCACCCTGCTGAACAGCGGCCTGATCCGGGCTGAGGCCCCCCTCGGCACGGGCATCGGTGGCAACGGCAGCATCGGCCTGCTGTCCATCACCGGCGACGGCCGGGTCATCGGCGCCCGCGGCGTTGTTGCGGAGCTGATGGGCACGCTGGTCAACAGCGGCCTTGTCCAGGGCGGTACGGTCGGCGTCAATGTTGACGGCAGCCTGGACACGTTGGTGAACGCCGGCGTCATCCAAGGCGGAACGCTCGCCGCCGGCATGACCGCCGGCCAGGGTGTCGTCTACAACAACGCCGTCGGCCTGTTGCGCAACAGCGGCACCATCAGCGGCGGCTATGCCGGCGTCAGCGCCGGCGGCACGACCGGCACCATCATCAACAGCGGCAGCATCCTCAGCCGGTTCGCGGCCGTGGGCGCCAACGGCCTGGATCTGCTGGACAACAGCGGCCTCATCAGCGGCGGCACCGGCATCTTCAGCAACAGTGGCATCGGCAGCCTGGTCAACACCGGCACCGTGGCGGGCGGTACCGTGGCCCTATCCGGCGCCTTCGGGGTCATCGACAACGCCGGCCTGATCCAGGGCCCGGTCGCGGCCCGGTTCGGCAACCAGGTGGCCGGCTTCGCCAACAGCGGCATTGTCGCGGGCGACATCATCGCCACCATCGGCGATCTCAGCATCACCGGCGGCAGCGGCACGAATGTGGGCACCTTCACCGGCTATGCCGCCAACACGCAGGGCACCATCACCGTCACCGGCAACCTGGTGGTCGCCGGCGGCAACGTCGCCCTGAACGATCAGGTGGCGGGCAGCGTGGTCAACGCCGGTTCCGACCTGATCCTGACCAGCATCGTCAGCATCAGCGGGGCCTACAGACAGGCCAGCGGTACGCTGGATCTCAGCCGTGGCGCCGGCCATCTGGTGGTGGCGGACGCCGCCAGCATCACCGGCGGCAGCATCCTGGCCAGCGCCAGCGCCGGGGCCAACTACCTGGCCGGCACCCTGGGCACCCTGGTGGCCGGCGGCGCCGGGTCCAGCTACACCGGCGCCACCATCGTCACCTCCGTTGTCGGTTTGGCGTCCAGCGGTGTCACCGCCGGTGGCGACCTACTGCTGACGATCAATAACGACTACATCGGCGGCACCTTGGCCACGCTGACCAACAGCGGCGCCGTCACCTCCGCCACCGCCCTCTACATCGCCACCAGCGGCAATCTGGGCACGTTGGTCAACAGCGGCACCCTGACGGGCAACATCCGCAACCTGACGGCCCATGACCTGGTGATCGTGGGTGGCCCGGGGGGCGGAAATGGGGGTGGCGCGGTGGGCACGCTGACCGGCGGCACCATCGTCAACAGCCTGTCGGGCGTGTCCTTCATCGCCGGCGACCTGTTGCTGGCCGATGCCATCCTGGTGGGCGGCAACACGGTGGTGAACAGCGGCGCCAACCTCACCATCGGCGGCACGGTCGCCATCGCCGGCAACTACAGCCAGATCGGCGGCGGCCTGATGCTGTCGCTGGGCGGCAGCCAGCTGGCGGTCAGCGGCAGCGCCGCCCTGACCGGTGGCGTGGTGACCATCACCGGTGCCAACAACCTGGCGAATTACACCGTGGGCGCCGCCCTGGCCACCCTGGTGTCCGGTGGCGCCGGATCCCGCTATACCCTGTCCATCATCAACGACCTGACCGGCTTCGACATCGGCAGCACGGTGGTGGGCAACGCCCTGCTGGCCGTGGCCCACAGCGACTATATCGGCGGCTCCTTGGGCAGCCTGTCCAACACCGGCACGGTCAGCGCCGCCACCGCGTTGCGCATCGCCGGCACCGGCTCGTTGGGCAGCTTCAGCAACAGCGGCCTACTGCTGGGCGGCGTCGACGCCGTGTCCAACGCCGGTACCCTCGGCACGCTGTACAACGCCGGCCTGATCACCGGCACTACCTCCGGGGTAGTCAACACCGGCGTGCTGGGCCTGCTGCTCAACGACACGGCCGGCACCGTGGCGGGCGGCGTCGTCAACCAGGGTGTCCTGGGCCGCGTGTCCAACGCCGGCCTCGTCACCGGCGCCACGGCCATCGCCAACGGCGGCGCCAGCGGCATCGCCACCATCGCCAACACCGGCCTGATCCAGGGTGGCCAAGTGGGGCTGGTGAACGCTGCCACCATCGGTGTGCTGGACAACAGCGGCACGCTGGCGGGCATCACCGCCCTGCGCAACGTATCCGGCGGCACCTTCGGCGCCATCGTCAACAGCGGCCTGATCCAGGGTGACATCGTCAACCTGGCGGCCGGCGGCCTGACCATCAGCGGCGGCAGCGGCACCCTGGTGGGCACGCTGGCGGGTGGCACCATCACCAGCGGCGGCGCGGACGTGGCGTTCAACGCCGGCACCTTGCTGCTGGCCGACGCCGTCAACGTCGCCGGCCACACCCTGGTCAACAGCGGCGCCACCCTGGTGCTCAACAGCGTCGTCACCGTCACCGGCAGCTATAACCAAACGGGTGGTGTCCTGGGCCTGGCGACGGGCAGCAGCGGCCTGGCGGTCAGTGGTGCCGCCACCCTGTCGGGCGGCGTGGTGGCCGCCGCCTATGACGCGGGCGCCAACTACTTCGGTGGTTCCATCGCCACCCTGGTGTCGGCGGCGGGCGGCCTGAGCGTCTCGGCTTCCGTGTCCAACACCGTGATGGGCCTTGCCATGGCGACCCAGCTGTCCGGGACCGAGCTGACGGCCAGCATCGCCAACGACTATATCGGTGGCACGCTGGGCAGCCTGACCAACACCGCCACCCTGGGTGGGGCGACCGCCTTCTATGTGGCGGCGGCGGGCGGTGTCGGCACCTTGGTCAACACCGGCACCCTGGCTGGCACCAGCAGCGGCCTGGCCGTGGCCGGTGGCCAGATGGGCCAGGTCGCCAACGCCAGCCTGATCCGGGGCTTCTCCACCGCCGGCGTGCAGGTGGGCACGGGTGGGCGCCTCGGCCTGCTCAGCAACAGCGGCACCGTCGCCTCCGCCTTGGGGGCGGGCGCGCTGGTGCGGGGCAGCCTGGGCAGCCTGGCCAACAGCGGCCAAGTGACCGGCGCCACCGCAGCCGTGGAGGTCGTGGTCGGCGGCACCGTGGGATCGGTCAGCAACCTCGCCGGCGGCACGCTGGCCGCGGGCGCTGCCGCCGTCCTGGTGGCGCTGGGCGGCACCCTGGGTGGCTTCAGCAATGCGGGCGTCCTGACCGGCGCCCATTTGGTCGGCATCGCCGGCCATGCCGGGTCGGTGGGCAACAGCGGTACGCTGACCGGCGGTGCCTCCACCGCCTTCCTGGACAGCGGCACCCTGGGCACGCTGTCCAACGGCGGCCTGATCACCGCCACCCACGGCGTGCTCAGCATCACCAGCACCGGCGTGCTGGGCTTGCTGGCCAACAGCGGCACCATCGTCGGCGACATCACCAACGCCGGCGCCCAGGATCTGACCATCACCGGTGGCGGCACCGTGGTCGGTACCTTCACCGGCGGCACCCTCACCAACCTGGCCAGCAACGTGGTGCTGGTGGGGGGAGCCTGGCCTTCAGCGATGCCATCGACGTCACCGGCCACACCCTGGTCAACAGCGGCGCCAACGTCCTGCTGTCCAACAGCCTGACCGTCACCGGCAACTACAGCCAGACCGCCGGCACCCTAGTCCTGGCGGGCAACCAGTTGGTGGTCAGCGGTGCCGCCACTCTTGGCGGCGGCACGGTCAGCACCAGCATTTCGGCGGCGACCAACGTCAACCATCTCCAGGGTGATCTCCTGGGCACTCTGGTGGTCGGCGGCGCCGGCTCCAGCTACACCGGCGTCTTCACCCAGGTGAACGTGACGGGCTTGGGGGCCGCCGCCAGCGCCGTGACCATCGGCGCCAACACCGACCTGGTGGCCACCGTCTCCAACAACTACATCGGCGCCACCCTGCCCGCGCTGGGCAACAGCGGCACCATCGTGGCCGTCACCGCCCTCTATGTCGGCAGCAGCGGCAGCGTGGGCAGCGTCAGCAACACGGGCGCGCTATCCGGCAGCGTGGTGGGCGTGATCAACAACGGCACCGTGGGTACCCTGACCAACAGCGGCACCGTCACCGGCTCCATCGCCGGTGTCGCCAATGCCGGTTCCGTGGGCAGCTTCAGCAACGACGGTTCGGTCAGCGGCTCCATCGCCGGTGTCAGCAACAGCGGCACCATCGGTACCCTGGGCAATACCGGCACCGTCACCGGTAGTGTCACCGGCCTGGGCAACCAGGCGGGCGCCAGCATCGGCACGCTCAGCAACAGCGGCACCGTGGCCGGGCAGATGGCCCTTTACAACGCCGGCACCATCGAGGTCGTCGTCAATGACGGCGCCTTGATCGACGCCGGCGCGCCCACCGCCGCCGGCCTGTACAACACCGGCAACATCGCCACGGTGCTGAACAGCGGCACCATCCTGGGCGCCACCTACGGCGTCTATAACGCGGGCACCATCGGCACCTTGGCCAACAGCGGCCTGATCACGGCGCCCACGGCCCTCTACATCGACACGGGCGCACGCTTGGGTGTGCTGGCCAACAGCGGCACCGTCACCGGCAATATCCTGAACCTGTCGGCCAACACGCTCAGCATCACCGGCGGCAGCGGGACGGTGGTGGGCACCCTGACCGGCCACGCCGCCGGCAGCCAGGGCAGTATCATCAACACCTTCGGCAACGTGGTTCTCGCCTCCGGCAACCTGTTGCTGAACGATGCCGTGAACGTGGCCGGCCATACCTTGGTCAACAGCGGTGCCTCGGTAATTCTGGACAGCCTGGTCAGCGTCACCGGCGCCTACAGCCAGACGGGCGGCACCCTGACCGTGGACATCGCCGGTGGTGGCGGCCTGGCCGTCAGCGGTGCCGCCAGCCTGGGCGGCGGCACGGTCCTGGCCCAGTACAACGCCACGGGCAACTACCTGGCCGGCGTGGATACACTGGTCACCGGCGGTGCCGGCTCCAGCTACACCGGCGTGGTGGTCCAGGGCAGCCTGACCGGCCTGGCCGTGACGGAAAGCGTGGTGGGCACCAACCTGGTGGCGGTGGTCGGCAACGATTATGTCGGGGGCAGCCTGGCCAGCCTGGGCAATACCGGCACGCTGACGGCCGCCACGGCGGTGTACATCGCGGCCAGCGGCAGCCTGGGCAGCTTGGCCAACAGCGGCACGATCACCGGCAACGTGGTGAACCTGTCGGCCAACACCCTGACCATCACCGGGGGTGTGGGGACGACGGTCGGTACCCTGACGGGCGGCACCATCACCAGCACTGGCGCCAATGTGGTGTTGGCGGCGGGCAATGTGGCCCTGAAGGACGCGGTCAATGTCGGTGCGGGCACGCTGGTGAACAGTGGCGCCAGCGTCCTCATGACCAGCGTGGTCAGCGTGACGGGCGATTACAGCCAGACGGGCGGCACGTTGACGGCCGGCATCGGCGCCGGCACGGCGGGGGAACTGCAAGTCAGCGGCAACGCCGGCCTGACCGGCGGAACCGTGGCGGTCACGGCCATGGATGGCGCCAACCTGCTGGCGGGCGACCGTTACACCATCGTCGAGGCGGGCGGCAGCCTGGTGGCCAGCGGCTTGACGGCGGCCGCCAGCGGCTTCACGGCCACGCTGGGTACCAGCCTGAATGGTACCGACACCGACTTGGTCCTGACCCTGGTCAGTGATTACATCGGCGGCACCCTGGGCACGTTGACCAACACCGGCACGCTGAACGCCCCCACGGCGGTCAACATCACGGCCGCCGGCAGCCTGGGCACCCTGGCGAACAGCGGCACCATCATCGGCAATGTGGTCAATGCCAGTGCCAACGACCTGGTCATCGTCGGCGGCAGCGGCGCGGTGGTGGGCGGCTTCAGCGGCGGCACCATCCGTAACAGCTTGAGCAACCTGGCCTTCGTCTCTGGCAATGTCAGCCTGGCGGACAGCATCGATGTGACTGGCCACACGGTGGCGAACACGGGCGCCAGCCTAATCCTGGCCAGCGACATCAGCATCTCTGGCGCCTTTGGCCAGACGGCCGGCACGTTGTCTGTCGCCGGCCATGTGCTGAGCGTCAGCGGCCCGGCGCTGGTCAGCGGCGGCACGGTCAGCGCCGGGGTGTCCGGCGTGGGCAACTACTTCGTGGGCGACAGCGTGACGATGATCCAGGGTGGGACGGGCTCGTCCTACACCGGGGCCGTGGTCACCAGCGGTCTGGCGGGCCTGGACGCCAATGGCTCGGTCAGCGGCAACAATTTACTGGCGGTGGCGGGCAACGACTACATCGGGGCCAGCCTGAACGTCCTGAACGTCACGGGCACGCTCGTGAACACGGCGGGCGGGGCCACGGCGCTGTACATCGCCAGCACCGGTACCCTGGGCAACCTGGCCAACAGCGGCACCATCAGCGGCAACGTGGTCAACCAGTCGGCCCGGGATCTCACCATCAACGGTGGGGGTAACGGCGCGGTGGGCCGCTTCAGCGGCGGCACCATCACCAGCACGGGCGCCAACGTGGTGTTCGCGTCCGGTGCGGTCAGCCTGGGCGACGCCATCAACGTGGCGACCCACACGGTCAGCAACGCCGGCGCCAGCCTCAGCCTGGCCGGCAACGTCGGCATCACGGGCAACTTCGCGCAGAGCGGCGGCACGCTGACCACGGGCGGTCGTGTGCTGACGGTCAGCGGGGCGGCCAACATGACGGGCGGCGTGGTCAACGCCGGGGTCAGCGCCGTGGGCAACTACCTGGTGGGCGACAGCGTCACCCTGATCCAGGGCGGCACGGGGTCCAACTACGCCGGCGCCACGGTCACCAGCGGCATCGCCGGCCTCAGTGCCACGGGCACCACCAGCGGGACCAACCTGCTGGCCGTGGCGGGCAACGACTATGTCGGCGGCAGCCTGAACGCCCTGAGCGTCACCGGCACCTTGGCCAACACGGCCGGCGGCGCCACGGCGCTGTACATCGCCGCCACGGGCACGCTGGGCACCCTGGCCAACGGCGGCACCATCACGGGCAACGTGGTGAACCTGTCGGCCAGCGACTTGGTGGTGAGTGGCGCCTCTGGGGGCGGCACCGATGCCGCGCCGGGCGTGTTCACCGGCGGCACCATCACCAATACCCGGTCCGATCTGCGCTTCGTGCGCGGCGTCATGATGCTGAACGACCGGGTCAACGTCGGCAGCCACAGCGTGGTCAACAGCGGGGCCACCCTGCTGGTGAACAGCGCCGTGAACATCACCGGCAGCTACAGCCAGACCGCCGGCGGCCTGGTGATCGGCGTGTCGTCCACCACCAGCTACGGCACCCTGGTGATCAGCGGCGGCGCCAGCCTGACGGGCGGGTCGGTGACCCTGACGGCGGTCAAGGGTGGCCAGCTGTCGGCGGGCAGCTACACCATCGCGTCGGCCGGGTCGACGCTGACGACCAGCAACCTGACCCTGACGGCCGCCGGCTACACGGTCACCAGTTCCACCATCACGGCCAACGGCGCCACGGACCTGGTCCTGACGCTCAGTGGCGGCAGCGGCGGGACCACCGGCCCCACGGGCCCGACCGGCCCGACCAATCCCACCACGCCCAGCACCCGGTACACGGCGGTGGGCCTGGCGGCGGGCGGCCCGGCGGTGGGCACCGGCCGCGCGCTGGATGTGATCGCCAACAGCGACGGCGCCGCGGCCCAGGCCTTCCAAGCGGCGGTGCTGACCCGCCTGTCCAAGTTGCCGGGGGCGGAACAGCAGCTGGCGGTGACCCAGCTGTCGCCCAGCCAGTTGACGCCGCAGATCAACACCTTCTCGGCCACCCCCTCCACCAACGCCATCAGCCAGCACCAGCAGCATGCCGCGGCCCATATGGACGGAAGCGGGAAGGGGGCGGCGGCCGGCTCCGACGGCCAGCAGGGGGCGGTCTGGGGCGAGATCCTGGGCGGCGGCGTGCTGCGCGGCAACAGCGCCGACGCCGCGGGCTATAGCGGCACCACCGCCGGCCTGGTCATCGGCGCGGACTGGTACGCCAACGACACGGTGATGGCGGGCCTGGCCTTCAGCTGGCTGAACGGCTCGGTCGACGGCCAGGGCACCGCCGCCGGCAGCCAGACCAAGGCGGCCAGCTACCAGCTGACGGCCTACAGCGTCTGGCGCCCGGATTGGGCGGACCAGCGGCTGTCGGTCGAGGGCCAGGCCAGCTTCGGCTACAACCACTACGACCAGCGCCGCTGGATCGGCTTCCTGGGCGCCCGGGCCAACGCCAACTATGGCGGGGAGCAGTACCTGGGCAAGGTGACGGTGGGCTACGACCTGCCGGTCTCCGCCAGCTTCACGCTGACGCCGCAGGCCAGCCTGCGGGCGGTGCGCCTGACCAACCACGCCTATGACGAGCGCGACGCCGGCGTGGCCAACATGGCGGTGGGCGCCTTGAAGGTGGACAGTCTGACGCAGGAGCTGGGCGCCAAGCTGTCTGGTAAGATGGACACCGGGCTGGGCCGGCTGCTGCCGGACCTGCGCTTGTCCTGGGTGCACGATTATCTGAATGGACCCATCGCCACCACCAGTGTCCTGGCCGGCACCAGCTTTGTCAGCAGCACCGGCCGCACCGCCGCCGACGGCCTGGGCATCGGCGTGGGCGCCACCCTGGACCAGGGCGACGGCTTCAAGCTGCGGCTGGAGTATTCCGGCGAACTGCGCCGCGATTACCAGAGCCACGCCGGCCTGTTGCGTGCCACCTTCGACTTCTGAGGGGGCGACTTCTAACCGGTTCCCTGCAAGTCCCGCCAGCCGCCAGCGGCGGGGCAGGGGGCCGCCGGCCGGGGGTATGTGGGGGCTTAATTCCCGCTAGCTCCTACCACACCCCCGGCCGGGTCTGGCCGGCGGGCGGCCGGGCCGCGATTGTTCCCCATCTGGCCCGGGTGCGGCTATAACCCACGAGACACGCGTGCAAGAGGGGAGTTTTCGAATGATCGAACGCATCGGCAAGGCGCAACGCTGGAGCGATGCCGTCGCCGTGAACGGCCTGGTGTTCCTGGCCGGCCATGTCGCGGATAAGACTCGTGGCCAGTCCGTCGCGGCGCAGACCGGGGACGTGCTGGCCCAGATGGATGAGACCCTGGCCAAGGCCGGCATCACCAAGGCCAACCTGGTCAGCGTCACCATCTACCTCGCCGATATGGCCGGCTTCGATGAGATGAATTCGGTCTGGGACCGTTGGGTGGATTCCGACAATCCGCCAGCCCGGGCGACGGTTGAATCGCGCCTAGCCTACCCCGATTTCGCGATCGAGATGACCGCCATCGCCGCCCGGTAATTCGACGGGCGCTCGGCCGGGGATCACGAAGGGGATTAGCTGCGGCATTTCCCGGCCGTGCCCGTTACACTCCCGCCCGATTTGGATCTGTGGCGGTGCTAGAGGGTGCCTATGGTATGGGATGAACGGCGGGGCGATCGGCGAGGGCAGGCCAGCGACACCCGCCAGCCGGCGGATATCGACTACGCCCGGGTGATTCATTCCGCCTCGTTCCGGCGGCTGCAGGGCAAGACCCAGATCCTGAACTTGGGTGACAGCGACTTCTACCGCACCCGCCTGACCCATTCGCTGGAGGTGGCGCAGATCGCTGGCGGCATCGTGCGCCAGTTCCAGCACCAGTTCCCGGATCACCCCGCCCATCCCCACCTGCCGGACATCGCCCGCATCCAGGCCATCGGTTGCACCCACGATCTGGGCCATCCGCCCTTCGGCCATGGTGGAGAGGTGGCGCTGAACTATTGCATGCGCGACCACGGTGGTTTCGAAGGCAACGGCCAGACGCTGCGCGTCCTGTCCCGGCTGGAGAGGTTCCCCGAGGGGGCGGGCGCCAACCTGACGCGCCGTACCCTGCTGGGCGTCCTGAAATATCCGGTGCCCTACCGTGAGGCCGCCAACGCCCTGGTGCGGCCCGGCCTGGATGCCAAGGCCACCACCCTGCGCATCATCGACCGCAAGGCGTCCAAACCGCCCAAATGCTATATGGACAGCGAGGCGGACGTGGTCGACTGGATCCTGGCGCCCTTGGGCGCGGCGGATCGGCATGCCTTCTGCGCCTACACCCGCCAGGAGGGAAGGCATCACAAGCCGCTGCACAAATCCTTCGACTGCAGCATCATGGACCTGGCCGACGACATCGGCTTCGGCGTCCATGATCTTGAGGACGCGCTGGCCTTGCGGCTGATGGACCGGGACGACTTCACCACCCGCGTGCCGCGCGAACGGTGCGCCGCTTTCCTGGACACGCTGCGCGGCCGCTATTCCGAGGAATTCGGCGGCGATGCCTACGCGGCCTTCGTCGATCGCCTGTTCGGGGAGGAAGGCCAGCGCAAGCTGTTCATCGGCCGCATGGTCCATTACCTGATCGCCAGCTGCCGCATCGACACGCGGGAAGCGTTCCAGGAACCCCTGATCCGCTACCGCGCCGCCATGGATGACCGCGCACGGGGTTTCCTGGATACGCTGAAGCAGGCGGTGATGGACATCGTCATCCTCAGCCCGGCTGTGCAGCAGCTGGAATTCAAGGGCCAGAAGATGGTGGTGTCGGTGTTCGAGGCCATGGCGTCGGAACCCCGAGCCTTTCTGCCGCGCGAGGTCCATGCCCGCTACCGGCAGGAAGGCGACAGCCTGCGGGTCATCTGCGACCACATCTCGGGCATGACCGACAACTTCCTGATGAAGACCTACGACCGGCTGTTCAGCCCACACATGGGGTCCGTCTTCGATCAGTTGTAAGGCCCCCGAAGGAGCTTCACAGGTCAGCGGCGCGGCGGGTCCGCCTGCGGCCCGGCAGGCTCGCTGGGGAGGGGCGGAGCCTCCGCTGGCCCGGTCGGCGCATTCGCTGGTCCTGGCGCCGCCTCGCGGGCCACCGTCGGTTCCAGTCGCTTGGCGACCGGGGCGGCGCCTGGCGCCGGCTTGGCCGCCTCGGCCCGGGGGGCGGCGGCGCGGCCATGATCCTCCGGCTGGGGTTTGGGCGCTTCCTGTGGGTGGGCGTCGTCGCCCGTGTTCAGGATGACGGGCAGGCCGTCGCGGCCGCCGATGATGATGGTCTTGGCGTTGGGGGAGGTGGCGAAGGCGCTGGTCGCCTCGATGCCGCGCAGGCGCAGGTATTCCGGCGTGATGGTGTTGGCCACCGTCGCCTGGAAGTCGCGGATGCCCTCCGCCTCGATGCGCTTGCGGTCGCGTTCCTTGGCCTCGCGGGCCAGGCGGAAGTCGTACTCCTGCATGATCTGCTGCTGTTCGGCCTTGCGCTCGATGGCGGCGCGCACGCTGTCCGGCAGGGTGACGCTGGAGATCAGGATGTCCTCCACCCGCACCAGGGCCGGGCCGCGGCCGCTGGCCATCTGCTCTTCCAGTGTCAGGGTGTCGGGCGCGGTCTCCCGCGTGGGCAGAGGGAATTCCTCTCGGTCGCGCTTCAGCAGATAGGCCTGAATCTCCGCGCGGTTCAGGGAGTAGAACTCCTCCGGGCTGTGCTGAGAGACGAATTCGTAGAGCAGCGAGGCGATCTTGGGACGCACCAGGGTGTCGGCGTAGTCCGGACCAGCCAGCTTGTGCACCAGGCCGGCGGCGTGGGGATTGATGCGGAAGCGCACCGACATCTCCACCTCCATGGTCAGGCCATTGGCCGCCACGGCGGGATAGGTGCGCGTCAGGGTCTGCAGCCGGCTATCATAAATGTAGATCTGATCCCAGGGGGCGATGACGTGCGTCCCTTCCTCCAGCACATGGTCGGTGACGGTGCCGCCGCTGAAGCGGTGCCACAGCACGCCGACGGAGCCGGCGGGCACGGCGACGACCACGGCCGGGGCGAGCGCCAGGGCGGTCAGCAGCAAAAGCAGGCCGGCAGCATAAAGCGACAGGCTGTTGGCGTCGGCCCAGTGTTTCAGGCGCCGCATGAGGGGGCGCGGGGCGGTCTTGGCCCCGGTTTCGGCCATGGTCATCGTTCGGTCGGCGCCCGCAGATGGTCACGCACCCGTGAACTCTGCCGGCCCACCGCCTGGATCAGGAAGTTCAGCAGGGGCGTCAGGATCAAGGCCAGCAGGAAATGGCCCATGAAGCCGATGGTGGTGTTTCGGCCCATGACACCACAGAGGATGCAGGCCAGCAGGTAGATGACGATGACGGTCAAGGGCATGAGGTGCGCATTCCCGTGCGAGTGGGCCCGTATGTATCGGGCCCGTGCAAGTGGCGGGCCTTGGGGTGGGAGGCTGCGAGCGACCCCACCCCAAGGTTACCACAATTCAAACGCGATCAGGCGGCCGCGGCGGTCGCCTGGGCCGACTTGCCCCGCACCTCGTCGAACTTCTCCTTGAAGAAGGTCGTGACCTTGGACGGATCGAAGGTCAGGAAGGTGCCGCCGGAGGCGAAGTGCTGCGCGAACACCTTGCCCAGGGCGTAGGTGAAGGCCGCGTTGAACGCCGGCTGGGTCAGCAGGCCCAGGACCGGGCCGACCAGCGGGATGGCCTTCAGCGTGTGGCGGAAAGCGAAGGAGCCCAGCAGGCTGCCGCCCAGCGCCGCCGGGGCGACGGTGGCCAGCAGGGTGCCGATGGCGGCCTTGCCGATGTCACCGCGGAAATCCACGGTGTAGTGCTTGGCCAGTTCGCGCAGCAGGTTCAGCTGCACGCCGGCCAGCACCGCGTCATCCAGCAGCACGACCGGGATGACGGCCGAGCCGGCCGCCAGCAGGACGTGGGTACGGATGATGTGGCGCACGGCGACGTCGTCCGCCACGGCCGCGTGGGTGGTCGTCTCGGCCGGGGCGGCAGGGGGCTCGGCGGCCGTGGGGGACACGGCCTCGGGGCCGGCCGCCGCGGCCTCTTCAGGGGTTAGTTCTTTCTTCGTGACCATGATCTCACGCTCCAAAGAAGACGTTGAGGGGTGACCGTTCCGAACCACGGGTCCGGCTTGTTCCATCCCCGGGGGGACGGCCCGATGTGACTGGCCGCCGACAAGGGCCGGCAGCCCGACGATATGGGCTAACCAATAACGGGCTCATGAGCGCGGTTCCCCAGCTGAGGGTGCCGCCAATGCGTTCCTTGAAAATAAATTATGAATAAGGCGGATGTAATCGTCCGGATTTTCCTGAATGAAAAAATGTCCTCCTTTCATCGTCCGCAGGTGGAAGCTGTGGGCCCTGACCGTTTCCCAGGCCGCGACCTCATCCACGGTGACAGTCGTGTCCGCGTCACCGGCCAGGGCCACCAGATCCAGGGGCAAGGGTGCGGGCGCGGCCACCCGATAGCTGTCGGACAAAGTGAAGTCCGCGCGCAGCAGGGGGCGCATCAGGTCCATGAGATCCCGGTCCGCCAGCACCTCGGGCGGGGTGCCGCCCAGGCGCCGCAGCTCCTGGTCCAGGCCGGCGTCGTCCAGCTCCCACACCGGCGGGCGGTCGGGGGGCAGGTGGGGCGCGCGGCGGCCGGAGACCACCAGGCCCTGGGGTGGCCGGCCCTCGCGCACTAGCGCCTCGGTCACCGCGTGGGCGATGGCGGCTCCCAGGGAATGGCCGGCCAGAACCAGGGGGTGCCGCGGCAGGGCCTTCAGCGCCGCCACCAGGGGTGGCACCACCTGATCCATGCGGGTGGCGGCCGGTTCCTGCCATCGGCCGGGCCGTCCGGGCAGCAGCACCCCCCAGACGTCCAGGCCCGGCGGCGCGCCCTTGGCCAGGAAGTTCAGCGCGTTCAAGCCGCCGCCGCCATGGGGGAAGGCGACGATGGTGCCGGTGGGGTTGCTATCTCGGATCAGGGGATACAGCCAACTCATGTCTGGGCCTCCGCCGGTTCGGCCGGGGTGGTTCCGGGCGGCAGGGGGTGCACCAGGCGCAGGCGCCCTTCGGACATCTGGTAGACGCGGTCGGCCAGATCGAACCAGCGCTCGTCGTGCGTTACGCAGATGACCACCTTGCCCCGCGCCCTCAGTTCCGGCAGCAGCTGCTCGTAGAAGACGGCGCGGAAGTGCGGGTCCTGGTCGGCCGCCCATTCGTCCAGCACGATGACCGGCTTGTCCTCCAGCTGCGCCAGCACCAGGGCAAGGCGCTTGCGCTGTCCGGTTGACAGGCGGACGGTGGTAAAGGCGCCGTCGGCCACGGCCACCTTGTCCTGCATCTCCAGCCGGGTCAGCAGTTCCCGGACACGCGCCGGGTCGGGCCCCGCCACGCCATAGAGCCGGCGCGACAGATGGTAGTCGGAGAAGATGGCGGAGATCTGGTCGCGATAGTCCTGCAGCGAGGCCACCGGCACGGGCGCGCCGTTGATCAGCAACGAGCCGTGGTCCAAGGGCATGAGGCCGGTCAGCAGGCGCAGCATGGTGGACTTGCCGGAACCGTTGCCGCCGGTGATGAAGGTGACCTCGCCGCCGTGGAATTCCGCCGTCAGCGGCCCCACGGCGAAACTGGGGGTGCCGTCGTCGTTGCGGTAGGCGAAGCCGGCCTCGGCCAGGGCGATGGAGCGCGGTGCGGATAGCACCTCCATGCCTTCCGTTGGCTCCTCGTCCAGCGGTGCGCGGCCGGCCGGGACGGGGGCGTCGGCGGTGACGGCCCAGCGATCGGCGGCCTCGGCCAGGCGTTGTTCCATGGCCTCGATGTTGGTCAGCGCCCGCTCGGCCATGGACACCATGGGCGTCACGAAGGACACGGTGCTGATCGGTCCGACGATGAACAGGGCGGCCGTCGTCACCGGCACCACCACCTTGTAGTATTCCGCCGACACCAGGGGGACGACGAAGACCATCAGGCCGATCAGGGCATAGAACATGGCCTCAATCAGGGAGAAGTTGCGCACCCACTGGGTCTTGGTCTCGACATTCACCCGCCGTGCGCGGGCGGAGGCCGCGCCCACGGCCCCCACCAGAGCGTCGGCCCGGCGGCGGCTCATGCGGGCCTCCTTGAAGCCCTGGGTCAGGTCGGTCAGCCCGTCGAAGACGTCGGCCTCCGCCTGGCCGGATTCCGCCAGCATTTCCTTGAACGAGCGGGTGCGGCGATAGCGGATCGACACCGCCAGGCCAGCGAAGGCGAAGGCCAGCACGCACGCCAGGGGTGACAGATAGGCCAAGTAATAGGCCAGGAAGACCAGCATCACCGCCTGCTGCGCGCCCACCGCCAGGATGGGCAGCACGCGGGCCAGGATCTGGGTATCCTGGATCAGCACGCCGTGCAGGGCGGCGCGGCCGATGCGCTCCACCGTCACCAGGTCGGCCCGCCGCACCGCGTCGAATACCCGCATGCGGAAGGTGTGGATCAGCCGCTCCGCATCCCGCGACGCCGTCACCAGGATGGCGTTGTGCGACACGCAGAACAAGGTGATGGTCACCGCGTACATCAGGACCAGGCGCGCATCGACCTTGTCCGCCTCCTGGCTGGCCGCCGCCACGAGCCCCAAGAGGGCGGTGGTGGCGATGGCCGACACCAGGTTCATGAAGGTCAGCATCTTCAGGTTCTGCGGGATCTCCCGCAGGACGACCTTGGCCAGTCTCATGCCGGCACCTCCCGCCCATGCCAGGCGGTATCCAGCGGCACCTCGCGCAGGCGGCCTTCCTCCATGTGCAGGCGCCGGTCGGCCACGTCGAAATACTGGTCGTCGTGGGTCACGGCGATCAGGGTCAGGCCCCGTTCCTTCAGCGCCGGCACCACCTCGCGGTAGAATTTGCGGCGGAAGTGGGGGTCCTGGTCCGCCGCCCATTCGTCCAGGATCAGCACGGGCTTGTGCTCCAGCAGCGCCGCCACCAGGCCCAGGCGCTTGCGTTGCCCGGCCGACAGGTCGCGGCGGGCGAAGCGGTCGTCCTCCACCCGGGTCACGCGCTGCATCTCCATCCAGCGCATCAGCTCGTCCACCTCGGCCGTGTCCAGCGCCGGCACGCCGTAGAGGCGTGCGAACAGGTGGAAGTCGGCGAAGACGGTGGCCATCTGCTCGCGATAGGGGTCCAGCCGCTGCGGCCCGATGGCCAAATCGTCCACCATCAGCCGGCCGCGCATGGGCTGGTATAGGCCGGTCAGCAGCTTGATGAAGGTGGACTTGCCGGAGCCGTTGCCGCCGGTGATGAACACCACCTCGCCCCGCCGCAGGGTCAGGTCGAAGGGGCCGACGGCGAACGCTGCCTCGCCCGCCGGGGCGGGGAAGGTGAACTCCACCCCATCCAGGCGGATCTCGCGGAAATCGGCCGGCAGGTCCAGGGGCGGCGCGTCCTGCCCCGGTTCGGCCAGGGCGGCCAGATCCTTCTCCAGATCCAGCATGCGGCCGGCGGCACCATCGGCCGCGGTCATGACCGCCAAGGATTGCATCAGGCCAAAGATGGGCGTGGACAGGAAGATCACCGCCGCCGCGACCTTCACCATCTGCTGTGAAAAGCTGCTGGAATAATGGGGCAGTACGAAGACCAGGATGCCCAGCATCAGGTTGAAGACCATCTCGCCGAAGATGAACTGCTGCCAGGTGTGCATGTGCACACGGCCGCGCTGCGCCATGGTGCGGTCGGACGTGGTGACGAAGATGCGGTTGAGGTCGTCGCTGCGGGCACTGCTCAGCCGCTGCTCCTTGAAGCCGTCGAACAGGTCCGACACGCTTTCGAACAGCGCCTCCTCCTCCGCCATCAGCAGTTCCTGCTGTTCCTCCAAGGCTTTGCTCAGGCGGATGTAGAACCAGGCCCCGCCCACCAGCACGGCGGAGATGACGAAGAAGGCCAGCGGCGACAGCACCGCCATGTAGACCAGGACGGCGATGACCGACAGGACGGAGCGCAGGGTGATGGCCATGAACTCGGAGTTCTGCGAGATCAACTGCCCCGCCTGGGTCACGCTTTCGAACAGGCGGGCCTGGCCAAACCGCTCCAGCTTCAGCAGGTCGGACCGGCGCACCTGGTCCACCAGGCGCATGCGCACCGTGTCGACCACCTCTTCCAGATAGGCGGCCATCTGGGTGACCATCCAGCCTTCCGTCGCCATGTAGGCGGCAAGGCTGGCCAGGAAGGCGCCGGCCAGGACGAAGTTGACCCCCGCGCACTGCTGCTCCGCGATTTCGGAGGCGGCGGCGTTGACGATGACCAGGATCAGGGTGCTGGACAATGCCGATCCCGCCGCCGCCAACAACAGGCGCCGGATGCGGGCGGGACCGATGAGCTTGATCAGGCGAAGAAGGTTCACGCGGCCCGTCCTACGCTGGGGGCGTCCGCGCCGCCATGGGCGGACAGCGGCACGTCATCGTCGACGCGGATGCGCCAGACGTGGCGCTCATGATCCTCGAACGCGGTGCGACCGTGCAAGGCCATGTGATTGTTGACGAAATGGATGCTGTCCGCCGGCATGGAGATCCGCAGCAGGGCCTCGGGCCGCCGCGCCTCCGTCAGCAGCAGGTCCAGCGCCCGGCGCACGTCCGGTGTGTCGGCGGCCGGGTGCAGGGCCAGTCCCTTCATCAGCGTGTCGGCGCGGAAGCGGATGCCGGGCCGTTCGGCGAAGATGGTGGCGAAGGTCACCTCCACCGTGTCCGTGCCGCCGTTGGCGGTGAAGACGCCGGGAATGCGGAACGGCAGCACCTTGCGCGACAGCAGGTCAATGGCCCAGCGCCCCTCCTCGGTCGCGGACAGGGACCGCTTCAGGCATTGCAGGTCGCGCACCAGCGAGATGCCGCCGCCGCAGGCCGCCGGGCGGATGTAGTACAGCATCATGTACCGCTCCGGCCGGGCGAAGTACTGCGTGTCGGTGTGCAGGTCGGCCTCGTCGGCATGCTCGGAAAAGGTGGTGGCCGCCTTCTGCTGCCGTACCTTCACGTCCCAGATGACGCGGCGGTTCACCTGGTCCGTCGCCGTCGGCCGACCCATGCACGCGGCCAGCGCGAACAGCACCTGGGCCCGATCCTCCAGCTCCAGGTGCGCGAGGCCGGCCTGGCGCACGGCGATGCCGCTGTAGTCGGTCTCCAGGATATGGCACAGCGCCTCGGCCGTGGCGGCCAGGGTGGGGCTGGCCGCGGTAAGGGCGGCGCGCAGCTCCACGGGTGCGGCAGGCGGCACCAGCCGCTCGATCCGGAGGTCGGGGCCGTATAAGTCCCGCAATGCCGCCTTTACGCACAGGCGTTCCCGCTCGGGCATGGGCGACAGGGCGAAGTCGCCGATGCGGAGGCCTAGGTCTTCAAGATGGGTCAACATGGCTCGTCACCGTCTTGGAAACAGGAGGGGCTGAGGGTTCGGAGAATGGTCAGTAGGCGTCACGGGCGGCCTCCATCATCGCGGCCAGCCCGTCGGCGGGCAGCCCGTCCGGCCAGCGGAAGCCCAAGCGGGCCAGCAAGGCCTGGGTCTTGGCCGTCGCCAACTCGGTGCGGCGGTCCCGCTCGTGCGGCGATTCCTGGCGATAGACGCCGAAGGTGGGCAGCAGCTCGGCCAGCGGTTTTTCCATCGCCGGGTCGTTCAGGGCGGTCTCGATCCGCTCCAGCAATTGGTTGTAGCTGCCGGTGTCCAGATGGCTGGCCATGCCGGGGGCCGCCCGCATGACCTGGGCCAGGAAATCGCGGCGGGCGTGGTCGACGTGATGGGTGTGGTGGGCCAGATCCGGCGCCTGCGCCAGGGTCACCACCGCCTCCGCCACCTTGTCGACATGGCACAGCCAGGCGTGCATGTCCTCGGGCAGGAAGCGCAGGCGGGTCAGCGCCGCCGTCAGGCGGAAGAAGGCGTTCTGCCGGATGTTGCGCTGCAGGGCGGCGCCTTCCGACGCGAAGACGATGTTGCCCACGCGGTGGATGCTGGCGTTGGCGATCTCGCCCCGCGCCGCCACCACCAGGTGCTCCGCCTCCTGCTTGCTGCGGACGTAGTAGTTGTCGTCCAGCGCCGCGTGGTGCTCGTCATACTCGGTATACAGGCGGTAGCCGTCCTCGGGCGATCGGCCGCACACCGACAGGGTGGAGATAAAGTGCATGTCGGCCGTGTGGCCGGTGCGCCGGCCCCGCTCCACCGCCAGGTTCAGCAGGTGGCGGGTGGCCTGGACGTTGTCGGCGTGGCTGTCGCGGTAATGGCCGTAGTGGCTGACGTTGGCGGCGCAGTGCAGGATGGCGTCGGCGTCCATCGCCAGGGCCTCATGCCGACCCTCGGCCAAGCCCAGATCCGGCGCTCGCAGGTTGCCGGCCCAAGCTCGCACCCGGTCGGATGCCAGCAGATCGGACGCCGTCTCGGCGCCGAAATAATGCCGCAGCACCTCGGTAAGGCGCGCATGCGCCTCCGCATCGTCGTGGCCGCGGATCAGGGCGGTGACGCGCCGCGCCGGATCCGCCGCCAGGTGGCGCAACAGATAGGCGCCGAGATAGCCGGTGGCGCCGGTCAGCAGGACATGGCCATAAGGGCGCGCCGCCACCGGGGCCGAGGCCGCCAGGGTTTCGTAGCGCTGGCGATATGCGGCCAGCAGCGGTTCCAGCGTGGCTTCGCGCGCCGCCTCGAATGCGGCCTCGCGGGCCTTGAATGCTTGCCAGTGCGCACGGGCACCGGCAATCAGGCCGGTCAGCTGGCCCGCCTGCGGCCGGCAGCGGCGGGCGAAGTCCTCCAGGCGGGGATTCTCATACAGGTCATTGACCGTGCAGGCGAATTCCCGACGCACGCGGTTCACCATGGCTGTCGCCCGCAGACTGTCGCCGCCCAGCTGGAAGAAATCATCCTCCCGCCGCAGGCTGTCGACCTTCAGCACGGCGGCCCAGATGGCGGCCACGCGTTCCTCCACCGGACCCTGCGGCGGGGTTCCGGCGCGATGGTCGCCGTCGATGGATTGGTGCAATCGATAA